>NZ_VFVP01000007.1:0-283835 GCF_006442175.1 Mesorhizobium sp. B2-3-14 | reverse complement strand
GGTTTTGGGCGCAAGCGTCAGGCTGGGGACGAAGTCCTATCTGGTCCGGACACCGGTTCTGGAGTGCGAAGGCTGCGGCGGCACTGGACAGGTTTTCCAATGCCCGCGCTGGACGAGTTCCAGCGGCCTTTGCTGCCCCGCCGGCACGCATCGCCGCGGCTGTCCCGGCGCCAGCGCGCGCTGCGCCCAATGCAGCGACACCGACAGCACCGGCCCGACCTCTTCATCGGCCTAGGCTGAACTGGCGTTGCTCCGCGATGGAACCAGCATCGCCGATCCGTGTTATGTGTGACCGCGACATATAGGCGTCCGCGCGACCATGCGGCTTACAGAAAGTGAGGCCCGACATGCCTGACGACAAATCCAAGACCAAACAGGACCGCAAGCTGGTCTCGAGCGAGGAAACTTACGAGGTCGCGGCCTTCGCGCGCAAATACGGCATTCCGCAGAGCGAGGCCCAGACCATCATCAAGCGCTACGGACCCTCGCGCAAGAAGCTCGACAACCACATGGCCGCCCGCGGATAGAAGGAGCGGCCGCAAGGCGGCAACCAATTCGCCGGCATGGCGTTGAAGAATGCTGCGGGCCGCGTCAACCGGGCTCGGCGGTACGGTGAACAGGATGTCTTTTTCCCGGTTTCTCATCCTGGCCAACGAAATGGCAGACGAGCATCTGTCCCGCCCGGCCCGCGGCATGCCAAACTGACGGAGCCGGCCATGGCTGGAGCAGCCCTATGGCAGGCAAAGCCAGGCTGGCGAAACGGAGGGCGCAACCATGTCCGACACAACACGCAGGACCGGCAGTTGCCTGTGCGGTGGCGTGCATTTCGTCGTCAACGGCCAGCCGTCGCGGGTTGGCCTTTGCCATTGCAAGGATTGCCGCAAGGCGGGTGGTTCGGTCTATTCGGCCTTTGCCATCTGGCCGCGCGATGCGTTCGAGACATCGGGCGAGGTCGCCAGCTACGGCACACGCAGCTTCTGCCCGACCTGCGGCAGCCGCGTCGCCTGGGTCGACGACAACGAGGCCGAGGTGATGCTCGGCAGCCTCGACGTCGCACCGACGGATTTGGCACCGCAATATGAATTGTGGACCGGCCGGCGCGAGACCTGGCTGCATGCCTTGCCCGACGCCGAGCAGTTCGAACATGACCGGCCGCAAGCACAGGATGTCGATCTGCCGGCGGCCAAGCCCTCTTCGGACGCCGTCGCGCGCGACTGAAAGCATGGTTAAAAATTGATTGTCCGGGCTTGGAACCCTCCCCTGTCGTCGACGTTATCCGGCGCTTCCTCGGTGCATGTCGGCCGATGTGCATGATTCATGGAGACGACCGTTGAACGACAAGATGTTTCCCCGACCGATCCGCCTGAAATTCGCTCCCGAGCGGGAGCGCGTGGTGCGCAGCGCCTGGGAGGGGCTGGAATGCCTTGGCGACTGGCCGGCCGGCCAAGGCCGTCGATACCGCGCGGCACTGCGCAGCTGCCGCGATGCGCTGGACGGCTGGACGCCGGCGGAAAAGGCGATGCGGGCGATGATCGACGCCGCGCGCGAGGCGCGCATCCTGCAATGAGGACCCAGTAGCGGGAGAAACCAATGGCCGGTTTGATGCTGTCGACAGCGCTGCGGGTCAAGCCCCATGGCTCGGACACGATCCGCGAGGTGGCCACGCTTCAGGACGCCAGTGAAATCCTGATCGACTGGCCACAAGCCAGGCGCGGCCCCTTCTACCAGACCGCGCGCGAAAAGATCGAGTCGGCCCTGGCCAACAATGAGGGCGCGGCACAGGCGCAGGAGGCCTTCACCGCGCTCTGCGATCACGCCGGCCTTCTGGTCAGGTAAGTCAAGGCACCATGCAAGCGAAAAGCAGGCGAACTCGCCTGCTTTCTTGTTGCGGAACCGCTTTCGGGTCATTCCACTGGCAGATCGCCGTCCACGATCGGGTGGGCGGCCTCGAAGCCGAAGCTCTTCGGCGCCATCAGCATCAGGACGATGACGATGGCAATAGAGGCAAGCAACGCGGCGGTACTGGCAACATCTCTCACAGCTCCATCCTTCCAGATCCGGTTTTGCCACAGAAACGTTTCCTGATCCGCGAAGTTCCTCCGCCGTCATGACAATGCTGCCGGACGATCTCTACTGCTTTGGCGGCTGGGGCGGCACTTCGCCCGGCTTGATGACCGGCGTCTTGCCTTCGTCGGGCGCCGGCGCGGCCATGCCCTGATCGCCAGTGGGCGGCGGTTTCAGCACGCCACCGCAATCATTGAGCTTCTCGCTCAGGTCGCCGTTGCCGGGCTGCTGCTTGCCGCCCTGATCCGTTTGTGCCCGGCATTTGTCGGCCTGCTGGTTCGGCGACTGCTGAGCCGTCTGTGCCGCTGCCGGCAGTGCCAGGGCCAGCATCGCGGCGCATGACGCAATGACGAGGGATTTCATCTCGGCCTCCTTCGTTGAAGCCGCCTCACGGCGGCCTTCCGTTCACGGGGACAACGTCCGCCGGCCCAAAAGGTTGGCCCAAGGGATTGGGCAAGAGGCTTATGCGCGGGACCGGTCCGTCGCGGCCGGGGCGGCTTTTCCGTCGCCCTCCCCGTGGGGCGGCGGACGTGGTTCCTCCGGGATCGCCGTGGTCGGCGCAAAAGCCGGCGCTTGCGAAGGCGCCGCAACCAATCCCGTTCTCCAGCCGTTGCCTGTGCCGGAGGCCAGCCATGTTCGAGCATTTCCAGCCTATAGACGTCGACATCGAGGACGCCGGCATCTTCGTGCGCCGCGCCGGTGCCGGACCGGCGGTGCTTTTGCTGCACGGCTTTCCGCAAACCCATCTGATGTGGCGCGATATTGCGCCGCTGCTTGCCGATCGTTTCACCGTCATCTGCGCCGACCTGCGTGGCTATGGGCGCAGCGCCTGCCCGGCCTCGAGCGCCGATCATGCTCCCTATGCCAAGCGGGCCATGGCATCGGAGATGGTGGCGATGATGGCCAGGCTCGGCTTTACCAGCTTCATGGTCGCCGGCCATGATCGCGGCGGGCGCGTCGCCTACCGCATGGCGCTCGACCATCCCGGCCGTATCGAAAAACTCGCCGTGCTCGACATCGTCCCCACGGCCGACGCCTGGGATCGGGCCGACGCGCGGCTGGCCCTCGGCTTCTGGCCGTGGTCCTTGCTGGCACAGCCCGAACCCTTGCCGGAAAAGATCCTGGCGGGCGCCGCCGACGCCATCGTCGACAATGCGTTGGGTGGCTGGGGGTCGTCGCCCGATGTCTTTCCGGCCGGCATCCGCCAGGCCTATGTCGAAGCCTTGCGCGACCCCGCCCACCTCCACGCGATCTGCGAGGAATACCGGGCCGCGGCAACGCTGGACCGCGATCACGACCGGGCGGACAAAGCCGCCGGCCGGCGCATCGCCTGCCCGGTGCTGGCCTTGTGGAGCGGGCAAGGCGCGCTCGCCGAATGGTATGCCGGCGAAGGTGGGCCGTTGGCGCTCTGGCGGAACTGGGCCGACGACGTGCGCGGCCGCGCGATCTCGGGCGGACATTTCTTCCCGGAGGAGGCGCCCGCGCAAACGGCAGGTGCGCTGATCGATTTCTTCGGCGGGCTCAAGTCGGATGCCGGTTAGCCACCCGCCACCGGGCACCTCGGATCAGCCGGCTGGTTCCTCCGCTATATCCTCGCCCTCGGGCTCGCCGGGCCAGAAAGGATCGGGCATTCGCGGACATTCCTCGAACCGATGGTCGCGGCCGCCGCAGAAGGAGCAGCACATCGCCTCGCGGCCCTCGTTTCCGGGCCGCCATTGCGGTGTTTCGTAAGGTTTCCTGCCGTCCATGCCCAGCAATGCGCGACGCCTGATTTGGTTGCGCGGCGCGCCAACGCGCGCCCGGCAAGGCCCGTCGCGGAACCAACGGACACGATAGGGGGTTATGTGCGACAATGCATGCGGCCATTCCCCGGCGAATCCGGGCCAGCCGCGTTCGCAATTCCGTCAAACCGAAGAGAACCATCATGTCCGCTCGCGTTCCGACCCTGTTGATGGCCATGGCCGTCGTGCTCGCGGCGACCGGTCTGGCCGATGCCCGGCCCGACAGCCGCTCCATGGGCTGCGCTCAGATCCGGGCCATGATCCAGAACCACCGCGCCGTGGTGCTGACCACTGGCCCCAACACCTACGATCGCTATGTCAGGCAGTTCGGCAACGAGTGCGACTGGCCTGAAGTGCCGATGTCGGCCTATGTCCCGTCCCGCGACGGGGACTGCCCGGTCTATCGTTGCGAAGAGCCGGTCAACAATTTCCCGAATTGACCGCAAGCTGCCTGGGCGCCATAACGTGCCGGCTTTCCCGCTTCGTCTAATGGTAGGACAGCGCCCTTTGAAGGCGTGAATCGTGGTTCGAGCCCATGAGCGGGAACCAGGCAGCTGCAAGCCAACGAGTAGCCGGAACCAGGTCGGGTAGCTCCCGATCCTCTCCGATCAATGATGCCGTGATCCGGGACAGGAACCGGCCGGTATCCGGGCAGGAGGAAGGTGGCTTCCTCCCTGGACCTCCGTCGCGATTGACGGCCAGGTAACGTTACGTTAACTTTAATTTAGCTTAAGCTAAACTAGGGGGATCTAATGAAGATGGTTTTCATTTGCCTGGCGATTGTCCTCGCCGGCTCAAATGTCGCTGCGGCACACGAAAAGAAGGCGACCGTCACCGCCTCGAAGGCATGCGCTGGTCTGTCGATCAAGGCGGCGGTGGCAGCAAAATTGGACTGCACAGCAACCGGAACAGCAACGTCGACCCCGACCGACGCAGCGAATGCCAAGCCGCGCCTTGGGTACCAAAACCCTTGGACCATGTCCTCGTTTGGCCTTTGATGTTCCCGGAATTCTGGCTGCCCAGAGGCGCGGAGACCGAAGCCGCCGGGCTTTTGATAAGGCGTGAGTGCGCCGTCAGATCTCGGTCCTGGCCTGTTCCCGCCTGAGCTTCTCGACAATCAGACCATCTGATTGGGGTCACTTCCTCCCGTCAGCATGAAACCTTGCGGCCTGTTGGACGTTCATCGTCGGCCAACAGGAGAGTTTCATGGATCCGGCAACCGCGGCGGTGATGATCATGCTGTGGTGCAACGCATCGCTCTGTCGGCCCATGGAGTCGCGCCCGGTCGTCTATTCATCGATGGCGGAGTGCCAAGCGGCGCTTGAAATCAGATTGGCACCGTGGCCGAGCGGCGAAATGGTCGGCCGGTGCAAGCAGGTCGACCGGATGGCGACCGGCTCGATTGCCCCGGAAGGCTATGCCTCGGTTCAAGTCACGCGTGGAATCGGCGGCGATGCGGTCACCACCAGCTATTTCGTTCCGAGAGCCGACGACTGAATCAGAGGCCGGACGCCGGGGCTACCGGGCAGTTGGTGATTTCGCCCGCGGTCGGCAGGTGTTTGAAGCGAACCTCCTGAAACCATTTCATGGACCCCGCGTTGACGACCGGGGCATCGCCAGACACCGGAGAGAGTCCATGACCGTCAATTGCCGCATATCCATCGACAACAGGCCCGACGCCACCAATGTTACTTTCCAGGCGGTGCCGCGCATTGGCGAGAGCGTGTCCCTGTCGGTCGACGGAAACCCACAGGATCTGCGGGTCTCGCGCGTCGTGCACGTTCCCAACGGTGGACTGGAAGGCGCCGCGATCATTGTCGAAGTGACGACCAGCATCCTCTAGGGATTGGTTCGCGTGGAGATGCCCGGAAAGCCTCACGCTACAGTGATCGGCGGCGATGAAACCTCATGCCGCCCAACGCGTTCCACGGGCTAAACATGGTCTAGGTTCCAATGCAAACTGCATGGTTCTCCAAGCCCGTCGTCGTTTCGGTAGGCGTTGCCGGAGCCATCCGCAACCTGTCCAACACACAACAGGCGATCGAACTCCTGACGACACATTGGCGCGATGCCGGCAGCCTGAAACATCAGTCCGCGCTGCGCGCCTGCCGCAGGGCAATGAGCGGCGACTTGCCCCCCGAAATCGCCAGGGAGGCCTTTGTCGAGGCCGCGCGCGAGGCGCATATCCTGGTCGAGCAGGTGCAGCCCGACAGGGAATAGGGGCGGTGTCCAGACCGGCGGATCGCCCTAGATGCCGAAACCCGGCGAAACACCATCGGCCTCGCTGCCGGCCTGCGCCACGATGATGGAGGCCAGCGGCGCGCTCAGCTGCCATTTGAGATGGCCGGGCGACCGCTTCAGAATGGCGGAGCCACCGAGCGACTGCGGCGCCACACGCTGCAGCACGACAGTGCCGAACCCCTTGCGCGTGGTCTGATCGCGCCGGTCGCCGGGATGCGGTTCGCAGTTTTCCTCCCAGGTCAGCTGGAATTCTCGTTCGCCCGCGGAGCCCGGAGCATGCGCTCCGGAGCCGATGGTCCAGGTAATCTCGACCCGGCCGCCTTCGCTGCCCAGCGCGCCATACTTTGATGAGTTGGTGCCCAGTTCGTGAAAGGCCATGCCGAGGTTCTGGACCGCGTTCGACTGCAGCGTCAGGACCGGGCCGGAGAGCAGGATCTGCTCCTCGAGGCCGAAGGGCTTGAGATGTTCCTGGATAAGGTCGAACAGGCTCGCCCCCGCCCACTCCGAGGTGACGAGCAGATCGTGCGACCGCGACAGTGCCATGATGCGGGCGCGGATCAATTCCTCGAACTCGCCCGGACCATTCGAGCGCTTGCTGGTCTCCCTGACCATCGACAGGATGACCGCGAACTGGTTCTTGACCCGATGGTTGACCTCCCGCATCAGCAGCCTGATCCGGCGCTCGCTTTCCTTGGCGGCGGAGATATCGCGGGCGATTTTCGAGGCGCCGATGATTTCGCCATCGCCGTTCTTGATCGGCGAAATCGTCAGTGAGACCGAAATCAGCGCTCCGTCCTTGCGCTTGCGCGTCGTCTCATAGCTCGCCACGCGGTCGCCGCTGCGAATCTTGCTGATGATCTCGGTCTCCTCGCTCTTGAGGTGATCGGGAATGAGCATGAGGACGGATTGGCCGATCGCCTCCTCGGCGGTGTAGCCGAACATGCGTTCCGCCGCCTGGTTCCAGCTTTGGATGACGCTGTTCAGATCCTTGCTGATAATGGCATCGAAGGAGGAATCGACAATTGCCGCGAGCCGGGCGTCGGCGGTCGCCCCCTGTCTGTCGCTGCCGTCGATGTCGTTCATCGCCACCCGCAATTGCATCTTTCCCGATCAGATAAGGCGCAAACGGATCAAGGCAATCGCCGGCGCGAGAATGGAAGGTTTACCGCGAAATTTTTCACTCCGCCTGTTCCGGCGGGGCCTTGCTGTCGCCATTGGGCAGGAGCACGCCGAATTCCTGCGACTTGGCGCCCACCTCGGCCGTCAGGAAGCCATCGGAGGCAAGGCCACGGCGCAGCAATTCGCGTACCGCCGCCGAGCGGCTGGGCATGCGTTTGTCGAAACGCCAGTTTTCCAGTGCGGCCAGTTCATCCTGGGTCAACATGATCTGCAGTCGTTCCGGGCGTTCCAGGTCAGCCATGTGCGCCTCCAAGCGCAAAGATCAGGCGAGTTAGTAACCGTCTCATTCTACTTACAGTTAGGAATTTCGGCATCCTGCGTCAAGCGCGGTCAGTGGGTGAATGCAGCGTCGTACCAATGATGATCATCCAACGCAGGTTGCCCATTCGTGTAACTATGCTAACTAGCTGATTTTGTTAACACTTTTTTCACTTTTAACTTGCCATGCGCCGCCATGGGGCGCATCCTGCCAGCTTGAGGAAACCAACTCGCTTTGGGAGGTTTCAATGCGATACGATTATTCCACGCGACTGCGTGAAGACGTCTATGCGAGCGTCCGCGCAGCGTTCAAGACCGCGGGCATCATCAACGTGTCGGTGGTGGCGGAAAGGATCAGGGTCAGGAACCTGGCCGAGAACGTCGCCCTCGAGGACATTGAACATCTGGTCCTGCAGGCTGCCCAACTGGTTGGCGCTGCGATCGAATTCGACGCTTTGGGCAACGGATTGGCCCCGCCTGCAGCCGGATTCGTCGAGAACCGTGATGAGAGCTCGATGATCCCTCTCGGTCTGCATCGATCAGGCTCGATGCAATAACCAGAAGCGCCAAGGTGCGCCGGCTCCATGCGCCATGGAACCAGTCCGGCCTTCGGAGATTACCGCATCGTCCAGCAGAGGAGGATGTCGTGAAGGCCCTGCGCAGTCTGCTTGCCGAACTGTCGTCGAGCTGGCTCCAGCGCCGCAAGGCGCAAAAGCCATCCGCTGGAAATTCAGTCAAACCCGTGTCCCGCGTCCCCCGCCAGGCCGCGACGGTGAGGCCGGTACACAAGCCAAGGTCGCCCTCCTCCCGCGATGTCGCTTCCAATATGTGAACGACCGAGATCGACCCAGTCTCTGAGATCAGCCGGCACCCACGGCTAGGTCGAGGCCGCCGAGGCCTTTCGGGAGGTGGCGCGCTGTCGCCGCATCCGGCGTTTGGCGACGAGCTTGAGGGCAATTGGCGGCTCGTTCGACAGCGCGCCGACCACTGCGTCCACCATGCCATGCGCCACGAAGTCCGCGTTGATGTCACGGGCGAGCTTTTCGGCCGCTTCCTTGTCCTCATTGGCGGCTTGCGACCAGAATACGATTCCCACCCTCAACGCCGCTTTCGCCCGCTTCAGCCGGCGAACCAGAAACCGGGCGTGCTTGATGGAATCCCGGTTCAGGAAGCCGACCACCACGGTATCGATGGTTTCGAGCTCGAGACGGCGGATGTTGGCGGGTTCCATATCGGCAAAGCCGGCCTTCGACACCGTCGTGCCCTGGACTTCCAGCACCTGTGCCAGCATCGCGGCGGCGGCATCGTCCAGTTCACCGCGCCCGCCTGTGCAAAGCACCGACAGATCCGTGCCGTCCGGCAGTTCGGTCTCGTCTTCGCCGGAAGGATCCTTGTCATCCGGCTCCTCTTCGGCCGGCGGGTCATCCTCTTCCTCTGCTTCCTCATGCGCGCTGTCGTCGAGGTTTGCCACCATCACCAGGGCGCTCTCGGCCACCTGACGCCTTTGCTGGTCGCCCATGACACCGCGCGCACGGTCCTGCTCGCCCAGCAGCAGGGCGGGAATGGCCACCTTGTCGTAGAACTCGACCAGATATTTCTCTTCCAGCATCTCCTCGGCGTGATCCGTGGCTTCGTCAGGGTCACCGGCCAGCAGACGCTGGTAGAGGCGTGCATGAGGTTCGAGCACGGGCTCGTTGCCAAACAGGACATCGAGGAACTCAAACTGCGGCACGTGCCTGCCCAGCACCACCAGGCACACGGTGAGCGGCGTTGACAAAACCAGCCCGAGCGGGCCCCACAGCCACGTCCAGAAGATGGCCGCAACGATGATGGCCAGGGACGACAGCCCGGTTCGCGAGCCATAAAGCCAGGGTTCCACGACATTGCCGGTGATCAGTTCCATCACCACGAACAGGGCGGCTGTCCACAGCACGAGCGACCAGCCTGGCGCCACGGCCAGCGCCAGGAACAGCGGCAGCAGCATGCCGATGGCCGGGCCGATATAGGGAACGAAACGCAGGCCAAGTGCCAGCAACCCCCACAGCAAGGCATTCGGAATGCCCAGGACCCACAGGCCGGCCGCGATTGGTACGGCATACACGATGTTGACGACCAATTGCATCAGCAGGTACCGGCCAACACGCTTGCCGGCATCCTGAAGCGCCTCGGTGGTACGGTGAAGGTCGCCATACCCGACAAGGCGAATGAAGCGGTCGCGCAAATCCTCCCGCTCCAGCAGCATGAAGATGACGACGACGATGATCAGCCCGGCCGATCCGAGCGGGCTGATCAGCGGCCCGACTATGTTCTGCAGAACCTCCAGGGGTCTTTCGCGCGAGACGATCTCGACCGGCACCGGTTCACGCGGCTTTTCCGGGGTGGCGGCCGGCGGCGGCGTCTCCTGCCTGTCGATCTCCTGGCCGACACGTTCGACCACCTTGCTCAACCTGGCAATGATCCCTCCCCCAACGCCAGTCTCCTTGAGCGATCGGACCTTGGTCAGGATGTTGGCCTGGTAGACCGGGATGTTTTGCGCCAGTTCGCTGACCTGCGTGGCGACGATGAAGCTGAACAGGGCAAGTGCGGCGAAAGCCCCCAATACGCTGACGATGACGGCGGCAATCCGGGGAATGCCGGCCCGTTTGAGCGCGGACACAAGAGGGGCAAGCGCGAAAGTCAGCAACAGCGCGATCGCTATCGGTAGAAAAACCTCACGCCCGAAATACAACGCTGCCACCGTGGTGACGATGGTGGCTACATTGGGCAACGACGTTCGGGGGTGCGGGGCGGCGGGCGAAAGAATATCCTCCAAGCCATGCGCGGGCGACGCCATCCCGTTTCGACGATTGGCCGCCATTCCATGCCTCCCCTGCCAGTCCCATGATCGGGCATATAGAGCCGGCCAGCAACATTAGCCAGAGGTGGAAAGACACGCCGTCCAAAGGGCGGTTTATCCGATGCGGCGGCCGCTGACTCGGATCAGCGCGCGCCGTGCCGCGCCAGCGCATGCTCGATCAAGATATCGATGACCTCGCTGTAGCCGATGCCGATCGCGGCCAGCGCCTTGGCGTACATCGAGATGTCGGTGAAACCGGGCAGCGTGTTGACCTCGTTGACCAGCAGGGAGCCGTCGGCGCGCAGGAAGAAGTCGACGCGCGCCATCGCCTCGCAGCCGAGCGCCTTGAAGGCTTGCCCAGCCATTTCCCTCGCCCGGTCGATCACTGCTGCCGGCACATCGGCGGGCACTTTGACCACCGCGCCGTCGGCGTCGAGATATTTGGCCTCATAGGTGTAGAAGCCGTGCTTGCCGGCCGGGATGATCTCGCCGGGCAGCGACACCGTGAGCGAGCCGTCGGCCCGTTGCAGCACCGAGCACTCGATCTCGCGGCCTTCGACGAACGCCTCGATCAACGCCTTGCCGTCATAGCGGAAAGCCGTTTCGAGGGCTTGATCGAAACCATCCCTGTCGTTCACCTTGCTCACTCCGAACGACGAGCCCTGGCGCGCCGGCTTGGCGAAGAATGGCAGCCCCAGCGCCCCGGCGATCTCCTGGAAGGAACCGACGTCGTTACGATGGACAGTGACCGAGCGGGCGACGGCAAGCCCGGCCCCGTGCATGAGCCGCTTGGCGACATCCTTGTCCATCGCCGCGGCCGAGGCGAGGATGCCGCAGCCGACATAGGCGACGTCGGCAACCTCCGCATAGCCCTGCACCGAGCCGTCCTCCCCGAAAGGACCGTGCAGCACGGGGAAGACGACATCGACCGGCGCCAGGTCAGCCCGCGTTCCCTTAGGCGACGCTGAGATCAGCCGGCCCTTGCCGCCGGGCAGCAGGGCTATCTCCACGCCATCCTGCGACACTGGAGCTCCCGCCCCTGCGCCGATGGCCTCGGACGCCGGCTGCAGCAGCCATCTGCCCTCCCTGGAAATGGCGATCGGCACCACCTCGTAGCGCGTCCGGTCGATCGCCTTCAGCACATTGGCGGCCGAAAGCCGCGACACGTCATGCTCGGCCGAGCGCCCGCCATAGAGGATCGCAACCCTGATCTTTCCGGTCATCGAAATCCCTCAACTGTCAGAATCAAGTGGCGACGGCAATGCCGCGATTGGCAAAGAAGCGGTCGAAAGCGGCTGGCGCCAACACTGCGTTGACCTGTGTGGCACTGGTATGGCCGGATGGGTTGTGAAAGCGGAACCCTTCATCCGAGGCGGCGGTGACCAGAACCAAATGTCCGCCCTTCGATGGCGGCTCGCGCTCGGGCCAGCGGATCGAACTGCTGACCGAAGCGATGAAGAACCGCGACCGGCCGAGGATCGACCGAATGTCCGCCGTCGCGACACCGGTCATCACCTCGGCATCGAGGCCGAATTCCGCCTTCACGAAGGTGACGAAGGGCGCATAGATCAGCCCCTTGATCGAGCCTTCATTGACGACATAGCCGCCATACGGAGTGCATCGCCTGGCCAGTTCGATCGTCGGCACGATCTCGCCGCGCGTCGCCAGGATCATCTTGAGACACGCCATGCCGCAGACATTGGCGGCCCAGGCCGCGTATTCGTCGAGCGTGGCAGCGCCTGATCCCTGCCATAGCGGATCCCGCCGCAACGCGGCTTCGGCGCCGTCGGCGAGCACCGCCAGCGTCATGTCAGGCGTCTCCCACTGACTGAAAAACGGCACGGTTTCAGGCAATGGACTCATGCGAACTCCCCGGGTCTCCAACTCGTATACGAGCATACAAGATTGGAGAAAAGCCGCTCGGACCTGTCGAGGCGCGCGGCGTCTACTCGACCTTCGTCCAGCCAAAAACCAGCCAGGCGTATTTCGATTTTTCGTCGGGAGAGATCGGTCGGCGCACCGTGCGGCGTCACCTCGCCTTCGAAGCGAAAAACGTGTTTTTCCAGGACGCGCCGCGAAGGCGGCATCGGCCGTGCGACCAGTCCGATAACCCGCTCGGCATGCCAGGTCGAAGGCAAAAGCCAGGTCGCGCCTTTCCAGTCGTGCCGCCGGCTCACTTCGTATTGATCACCGAAGCGGCCCGATAGGTGTCCATGGTCGCGCCGTTGCGGTCCTCGTCGAACAGCGTATCGCTGCCGAAGCTGGCGCGCAGGCCGATGACGACCTTGTTGGCTCTGGTGTCCTGCGTAGACGTTTCGAACTTCCTCCGCTCGAATTCATAGCGTCCGAACACCGCCCATGGCGTTTCGTCGAACCGGTACATGGCCTGCACGGCGGCACCGACCACGTCTTCGTTGGTGCCG
This sequence comes from Mesorhizobium sp. B2-3-14, assembly GCF_006442175.1. Lineage (NCBI taxonomy): Bacteria > Pseudomonadati > Pseudomonadota > Alphaproteobacteria > Hyphomicrobiales > Phyllobacteriaceae > Mesorhizobium > Mesorhizobium sp. B2-3-14. Next base: position 271,053 of record NZ_VFVP01000007.1, on the reverse strand, counting down.
TTATAGTCGGTTCGGTTGAAGTCGAGCTCCGCATCGAGGCGAAGGTTCTTCCGGACGAAGTAGCGCGCCACCGCGCGTACGCCCCATTGGTCGCCATGAAAGTCGCTGATGGTGAGCTGGCCGAAACTGGCCTGGCCATAGAGGGTCAGATCGCCGAAATAGAGTTGTGCTTCCGGGCCGACCGCATAGTTGTTTACGGTCACGCCGCTTTCGCCGACAGATGTGTAGGCGGCGAAAATGCCGGCGGCGAAACGGTCGGGATCGCGGTAGAAGCCATGGACCGCACCGCGCGTGTCATCCAGGGGATCGTAATGGCCCCAGATGCGGTCGTAGGTCAGGTCGCCCTGCAAATTCCAGCGCTCGGCAAACGGAATGTTGACGCGCACGGCGCCGCCGCCGGCCCGGGTCGTGTAGTCGTCGCCGACGAAGCGAAGCCCGCCGAGATAGAGTTCGCCGTAGCCCGAAACATGCGGCGTCACCACCGTCTCCGCTGCCAGCGGCTGCTGCGTATCGGCGGCGTAAGCGGAGGTCGCGGCGACCAGCGACGACGCGGCGAAGATTGAAAAGCGATGCATTAGAGCCCTCGAATGCGAATTTCCGGACCAGCGTCCGGCCGTGGAGATCAGAATTTGTAGGCCACGCCGATCCGCAGATCCTGTGTCGTCAGTTCGATGGCATCCCGATTGAGGGGAGCGCCATTGGAGAAGGCGTGGCGCACGGAGGTGTGGCGGCCGAAATCGGCGAACCTGTATTCGCCCCGAACCACCCAATTGTCGGTGACGGCGTATTCGCCGCCCGCACCCAGCGTATAACCCGCGACGGTATCTCGGACGTCGGCATAGGGACCGCCCGGAATGTTGGTGGTCGTGTGTTTGTAGCTTGCCACCGCCAGGCCGCCGGTGACGAAAGGAAGCCAGCGATCGATCGCATAACCGGCTCTGAGGCGCACGGTGCCTACCGCCTCAAGCTCGAGCTCGCCACCAAAGGCGGGGTCGTCGACGCCGAGCGCCCGGTAGAGCGTCGTGTCGTTCACGCTTGCAAAGCTGTAGTCTCCCTCGACGCCAACAACCAATCCGCTGTCGAACTGCTTGTTGTAGCCGGCAAACACACCGCCGAAACCGCCGGACGGGCTGTAACCCCAGCCGTAATTGTCGAAGCTGCCCGGCGCGAAAGTCTGTCCGACCCTGGCGTCGCTCCGGGCATATCCGGCCTGTGCTCCGAAATAGCCGCCGGACCAGTTGTAGCTGGCCGCGACCGGCAAGGTCTCGGTGGGGTCGGCGGCCAACGCCATGCCGGCGGGAACGAAAAGAAAGGCAGTGGCGAGAAGAATCGTTTTCATTGCTTGTCTGCTGTCCCCGGGATGCTGCACCACGACCGACATGGTCAGTGGCGGTCAGTCGAAGCTACGGTGTTGCATTGATCGCCGGCGGCGTCTTGGGCTGGACAGCATCGGAATTGTCTTGGAGCGCGCCGCCGCACCCCGCCCGGCCGGTGTGGCCGTTCAGCATCAGCCGCGGCGCAGGCAAAACCCCGGCGCGGACGCCAGGGTTTTGTTCGAACCGGCGTGTCAGAACTTATAGCTGAGGCCGACGCGTAAATCGTGCGTCTTGAGATCGATGTTCGAAACCGTGCCAAGACCAAAAATCGGCACCGAGAGATCCTCTTTGCCAAAGTCGGAATAGCGATATTCGACGCGGGCGATCCATTTGTCGGTGAAAGCGTGCTCGACGCCGGCCCCAACCGTCCAGCCAAGATGGGTTTCGTCGTGGATTGTTACTGTACCGAGGGGACCACTGCTGACCACACTCATTTCATACTTGGCCGCTGCCACGCCGGCACTGATATAAGGCAACGTCCGATCGAACGCATAGCCGGCCCGCAGCCGGGCCGAACCCGACCACTTGAGTTCGCTCGACAACAACGCGCCGGCACCGGCGAAGGTCCCCACCGCATCGACATTGCTGTAGGCAAGGTCAGCCTCGGCGCCGAGCACGAAACGGTTCGCCAATTCCTGATTGACGCCGATATGGACGCCACCAATAAAACCGTCCGGATCGAAGGCAGCATTGACGTCGGTGCCCCCAATGCCGGCGCCGCCGATGAAGAGATTGGATTTCCCGGCTACGTAACCGAAGTGAACGCCGGCATAGAGGCCGGACCAGTCATAGCCGGCAGCAACCGGCAAGGTTTCGTTGACGTCCGCCGCGGACGCCATGCCGACCGGCGCAAGCGCGAGGATGGTGGCGAGAAGAATCGTTTTCACTGTTTGCTACCCCAATGATGTTGCTTTCCCCGGCCGTGGAAAATACTCTGCGGCGACCCGGGTATCGTCGAGGTTTTGCATTGTTCGCGGGCGGCGTCTTGGGCTGAGCCGCATTGGAATTGTCGTGGAGAGCGCTGCGGCACTCGGGCCGATCAGTGTGGCCGTTCGGCATCAGTCGATCGGTTCGAAGACAACTGATCCGACTCGCTTCGAGTCCTTGTCTTTGGTGCCGCGCTTCCGCCCGGAATTGCGAAAACAAGGAGTTAGAGCGGCCATCGATTCTGTGAGACGATGATTCGCTCTAACGGGCGGCGTTCGGCGTCGAGCCGAAGCGGCGGCGGAAACAGCGATTGAAGTAGGAGACGTCGGAAAAGCCGCTCAACAGCGCGATCTCGCTGACCCGCATGCGGTCGTTGCGCCGGTCACGCAGCATGCGGTGGGCCCTCTGCAGGCGCAGTTCGAGAATATGCTCGGCGAAACTCGAGCCCGTTTCCTGCAGGAGATCATGGACGTAGCGCGCGGAAAGCCGCAAACGCTGGGCGATGTGCTGGGCCGAGATGCCGGGATCGGCGAAATTGTCCCGCATCGTCTGCAGGATGGCTTGCAGCCTTGCCGCGCGCAGGCCTCGCACGCCCGCCAGCTCGGCGGTCTCGCCCTTGGCGCCCGTCGCCAATCCGATCAGGTCGACGATCGTTTCGGTGGCATGGGCGACAAGATCGGGCAAGAGCAATGCCGGCCCCGCTTCCAGGAAGCCGCAATAGCGCTTGAGCATGTCGAGCGCTTCATTGTCGACGCCGATGGTCAGCGCCAGGCGGTCCTCGACATGGGCGAAGGCATTTTCCATGATTTCGCGGGGCACCACGACATTGGTCCAGACATTGCGGTCGCCGCCGGTCATTTCCAGCGCTTCCGAAGCCGAGACCAGCGCGCCTTCGCCCCTGCCGATGCTGTAGTCGCGGCCGGTCTGCACACCGCTCAGCCTGGTGTCGCCATCGTTGACCAGCAGCAGATAGCCGTCGCGGCCGTCGTCGGCGATGTTGCGCGTCTTGCGGCTCGCATGCTTGATCGTCCCGGCCATCCGCCCGAGCACCAGCGGCCCGATGGCGGTGGCTTCGATATCCGCCTGGAACGGCACATTGCCGGAGATGGCATATTCGACCGACCAGATCTCGGCGACATGAATGTCCTGCCAGAGCGCGAAGCGCGCGCGGTCGTCGAGATGCGACGGCAGATCGAGCGAAGAGAAGACGTTCTTTTTCAACGAGCAACCGGCCTTTCCCGCGCACGCGTCTTCCCTGAAGCCGCACCGTATGGGACCGATTTGCCTCTTGTCCAGAGACGGCGCCATCCATGCTCCGCAGGACAATTTCAGTGCCGCCCAGGCCAAGAATCCGATCGGATTCGCCGGTGTGGCGTCCGAGTCTCCGAAATACCCCGGAAATGCGGCATCGGAATCACCTCGCCTCGACGCGGTCGATCGATTGCTCCTAGAACGTGATCTTCACCGACGCGGCGCTGCGGTTGGCCGGGCCGTGGTGGACGGCCTCGATGTTGTTGCCGTCCGGGTCGAGCAGGAAGGCGGCATAATAGCCGGGATGATAGGACCGCTCGCCAGGCGCGCCATTGTCCGTGCCGCCGGCTTCGAGCCCGGCCTTGTAGAAGGCATCGACCATGGCGTGATCCCTGGCCTGGAAGGCCAGATGATGACGTCCGGTCAGCTTTCCCAGCGCGGCCCGGCTGTCGGCGCTGGAAATGAACAATTCGTCGGCCCAGAAATAATCCTCGCCGGTGCCGCCGATCGGGACACCAAGGACTTGGAAAACCGCCTCGTAGAAACGCCGGCTGGCGGGGAGATCCCGGACCACGAGCTGGAGGTGGTCGATGAGCCGGCCGCGATGCAATTCCTGGGTTTCCATGAAAGCGCCTCCTCGCAAGGCCTCGAATTTAGGCGCGGTTGGCAGGGCGTCAACGCGGGGCGCGAGCCTCTGCTGACAGCCAGCGACAATTTTTCGAGCCCGATGGAACTTTTGCACCGATGGCAAGTTTGGAGGCGCGGCGGGAGAATTTTCGGTTGGATTGTTTTCAGAAGCTTGAAGCGCTGGTCGACGGCGCCAATGCCGATGCCATCGAGGAAGCGAACGCATTGCTGCGCCGGTTCAAGGACAGGTCCGAACAGACGACGCGGGCCATCGACGAGTTCATGCTGGACTTCAAGACATTGGTCTTCGTCGTCGAAGCCGGCGAAGAGGGTTTCGAAAAGCCGATCCGCAAGCTCGCCCGCGCCAGGCTTGCAAAGCTCAAGCAGCTGGTGAACGTGCCGGCTTAGGCGCATGCCGCTCTTTGCTATTACGCAATTCCTAGGGAAAGCGCTGGGCGCTTTCCCGGGAAAACCGTTTCACACTTTTCCTGGAATTTGCTCTACCCCTTGAGCAGCGCCGCCAGCCGGGGAATGCCTTCGCTCACCGCGCTGCGGGTGGCCAGCGTGAACGACAGCCGCAGCGTGTTGCGCCCGGTGCCGTCGGCGTAAAAGGCGTTGCCCGGCACGAAGGCGACCCGCGCCTCCTTCACCGACCGTGCCAGGAGATCCGTGGCGTCGGTGCCCTCCGGCAGCGTCACCCAGACGAACATGCCGCCTTCCGGACGGCTCCAGGTCACCCCCTCCGGCATGTTGGCTTCAAGCGCGCCGAGCAGGCCGTCGCGGCGCTCGCGGTAGGCGCCGATGAGTTTTTCCACCTGGCCGTCGAACACGGCTTCGGCGACGCGGTGCATCACCATCTGGTTGACGGACGGGCTGTGCAGGTCCGAAGCCTGCTTCATCAGCACCAGTTTTTCCACCACGTGGCGCGGCGCGCAAACCCAGCCGACACGCATGCCCGGCGACAGAATTTTCGAGAACGAGCCGCAATAGAGCGTGCGCGCCTTGTCGATGCCGCCGGACCTGATGCAGTCGAGCGCCAGGATCGGCGGCACACCCTCGCCGTCATAGCGCAGCGCCCGGTAGGCGGCATCCTCGATGACGGCGATGTCGAGCTCGCCGGCAAGGTCGAGCACCGCCTCGCGCTGCTTTCGGTCCAGCGTGTTGCCGGTCGGGTTGGCGAAATCGGGCACCAGATAGGCGAATTTCACCTTGCCGCCATGAGCGGCGGCAGCAGTGTGGTAGGCATCGGGCGTCATGTTGCCGCCCTCGGGCCGCAGCCGGTCGTAGCGCGGCTCGTAGGCGTTGAAGGCCTGCAGCGCGCCGAGATAGGTCGGCCATGTCACCAGCGCGGTATCGCCTGGCGACAGGAACAGCTTGCCGAGGTAATCCAGCGCCTGCTGCGAGCCGGAAGTGATGAAGATGTTGGCCTCGTCGCAGGCCACGCCGAGCTTGCCCATTTGCCCGGCGAGCCAGCGCCGCAGCGGCAGATAGCCTTCCGAAACCTGGTATTGGAGTGCTGCCCCCGCTTCCGGCCCGCCGAGCACGTCGGCATAGGCATCGCGGATGGCGTCCGCCGGAAACAGCGACGGATCGGGAATGCCGCCGGCGAAGGAGATGATGTCGGGCTGGTCGAGCAGCTTCAACAGCTCGCGGATTTCGGAGGCCTTCATGCGCGATGAGCGCGAGGCCAGAAGGTTCAAAAGGGTCACGACACGCCTCCCCGGACGTTTTTACAATAGGTCAACCTGACTGACCTATATCCGCTTTGCCAGGCGATTTGAATAGTGCCTGAAGGGCTTCCGCTATACGCCAGTCACCGCCAGGCCCGAACCGGCACGGGTTTCCGCTAAAGGCTCTTCTTGTAACCAATATGGCTGGCACTGAAGCCGAGCCCTTCATAGAAGCGGTGCGCATCCGCTCGCCCCTTGTCGGTGGTGAGCTGCACAAGGCCGCAGCCCCGCGCCCGGCACTCGTCGATCGCCCATTCGAACATCTTCTTGCCGACACCGTCGGAGCGCCTGCCGCTGACAACGCGAACCGCCTCGATCTGCCCGCGCCAGCCGCCCTTGCGCGAAATACCGGCAAGGAAGCTGATCTGCAAGGTGCCGATTACCTCCGCGCCATCCACGGCCACGGCAAGCAGCTGATTGGGATCGGCATCGATGGCGTCGAAGGCATCGATATAACCCCGCGCCAACGGCAACGAGGCGTCTTCGCGGGCGGCACCCAGCGGATCGTCGGCGAGCATGGCGACGATGGCTGCCAAGTCGGAGGCTTGCGCCTTGCGGAATTGGATGTCGGTCATGGACGTGAGATACGGCCGCCCGGCGCCGGCGGCAAGCCGCTGATGGAATGGAGATCAATGGGCGGCAGGACAACGAGGGGGGCGCAACCTCTCGAGGTTCAATCCCCGTCGCCCGCGGGCTTCGCCTTGCCGCACTGCGCCAGCACCTTGCCGATTGCCCCACTGGAACCCTTCAGCGCAAAACTGATCGAACCATATTTGGCAGCGCTGACCGACACGTCCCCCTTGGACCGCAATAGGTCGAGCAGCGGGTCCCCCTTCTCCAGATCGACCACGAAATAATTGTACATCGCCTCCAGCTGCAGGGTTTTCGTCACCGTCTTGCCGTCGGCCTTGAAGTCGAAAGCGCCGCTGATGCCCGGCTCCAGTTGTTGGCCGCTGGCGCCCAGATCGTAGCTCAGCACCGGTGTGTCGTAGCAATTGAGCATCAGATAGGCGTCGCCCTTCGGCCCGCCGCAGACCGAAGCGGTCAGCACGCTGCCACCCTCGTCTTCCTCCATCTTGGCGCTCCAGCCGCCGCAGGATGCCGCGAAGGCCGATTGCGAGCCAAGCACCGCCGCCAAGGCACCGGCGGCAACGAGATTTCTTCTCATGACTTCCCCCTCCGGGCCATTTGCAGCGCCCGCCGGCAGCATATAGGAAAAGCCGTTGAACAGCGTTGCCTGAATGGCAGGGCCGCGCGCCTCGGAGAGAGCAGTGTTGAGAGCCTGTGTTCGCCTGTATCTTCCGACCGCCGCCCTGGTGGCCTTTCCGCTTGCGGCGCATGCCGAGTGGAAGCCTGTCGAGAAGGTCGAGACCTACGCCATTTCAGGCCAGTCCGGGCTCGAGCTCTACCGGTCGATCGGCGAGAACGGGCCGAATGTCGGCATTACCCGCGCCATTGCTCACACCAATTTTAAGCTGACCTGGACCAGGGATTATCAGCCGCGTGCCGGAGCCTGCGTGCTGGTCTCGGCCAAGCCAAAGCTCATCATCACCTACACCTTGCCCAGCCCCTCCTCGCCGCTGCCGTCCGCCATCCAGAAGAACTGGGAGGTTTTCCTCGCAGGCGTCAGCGCCCACGAAAAGGTGCATGGCGCGACCATTGTCGACATGGCGCGCAAGATCGAGGCGGCGACGGTCGGCCTCACCGTTCCCGACGATCCCAAATGCAGCAAGATACGGGTCGAGATGACCAAACGCCTGTCCGCCCTTTCGCAGGCGCAGCGGCAGGCAAGCCGCGATTTCGACCGCATCGAACTCGGCCAGGGCGGCAATCTGCAAAAGCTCATTCTTGCCCTGGTCAATGGCGGCTGAGCCACCGCGCCTCGCGGCGCGGCGGCATATTCGCGGTTCGCTCCGCCCTAGCGGCTGAGATCAAGCGCGGCTGACAAATCCCCCATCGGCGGCTCGCCATTGGCGGCCAGCGCCTTGTCGCGGGCGACGATGCCCGTCAGCACCGGCAGATCGTAGCGCGCGGTGATGAAGCGCAGGATCGACGTCGTATCGTATTGCGTGTGGTCGACCGTGCCCATCCTGGCATAGGGCGAGACGATGAAGGCCGGGATGCGGTTGCCCGGGCCCCAGCGGTCGGCCTTGGGCGGCGCGACGTGATCCCAGAACCCGCCATTCTCGTCATAGGTGATGACGACCAGCATGTGGCTCCATTGCGGGCTCTTCTCCAGATGCGCGACGAGGTCGGCCAGATGCCGGTCGCCCGATGTCACGTCGGCATAGCCTGAGTGCTCGTTGAGATTGCCCTGCGGCTTGTAGAAGGCGACCTGCGGCAGCTTGCCGTCGTCGATCGCCTTGATGAACTCGACGCCATCCAGGCCGCCATCCCTGAGATGCTCGGTGCGCGCGGCGGTGCCGGGCGCGTAGGCGGCGAAATAGTTGAACGGCTGGTGGTGGAACTGGAAGTTCGGCACCGGCGTGGCGTTCTTGCCGTCGAGGGTAGCCTGCCAGGCGCCGGCGTACCAGGCCCAGTCGACCCCCTTCAGCGACAGGAGATCGCCGATGGTGATGTCGTGCTGCGGCGGCAGCGTGGTGGGCGCGGCCGGATCGGCCAGCGCCTTGTCGCCGCCCTCGGCAGGCTTGTTGGCGCTCGGCTGATAGGGCGGCTGCATGGTGTTGACGGCGTAGAAATCGGGCGTGATGGCGCCGTCATTGACGAATTTCGGCACGCCGCCCAGCGCCGACGGCGGCGAATTGTCGGCCACCTTCAAGGTCGTTCCGTCGGCCTCGACCACGGCGATCTGGCCCTTGATCGGACCGGTATCGGCATGCGGATAGACCGGCGTACAGGCGCAGGCGAGTTGGAAATGGTTGAGGAAGGAACCGCCAAAGGCGCCCTGGAAGAAATTGTCCGCCAGCACGTATTTCTTGGCTATCTGCCACATCGGCAGGATCGAGCCGTCATAATGGCCCATGACCAGCCCGCCGGAATCGGCCCAGGCGACGAATTTATCGTTCTTGCCGCCGTCGATCTGCATCTGCTCCTGGTAGAAACGGTGCCACAAATCGTGGGTGATGACATTGGTGCCTTCGTTGAAGCCCTTGGGATCGTCGATGGCGAAGGCGGCGTTGGCGAGATGCGCGGTCTGCGCCTCCGTCACCACGGGCGTGACGCCCTTTCCGGTCAGCCCGCCCCAGGCCGGCGGCAGTTCGGTCAGCGGCTTGCCGTCGCGGTCGAGCTGACGCGCCTGGTCGGCCGAGACATTGGCCAGTCCATTGGCGCCGGGGAAGCCACCATAAAGATTATCGAAGCTGCGGTTCTCCGCATAGATGACGACGACGGTGTCGATCTTGTCGAAGCCGGGAGGGGCGGCATTGGCGGCCGCAAGGGGAAACAAGGCCGAACCGGCCAGACAGAAGGAAGTGAGGAACTTGAGCCTCGTCATGGGAAGACCTCGTGGCTTGACTGTGGCTATGGGGCTATAGGGCTATGGGCTATGGGGCTACGGCGCGGGAACCATGGGCAGCTAACGTGGAGGCCTTGTCACCTTTGTGACATCCGCCGCCGCGGCGAACACGGTTTCGTGAGCACTGGGACCGGTCATCAATCCGTTGCACTGCGTTCTTATTTCCGGGCCAAAGCGGACCGTGCCCCATGATGACGAGACGATGGAAAAGCCTGGTGATCGCGAGTGCCGCGATCTCGACCTTTGGCTTTGCCGCACCCCCGAATACGGCGGGGCCGGACGGCGTCCATCCCGGTCCGCTATCGCGTGCGCAAACCTTCGCGCGCGCCGAGGCGCTGACTGCCTTGGGGCGAAAGATGTTCTTCGACCCGGCGCTCTCGGCTTCGGGAAAACAGGCCTGTTCCTCCTGCCACGATCCACGCCATGCCTTCGGTCCGGCCTCGGCAGCTCCCGTCGAGATGGGCGGCCCGAACCTCGACCAGTCCGGCGTGCGCGCGGTACCGTCGCTGCGCTACATCCAGGCCGCGCCCGCCTTCACCGAGCATTTCCACGATTCCGAGGACGAGGGCGACGAGAGCGTCGACAATGGCCCGACCGGCGGTCTGACCTGGGACGGCCGCGCCGATCACGGTGGGGACCAGGCGAAAATCCCCCTGCTCTCGCCGTTCGAGATGGCAAACAAGGATGAAGCAGCCGTCTCCGCGGCCTTGCGCAAGTCAGCCTATGCCGACGAGTTCAAGGCAACCTTCGGCAATGATGTCTTCGACCGCCCGGGCGATGCCTTCGACGCCGCCGCCGAGGCGCTTGGCACGTTCGAGCAGAGCGCGGTCGACTTCTACCCCTATTCCAGCCGCTACGACGCCTTCCTCGCCGGCAAGGCGACATTGTCGGCGCGGGAACTGCATGGCCGCGAACTGTTCGAGGACGAGGCGAAAGGCAATTGCGCCTCCTGCCACCTCAGCGAACCGGCCAATGACGGCGAGCCGCCGCAATTCACCGATTTCGGCCTGATCGCCATCGCCGTGCCGCGCAACCCGGCGATCCCGGCCAACGCCGACCCGGCCTATGTCGATCTCGGCCTGTGCGGCCCGCTGCGCACCGATTTCCGTGGCCGCACCGACTATTGCGGCCTGTTCAAGACACCGACCCTGCGCAACGTGGCGCTGCGCAAGAGCTTCTTCCACAACGGATATTTCCACACGCTGCGCAAAGCGGTGGCCTTCTACGCCAGCCGCGACACCGACCCCGGCCGCTGGTACCCGAAAAACGCTTACGGTACGGTCGATAAATATGACGATTTGCCAAAGGCTTACTGGCCGAACTTGAATCAAGACCCGCCCTTCGGCGGCAAGAAACCCGGCGACAAGCCGGCGCTCAACGACGCCGAGATCGACGACATCGTGGCGTTTCTGCAGACGCTGACGGATGCCGATCAGGCGGCGAAGCGGTCGCAGTGAACTGGGAAGCCGTCGTAAGGGTCGCTAGTTGACGTGGGGATTAGCCGAAGCCCTCCCTCGCTTCGTCATCCTAGGGCGGAGCAAGGAGCGAAGCGACGCGGCGCAGACCCTAGGATCCATGCCGCGACGCTTGCGACGGGTAAAAACTGTGCCGAACCTGGCTCCAACCTCCGACGAAACGCCATCAAACCGCGACCAACCTGTTCCGCGAAACAGCTCGAACCATTCCGGATTGGTCTTCTCGATCAGTTCGATCTTCCATTGTCGCGACCAGCGCTTCAGCGATTTCTCGCGTTGAATGGCGTGACGAATGTCGAAATGTTCCTCGTACCAGACCAACCGCTGCACACCGTAGCGCCTGGTGAAGCGCGAACCTTCGCCGGATTTGTGCTCCGGCATGCGGCGACCGAGATCGTTGGTGACACCGATGTAGATGGTGCCGCCCTTCTGGCTCGCGGTCATGTAAACATAGCCGGTCATGCGTTGACGGTAACCGCCAACCCGTCCGGGGACTATCCTCGTTCGCCGTATTTTTTCGGCCAACGTCGCGGCATGGATCCTAGGGTCTGCGCGGCGTCGCTTCGCTCCTTGCTACGCCTAGGATGACGAAGGCAGGGAGGGCTTCGGCTAATCTGAGAGGTATGGGATCGCCGCCAGCCGCCCCTCACAGCGCCCGGATCACACCCCCATCCACGCGGATATTCTGCCCGGTAATATACCCTGCCCCGTCCGACGCCAAAAACGCGATCGTCGCGGCGATCTCCTCTGATGTGCCATAGCGCTGCATCGGCACGTTGTCGCGGCGCTCTTCGGTGGCGGGCAGGCTGTCGATCCAGCCGGGCAGCACATTGTTCATGCGCACATTGTCGGCCGCGTAGGTGTTGGCGAAAATCTTGGCGTAGGCGGCAAGGCCGGCGCGGAACACGGCCGAGGTCGGGAACATCGCGTTCGGTTCTGCCACCCAGGCCGTCGAGATGTTGATGATGGCGCCGCCCTTCTGCTTGACCATCTGCGGCGCCACGATGCGCACCGGCCGGATGACGTTCATCAGGTAGACGTCCATGCCGGTGTGCCACTGCTCGTCCGTGATCTCCAGGATCGGCGCGCGCGGTCCATGGCCGCCGCTGTTGACCAGCACGTCGATGCGGCCATAGCGCTCCAGGGTCAGGTCGGCGAGCCGCTGCAGATCGTCGTTCGACTGGTTGGAGCCGGTGACGCCGAGCCCGCCAAGCTCCTTGGCCAGCGCCTCGCCCTTGCCGGACGAGGACAGGATGGCGACCTTGAAACCATCCGCCGCCAGCCGTTTGGCCGCCGCCGCCCCCATGCCGCTGCCGCCGGCCACGATGACGGCTGTCTTTTCTACACTCATCGGATTTCCTTTTCAGATTGGCGGGAGCTACGGTTTCAGCGGTCCTATAGCCGGTTTCGCCGCGCAGTTCGAACGAGAAAGCCTGAATCGAGCTGCAGAAAACTTGCGCGGTGAGCTGCGCCCTATCCTTCAACCGTCTCCAGCTCGCTCAGCAGCGTGCCTTCCATGTCGGGCTCGTCGCCGGAGCAGACGCACAGCATCTCGGCGTCGCCCTCGCCCACCGATAGATAGGCGTGGCCCATGGTGGAATCGATGTAGACGCTCTCGCCCGCTTTCAGCCGCACCGGCGCGTACTGGTCGGTATGCAGTTCGATCTCGCCCTTGAGCACGATCAGGAATTCCTCGCCGGCATGCCTGGTCAGCGGGCCGAATTCTTGCGGCGTGCGGGCGCGCGCATAGGCGTAAATCGGCACCATGCGCTTGCGCACCAGGTCGGTGGCGAGATACCGGTAGTCATAATTTCGGGTCAGCTGGCGCAGCGTGTTGGACTGCGAGGTGACCGAGCGGCGGGTGCGCGCTGCCGGCTGCTTGCGGTCGCCGCTGAGCAGTTCCGTCACATGGATGCCGAGCCCCTCGCAGATCTGCAGCAGCTTGTCGTAGGTCAGCGACATCTGGTCGTTCTCGACCTTGGACAGCGTCGACACCGCGACGCCGGTGAGCGCGCTGACCTCCTGCAAGGTCCAGCCATGGGTTTTTCTCAAAGCCCGCAGACAATCACCGAGATTGGGTTGCTCCGACATTGCCAGCTCCAAGGCGCGGGATCGCGCCGCTCCACCCTAGGTAGTCGAACTCCCCGCAGCCATCAACAACACCGAAATTTTCTTATACGCTAAATATTGACTGGATACGAAAATATTTTTACGACTGATGAATGCAGTCAAAGTCCTTCCAAAAGATTGTCGTCATCGGCGGCGGCATTGCCGGCCTCTCACTTGCCGCCGAGGTGGCGGCCTCGGCCGAAGTCACCGTCATCGAGCGCGAACCGCATCTCGGCTACCACGCCAGCGGACGCTCCGCCGCTCTGTTCACCGAGACCTATGGCAACCGCCTCGTGCGCGGGCTGACGCTGGCCAGCCGGCAGGCAATCGTCGAGGGCGGTTTCGTCGCCCACCGGCGTGGCGCGCTGCATGTCGGATGGACCGGTGACGATGCCGCCATCGACAAGCTGGCTCGTGATTTGCAGGCGCTGGTTCCATCAGTGCGCCGCCTCTCGCCGGCCGAGCTCCACGCGCTGGTTCCGGTCATTGCCCAGCAAGCCACATGCGGCGGCGTCTATGAGCCGGACGCGGTGGATGTCGACACGGACAAGATGCTTGCGACCTGCGCGTCCAAGCTCAAAGCCGGCGGCGGCACCATCCGCACCGGCGAGGAGGTCCGCGCCATCTCACGCGACGGCAGCGCTTTTAGGGTTGAAACAAGCGCCGGCGTCTACTCGGCTGACATCGTCGTCAACGCCGCCGGCGCCTGGGTCGATGTCGTCGCCGGCATGGTGAGACTCCCGGGCCTCGGCTTCCAGCCGAAACGGCGCACCGCCTTCCTGTTCGATCCGCCCGCCGGGTTGGACATCGCCGGCTGGCCGCTGGTGGTCGACCTGCACGAGCAGTTCTACTTCAAGCCCGATGCCGGCAGATTGATCGGTTCGCTCGCCGACGAGACGGATTCCGAGCCTTGCGATGCGTATCCCGAGGATATCGACGTCGCCATCGCCGTCGACCGCATCGAACAGGCGACGTCTATGCGCATCGGCCGCCCGTCGACGCCGTGGGCGGGCCTGCGTACCTTCGCTCCCGACCGCACGCCGGTCGCCGGCTTCGACCCGCGCCTGCCCGGCTTCTTCTGGCTCGGCGGCCAAGGTGGCTACGGTTTTCAGGTGTCGCTGACGCTGGCCAGGCTGAGCGCGGCGCTGATGCGCGGCGAGCCCCTGCCCAACGACGTCACCGCACTCGGCGTCACCGCTGGGGCGCTGGCGCCCGATCGCTTCCTTACCCCGGCGACGACGCCATGAAGTTCCTTCCCTCAACCCCGAATGTGTCATCAGGAGCGTTTGCGATGAAATCTCTGCGCGCGGTGCTTGCCCCGTCCCTTCTGGCCACGTCCCTTCTGGCCACGTCCGTTCTGGCCTCATCCATCCTTCTCGGCGGACAGGCCTACGCCAAGACGCTGGTCTATTGCTCGGAAGCCAATCCCGAGACCTTCAACCCGGCGATCGGCATCGCCGATTCCACCATGGACGCCGCCGCCAAGACGATCTTCAATCGGCTGGTCGAGTTCAAGCCGGGCACCACCGAGGTCGGCCCGGCGCTGGCAGAAAGCTGGGAGGTTTCGCCTGATGGCAAGACCTACACTTTCCATCTCAGGCACGGCGTGAAGTTTCAGTCGAACGAGCATTTTTCGCCCACGCGCGACTTCGACGCGGACGACGTGCTCTACACCTTCAACCGCCAGCGCGACGCCAACAATCCCTATCACAAGCTTGGCGGCGGCTCTTACGAGTACTTCAACGCGCTGGGCATGGGCACGCTGATCGACAGAATAGACAAGGTCGACGACTACACCGTGCGCTTCACGCTGACGGCTCCCAACGTCACATTCCTAGCCGGGCTGGCACTCGACTATCTCTCCATCCTGTCGCTGGAGCAGACCGAAAAGATGGTCGCGGCCGGCACGCCGGAGCTGATCGACAGCATGCCGGTCGGCACCGGACCGTTCGTGCTTGAGGCCTATGTGCCCGACAGCCAGGTCCGTTATGCCGCAAACAAGGATTACTGGCGCGGCGCGCCGAAGATCGACACGCTGGTCTTCGCCGTCACGCCCGAGCCGACCACCCGCGTCGAGCGCATCAAGGCCAATGAATGCCAGGTCGCCGCGCCGCCGCCGCCAAGTGCTGTCGCCGACCTGCGCAGCGATCCCGACATCACGGTTCTCGATCTCAAGGGCCAGAACATCGGCATCCTCGGCTTCAATGTCGAGCACCAGCCGCTGGGCGACGTGCGCGTGCGCACGGCACTGGCCAAGGCCGTCGACCGCAAGGCGATCGTCGATGCGGTCTACGCCGGCGCCGGCACGGTGGCCGGCAGCGTCGTGCCGCCGGCGCAGCTCGGCGCCGTCACCGATGCCGGCATCGACTACGATCCCGATGGCGCCAAGAAACTGCTCAAGGAAGCGGGCCACGAAAGCGGCCTCAAGATCAGCCTGTGGGCGATGCCGGTGTCGCGCCCCTACAACCCCAATGCCAAGCGCATGGCCGAGATGATCCAGGCCGACTGGGCGAAGGTCGGCGTGCAATCGGAGATCGTCAGCTTCGAATGGGGCGAATACCTCAAGCGCACCGCGGCGGGCGAACAGGACGCCTTCCTGCTCGGCGGCAGCAGCGACAATGGCGATCCCGACAACATGCTGAGCTATCTGCTCTCCTGCGACGGCGTGAAGGGCGGCTCCAACCGCTCGCGCTGGTGCGACAAGCATTTCGAGAAGCTGCTCGACGAGGGCCGCGTTGCCGCCGACCCGAAGGAGCGCGCCGCGATCTATGGAAAGGCGCAGGCCATCCTGAAGGCCGAGGTGCCTGTGGCGCCGATCGCCCATTCGATGGTGGCGATCCCGATCCGCAAGAGCGTGCTGAATTACGTGCTCGACCCCTTCGGCCGGCAGAATTTCGCCGCCGTCGATATTGCGGAGTGAGGCTTGTCACGCTGGGTGTCCCCCTCATCCGGCCGCTACGCGGCCGATTTTGCGAAGATCCCGCGATCCACAAAAAGCGAGACCACCATGCCAAAAGACCTGAACGCCCTCCTCGCCACCTACATCGCCGATGGCGCGGTGGGTGCGTCGCTCGCCTATACCAGGGGTCACACCACACCAACCGCCCTCACATCAGGCCTCGCCGATCGCGCGCAGGGCACGCCCGTCACGTCGGACCAGCTGTTCAAGATCGGCAGCTGCACCAAGACCTTCGTCGCCGCGGCCCTGGTCAAGCTCGCCGAGACCGGCAAGCTCGACCTCGGCGCGCCGATCGCCTCCTGGTTCCCGGACCTGCCTGGCGCCAAAACCATTTCGGTACGCCAGCTGGTCAACCATCGCAGCGGCCTGCCGGAATTCGAATATTACATTCCAATGGACCCGAGCCGGCAATGGACGCCGCAACAGCTGGTCGACATCGCCTTCGCCTCCGACAAACAGAAGCCGCCGGGCGGACCGGCCGTCTACAACAACACCGGCTATGTCCTGGCCGGCATGGTGATCGAGGCCGTCACCGGCCAGAAGCTGGGCGCCTATGTCAGAAGCGCGGTCCTTGAGCCACTCGGCCTGAACAACACCTGGTCGCCGGCGACCGAGGCCTTCCCCGATAAATCGATGGTGCGCGGCTATTACCACCGGCCGCCGCGGGCGCCGAACGCGCCCACCGACATCGCCTCGGGCGGCGAGATGTGGCAAATGGACGGCGTGCTGCCCTACTCCAATGAACTGCAGGATTCCTCCGACTCCTTCCCCTTCGGCGCCGCCTATGGCTGCGGCGACATGGTGTCGACGCCGTCAGACATGGTGGGCTTCATGCGCGGCCTGTTCTCCGGCGGACTGTTGTCGCCGCCGTTCTTCGCCGAGATGTTCGAACACCGCGTGCCGGCGAGTTTCCCCGGCACCCGCATGCGCGAGACGGGCGCGGGCATGTTCCAGAGCACCTATGCGGACCGCGCCTTCTACGGGCACCAGGGCAGCATTCCGGGCTATGTCGCCGTCATGCTGCACGATCCCGAGACGGACCTCACCATCGCCATGACCAGCAATGTCGGCTCCGGCAATCGCCTCTCCTTCCAGGCGAGCGGCATGCATCCGGTGGTGGATCAAGCGATCCGTATCATTCTCGACTGACCGCGTTTAGCCGCCCTGCCGCGACGATGGATCGGGCAGGCCCGGCAGCATCTGGCTCAGCACCCGGTCGCGAAGGAAGAAATGGTGGAAGATGGCGGCGGCCGCGTGCAGGCCGGCGATCCACATCATGACGTCGCCGAGCGTGCCGTGAATCTCCGCCAGCGGCGCGCCCCAGCTGCCGGAAAACGGACCGATAGCTCCCAGCCCATAGACAGTGACCGGGTGGCCGCCGAACAAGGCGCCGATCATGGCTGTCGCCGGAACGGCGAACAGCAGCGCATAAAGCGCCCAATGCGTTGCCTTCGAGGCGACCTCCATCCAGGACGGCATGGCCGGGGCATCGGGAATGCGGTCGAACCGGCGCCAGATCAGGCGAACGACCAGCAAGCAGAAAACAGTGAAGCCGAGCGACTCGTGCAGCAGCAGCGTCGACGCCCTGGCCGCTGAATAGACCCGCTCCGGCGGACCGCCCGCCGAGACCAGGAAGGCAATGAGCACCAGCAGTGCCGTCAGCCAATGAAATGCCTGGGCGAGACGCCCATAGCGGGTTGTCGTGCCGGACAGCGACATGCGGGAGCTCCGAAACGGTTGGATATCTCCCCTCGCCCGCGAATGTGGCCTTATTTCAGCTGTTCCTCAATCGCCTTGCCCGAGCGAATGGCATCGCCGAGTTCGCCGGCGCGCGGCCCGACAAGGTTCAGCTCATACTCGTGGAGCGGAAATTCGCGGCGGCCGCGGCCACGATATCGGCATTGTCCCTCGCCACCGTTCCATCGGCGAGCGTCTTGCCGTCCTCCAGCCCGACCCGTGTCGACCAGCGCTTTTGCCGCGCAAGGTCCACGAACGGCCAGACCGTGCCGTCGACGCCGTGCAGCAGGATCTGCCGCCGCACGCCTGCGCGTTCGAGAATGGCGGCGATGCCGTGCGCCTCGTCGAGGGCTGCAGGCAGGTCCGGTATGTCGATCTCGATCAGGATGCGCAGTACGCGGCCGTGATCGGCGAGCGCCACGAAGCGCTCGGCATCTTCCGTCGTGGCCAGGCCCGCCTCGATGCCGACGCCCTGCTTGCGCAACAACTCCATCACGGCGGGCGCGTCGGTTTCTGAAATATTGACCGAGGCATAGTCGGGCAGTTCCCACCAGGCGGCGATCGCCGCGCGGGTGCGCGCCACATCGTTCTCGATCCAGGCGCCGGTCGACACGCCGATCAATGTGCCCGGACAGGCCTGGCGCACGGCAAGGACCGTCGCATCCACCGCCGCCAGGCTTTCGCGCCCGTCGGCGCCGCGCGGATGGATGTGCAGTTCGGCGGCACCGGCGGCGACGCAGGAAGCCGCATCGCCGGCCATTGCCTTTGCCGTCAGCGGCAGCCTGGGATGGAAATCGCGCGAACGCGCGCCGTTGATGCAGGCTTGGACGATCATCGATTTCACCTCGGGCAAAAGAGCGCAGTCTAGACAAGCCGCCAAACCGCGCAAAGCCGGCAGGGCCGTCACTCCTGACACGATGGCGCCGCCAGCAGCACGGCGTTCGCCGGCATTTGAATAAAAGGCGCCTGTGGATATTTACCCCACCTTGCGCCAGGCAGGCCAATATCCATCAGGGCGGGATCATGGAGGGAACCATTGACCAGCGATTTTTCAGCCGCCCGTCTCCATCTCGAACGCGCCTACCACTATCTGCGCGGCAATGACGAGACAAGCCGCGCCACATGCGAGGCCCTCGACCTGTTGATCGAGATGGTAGCGGAAGCACAACACAGGAAGCCGGAACCCGGGGTGCTGGAATTTCCGCGAGCGTCGGCACGCCGACTCGGCTGAACAGCACGCGTGGCGTTGGTCAGCCCGCGCGGATCAAATCTTCGTCTTCACGCATGTCGCTCCGGGCCGCTTTTGGAGCGACATGCATTTGATCTCTCAGGACGCCTTGCGTCTCGACGCGGCACCGGCCATTCGCGCCGATTGCGCCACGACCCGCTCCAGCGGTTCGGGCCGGTGCAGCAGAAAACCCTGACCGAACTCGACGCCCATGTCGGCCAGCATGGCCACCGTGTCCTGCCGCTCGATCTTCTCGCCCACCACGGCGCAGCCGAGGCTGCGGGCAATGCTGGTGATGGCCAGCACGATCTCGCGGTCGAAGCGGCTTTCGGTGACGTGCTCGATGAAGGAGCCGTCGATCTTGATGGCATCGACCGGAAAGCGCCTGAGATATTCGAACGAACTCATGCCGGCGCCGAAATCGTCGAGACTGACCCGGCAGCGCCGCTCGCGCGCCTTGCGCACGAATGCCTCGGCGGCGTCGAAATTGGTGACGGCGGCGGTTTCGGTGATCTCGAAGCCGATGCCGGAATGCGGCGCCCCGGTCTCCTCGATGACCCGGTCGACAAAGTCCCATAGTCCTGGGTCGCTCAGCGTCTGCGCCGACAGGTTGAAGCCGAGCGTGATCGCGCCGGACTTCATCGCCGCGCCGTGCCGAGACAGGGCGGTGCGGATGATCCAGCGGTCGAGCCGCGCGGCAACGCCGAAGCGCTCCGCCGCCGGAATGAACTCGCCGGGCGGGATCAACCGGCCGCCCTGTCCGGCAAGCCGCGCCAGCACCTCGACATGGCGGCTCTCTTCCCAGGGCCTGCCCAGCCGGTGGATCTGCTGGCCGAACAATTTCAGCCTGCCGTCATCCATGGCGTCGACCGTGTCGGCGGCGAGCCGCGCCGCGTTGAGGCCGGCCGAACCGGAGACGGCATCGGTCGAAAACAGCGCGAAGCGATCGCGCCCGGCGGCCTTGGCAGCGTAGCAGGCATCGTCGGCGCAGGCCAGCGCGTCGGCAACCGTGGTGGCACGGTCGCGGACGACGGTGATGCCGATGCTGGCCGCCAGCCGGCGCGACGTCGCGGCAAGGCCGAGATCGGCGTCGCGCACGGCCGCCAGGATGGCGCCGGCCAGACCTTCGGCTTGCACGGCGTCGCAATCGGGCACCATCAGGGCGAACTCGTCGCCGCCGAGCCGCGCCGCATGCGCCGATGGCGGCAGGCAGCGGCCGATACCCGCCGCGACGCTCTTCAGCGCCAGATCGCCCGCGGCATGGCCGGCGAAATCGTTGAGGGCCTTGAAGTAGTCGAGGTCGACATAGAACACCGCCAGCGGCACGGCCGTGGCGATATGGTGGGCGAGCAGACGGTCGAAGGCGGCGCGGTTCCAAAGGCCGGTCAGCGCGTCGTGGCGGGCGGCGAAGGCAAGCTCCTGTTCGCGCAGCTTGTCCTCGGTGATGTCGCGCACGGTCCCCAGCACCTGGCCGGTGGCACCGGCGGCGGCGATGAAGCGCAGCAGCGATTCGACATGGCGGATCTGGCCGTCGCGCTTGATAATGCGGTACTGCGCGGCGATGACGCCGTCGGTTCCCAATGGCACCCTGTGGGCGCGTTCGGCGGCGTCCTTATCGTCGGGATGCAGGTAGCTGTGCCAGAGATCGGCCGTCACCTCGTCGGTCACTGCGACGAGGCCGAATATCTCTCTTGTGCGCGCGTCCCAATAGCTCTTGTTGGTAGCGATGTCGTAGTGCCAGATGCCGGTGCCGCTGGCGGCGAGCGCCAGGCGAAAGCGGATATTGACCTGTTCGAGCGCGGCTTCGGCCGCCTTCTGCTTGGAGATGTCGGTCTGCACGCCCATCAGCCTGAGCGGCTTCCCGTCGGCGTCGCTCTCGACGATGCCGCCTCGGTCGAGCACCCAAACCCAGTGGCCCTGCTTGTGCTTGAGCCTGAGTTCGGTCTCGATGGCGTCGGTCAGCCCGGCAATGTGGCGGTCGCCGCTGGCCTGCGCCCGTTCCCGGTCGTCGGGATGGGTAAGCTGCAGCCACAGGTCACTGGTATTGGCGAGTTCGCCGTCCTCGTAACCCAGCATCCGGGCCCAGGTCGCCGAATAGAAGCAGTCCCCCGTGCTGAGATCCCAGTCCCAGACGCCAAGATGGGCGCGCTCCAAGGCCTTGGCCCAGAACGCTCCGCTGCGACTTTTCTTATCCTGACCCGCCATTCGTCCGTTTTGCCCGCTCCACCCGCGGCAATCTGCGGCAAAACCAGAAAAGAAACCGTTACCGGGCCGCGGAGGGGGGATGTCCACGCTCCTAGCGACAGTCTTGGCATCAGCCTTTCGATTGGCCGGCAAGAACCGGAGTTTGGCCCGGCTCGATTGGTCATAGGAATGGGCGTGTTCACCAGCCAGTCCGGTGATCACGAAGCAAGACAGGAAAAGGACCTCCCAATGACCAAGCAGGAAGACAACAAGGCCGTCGTCATCAGATGGTTCACCGACTTCTGGGGTGAAACCTGCGACCTCTCCGTCGTCGACGCCGTCGCGGCCCCCGATATGCTGCTCAAATACTCGCTGCACGAGCCGCGCCGCGGGCGCGACGACATCAAGGCCTTCATGACCGATTTTCGCGCAGCCTTCCCGGATCTCAACTTCTGGGCCACCGCCGATCTCATCGCCGAGGGCGACTATGTCGTCGGCCAATGGGAGGGCGGCGGCACGCATACCGGCCCGGCCTTCGGCGATTTTCTCATCGGTTCGCTGCCCGCCGCCACCGGCCGCACGATGCGCTTCACCGGCACCACGGTGCTCAAGGTGATCGACGGCAGGATCGTCGAGGAAATCGGTCTCGACGACGGCGTCACCGCCCTTACCCAGCTCGGCCTCATCAAGCCCGCCTGAGAAATCTCACGCAGAACCGAGGTGGGGGCCAGGCGGCATTGCCGCCGCCTGGCTATGCCGCTTACTGGCTCGGCGCCATCGCGTGTTCGCACGACACTTTCGGGTTCATGTCGGCGAACGTGCCGGTCGGGTTGCCTTTCCAGGCCCAGACATGCAGTTCGTAGAACTCACCCAGGCCATAGCGGTTGGGCGCGCTGTTGAAGTTGAACAGCTGTCCCTCGAGCGACGCCGGCCCCTTCGAGGTGATGTATTCGACCGCCACCAGCGTCAGGGTGCCGTCGGTCATCGGCTCGTACATCACCGCTTCGGGACGGGCGATGTCGATCTTGTCGTCCTTCAGGTACCCGCCATTGACATAGTGGATGCCCATGGCGCCGCCGGTGATGCCGCTGGCGCAGGGAATGGGCGCATAGCCTTCCGCCGTCGCGGCGTTGACATCGAGAAACCGGCTGTTGGCGGCCCGCACCTTTTCGGCCAGCGGATTGGCACCGGACGTGGTTTCAGCCGCCTCCTGATGCGCCTGGGCAAAGGTGGTGCAGGCGGCCAGAATGGCCCCTGCCACGAAAAGCCCGTTGCGAAAATCGCGTATCATGTTTGTTCCATTCTTCTTGAAAAAGCACAGCGGGCCGGCCGCCGAAAATACGGAGGCCCGGCAGGCAAGCGCCGTGGCTGTTGTTGCTTGGTGATCCCGGATACGGTGCAAGGAATGCCGGGAGGGATCATCCCTTCGGCAGATACGGGATCGTTCCGGCCAGATCGGTGTCGTCGATCAGCTGGAAACGGCTGTCGCTGCCGCCCTGGCGGGCCGAAACGAAAGGCGCGTAGGCCGGATCGGTGGTGAAGGCGCGCGCCGCTGCTTCCGACGGGAACGCCATCAGGGCGATCAGCGTGGTGTCGAGCGGCTTGCCTTCGAGCGTCTTCACATTGCCGCTGCGCGACAGATATTTGCCGCCATGCTTGTGGACGAGGTCGTGCACCGAGGCGGCATAGGCCGGCACCCATTTCGGGTCCTTCATCTTGATGTCGGCGATAACGTAAGCAGTCATTGTCGTCTCCTGGTTGCGGCGCACAGGGATATCCGTGCAACCGTCCAGAGGGCTCGCATGGCGGGACCCGAGCCGACCAGTCCGCGATCTGTACTGGGCCGGTACAGTTTCTGTACTCGCCGCTTCAATCACGAAGGACTAATGTTGCCCGCAGGTTCTAGGGAGAGGCACGGTCATGACCCAGCACGGATACAAACAGTTCTGCCCGCTATCGATGGCCGCCGAGGTGCTGTGCACCCGCTGGACGATGGTGCTGATGCGTGAGCTTGTGGCCGGTTCGACCCGTTTCAACGACCTGCGCCGCGGCATGCCCAAAATGTCGCCGACCCTTCTGTCGCAACGGCTTAAGGAGCTCGAGCTGGCGGGTATCGTCGAGCGCAAGGAGGTCCCGGGAGAAAAAGGAATTTTCGACTATCGGCTGACGGAAGCCGGCCGCGATTTGCGCCCGGTCGTCGAGGCGATGGGCTTCTGGGGGCAGAAATGGGTCGAGTCCCGGCTGTCCCTCAAGAACCTCGATCCGTCGCTGCTGATGTGGGACATGCGGCGCAATTTGAACCCCTCGCCGCTGCCCGAGGGACGCACGGTGATACAATTTCTGTATCAGGAACTCCCCGCCTCCAAACGCTCCTGGTGGCTGATCGTCGAAAAGCACGGTGAAGTCGACCTGTGCTGGTACGATCCGGGCTTCGACGTCGACCTCTATGTCTCGACCGACCTGCACACGATGACGGCGATCTGGATGGGAGTGCTCACCGTCGAGAAGGCCGGCCCGAAGGTCACCCTGACCGGCGACCAGGCCATCGGCAGGAAGATGCAGGCCTGGCTGGGGCTGAGCCCGTTCGCGGTGGAACCCAAACGCGCGGCGTAGGAGCCGGTCCCGTCTGTGCAGGCGTCTCGGCTGCGCTCACATGCAACATCCCGGTTCCAATCACGCGTGCGCCTCCTGACAGTTGGCAGGAAACGGGTGGCGGGGCTGGCTTTTGGCGGCTTCAATGCCGGCCATGTTCATCACCCTGGCCAAACATCTGCAACCCGCGCCGCTGCCGGTGGCCGACGATCCACGCTGGGGGCGCATTGTCGCGCGTGACAAGTCGGCCGACGGCGCATTCTGGTATTCGGTGGCGACGACCGGCGTTTATTGCCGGCCCTCCTGTCCGTCGCGGCGCGCCAACCCAGCCAATGTCCAGTTGCACGACACTTTACAGGCGGCGAAGGCGACAGGCTTTCGCCCATGCCGGCGCTGCAATCCGGACGGCCCTTCGCTCGAGGCCGCCAACGCCGCGATGATCGCCGACGCCTGCCGCAGGATCGAGGCGAGCGAGGCGGAACCGTCGCTCGTCGAACTGGCCGATGCCGCCGGCCGCAGCCCCGGCTATTTCCACCGCGTCTTCAAGGCGGTGACCGGGCTGACGCCGAAGGATTATGCAGCGGCCCGGCGTGCCGCCCGGGTCCGCCAGGGCCTGGAAGATGGCGTCAGCGTGACATCGGCGATCTACGATGCGGGCTTCAATTCGAGCGGGCGCTTCTACGAGAAATCGACCGGCATGCTCGGCATGACGCCGACGCGCTATTGCGCCGGCGGCGCCAACGAAGAGATCCGCTTCGCCGTCGGCGAAACCTCGCTCGGCACCATCCTGGTCGCCTCGAGCCGGAAAGGCGTCGCCTCGATCCTGCTCGGCCAGGACCCCGACGCGCTGGTGCGCGACCTGCAGGACCGTTTCCCCAAGGCGCGGCTGGTCGGTGGCGACAGCGACTACGAGGCGCTGGTGGCCCGCGTCGTTGGCCTCGTCGAGGCGCCGGCGCTCGGTCTCGACCTGCCGCTCGACGTGCGCGGCACCGCCTTCCAGCAGCGTGTCTGGCAAGCTCTGCGGGATATCCCGGCCGGCCGCACCGTCTCCTACGCCGATATCGCGGGGCGTATCGGCGCGCCGAACGCAACCCGCGCCGTCGCCGCCGCCTGCGCCGCCAACGCCCTCGCGGTCGCCATCCCTTGCCACCGTGTGATCAGGAAGGATGGCGTCCTGTCGGGCTATGCCTGGGGCGCCGAGCGCAAACGCGCGCTGCTCGACCGCGAGGCCGGCGATGCTGCGGACAATGCCTCGCGGTCCTCGCGGGCCTGACGGCGATGCGCGCGATGGCCAGTTCTTCCACCACCGGTGCGAACGGTCAGGTCGCCAACGGCGCTGCCGTCAGCCTGGAGGACGCGAAGGCGCTGGTGTTGGCCGTCATCGGCACGCTTGTCGAGGATGGCAAGGCCGAGTGGAGCCGCACGACGACCGGCGAGTTCGAGCTGCGGCTGATATCAGGCGAAGTTTTTTTGCTGGACGAGGTCGGCGCCACCCGTGTCGCTTGAGGCGGTCCAAAACCGCACTTGCTTTCGCCGTTCAGCCCCCTGGATTGAATTTGAAAGCAAGCATCGGAGTGAGCGGCACCGGCCAGTTCGTTAGGGTCAAGGCATAGACAGGAGTGAAGGCAATGAACCACATTCAAACCGATATGCAGGCGACAACCACCAGCGTCCTTGACACCATCAGCTACGCCATCGGCCAGTCCGCGCTTGGAAACATCCTGGCGGCGCGCGGCCCCATCGGCGTCTGCGCCATCCTCATCGGCTCCGACGCCGGCACGTTGCGGCAGGACCTCGCCAACCGCTTCCCCGGCAGGGTGCTGCTCGAAGACGCGGCCGGCCTGCGCGATGATCTCGCGGCGATAGCGCGCTTCATCGAAACGCCCGGCGCCGGTCTCGACCTGCCGCTCGACATGCGCAACGGCACGCCCTTCCAGCAGCGCGTGTGGGAGGCGCTGCGCGCCATCCCATGCGGTGCCACCGTCACTTACACCGCCCTTGCCCGGCGCCTCGGCATGCCGGATGGCGCCCGCGCCGTGGCGACGGCCTGTGCCGCCAACGCCGTCGCGCTAGGCATTCCTTGCCACCGGGTGTTGCGCGCCGACGGCTCGCTGTCCGGCTACCGCTGGGGCATCGAGCGCAAGCGCGCCTTGCTGGAAAGGGAGGCCGCGATATGAACGCCGACGCCAGGGTCGCGCCACCGCTGGTCGCAGCCGCCGAGACACGCATCACCGCCTATGACTGGCCGGCGCTCGCCACCGAGCTCGACAGCTTCGGCTGCGCGGTGATGGAAAAGCTGCTCTCGGCCGATGAGTGCCGGCAACTCGCCGGCCTCTATCCCCAGGAGCAACATTTCCGCAGCCACATCCACATGGCCAGGCACGGTTTCGGCAAGGGCGAATACCGTTATTTCCGCTATCCCTTGCCCGATCTGGTCGGCGGCCTGCGCGGCGCGCTCTATCCCAGGCTGGCCGCGGTCGCCAACCGCTGGAACGAGCGCATGGGGATCGCCATGCGCTACCCCGCGACGCATAGCGCGTTTCTCGACCAGTGCCATGCCGCCGGTCAGGTCAGGCCGACGCCGCTTTTGCTGCAATATGTGCCCGGCGACTTCAACTGCCTGCACCAGGACCTCTATGGCGACCTCGCCTTCCCGCTCCAGGTGGCGATCCTGCTTTCCGAGCCGGGCGAGGATTTCACCGGCGGCGAGTTCGCGCTGACCGAACAGCGGCCGCGCATGCAGAGCCGGGTCGAAGTGGTGCCCTTGCGCCAGGGCGATGCGGTGGCTTTCGCGGTCCACAACCGGCCGGTGCAGGGCACGAAGGGCAATTACCGCGTCAACCTGCGCCACGGCGTCAGCCGCCTGCGCTCCGGCATGCGCCACACGGTCGGCATCATTTTTCACGATGCGAAGTGAGCGCCGGCTCATGCTCCCAATAGGGCGGATCGCCGAAAGCGTTGCGCAGCCATGCGGTAAGTGCGCGCAGTTTGGCGGATCCGCGCCGATCCTCGGGACAAGCGATATAGATGGTGGCTCCTTCAGGCTCCGCACCCACATCGACGACCGTCAATCGCTTGTCGGCGATCTCGGTGCGGATGAAGTAGGCGGGGAGCAGCGCCAGGCCAGGCCGGCAAGCGCGGCGTCGCGCATCAAAATCCCATTGTTGACGCGCAGCGCGGTTTCCGGGCGGATCGTCACCAGCCGCCGCGAAATCTTGAACCGCCAGTCGGCGGCACCTCGGATGGAATAGATGATGCCCTTATGGCGCTTCAGTTCATCGGTGGTCACGGGCAACCCGAATTGCTCGGTATAATCCGGCGAGGCCACCAGGAAGCGACGGCTGGAAGCTAGCTTCTTGACGATGACAGGTCCATCTTCGACGACCGGCCCATGACGCACAATGGCATCGTAGCCATCGGCCACCATGCTGACGAAACGATCCTCGAGATCGAGCGTCAGTTCAATTCCCGGGTGCTTGGCCAGGAAGCCATATAGCGCCGGGCCGAGATGGAGGATGCCGAAACTGGTCGGCACCGATATCCTGAGCGGCCCGGCGAGTTCGCCGCGGCGCTCGGCGATTTCGGCGCGGGCATCGGCCACCTCCTGCATGATGCGCTTGGCGCGCTCGTAAAAACCTCGTCCCGCCTCGGTGATGGAGAGTTTGCGGGTAGTGCGGTCCAGCAGCTTTGTGCCGAGGCCGCGCTCCAGTTCCGACAGTCGCTCGCTGATGACGGATTTCGACAGGCTCATGCGCCTGGCCGCTTCGCTGATCGAACCGGTTTCCGCTACGGCGACAAACGCGGCGGCCGATTCGAGCTTCAGCATTGTTCGGCTTTCCCAAATTCACCATCAGGCGACAGCCACCTAACGAAATCAAGGACATGGTGCCATAATTGTGCAGGTCGCGATACCGCGATCACAGAACAAAAGCTCGGAGAGTGCAGCATGTTTCGTCCGTTGGTTGTCGTCCTTGGTCTGCTGGCCATGAGTGTTCCGGCCTCTGCGCGCGTTGTCGCGTTTCCGGCCGGCTTCAAGACGCAGACGATCGAGACCAACGGCACCAGCCTGACCGTCCGTGTCGGCGGACAAGGGCCGGCGGTCGTGCTGCTGCATGGTTTCGCCGACACCGGCGACATGTGGGCGCCGGCTGCGATAGCGTTGATGAAGGACCACACCGTGATCGTGCCGGACCTGCGCGGCATGGGCCTTTCGGCGCATCCCGACGACGGCTACACGAAGAAGAACCAAGCCGTCGACATCGCCGGCGTGATGGACGCGCTGAAGATCGACAAGGCCGACCTGGTCACCCATGACATCGGCAACATGGTCGGCTATGCGCTGGCCGCGCAGTATCCGAAGCGCATCACCAAATGGGTTGTCATCGACGCGCCGCTGCCGGGCATAGGCGACTGGGACAAGATCAAGCAGAGCCCGCTGCTGTGGCATTTCAACTTCCGCGGCCCCGATATGGAACGGCTGGTGGCGGGCCGCGAGCGCATCTACCTCGATCGCTTCTACAACGAACTGTCGGCCGACCCCAAGAAGATCGACGAGGCGACGCGCGTCCACTACGCCAAGCTTTACGCCCGGCCACATGCCATGCACGACGCCTTCGAGCAGTTCAAGGCATTCGACCAGGATGCGATCGACAATCAGGCGATGCTCACCACGGGCGGCAAGCTGACCATGCCAGTGCTCGCGGCGGGTGCGGAAAAATCGGCCGGCACGACGCAGGCCGACATCTTGCGGTTGGTCGCCAGTGACGTGACCGGAGCCATCGTGCCTGCATCGGGCCATTGGATCATGGAGGAAAACCCGGACGCCACCGTCACGCTGATTACAGACTTCCTCGCCAAGTAACAGCACCGCTTCAGCCACCGCGGGCTCTGCCAGGGCGACCTTTGTAACGATGAAGCCGAGCGGGAGCGCGCCCAGCAAGGGTGCGGCCCGTCGCGGCAATGGGAGACATTCTATGCCGTTAACGCATTTCCTGGCTCTGGGAACCGCCGTTCTCCTGACGGCGACAGCACCGGCGTCAGCCGCCGATGTCCCGAAGAAAACGGTCGTCTTGGTGCACGGCGCGTTCGCCGACGGATCGAGCTGGAGCAAGGTCATTCCCTTGCTGCAGGCCAAGGGGCTCAATGTGGTGGCTGTGCAAAATCCGTTGAGCTCGCTTGCCGCCGATGTCGACGCAACCATGCGCGTCATTGATGCCCAGCCGGGTCCGGTCATTCTCGTCGGTCACTCCTGGGCCGGCGTCGTCATCAGCCAGGCCGGCGTGAACGACAAGGTCAAGGCGCTGGTCTACGTCGCCGCCTTCGCGCCGCCAAAGGGCGTGTCGATCAACGAGCTTGGCAAGGGTCAGCCGCCGCCGCCCTGGGCAGGCGCGCTGCAACCCGACAGCGGCGGCTATCTCAGGTTGAGCGCCGAGGGTGTCGCCAAATATTTCGCGCAGGACCTGCCGCCGGCGGAAATCGGGGTGATCGCCGCCACCCAGGGACCAGCCTTCTCCGGTATCTTCGACGAAAAGCTCACCGCGGCCGCGTATGAGACAAAGCCGAGCTGGTACATCGTCGCCAGGCACGACGGAATGATCCCGCCGGCGGCCGAGGCCGCGATGGCGAAGGCGATCGGCGCCAAGGTCACCGAGTTGCCGACCAGCCACGTCGCCATGCTCGCCAAGCCCCGCGAAGTCGCCGATGTTATCCTGGCGGCGGTGGACTCGGTGAAGTAGGCAGGGAAACGATACCGGCGAGGAGGCCAGGATAGATCCCCTCCGCGTTTGCCATCTCCAGGATCCACGGGCAGGAATAATAGTCGCTGATGCTGTCGATCACCCCGCCCGTGGCGCCGATCCGGACCAGATATGCCTGCCGCCAGACCTCGCCATATTGCCTGTCGACGACCAGCACCATCTCCCCTTCGAACGCGCCTGGCCGCACGCGCCAGGGCAGGTCGCTGCGCTCATATTCGACGAAGTAGGGCGAACCCGACAGCAAGCCGCTGTAGCAGTCCGACACCTGGAGGCGTGCATCGGCGCTGGTCAGTGCCCGCACGCCGTCCCAGTCCCTGGCGTTGAAGAGCGCGACATAGCGATCAAGCAGCCGCTCCAGTTCGGGATCGTGTGGCGGCGCCGCGGCCGGTTGCGCGGGTAGAGCGGCGAGCTTGGCGCGGCCGCGATTGAGCGCCGATTTGACGCCGCCCGGTGTCGAGCCGACCAGCTCGGCGATCTCCTCCAGCGAATGGTCGAAGACATCCTTGAGCAGCACGCAGGCGCGCTCCTTCGGTGGCAGATGCACCACCAACCGCTCGATGGCGCGGCCGGCGCCCGGACCGGCCGGCTCGACCGGCTGCACCACGTCGTCGTCGGCATAGAAGGCCTCTGCCGCGTGCCGCGTGCGGCGATTGCGGATGAAATCGATGCACCTGTTATGCGCGATGCGGAAAAGCCACGGCCGCAGCGTGTGCGCATCGTCGAGCAGCTCGATCTTGCGATAGGCCTCGAACAGCGCCTCCTGCATGATGTCCTCGCCATCCAGCGCCGAGCCGGTCATGCGGGCGCAATAGCGATGCAGCCTGGCGCGCAGATGCGAAACCGTCTCCAGGAACGCGGCATAGCGCAGGTCGAACACGCGGTCGGGCTCAGGCCAGACCCGCATGCCTCGTGCCGTGTCGGGGGATTTGCGGATCTGCTGGTTCATCGCGGCACATAGGTCAGGGTCACCACGCCATTGGCAAAACGGTTGATGTCGACCAGTTCGAGATCGATCGGCCCGACGTCGTCGAAGGCGCGCTTGCCCTGCCCGACCCATGTCGGCACGATCGACAGATGATACTCGTCCACCAGCCCAGTGGAAAGCAAGGTGCGGTCGAGCTGCGACACGCCATATTTCAGGATGTCGCCGCCCGGCTGGCGTTTCAGCGCCGCGAGCGCCTCGGCGACGTCGCCCTCGATCAGCGCGGCATTCCACGACACCGTCTTCAGCGTCGTCGAGGCGACCAGCTTCTTCAGGCCGTTGATGCGGTCCATGTACGGACCCTTGGTCCCGGGCCAGCGCGCGAAGAACATCTCGTAGGTGGCGCGGCCAAGCAGGAAGAACTCGACGTTCGAAATCGCCCGCAAGGCATGGTCCACATTCTCTCCGACGAAGAATGGCGACGCCCACGTCATCGGCGCCTCGATGACGCCATCCAGCGAGACGAAACTCGACACGATCAGCCGCCGCATGCTCACGCCGCCTTTTCGCTGGTCTTCTCACCGGGAGCCGGCAGCCCCAGTCTCGGCCGCACCCAGGCGGCGAAGCGGGCAATGGCGTCATCGGCCTCCGGCGCCCGCCCTGCCATCATCTGGAACGAGTGGAGCATGCCGTCAAAGACGTCGAGCCGCGTCTCGACGCCCGCCTGCCTCGCCCGCTCGGCGAACATGCGGCTTTCGTCGACCAGCGTCTCGTCGGCGCCGGCCTGCAGGAAGACGGGCGGAAAGCCGGAGAGGTCGGCGTAGAGCGGACTGACTTCGGGATCGCGCCGATCGGCATCGCCGATGAAATTGGCCGCCAGCCAGTCGACGGCTTCCCTGGCGAAGGCCGGGTCCTTGTCGCGGTTGGTCTCGTAGCTGGCGCCGGTCAACGCCATGTCGAACCAGCCGGAGATGATCAGCGTGGCGACCGGCAGCGGCCGCCTTTGCGCGCGCAGCCGCTGCAGGACGCCATAGGTCGGCACCGCGCCGCAGGAGTCGCCGGCGATCACGATCCGCTTGGGGTCGAGGCCTTGATCGACGAGCCAGTCCCAGGCCGATGACGCGGCCTCGAGCTGGGCCGGATGCTTGGCTTGGTGCGCCAGCGGATAGTCGTAGAGCAGCGCTCGGCAGCCGATGGCCTTGGCGAGATGACCGACCAGCTTGCGGTGCGTATAGATGGAGCCGCCGACGAAGCCGCCGCCATGCGCGTAAAACAGCACCCGCTGCTCGTCGGCGCCCTTCGGCACCACCCACATCGCCGGCACGCCGCCGGCATCGACCTCGATATAATCGACGCCGCCCGGTTCGCCGGTCAGTGCCGTCCAATTGACGTCGTTGTAGTCGATGACCGCCTGAGGGCTGGTCAACTTGCCCGCATTGGCCGCGAGCGCGGCGTAGTGGTTCCTGTTTGCCTGACTTTGCATGCTCGCCATGACCGTTTCTCCGTGGTTGCCGATCGCGGTCCGGCGCGACCTTCAGGCAAGAGACGGACGGGCAGGCAAAAAGGATACGTGCCGACCTGCGTTTTTTTCGGCGGCCTACGCCTCGCCCCGCAACATCGCCGCGTGGCGTTGGGCGAATTCGACGAACGGCGTTGCGCGCACGCCGAACATATCGTGGGTGGCAAGATGCACCCGCGATTTCGGCCGCCGCAGGCGCTCGGTCAACTGCTCGTCCAGCGCATCGGCGAAGTCGGCGGGGACGCCGGCGGCCAGCAGGTTGCGCCGGCGGTCCTGCGGGCTGATGTCGACGTAGCGGACCGGCTTGCCGATCGCCTGCGAAATCCGCGCCGCGATGTCGCTCATCGCCAGCGCCTCGGGTCCGGTCATGTCGAGGCTCTCGCCTTCATGGCCGCCATCGCGCAGCAGCCGGACGGCGACCTTGGCGATATCCTCGACATCGACCGGCGACAGTTCGGTGCCGCCAAGCGCCAGATAGAAGGCGCCCTCGGCGGCGATGGTCGGCGCGTCGCGCAGATAGACCTGCATGAACTGGCTGGGGCGCAGATGCGTCCACGCCATGCCGGCTCCTTCGAGATAGCGCTCGACCTGCTCATGCATGCGCGTGAAGCGGAACTTCGTCGCGTCATAGCCGATGTTGGATTCGGCACCGGAAAACTTCACCACATGCGCGACGCCGGCCTGCTTGCAGGCGTCGATAAAACGGCACTGCGTCTCGACCATGTCTTGCGCGGCGGTCGAAATCATCAGCACGCGATCGACACTATCGAGAGCCGCGCCAAGCGTCTCCGCCCGGCGCATGTCGCCCTCGACCAGCTCGACGCCGGCAAGTCCGCCGAGCCCTGCCGCGGATGCCCGGTTGAGATCGCGAACCAGCGCCCTCACTTGATGCTTCTGCCGCGCGAACTCGCGCACGACTGCCTTGCCGTTCAGGCCGGTGGCGCCTGTCACCAGGATCATCTGTCTCTCCATTCAGCATTGATGTGGCCGCCCTTCCGGCGACCCACCTTGAAGACGAAGAGAAGTGGGCAAAGGATTCCGGCCAAACGTCTTTTTACCGGCGTGCGGCCTGCGCGCCGGCGATCAGCCCGCCGGCGCGTAGCGGCTGACCACCATGCCGCAGGCATAAGCCTTCGAACCAAGCAGAAGCAGGTTTCGGAACCCGCCCTCATCGAAGATCCGGCGGCCGGCGCCCAGCACGGCCGGATTGACGAACAGCTGGAACTCGTCGACCAACCCGGCCGCGATCAGCGCCGACGCAAAGCCCGCCCCGCCAAAGACGGCCATGTCGCCGCCCTCACCCGCCTTCAATGCGTTGACCTCGCGCGGCAGGTCGCCGCTCACCACCGTCGTGCGCTCCCATCGCGAGGTCTCGAGCCTGTCGCTCGGCACCACCTTGCGCGCTTCGACGATACGCTGGGCGAAGGCATAGAACGGATCGGCCGGATATTTCCGCGCCGCGTTGCCCCAATGGGTGAGGTAACCTTCCTCAGCCATCTTGCGGCTGAGCAGGATGGTGTCGATGCCGGCAAACACCGCGTTGAAATCACGCTTCAGCTCCTCGTCCCAGCCGATGTCGTCGCCCCATCCCCAGAGTTGCCAGGGATGGTCGGCATCGCCGCCGACGAAACCGTCGACCGACATCTGCATCTGAAGGATCAGCTTTTTCATGGGGTTCTCCTCGTTTCCGGATTCCAGGCAGGAAGGATCACGCCGCGCTTTGCGCACGGGCAAAGGCTTGTGCCCAGCTCTCGAAAGTGGTCGGCGTGGCGTTGCGGATTGACGGTGCCTCAAGCGCCCAGCGTTCACCCTTGTTGAAACTCGCCGCCGTTTCGCCGAGCGCATCGGCAAAGCTCGGTGACAGGCCGTTGGCGATCATCCCGGCGCGCGCCTCAGTGAATGGAGCCGCCTTGTAAGTGACCTGCCTCCCCATCGCGCTGCCCAGGATCGCGGTGGCCTGCTCGAAGGTATAATAGCCTCCGCCATGCAATTCGATAACCCGCTCGCTTGGAAAGCGCGTGGCGTCCAGCAGGGCGGCGGCGCGCTGGCCGACATCGCTGGCGGCAATCAAAGGCATCGGCAGATCGCCACGGAACGGCGTCATGAAGATGCCGGAAGCGGCCTGCCGGACAAAGCCCATGCCCTTGGCGAAGTTCTCCATGAAGAACGAGGCGCGCAAAAACACCAGTTCGTCGAGGCCGAGCGCCGCCAGCCGTTCCTCCATCAAGGCGGCGCCGAGCGAAGTTCCCATCCTGAGATGGGCGTTGAGGCCGCTGAGCAGCACGACGCGGCGCACGCCTGACTTCGCGATCGCCGCCGCCAGCCGCGCGCCGACTTCATCTTCGAAGCGATGAAGATCGGGCGCCGTGACGTCGAACGGAATCATTACATAGGCGCTGTCGGCACCGGAAAAGGCGGAGGCGAGCGCGTCGCTATCGTCAAGCGCGACACCCAGGCTGCGCGCCACGCCGCGCACAATATGCCCCTGCCCGGTCAGGACCTGGGCGACCGCCTTGCCAACCTCGTTGGTGGCCCCGATGACCACGACGGTTCTTGGTGAGCTGATTTTCCCGACGGCCTGACTCATGACGTCCTCCTGCTGGCCAAGTTGCGATCCAACGATTTACTTTTGAAAGCATTTGACTGACGGAAAGAACGATGTCAATAGTAAAGTGATTTAAAAATGGAACCGTAGAGATGTCGACGCGTGAAAGATCCGGCTGCCCGATCAGCCTGTCGCTGGAACTGCTCGGCGACCGCTGGACGCTGCTCATCATCCGCGACCTGGTCTTCGCCGGCAAAAAGCATTTTCGCGAGTTCCTGCAATCCGATGAAGGCATCTCCTCGCGCACATTGGCCGAGCGGCTGCAGACGCTGCAGGACGAAGGCATCCTCACCCGCAGCGACGACCCTAGCCATGGGCTGAAGGCGATCTACCGGCTGACCGAAGCCGGCATCGATCTCCTGCCGGTGCTGGCCACGCTCGGCGCCTGGGGCAGCAAGCACCGCAAATCCGACGACAAACTCGCCCGCATCGCCGACGAACTGGCGGCCGGCGGCGAGCCGGCGCTGGAACGGATGAAGGCGGCACTGCGGGCGGAGCATGTTGTCTAGGAAGTGGCGCTGCCTCCTCCGCCCTGTGGAAAAGGAGGCACTTTACGCGCCTCGGTTACGCCCAAAGGACACGATGCAGCAAAGACCCAATTGACAACGATCTCTGTTTGTTCACTATATGTTTCTGTCTATCAGCAATCGCGGATGAGCGGAACAGGATGGAAACGACGGCCACCATCCTGCATGCCGATCTCGACGCCTTCTATGCCTCGGTCGAGCAACTGCTCGACCCGTCGCTGCGCGGCAAGCCGATCGCGGTTGGCGGCGGCGTGGTGCTCGCCGCCTCTTACGAAGCGCGCGCCTTTGGCGTGCGCGGCGGCATGCCTGGACGCAAAGCGCGCGAGCTTTGCCCGCAATTGATCTTCGTCGGCGGCAATTTCAGCCACTACCAGCGGCTGGGCGACGCGGCGATCAAGGTGCTCGACGATTTCACGCCGGTGGTCGAACGCATCTCCATCGACGAGGCCTTCGCTGATGTCGCCGGCTGCACGCATCTGTTCGGCTCCCCGCGGGAAATCGCGACGGTGATCCGCGGCCGTGTGCGGGCCGAACTCGGCCTGCCGATCTCGATCGGCGTGGCTCGCACCAAGCATCTGGCCAAGATCGCCTCGCAAGTCGCCAAGCCAGACGGGCTGGTGGTGGTCGAGCCCGGCACCGAGCTTGCCTTTCTGCACGATTTGCCGGTCTCGCTGATGTGGGGCGTCGGCCCGGCAACCAGGGCGCGCTTGGCCGAGATCGGCGTCGAGACCATCGGCGAGCTGGCCCGGACCCACAGCGGCGCCCTGACCCGGCTGCTAGGCCCCGCGGCCGGCGAAAAGCTCGCGGCGCTGTCGTGGAACCGCGATCCGCGCAAGCTGCAGACGAAGCGCCGGGCGCACTCGGCCGGCGCGCAATCGGCGCTCGGGCAAAAGCCGGCCGTGGCGCGAGTGATCGTGCCGACACTGCTGCATCTGGCCGATCGCGTCGCCAGCCGGCTGCGCGCCAAGAACCGCCCCGGCCGCACGGTAACCGTGCGCGTGCGCTTTGCCGATCTCAGCGCCGTCACGCGCTCGATCACGCTGGAACAGCCGATCTCGGCGACCGCCATGCTGGCCGAGATCGCAGGGGATTTGGTGCGCGGCGTGCTCGCCGAGCATCCCCGGGAGAAAACGATCTCGCTGCTGGCGATCTCGGTCTCGCACCTGGAGGAGAGCGCCGAACTGCAGCTCGACCTGCCGCTCGGCCTCGCCGACGAGAAGCGCCGCCCGGGCAGCCAAAAAGGCCTCGCGCGCTTCGGCGCCGACCGCGCCATCGACAAGATCCGCCAGCGTTTCGGCAAACAGGCGGTCGGCTACGGTACGGTGGCCCTGGAAGCGGCCCGCTCGGTGCCCGACGCATTCAGGGAACTGGCGGAAAAGGAGCTTTGAGTGGAAAAGGGACTGTCCCCGACGGCGCGCCAACCGACACCATGGCGCGCTTCGCTACTGTCGGGCCGACGCTGCACCGACCCCATAGAGTTGCCCGCCTCCCGGCACGGCGCCTGTTTCCGTCCCGCCGCGCTCTGTAAACACAAGGCCGGAGCCCGGCACGAGATCGCGGATTGTGCGCGACGTAACGATCTCGCCCGGCAAGGCTTGGTCGAGCATCAGCACTGCTTGGTCGATGGCGGTGCCGGTTAAATCACCGTCTTGCTTTTCGCACTCGCCAATATGCACCGCGGCACGGACGCCGAGGCCAGATGGCTTCAAACCGTCGCGGATCGCCATGGCGCATTGGATCGCCCGCGTCGGACGCTGGAAGGCAGCGAGGAGGCCATTCGCGTTGCGCCGTATCTCCCTGCCCTGGGCCAGTTGGACTTGATCGCAGATCGCGTCGACATATCCCCGCCTCAAATCCTGGCCATCGGGGGACGCAGATGGCGAGGTGATGTCCACGCAGAGAATGGTGACCAGCACACGCTCGCCGGGTGCCGCCGGCAAGGTGCCGCTGACAAAGGACTGAATCTCATCGATCAGGCGATCGGAGCCTTCCCCCCAGATGACATGGTCGTTGCCCGCGAGCTCGATGTAGCTCGCTCCCGGTATGTGTCTCGCCAGGTAGCGCCCCTCCTCGGCCTTGACCCAGCGATCGCCCGTTCTCTGAACGATTAGCGTTGGAACGTGGATGGCTCCCAGTATCTCCCGAACGTCGATTTCGGTGCTCCAGTACCACAGCGAGATCGCATCGGCGGGCGAAGCTGAATTGCGCAGGAAGGCCGCGAACCATTCGCGCTCGAATGCATCGTTCATCAGGCTGGGCGCGGCATTGCTGAGGTCGGCCGGCTCTCCCCATTCGCGCTCGATGGCGACGAGTTCTCTTTCCACCTGCGCCTTGGTTTTGGCCCAGGGGTAGTCCGGCGCCCATACACCTCGGGCATAGGTCCCGTTCAAGATGAGGGCTGCCGTGCGTTCAGGATAGGTCGCGGCAAACAGCATGCACATGCTGCCGCCCTCGGAGCTGCCGAACAGGACGGTACGCTTCGAACCGACCGCGTCCAGGACCGCGCGCACGTCTTCCATACGCTCTTCGAGCGTCGGCAGGCCGACATTGCGATCCGACAGTCCGGTGCCGCGCTTGTCCATCCGGATCAGCCGGCAAAAAGAGCCGAGACGGTGCAGGACATGCGCCAGCCTGGGCGATGCCCAGGCAAGGTCGAGATTGGAAACCCAGCCTGGCACATAAATGAGGTCTACGGGGCCGTTGCCCGTTACCTGATACGCGATGTTGCTGCCAGCCGATTTGACATAGTGGGTCGGCGGCGATGCAGCCTGAGCACCGGGCGCAACCGGCCCGGCGGCTGCTGGAGCAGCCGACGCCGTGCGTCGGGCCCGAAGCTGTTCATAGAGCTGCCTCGTTTCCGGTTCCGGCTGAACACGTAGCTGCCGCTGCAAGGCGTCGCGGCAGAGCTCATATTGTTTCAGCGCCAAATTGACGCGGCCCTGGGCCGCACAGGCCCGCATCAAGGCCCGGTGGACGTCTTCACGCAGCGGCTCCCAGGCTAGCAAGCGTGTCGCCGCCTGCACGCAGGACGCCAGATCGTTCTGCGCGAAGTAATGCGCGACGAGCTTTTCCAGCACCAAGACGGCCGTGGCCCGCAGCCGTGCGCGTTCGATCCGCAGCCAGTCCTCGAAGGGTTCCTCCTTCAGGCTGAAGCCATCGAGGAGATCGCCTCGATAGAGGCTGATGGCCTGCTCAAGCTGCTCGGGTGCCGCCTCGGCGGCCAGCACCTCGAACCGGGCGACGTCGAAATCGAGATCATCCAGCGCCAGCATGATGCTGTCGCCATCGGTCAGGAAGCGAACGCCATGGGCCGAGGGCATAGCCTTCCTCACGACAGAAAGAGCCTGCCGAAGGTTCATGCGTGCCTGCGGCTCGCCGGTGTCGCCCCACAGCAGGGCGGCAAGCTTTTCGCGCGAGAGGGAATGCCCCGAATGGATCGCAAGATAGGCGACCATGGCGCGCGCCTTGCGGGTGAAGGACGGGGCCACGGCACCGCCAGCGAAATCGAACCCACCCAACAGTGAAGGCGCGCCATCGGATCCACCACAGCTTCAGCGGCAATCCTTTACCGGTGCCGATACCAATTCAACCGGCTTTCCGCGTCGCGCGACGCTTTTCACGATTTCGTCACGCTGGCGCGAACGCGATTCCGACGGGTGTGTCGCACGGTGCTGCTGACAACTGTCATGGAGAATACCATGCTGCTCCCGCACCCAACAGACTGGCCGCTCCTGTTTTACGGCGATCCCTGGCTTACGTCGCGGTCTCCGGACCGGGTCGCCCCGCAGCGCCACGACCTGGCGCTGGCGGGGTACCTGGACAAACAGGCGGCCAACCGGGAGGCGATGAATCGCCGGCCAGGCCTCCTCGGTCGCCTTGTCGACAAGATCCGCCAGCCTTTCGGCAAACAGGCGGTCGGCTACGATACGGTGGCCCTGGAAGCGGCCCGCTCAGTACCCGACGCATTCAGGGAACTGGCGGAAAAGGAGCTTTGCGCGGCGGGGTCAGTTTGCAGATCGTCGACATCGCTGCAATGATCGAGGGAAGGAGCGGAGACGCCGATGTTCGGGGCCTCCCAAAGAGAGTTGCCGGGTGACTGTCCTCGACAAGGCAAAGCAATGGGCGAGAGCCA
Source organism: Mesorhizobium sp. B2-3-14 (assembly GCF_006442175.1). Taxonomy (NCBI): domain Bacteria; kingdom Pseudomonadati; phylum Pseudomonadota; class Alphaproteobacteria; order Hyphomicrobiales; family Phyllobacteriaceae; genus Mesorhizobium; species Mesorhizobium sp. B2-3-14. The sequence goes on along the minus strand of NZ_VFVP01000007.1, from coordinate 231,922 downwards.
TCAAGCGCGATGTGATGGCCCTATGGCTGGCCGCCCGCGATCCTCGCGTTCCCTGGTACGCCAAGCTTGCCGCCGGCATGGTCGCCGCCTACGCGCTCAGTCCTATCGATCTGATACCCGATTTCATTCCCGTACTCGGATATCTGGACGATCTGATCATCGTACCGCTTGGCATCCTGCTCGCGGTGAAGTTGATCCCCGCCGATCTGATGGCGGAGTTTCGCGCGGAGGCCATTCGCCGATCGAGGCCGACCAGCCGCGGCGGTCTCGCATTCATTGTCGGACTTTGGGTTTTGATGGCCGCCGCGCTCATCTGGCTATTCTGGCCAGATCGCTCGGCCTGATATGGATTTCAGGCTGGGCGTTCACCCGGCAGACCACGAATGAAGTTGGTCGCCTGGTCGAAAGGTTCCCCTGTCAAAGCCTAGCGGTGCCGAAAATCCGGTCCCAGAATATCGAGGTCACGCCGAAATTGGCGTTGTCGTCGATATGGTGGTGCACCGCGTGGCGGCGCTTGAGCGTGTAGAGATAGCTCGGATGGGGCGGATGCCAGTGATGGATCATGTGGTGGATGCTGATGTACCAGAGATAGCCCAGCATCAACCCGCAACTCACCGCGCTGGCGGTCGCGAAGTCGGAGACCATCCAGACGGGCAGGAACGCCACCAGCGCATGCACGCCCAGGCTGAGCCAGGTGGGCGTGCCCACCGGACTGCGCTCCTCGACGTGGTGACGGTCGTGCAGGTCTCGGATCCAGGGGACGTGGTGCAGCACGAAACGGTGCAGCACATATTCGATCAGCGTCCACAGGCCAAGGCAGATCAGCATCGTGCCGACCCAGTCCGGCGCGCTTTCTTCTCCGGCCTCGATCAGTCCGGCCACCCCCAATATCGCGATCACCAGGGGATAGACCACGAAGTCGCTGTAGTAGCCGATCAGACCCAGCTGCATTCGGACGCCTCACCTGATTTTCGACGCCGCCCCAGAAACGATGCTATCAGTTTGCCGGACTCGCGTATGAGGTGCAATGCGGATGCATCTGACATAGCGTCGCAATTTCCAGGTGCAAGATCGGCAGCCATGATCTCAGAATCGGCCGGCTTCGCACCGGTGCCGCAAACGGACATGCAAACATGGCAAAACGCAGCGCGGGTCTGCTGATCTATCGCCGGAGCGATGACGGTATCGGGGTGCTGCTGGTTCATCCCGGCGGCCCCTTCTGGGCAAAGAAGGACGATGGCGCCTGGTCGATCCCGAAGGGCCTCATCGACGAGGACGAGGACGAATTGGCGGCGGCACGACGCGAGACCGAGGAAGAGCTCGGCATGAAGGTCGAAGGCCCCTTCGCTCGCCTTGGCGACTATCGGCAACCGGGCGGCAAGATCGTCATGGCTTGGTCCGTCGAGGCCGACATCGATGTGACCGCCATCAAGAGCAACACCTTCACCATGGAATGGCCGCCGCGGTCGGGATCGATGAAGGAATTCCCGGAGGTCGACAGGGCCGGCTGGTTCACCTTGGCCGAGGCCGGGGTGAAGATTCTGCAGGGTCAGCGCCCTATGCTGTCGGATTTGGCAGAACAGTTGGGTATCGAATAGTTGCCGACGGCAAAAGCCGCCGATCTCCCCTCGGAGGTCGGCTGTTCATCCCGCAAACCTGGCCGCGGTCCAAGCCCCGCCAGCCGCGTTCGACTCCACCGCGGCGGCGACGAACTTCACGCCGCGCGCGCCGTCGATCACGTCTGGCACCCGCGCCGCGCGGGCGGGATCCACCGCGCCGCCCGAGCGGTGGGCTCGGATGATGTCGGCGGCGTCGCGGTAGAAATTGGCGAAGGCCTCGATATAGCCTTCGGGATGCGCCGCCGGCATGCGCGACACGCGGCGGGATTCCTCCGTCGAGCCATGGCCGCCGCGCACCAGCGTGCGGGTTTCCTCGCCATATCTGGAAAAGCGCAGTTCCTCCGGCCGGCCGCCCGACCATTCGAGCCCGGCCCTGTCGCCATAAATGCGCACGGAGAGGTCGTTGTAGTGGCCGGGCGACGTCTGGCTGGCCAGGATCGTGCCGCGTGCGCCATCGGTCCAGCGCACCAGCACATGGGCATTGTCGTCGAGCCGGCGTCCGGGCACCGCGGTGAACAGGTCGGCCGACACCGTCTCGGCCTCGCGGCCCGAAATGAAGCCTGCCAGGTTGAAGGCATGCACGCCGATATCGGCCAGCACCGCCGACTGCCCCGCCCTCGCCGGATCGGTGCGCCATTCCGCCTGCTTCTGGCCGTCGGCATCGATCGGCTTGGTCAGCCAGTCCTGGATGTAGGCGCCATGCACAGACACGACCCGGCCAAGCTCGCCCGCCATCACCATCTCGCGCGCCTGGCGCACCATCGCGTAGCCGGTGTTGTTGAGCGTGACGACGAAGCGGCGGTTTTTCGCCTTCGTGAGTGCAACCAGTGCCTCGGCGTCCGCCAGCGTCGTCGACAGCGGTTTGTCGCAGATCACGTCGATGCCGGCCTCGAGGAAGGCGGTGGCGATCGGCGCGTGCAGATGGTTGGGCGTGACGATGACGACCGCCTCTATGCCATCCGGCCGCGCGGCCTCCGCTTTGGCCATGGCGCGGTACTCGGCATAGCTGCGCTCCGGCGCGATGCCGATCTCGGCGGCCGAGGCGGCGGCATTGTCCGGGTCGGACGACAGCGCGCCGGCAACCAGCGCGATCTGGTCGTCGAGGCGCATGGCCAGCCGATGCACGGCGCCGATGAAGGCATTGCGGCCGCCGCCGACCATGCCGACCCGCAGACGCTGGCGCGTCGATCCATCCGATGTTGCGTAGACCATGTTTTCTCCTCGGGCTGATCACTAGCGGGGTCGTCATCCCAGGGCGTAGCAAGGAGCGAAGCGACGCGCGTAGACCCAGGATCTGCGCGGCTGCTTCGCCCTGGGATGACGAAATCGCCGAGCCTCGCCCTATCCTCATCGAACACCATTTCCAAAATCCATATTGTAAAACGATCGTATCGCGCTAGCCTGAATTCATGAGCGGGGAGAGAAAACCATCCGGACGATCCAGTGCCGACGAGGCAGCGACGCGCAAACGCGGCCGTTCGCTGGCGGCACTCGGCTATATACAGCCGCGAACCTATGAGGAGTTGCGCGCGGTGCTGTCTTCCGGCACCGTGCATTTTCCCAAGCGCCTGCGCCAGGTGGCGATCTTCCTGTGGCAGCACCCGAGCGAGGTGGCGCTCGGCACCATTGCCCAAGTGGCGGCACAGGCCGGCGTGCAGCCCTCGACGCTGGTGCGCTTCGCCCAGATCTTCGGCTATTCCGGCTTTTCCGATTTCCAGGGCCTGTTCAAGGACCACGTCAAGGGATCGTGGCCGGAAGGCCGCGTCGAGCAGCGCGCCGAGGCCGAGCCCAGTGCCGCCACGCATTTCCTGCGCGGCATGGTCGGCGCCTCGCAAGCCTCGCTCGGCCGCATCGAAAGCGGCTTCGATATCGAAAGCTTCGAGAAGATGGTGGCGACGCTGGCCAAGGCGGACCTGATCTACGTCATCGGCTCCAAGCGCGCCTTCCCCGTCACCACCTATCTGTCGCTGACGCTTTCGCAGCAAGGCGTGCGCAATGTGCTGGTCGACAATGTCGGCTCGACCGCGCTCGATCAGGTCGGCTGCATTGGCGCACGCGACGCCGTGCTGGCGGTGTCCTTCAGCCCCTACAATTCGATCACGCCGGACCTGGTGGCCGTGGCGCATGAACGCAAGGCCCGCATCGTCACTATTACCGACAGCACCTTCTCGCCGCTCATCCGGCTGTCGGACAGCTGGCTGGAAGTGGTGGAATCCGACTTCGCCGGCTTCCGCTCGCTGGCGGCGTCGCTGGCGGTGGGCATGGCGCTGGTCCAAGGCGTCGCGGCGCGCCGCGGCACATGAGGCGCCGCTGGTACAATTGACTATCGGGAATCAACATTCCATATTTCAATAAATAGAAACTTTGTTCCGGGAGGAGGAATGGAGATCAGGCTCGAAGGCAAGGTGGCGCTGGTCACCGGGTCGACGCAAGGCATCGGCCGTGCCATTGCCGAGACGCTGGCGCGCTCCGGCGCTGCCGGCCTGCTGATCACCGGGCGCGACAGCAAGCGCGGCGAGGCCGTGGCTGCGGAACTGTCGGCCCTGGGTACGCCGACGCTCTTCGTCGCCGCCGACCTTGGAGACACGGAAACTCCCGCCCTCTTGGCGCAGGCCTGCATCGACCGCTTCGGCCGCATCGACGGCCTCGTCAACGCCGCCGGCCTGACCGACCGCGCCTCCTTCCTCGACGCCACGCCGGACGACTGGTCGGCGCTGTTTGCCGTCAACGCCCGTGCGCCCTTCTTCCTGATGCAGGCCGTGATCGCCGACATGAAGAAGCGTGGCCACGGCGGCGCCATCGTCAACATCCTCTCGATAAACGCCCATTGCGGCTCGCCGGAACTCGCCGTCTATTCCGCCACCAAGGGCGCGCTGGCGACGCTGACCAAGAATGCCGCCAACGCCCACCGCTTCGACCGCATCCGCGTCAACGGCATCAATGTCGGCTGGACCGACACGCCGGCCGAACGCATCATGCAGGCGCAGACGCTGGGCAATGGCCCGGGATGGCTCGACGCCGCCAATGCCGCGCAGCCCTTCGGTCGGCTGCTCAAGCCGGACGATATCGCCAATCTCGCCGTGTTCCTGCTTTCCGACGCAGCCGGGCCGATGACCGGCGCGGTGATCGACCAGGAGCAGGCGGTGATCGGGGCGAACCGGTGAACTCCATCGAAAGGCTCGGGCCCAGACTGCTGGAGCGGCTGCCCGCAGCCGTGCAAAAGCCGTCATACGACCGCGCGGCGCTCTCACCAGGCATGGCGCATCTGGGCGTCGGCGCCTTCCATCGCTGTCACCAGGCCGAATACACCGACGACCTGCTTTCGCGCCGGTTCGACCGCTGGGGCATCGTCGGCATCAACATTCGCCCGCCCGCCCTGGCCGAGACGCTTGGCCGGCAAGACGGCCTCTACACAAGGCTGATCCGCGACAACGATCATGTCGAGGCACGCGTCATCGGCAGCATCGTGAAGGTGGTCGACAGCCAGGACAGCGCCGCACCGGCGCTCGAGGTGCTCGTCTCCGCCGACATCGAGCTGGTGACGATGACGGTGACCGAAAAAGGCTATTGCCATGTCCCCTCGACTGGCGCGCTCGACCTCGATCATCCCGACATCGTCCACGACCTCGCCAACCCAGAAGCGCCCCGCAGCGTGCCCGGCATCCTCACGCGGGCGCTGGAGCAACGTAGGGCCACGCATGGCCCGAAGCTGACGCTGCTCTCCTGCGACAACATTCCGACCAACGGCGTCATCCTGGAAAATGTCGTGCGGAGCTTTGCCGAACGGCGCGGCAATGGCCTGGCCGACTGGATCGCGGCCAATGCCGCCTTCCCCTCGGCCATGGTCGACCGCATCGCTCCGGCGGTGACACAGGACGATCTCGACAGCGTCGAGCGACGGTTCGGCTATCGCGACGCCGCCGTCGCCGTCGGCGAACCCTTCCGGCAATGGGTGATCGAGAAAAAGTTCGCCGGCCGCATGCCGCGCTGGGACCTGGCCGGCGCCACTTTTGTCGACGACGTCACCCCGTTCGAGCATCTCAAGATGCGGGTGCTCAACGGCGCCCAGACGACACTCGCCACGCTCGGCGTACTGGCCGGCCTCGAACACACGTCGGATGCCATCGCCGACCCGCTGCTTTCGGTGTTCGTCAGGCGAATGCTGGTCGAGCAAACCCTGCCGACACTGATGCCGGTGGCTGGCATGAATCCATCTGCTTATGTCGAGCAGAGCCTTGGCCGGTTGAAGAACACCGCGATCCGCCATCGCAACCACCAGATCGCCACCGACGGCTCGCAAAAAATCGTGCAGCGCCTGCTCAACCCGATCCGCGACCGCCTGAACCTGGGGGCCAGCATCGGCCTGCTGTCGGTGCCGGTCGCCGGCTGGATGGCTTATCTGATCCTGGCCTCGGCGCGCTTCGGCAAGCGCTGGCCGGTGTCGGATCCCTATGCCGGCACGGTCGCCGCGATTGCGGACGAAACCGGCCACGATGCGCGGGCGCTGGCTTCCGCCATCCTGGCCATCGACACGATATTCGACCCGGGCCTTGCCGCGGACGAGACGTTCCGGCAGGCCGTCACGTCAGCGCTTGGCGAACTGCTTTCGGGCGATCCGAAGGCGGCAGTCCGTCACAGTCTCGAACAAGATGAGGTCGCGAGGTTGAAGCGATCCAAACAATCGGCATTATAGGCATCGATCGCGGGTTCGCGGTCAGGGGAGGCATGATGAAACTTGGACTGCTCACCGCACCGTTCGCGGACACGCCGCTTGGCGAGGTCGCCGGCTGGGCAAGCTCTGTCGGCTTCGAGGCACTGGAAATCGCCTGCTGGCCGAAAACCTCCGGCGCGACCCGCCGCTATGCCGGCACCAACCATATCGATGTCGATGGCACTTCGGCCTCGCGGGCGAAAGAAATCGTTGCATCGCTGGCGGAAAAGAACCTCACGGTCTCCGGCCTCGGTTATTACCCCAACCCGCTGCACCCGGATGCCGCCCATCGCGACGCGGTCATCGGCCACCTGAAGAAGGTCATCGTCCTGGCGGCAAACATGGGCGTTCCCCTGGTCAACACCTTCTGCGGCGGCGATGCCTCCAAGACAGTCGACGTCAACTGGCAGGACGCGCTGAAAGTCTGGCCGGAAATCGTTGCCCATGCGCGCGGCCACGGGGTAAAACTCGCCTTCGAAAACTGCCCAATGATCTTCAGCTATGATGAATGGCCGGGCGGGCACAACATCGCCTATTCGCCGCAGGTCTGGCGTCGCATTCTCGAAGCCTGGGGCGGCGATGTCGGCATGAATTTCGACCCCTCGCATCTGGTCTGGCAGATGATCGACCAGGCCCGCTTCATCCGGGAATTCGGCCCCTATATGCTGCATGTCCACGCCAAGGACCTGATGATTGATCGTGATGGTTTGTACGAGCGCGGAAGTCTGTCGGCGGGCATAGGCTGGCAGGTGCCGCGCATGCCGGGGCTGGGCGATGTCGACTGGAGCGGCTTCTTCTCGGGCCTCTACCGCGCCGGTTATGACGGATCGGTCATCATCGAACACGAGGACAGGCGATTTGAAGGCAGCGACGAGCAGGTGAAGCGGGGCTTTCTGCTCGCCCGCGACGTGCTGCGTCCCTTCGTCAAGTAACGGCAAAGCGAGCCACTTGACTCTGATTGTGAGTGGCGCGGCCCAACAGGTTAAAACTGAACTGAAAAACAATGTGGAGGAAGACTGAAATGAAGAACTATCTGACCATGGTCCCGCTGCTTGCCAGCGCGGCGCTGCTGGCCTCGGTGGGCGTGTCGTCCGCTGCCGGCAAATACACGATCGGCATTTCCAACACCGTGCAGGGCAATGGCTGGCGCGAGGAAATGGTTTGCGCCATGAAGGCGCAGGCGCTCGCCTCCGGCGAAGTGACCAAGCTCAACATCGCCCACCGCAACACCGATGCCGCCGGCCAGCTGGAAGACATCCGCAACCTGATCAGCGCCAAGGTCGACGCCATCGTCGTCAACCCCGCCGACCCGGCCGGCATCAAGGCCGGCCTGGAAGAAGCCACCAAGGCCGGCATCGTCGTCGTCGCCGTCGACCAGGCGGTCACCGAGCCGTCGGCTTACATCATTTCCAACAACCAGGAGCAGTATGCGTATCTCGGTGCCAAATGGCTGTTCCAGCAGATGGGCGGCAAGGGCGAGGTGTTTTACATGCGCGGCGCGGCGGGCGCTTCGGCCGATAGCGATCGCGACAAAGGCTTCAAGAAGGCACTGGCCGAATTCCCCGACGTGAAGGTGGCGCAGGAGGTCTTCACCGGCTGGCAGCAGGACCAGGCCAAGCAGCAGATGCTGTCCTTCCTGGCCACCGGCACGCCGTTCAACGGCGTGTGGACGTCGGGCATCGATAACGTCATCGTCGACGCGCTGGTCGAATCGCAGGCGCCGCTGGTGCCCGTGGTCGGCGCCGACAATGCCGGCTTCGTCGGCCAGCTGAGCTCGGTCAAGGGCCTCGTGGGTGCCGCCGTCACCAACCCCGGCTCGATCGGTGGTGCCGGCGTGACGCTGGCGCTGCAGATCCTCGACGGCAAGAAGCCGGCCCAGCAGACCGTGCTGGTCGACCCGCAGCTGTGGGAGAATGCCACCGAGGAAGGCAAGGCCAAGCTGAAAGCCGCCGCCGACCCGTCGCTGAGCCCTGAATGGCCGGTCTCGATCATGATCCCCGACTGGACGACGTATACCAAGGACCAGATCGTGGCCTGCAAGGGCCCGGGCGAGTAAGCAGCGGCTTTGCTGACCATGGTCGGCGCCGCCCCTCACTGTCCTGCCGGACATCTCTCCCGGTAAAACGGGGCGAGAGAAGCTGGCCGCAACGCCGGAGGGCAAGCCCCCTCTCCCCGTCTCTATACGGGGAGAGGATGCCGGCAGGCAGGTGAGGGGCGGCGCCGACGCTGCAAACTGTTTGAGCTTCAAATCGAGACCCAAATCATTTGACCACCAGTCCCCTCCTCGACGCGTCAGGCGTCGCCAAGAACTACGGCGCGGTCGCGGCTCTCCGCGATGCGTCGCTCTCCGTGCTGCCGGGCGAGGTGCATGCGCTGATGGGTGCCAATGGCGCCGGCAAGTCGACGCTGGTGAAGATCCTGACCGGCGCGATATCAGCCAATGCCGGACGCATCCTGATCCGTGGCGAGGCGCGCGACATACGCTCGCCCGCCGCCGCGCGCCGGGCCGGGCTGCTGCCCGTCTACCAGGAGCCGTCGCTGATCCCCGATCTCGACGTGCTGTCCAATCTGCGGCTGACCGGCACGCCGGTCGAGCCGTTCCGCGCCTGGGTACGCGAACTCGGCATACCTGACCTCGACCTGCGCGACACCGCGCGCGACATCCCGCTCGCCATCCTGCGCGTGCTTGATCTGGCGCGCGCACTCGCCGTCGAGCCCGACGTGCTGCTGCTCGACGAGATGACGGCCGCACTCCCCGCCAACCTTGCCGAAAAGGTGCTGGAAGTGGTGCGCAGGCAGGGCGACGCCGGCCGCGCCGTGATCTTCATCTCCCACCGCTTCGTCGAAATCTCGGCCCTTTGCGACCGCGCCACGGTGCTGCGCGACGGCGCGACCGTCGGCGTCGTCGACATCGTGCCGGGCATCGAGGAGAAGATCGTCGAGCTGATGCTCGGCACTCGCATCGTCAAGACCCATGTCGCCGCCCGCGGCGACAGCGAAAAGGCCCGCCCCCCTGCCCGCCCGCGCATCGCCGTGCGAAACCTGCGCGTCGGGACCAAACTCAGCGACGTCTCCTTCGATCTCCGCGATGGCGAGGTGGCCGGCGTCGTGGCGCTGGAAGGCCAGGGCCAGGACGAACTGTTCGCCGCACTTGCCGGCTCGATCAAACCATCGGGCGGCACGATCGAGGTCGACGGCAGCCCGGTGAAATTCGCCCACCCGATCGACGCCATCCGATCGGGGATCGCCTATGTGCCGGGCGACCGTTCCGAGGCGCTCGCCATGCAGCGCTCGGTGCGCGAGAACATTGCGCTCCCCTTCAGTGCCGCCTTGCGCAACTGGGGGCCTATTCGTATGCGCAAGGAGCGCGCCACCGTGGCGAGCGCCATCCAACGCCTGCAGATCGACACCCGCGCGCAAGGCGAGGTGCAGCGCCTTTCCGGCGGCAACCAGCAAAAGGTCACCATCGCCCGCTGGATCGCGGCCGACGCGCGCACCATCCTGTGTTTCGACCCGACGCGCGGCATCGATGTGGGCACCAAGCAGGAGATCTATCGTCTGCTGCGCGAGCTCGCCGGCAACGGCAAGTCGGTTCTGTTCTACACCTCCGAACTGGAAGAAGTGCAGCGCGTCTGCGACCGCGTCATCGTCATCTTCGGCGGCCGCCTGGTCGATATTTTCCCTGTCGAGGAGGCCGACGAGCCGACGCTGATGCGCGCCGCCTACGGCCTGCCGCGCGGCGTCAAGGCGGATATCGGTATTTTGGCCGCACCCACGGCGAATGCCTCCGATGCGCCGGAGGCAACGCCATGAGCCATTTCCTGCGCCGGCAAGGCTGGGTAACAGGTCTGTTCGCCCTCCTCGTCATCCTGTTCATCGCCACCAAGATCATCCAGCCCGGCTATGGCAGCGGCGATTTCGGCTCGCTGGCGCGGGCCGTACTGCCCTACGCCTTTGCCGTCGCCGCGCAGACGGTCGTCGTCATCGCCGGCGGCATCGATCTCTCGGTCGCCGCCATGATGGCGTTGACCAGCGTCACCGCCGCCTCGATGATGGCGGGCGCGAGCGAGGAATACGCGCTGTTCGTGGTGCCTTTCGTGCTCGCCATGGGGTTCGTGCTCGGCGCGCTCAACGGGATGCTGATCGTCGTCACCCGCGTGCCGGACATCGTCGTCACGCTGGCCATGCTGTTCGTGCTGCAAGGCGCGGCCCTTCTGGTGCTCGGCGCCCCGGGCGGCGCGGCGGCCGAATGGCTGAAGGCGCTGATCTCGGGCACCGTGCCGATCCCGGGCCTGCCCGACGCCGTCGACGCGTGGCTGCCCAAGGCGCTGCTGGTGCTGATCGTCTGCCTCTGCATCGTCTGGATACCGCTTCGACGGTCGCGCCTCGGCCTTTCCATCTACGCCATCGGCTCCAGCGAACTGGCGGCGTTCCGCAGCGGCGTGCCTGTCGCCCGCACCAGGGTCATCGCCTACGCGCTGTCAGGCCTGTTCGCGGCCATGGGCGGGTTGGCGCTGACCATGAGCACAGGCATCGGCGCGCCGATCCCCGGCCCCTATCTCCTGGCCAGCGTCGCCGCGGTCGTGCTGGGCGGCGTGGCGCTCGGCGGCGGCAAGGGCGGCCTGCTCGGCCCCATCGTCGCCGTCTTCGTGCTGCGGCTGGTGCGCACGGATCTCACCTTGCTCGCCATCGACCCCAACGTCACCGCCATCATCGAAGGCCTGATCATGGTCGCCGTGGTGATGTTCGGCGCCTTCATCACGATGCGAGGGCGGCAATCATGAAATTCACCCGCAGCGCTGTACGGCGCCGTAGAGGACCATCCTTCCAGAACGCCACCACCAAGCCCACCTCCTCGCGAGCAGGAGCCAACCCATGAGCACCACCGCGATCACGCCCGCGCCGGTCCCCTTCGGCCGCCGCATAAAACGCTTCATGGCCGACCGGCCCCTCATCCCGCTGATCATCCTGCTGGTCATCCTGGTGGTGATCCTGCAGATCCTGCGCCCCGGCATCGTCAACGAGCGCTGGATCGCCAACACCATCAAATTCGCCATTCCGCTGGCGATCCTCGCCGGCTGCCAGACCATGACCATGCTGACCGGCGGCATCGACCTTTCGGTCGGCACGGTGGCGACGATGAGCGCCTTCATCATGGCAACGCAGATCGTCAGCCAGGACCCGGCTGTGGCCTTCCTCCTGGCGATGATGCCGGCGGTGCTGATCGGCCTCGTCAACGGCATCGGCGTCGGTGTCTTCCGCGTCCACCCGCTGATCATGACGCTGGGCACCAGCCTGATCGGCACCGGCTGCCTGCAGGTCTACCAGCGCACGGTGATCGCGTCCGGCGCCAAGATCCCCGACTTTCTTGCCTGGCTGGGTACCGGCGTCACCCCCGTACTCGGCTTTGCCTTCCCCAACGCCCTGCTGCTGTTCGTGCCGCTGGCGGCCCTCATCGTCTTCACGCTTGCCCGCACCGGCTTCGGCCGCCTGCTCTACGCCGTCGGCGACAATGAGCGCGCGACGCGCCTGTCGGGCGTGCAATACTGGCAGGTCATCACGGCGCTCTACGTCACCTCCAGCGTGCTCGCCGGCGTCACCGGCCTGCTCTATATCGGCTTGATCAAGGCGCCGTCGCTGTCGCTCGCCGAACCGCTGGTGCTGCCCTCGGTGGCGGCGGCCGTCATCGGCGGCACCTCCATCTTCGGCGGCCGCGGCGGCTACACCGGCACCATCATCGGCGCGCTGATCCTGACGGTGCTGACGACGCTACTGACGATTTTGCAGATGCCGGAGGGAGCAAGGCGCATCCTGTTCGGGTTGATCGTCCTGTTGGTGACCGCGGCCTATCTGCGCATTGTCGAGGACAAGTAGGCGCGGGCCGGGACTATTGGCACGGGGCAGCCGCCCCGCCGACAAGGGAGACGAAGTCATGGAAAAGATCATCCTGGACTGCGATCCGGGGCACGACGACGCCATCGCCATCCTGCTTGCGGCGGGAAACCCGAATATCGACCTTCTCGGCATCACGACGGTTTCGGGAAACCACAATGTCGAGAACACCACGCGCAATGCTCTGGCCGTATGCACGGCCTACGGCATCAAGGTGCCGGTGGCGAAGGGCTCCCCCGGCCCGCTCATCGGCGACCAGGTGCTGGCCGTCGAAATCCATGGCGATACCGGGCTCGACGGCCCCGTCCTGCCGCCCGCCTCGTTCGAACTCGACAAGCGGCATGCCGTCGACTTCATCATCGACACGGTCATGGCACACGAGCCGAAAACCATCACGCTGGTGCCGGTCGGTCCCTACACCAACATCGCGCTCGCCATCCGCAAGGACCCACGCATCATCGATCGAGTGAAGGGCGTCGTCGCGATGGGCGGAGCCTACACGCGCGGCAACATCACGCCAGCGGCGGAGTTCAATGTCTATGGCGACCCGGAGGCCGCAGACGTCGTGTTCCGCGCCGATTGGGATGTCACCATGGTCGGCCTCGACCTCACGCACCAGGCGCTGGCCACTCCGGACCTGCAAAACAGGGTGCGCGCCGTCGGCGGCCCGATCGCCAAGTTCATCCTCGATATCTGGGAGTTCATAGCGACCACGCATGGCGGCCTCCTGCAGATCGAGTATCCAGCCGTCCACGACGCGTGCTGCGTCGCGGCCATGATCGACCCGACCGTCTTCACCACCGAGAAGGCCGATATCCGCGTCGAAATCGCCGGGCGGTGGACCAAGGGCATGACGGTGTGCAATTTCGAGAAGATGGGCGGGATGCACCATTTTGGCGGCACGGCGAGCGAGCAGGTCGACTTCCGCCATACCGTGGCGATGAAACTTGACCATCCGAAATTCTGCGGCCTGATCGTCGATGCGCTGGAGCGGTTAACCCACGCCAAGGCCTGACGGGTGAAGGTTTCGGCGGCGCTCACAGGGATTAAGTGGCTTCGTTTAGAAAGCCCGCCGCGCCATTTGCGGCACGGCGGGCCGCCCCCTTTGGCCAGGGACGAACTACCAGCATCACTCGATGATCTGCACGACCCTGCGTGTATCGGGGTCAACCAGAACCGCATGATCGCCGACAACAGTGTATTTGTATCTGACGTCGGGGACGTCGATTGTATGAAGCTCGACAGTGTCAGGGAGAGCGGAGCCGACGTTGAGTTCGACGCCGAGCAGGCTGACTGACGCGAGTTTTTGCTTGTGGATGTATTCGCGGACGACCGTCTGCTGCTCGGGCTTGAGAATTACGACGTCTCCCGCGAAGGAAGCACCAATTCCAGCCATAAGCGCGAGGGTCGCGACAGCGCCGACAAGATATCTTTTCATGACAAGTCCTTTTGTGAACCAAGAAACATTTTCAGAGGCCAGAATTATTCTGGCCTCTGCCGCAGCCAATCAGCCACCATTGGCAGGTGCCGCGGGCTTCGCGGGCGCTGAAGTGGCCGGAGCTTCCACCTTTGGCGCCTCAACCTTCACGTTGATGTCCTTCCCGCCGCCGCCACCGATGTTGATGACACCGGTAAATATCAGCAGGACAACGATAGCGACTATCGCAAGAACAATAGCGACCGCAGTGCCGCCACCACCTCCAGAGTTAACAACAGTTGGACCGTCAGCCATGACTTTCTCCTCTCCTATTCTTTGAGTTGTCACCGGTCACCAACGGCTCCCGCTGCATTGCGTTCCCGGGCAAGGCTTAGGTCTAAGAATTGGCAAGACTGAAGTCGTATGCGGCAACCCATTTCTTGCCGATACGTTGGGTTTCGCGCCGGAGCAACGCAGCCAATCATCCATCATCGCGGAATCCAGCTCGACCGCCGGATATTCTGAGAGCGAGGCAAGCAGTGACATCAGCCCAGAGACCGAGCATCCACGACGACAATCGCCCCGCAAATGACAATGATGTTCAGGCCCCGGAAATCCCGTCGGGCCCGCCCGTCTGTCTGAGTGAGGACGCCAACATGGTCGATCTTGTCAGGCGAACCGAGCGCTTGGCCATCGCCGTTGTCGTGGGAATGGCGATCTGCCTGACGCTTATCCCGGCGATCTATGTTGCCCTCACCTACGGAATGTAGACGGTATATCAGTCGTCTGTCCGCTCCGAGGCAGGCGCAATCTCTTCACCACCTGCTTTCTCCAGGCTTGCTCCCATTGCGCCTGGCATGCCGGACATGTTCCCGCGCGCCATCAATCCCGAGAATCTCAGACAAAAAAGAACCCGCCCCGGCGTCAACCGAAGGCGGGCTCTCTCCGTTTTCCAGTCCGTTGATAAAGCATTCGACGGCTATCAACCTCCAATGCCCGAGAGCGTTCCACCGGAGTGATGAATTATGCTTCGATCTGCCCGTCGATCGTTCCGAGGCAGGGCCTGCTCTCTTTCGCCTTCGGCGAACTCAATCTTTCTTCCACGCCGCCAGCAGCGGGCCCTTGCTTCCATAGACGGGATCCTTGCGCGGACGGCCGACCTTGGGGATCGTCACCACCGCCTTGGCGTGGTCGGCGGTGGTCGTGCATTCGTCATAGGTACCGGCCGGCGGATAGGCGCCAACGACGAGAAAGTCGTCCGAAGCGGAGATGCGCTGGTGCCCCGTGCCGGCCGGAAGAACCGCGACATCGCCGGCCTTCAGCGCCAGCGTTCGGCCCTTCTTGCCGCCAAACCGGACCTTCGCCGTGCCACGCGCCACGCCGAGCACTTCGTGGATGCGCGAATGGTAGTGAACATAATCGTAGATGCCGTTGCGCCAGCTGTCTCCCCAGCCATTGGCCGAGAAAAGCGCCTCTAACACGGCCGCGGGATCGAAGTCTTCCGGCAATCTCACTGCGCCGCGATAGACGACCAGCGGCCAGGACGGATGATTGGGCACCAGGCCATCATCGCCAAACCTGAACTCGTTCGCTTTGCGCGGCCTGACAAGGTCGGCCGCATGACGGCTGTCCGGTCTTGCGGCACCGGTCACCTGTTCGGCCACTTTCTTGATGCTTTGCAGGATGCTCATGACGTCGCCTCGCCTCGGGGAACCAACGCTGATTCAACCCGATGGCCATCGCTTGGTTCCCCGCGGGCTCGCGCCCGCCACCGCCGCGAGGCGGATCGCTGAAGATCAGGCGGACCTGCCGCCTCGCCCTGCCTGCAGCGCATTGTCCATCGCAGCGGCCGGCGAAACCATATCCGGCAGCAATATGTCGTTGCGGCGTGCGAAGGTGACCAGCGTCGCGCGCACCGTCTCCGGGTCGATCTCACCGGCGATGCCCGCCTTGCAGGCATTGAGGGCGACGGCATGGGCGCCGTTGCGGCTGGCGGCCGGCCAGTCCTGCAACAGCGCGTAGGCTTCCATCACGCTTTCGATCTTCCTCGGAAAGCCCATTCCGACCAGAATGGTCACCGGTTCTTCAAACTGCCAGCGATTCATGGCTTGTGCCTCCTCTCGATTGTGCGGACCCGCGGCGGGCCGAACACCGGAAGGCGCGGCCCGCCGCGTAAGGTTCATGGGACTGCCCGTAAGGTTCAGGGGACTGAATGTCAGCGCTCAGCCGCCGGCCGAGGCCTCGGACGCCTCCGACACCTGTTGCGCGGCCAGGAACATCAGCGTCGCGGCAACGGTCCGCCGCTTCCAGCCGGCGGCTTCGGCCCTGTCGAGCAGTTCCGCCAGCAGCGGCTTCAACGCACCGCGGCATTCGCTTTCATAGGCCAGGAACTCCTTTGCCTGATGTGTCGGCGCGGGCACGGGCCCAAGGTCAGCAAGCGCATCCATATCTCTCTCCCTTCAACCGATGCCCGCTCCCTGTCGAGGGAGCGGGCGGACTGGTCGGACCTCAGAAGTCCATGCCGGCGCCGGCCGGCATTGCCGGGCTGGCGGCTTCCTTCTTCGGCTTCTCGGCCACCATTGCCTCGGTGGTCACCAGCAGGCCGGCGACCGACGCGGCATCCTGCAGCGCGGTGCGCACCACCTTGGCGGGGTCGATCACGCCCTGGCCATAGAGATCGCCGAACTCGTTGGTCTGAGCGTTCCAGCCCCAGCCGAATTCGCCCTTCTCGCGCAGCTTGCCGACGATGATCGAGCCTTCAGCACCGGCATTTTCCGCGATCTGGCGGACCGGCGTCTCGATGGCGCGGCGCACGATCTCGACACCGGTCTTCTGGTCGGCATTGTCCGTCTGGACAGCATCGAGCGCCTTGGCGGCCCGAAGCAGCGCGACGCCGCCGCCGGGCAGCACGCCTTCCTCGACAGCCGCGCGGGTCGCGTGCAAGGCATCGTCGACGCGGTCCTTGCGCTCCTTGACCTCAACCTCGGTCGAGCCGCCGACGCGGATCACCGCGACACCACCGGCAAGCTTGGCCAGCCGCTCCTGCAGCTTCTCGCGGTCATAGTCGGAGGTGGTCTCCTCGATCTGGGCCTTGATCTGCGCGACGCGGCCCTGGATTTCTTCCTTGCGCCCGACGCCGTCGACGATGGTGGTGTTTTCCTTTTCGATCACCACCTTCTTGGCGCGGCCCAGCATCTCCAGCGTCACATTCTCGAGCTTGATGCCGAGATCCTCGGAGATCGCGGTGCCGCCGGTGAGGATCGCGATGTCTTCCAGCATGGCCTTGCGGCGGTCGCCGAAGCCCGGCGCCTTGACGGCCGCGACCTTGAGGCCGCCGCGCAGCTTGTTGACGACCAGCGTCGCCAGCGCCTCGCCCTCGACATCCTCGGCGATGATCAGCAGCGGCTTGCCCGACTGGACCACCGCTTCCAGCACCGGAAGCAGCGCCTGCAGGTTGGCGAGCTTCTTTTCGTGGATCAGCACGTAGGGCTCGTCAAGTTCGACGCGCATCTTGTCCTGGTTGGTGACGAAATAGGGCGAGAGATAGCCACGGTCGAACTGCATGCCTTCGACGACTTCCAACTCGGTCTCGGCTGTCTTGGCTTCCTCCACCGTAATGACGCCTTCATTGCCGACCTTCTCCATCGCTTCGGCGAGGAAGCGGCCGATCTCGGCGTCGCCATTGGCGGAGATGGTACCGACCTGCGCGATCTCGTCGTTGCGGGTCACCTTGCGGGCGTTGGCCTTCAGCTCGGCGACGACGGCGTCCACCGCCTTGTCGATGCCGCGCTTCAGGTCCATCGGGTTCATGCCCGAGGCAACGGCCTTGGCGCCCTCCTTGACGATGGCCTGGGCCAGCACGGTCGCGGTGGTGGTGCCGTCGCCAGCAAGGTCATTGGTCTTGGAGGCGACTTCGCGCACCATCTGCGCGCCCATGTTCTCGAACTTGTCCTCAAGCTCGATTTCCTTGGCGACGGTGACGCCATCCTTGGTAATGCGCGGCGCACCGAACGACTTGTCGATGACGACGTTGCGGCCCTTGGGACCGAGCGTCACCTTCACCGCATTGGCCAGGATATCGACGCCGCGCAGCATCTTCTCGCGCGCTTCGGTATGGAATTTTACCTCTTTGGCAGCCATTGGATCACTCCTCTATCTCTAGGCAGCATTCGTTGACTGGTGGATTTTCTAAGAAGCCGTCAGGCGGCCTTCTTCACTTGCGCGGTCTGTTCGATCACGCCCATCACGTCACTTTCCTTCATGATGAGCAGATCCTCGCCATTGAGCTTGATCTCGGTGCCGGACCATTTGCCGAAAAGGATACGGTCACCCACCCTGACATCCAGCTCGGTCAGTTTGCCGCTGTCGTCGCGCGCGCCGGGACCGACGGCGATGACTTCGCCTTCCTGCGGTTTTTCCTTGGCGGTATCGGGAATGATGATGCCGCCGGAGGTCTTTTCCTCGGCCTCGATGCGGCGGACCAAGATACGGTCATGCAATGGACGGAACGCCATGTCGTTCTCCTCTTGGGACAAACAGGTTTTCAGCTTCCTCCACACCGGACCGGCAATTCGGGCCGATGCGGAATGCGGCGACCCTTTGTCAGGCATCGCGCGCGCATATCGAGCTAGTTTTCCCTTTTTTCGGTTTCAAGAGGCCGGCCAGAAAATTTTAGCACTCACGCCGTCGGAGTGCCAACTCACTGTTATAGCGGTCTTATTCGCTCTGCGTCGGGAGCCGCCCCTTGAATTTACGCCTAGATCCGGCAAAATTATCCGAGCCGGTACCATCGCCGGCGCCGGAACCGCTCACCCTCTGAAGGAGTTGTTTACCGACGGCGCACATTGATGGGCCGAGAGACTTTTTCGCCGTTGCGGCCACCGCTGCCGCCGAAAGGAGACACGAATGATCGCAAGCGTCAGCAAGGAGTTCCGCCTCCAGATGGAAGGCTATGGCCTGACCACCGCACAAATCCATTACCGTCTGCCTGACCATCGGAGCCTGCTGCAGCTTTATGTCTGGCAGGACTACGACCTGGCGCCGGAGTTCCCCGAACTCAAGGGCTTTCTCTCCTATTGGGAGCGCGAATTGGACGGGCCGCTTCACTCCGTCCACATCGCCCACCACCGGCTCATCACCCCATCGGAATGGCGGGCGGTCGACGGTGTCATCACGGTCCAGTAAGGGCGGCGTCATCGCGCGGTGCTGACCTTACCAGAAGCCGACCAGCGACCTCACCATCGCCTTCGCACCCGCCGTCTGCGAGCAAGCTTCAGATACGATGATTGACCAGCGCCACGCCGAGCCCGGCAAGGATCGAGCCGCGGGTTCCCGGCACCAGCTACCTTGCGCCGCTTGCCGGGGACCGCGCAAGGGCCAGTGAGGCGATGCCGGCCGCCGCCAGGTCCGCCATCGAGAACCAGCGGATCAGCGTTCGTCGATGAGATCGCAGTGCCGCCACGGCCACGTTGGATGCCCTCACAAAGCCAGGCTTCCCTGCTCCGCCCCCTCGGCATTGGGATCGCCGGGCGCCGTTGCCCAGGCGAGTTCGACCAGCGTCACGGTGCGCTTCCCCGTGCCGTCGACCTGGCAGACGATGAGGCCCTGCTCCTCGATATAGGTGAGCAGCCGCCGGGCGCGGCGCATGGAATGCGAGCCGTAGGCGCGGGCGATCGCGCCATCGCTCGGGCACGGCCAGCCCTCCTTCGCCGCGCGCGCGATCATCATGAACACGCCTTGCATGTCCTCGGGCAGCAGCGAAGCGCGCACCGAGACGTCACGCCACACATCGTCCTCGCTGGCTTCGGCCCCCAGCCCGGCACGGGCGCGCGTCAACATGCGGCGGAAGGCGGGCAGATCAGGCACGACCGAGGCGAGCCCCTCGATGCGGCAGCGCACGACAAACTCCTGGTAGAGCACCCCGATCACGCGGAAGCCCGCGTCGGGTTGTGCAAGAATGGCGCGCAGCACGCGGTCCACCCGCTCGCGCCGCTCCGCCAGATCCTCGGCGCTGACTTGCGGCTCCGCCGGTTCGGGGCGGATTTCCAGCGCAGCCGACTTCGCTGCCATCAACTGGTCGAGCAGGTCCGGCGACGCCACCCGGCGCGGCGCGCGCATCGTCTCGGGCGGCGGGGCGGCCAGGATGATGGCGCGGGCATCCTCGAGCGCCGCCTCCGGCAGCGGCATCAGCTTGGGCGTGCCGTTGCGCGGGCTGGTGTCGGTCGGGCCGATGCGCAGGCCGAGCGGCCGGCGCGACAGTGCCGGCCCCAGCGCCATGAACTGGCCGCGCTCCAGATCGCGGAAGGCCTCCGCCTGCCGCCGCTCCATGCCCAGGAGATCGGCCGCGCGCGCCATATCGATATCGAGGAAGGTGCGGCCCATCAGGAAATTGGAGGCTTCCGCCGCGACGTTCTTGGCGAGCTTGGCCAGCCGCTGCGTGGCGATGATGCCGGCAAGCCCGCGCTTGCGGCCCCGGCACATCAGGTTGGTCATGGCGCCGAGCGAAAGCTTGCGCGCCTCGTCCGACACCTCGCCGGCCACCGCCGGCGCGAAAAGCTGAGCTTCGTCGACCACCACCAGCATCGGGTACCAGTGGTCGCGCGCGACCTCGAACAGCCCGCCGAGGAAAGCGGCGGCGCGCCGCATCTGGTTCTCGGCATCGAGGCCTTCGAGGTTGAGCACGGTCGAGACGCGGTGGATGCGCGCCCGCTCGCCGGCCGCCTGCAGGCCGCGCTCGGTATGCTCCTCGGCATCGATCACCAGATGGCCGTAGCGTTCGCCCAGAGATACGAAGTCGCCTTCCGGATCAATGATGGTCTGCTGCACCCAAGGCGCGCTCTGTTCCAAGAGGCGCCGCAAGAGGTGCGACTTGCCGGACCCCGAATTGCCCTGCACCAGAAGGCGGGTCGCCAGCAACTCCTCGAGATCGAGTTTCGCCGGCGCGCCCGCTGTCGTGTGTCCCATCTCGATCGCAACGGTCATGCCAGACTCATCAGCTCCTTCGCGGACGGGCTTAGCAATCCGATCGCGGCCCGTCGAGCGTGGCATGGCCGGCGATTCGCGTTGCGCACAGCCGAGACAATGAAGATCTGGCCGCGATGGACGGCCGCAATCCGGCGGGCCTGCCGGATTGCGGCCCTGACCTGTGGATAGTAACCACCTGTTCACCATGGGCCGGCGTTTCGATTGCGGCGGCCGGCCAGCCGCTTAGCCTGGCCTCTGCATCGCCCCCCAAAGCGATGCACCCCAACGCCCCCAAATGGCGGCCGGCGTTTTCAAGTTTCTCTCCAAACGTATACGCCGGTCGCCACCCCTTTCGACTACAGCCTCGGCGCCTCATGCGGCTCGACCTGTCCTGGGACTGGCGGCAATCGCGGCGCGTCCAGACCCTCGAAGGGATCACGCCAGGCGTTGATCGCTTCAAGCCGCCGATACCAGCGATCGACCAGTCGATAGTCGCCGAGCGGCAGGCCCGCGACATCGTTGAAAGGCAGGAAGGTCGCCATGCGGAAGTCGGCATAAGAAACTTCGTCTCCGACCAGCCATTGCCGGCCCGCAAGCGCGGTCTCCAGGATCGCCGCCGTCGTGTGAAACAGTTTCAGCCCATCCTCGACCAGTTGGTGATCGATCGGCCCGATGTGATAACGCTGCTTGGTGCCGCGCTCGAAATGCACCATGTCGCAGGCCCGCATGAAATTCTCCTTGCCCCAACTCAGCCAGCGGATCATCTCGGGCTCATCGTCGCCGCTGCGCCAGAAATCGGACCCCATGTCGCGCGACAACCGGCAGGCTATGGCGTCGGCCTCCCACAAGCTTCCGCCGAGCCAGACCAGTATGGGCAGGGAAAGGTTGGGGTTGAGGGGCCGGAATCGCTCCGCTTGCCCCGGCGCGAACGGCGACGCGAATTCGAAGGTCACCCTCGCCCCGAGATGACGCGCCACCGCGACCCCCAGGCGCGGATTGGGGTTGCGGCTGAAGTACAGTTTTGTTTCCACCCCAGCCGGCATCGGCTCGACTTCGTCACTCATGAATGCCTCTCCTTGTCTCGGCGACCGTCGCCAGATCAAGGACGGATGCGGCTGGTGCAATCCGACAAATCATCCACTCCCCGTGCGCCGGGCGGAACGAGCAGCCTATCGAAACAGGATGGGTTGCGCAAAGTTTGGGTTGACGGTCTCCGACGACGAGGCGACACTTCATCCCACAGCAAGGCAGGAGGAAATACGATGGACGAGCCCGACCGCTGGCGCCACATGTCGAGCGCGCCAAAAGACGGCAGCCGGATCCTCGTGACGGTCCGCCCATCCGAGCAGGGGCCGGCGGAAGTCGACCTCGCCTACTGGTCACGCGCCGATCAGTTCGGTGACGAGGGCTGGCGCGCCTCCGATTCCTCGCCCGGCCGCGTCGTCGAATATGCCGAACCGGAGCTGAAGTGCTGGATGCCGATGCCCTCGGCCAATCTCAGCCGGGGCGCCTCGATGCCGGCGCCGTGGGAAGGCGACGACGCGCAACAGCTGGACGGCTCGGGGATTTAGCGCGCCGACCGCTTCGTCCTGTCAGAACAGAAACGCCGCCGTCACCGGATTCGGACCGTTACGGCCGTCAGCCGAATCCATACCGGCGATCGTCTCCAGGTCCTGTGCGTCCAGTTCGAAATCGAAGACATCGAAATTGGCCGCGATGCGGTCCTGGCGCACCGACTTCGGGATGACGATCAGCCCTTGCTGGAGATGCCAGCGGATCATTGTCTGCGCGGTGGACTTGCCGTGTTTGCGGGCAATGCCTGATATGGTCGGGTCGCTCAGCAACCGGCCGCTGCCCAGCGGACTCCAGCTTTCCGTATGGATGTCGTGCCGGGCGTGAAATTCCCTCAGATCGCGCTGCTGGAAGCGCGGGTGCAGCTCGATCTGGTTGACGACGGGCGTCACGCCCGTCTCGCCGATGATGCGCTCCAGATGATCCCTGTTGAAATTCGAAACGCCGATCGACTTGATGCGGCCGGCCTGCTGCAGCTCGACGAGCGTCTTCCACGCCTCGACATATTTGTCCTGGCTGGGCACCGGCCAATGGATCAGGAACAGGTCGAGCTGCTCGACGCCGAGCTTCTTCATCGTGTCGTCGAAGGCCCGAAGCGCCGCATCGCGCTGGTGCGCGCCGTTGCGCAGCTTCGAGGTGATGAACAGCTCTGCCGCCGGCACGCCGGCGGCGCGGATCGCCTCGCCGACCCCTTCCTCGTTCCGGTAGCCCTCGGCGGTGTCGATCAGCCGGTAACCGGCCTGGATCGCCCAGCCCACCACCTGCGCCGTGATGTCGTGATCGACCTGCCAGACGCCAAGGCCAAGCTGGGGAATGGCGGTGCCGTCGTTCAACGTGATCTGTTCGGGCATGGGAGAATCCTTTTGTGGGGGATGGTCCAGCCTATCTAGGTTTGGCATCGCACAACGGCCAGTCGATTGGGGAAAATTCGCGGACCCTTATTTCGGCCGGCGCACCGCCCTCACCACGCCAGCGTTTCCGCTGCCGCAGAACAGTCGGTCGGCGCCATCGGATTCCAGCCCCGAGATGCCCATGTCGGCAGGCATGTCGAGCTTCTCCAGAACCTTGCCCGTCCGCGGGTCGACGCGGCGCAGATCGCTTTCGTCGCCCTCCCAGGTGGCGTGCCACAATTCGCCGTCGACCCAGGTCACCCCGGTGACGAACCGGTTGGATTCGATGGTGCGCAGGATCGCGCCGGTCTCGGGGTCGATCTGGTGGATCTTGCGCTCCCGGTGCTGGCCGACCCACAGCGTGCCTTCGGCCCAGGTCAGCCCGGAATCGCCGCCATTGCCGGGGGCTGGAATGGTGGAAAGCACCTCGCCCGTGTCGGGATCGATCTTCTGGATGCGGTCCTTGGCAAGCTGGAAGAAATGCCGGCCGTCATAGGCGGTGCCGGCATGTGCCGCGACATCAATCGAGCGCAAGGCCTGCCCGCTCTCCGGATCGAAGGCGTTCAGCCTGTCGCCCGAGGCGAACCAGACATTCTTGCCGTCAAAGCTTACCCCGGCCACTGTATTAGCACCGGGAAAGGGCCCGTATTCCCTCAAGATTTCGGCTGCCGAATGTTTCATGTCCTTGTCCCTCGATGGTGGTCGTCGTCACTTTCTAGCCATTGGGAAGCGGCGCGGGGAGTAACAAGGTGGTCGTGAAACCCGCCACCGGCGGCGTCATCCAGCGGCGCGCCCGGCCATGGCCGAAGGATTGTACCTTGCCGGCCTCGGCAAGCGGCTCAAGCGCCCGCTGCACGCTGCGCTGGCCGGTTCCAAGTGCCAGCGCCAGGGCCGAGCTCGACCAGGCCTCGCCGTCGGCCAGCAAGGCAAGCACGGCCGCGTGCCGTTCCTCGATCGGCCGCGCCAGCACCACCACTGCATGGGCCTGGCGCGGCACCAGCGTGAAGCCATGCCTGGTGGCGCTGATGCCGGCCAATGCGCGAAGCTCGGCACGCAGCCGCCCGATCTCGACGCGCAGGCGCGCGCGATGCGATTCATCGGCATGCTTGCCGCCGAAGGCCCGCGCCACGAGTTCCCCCCGCGAAACATCACCGGGCCATGCTTCGGCGAGCGTCCGCGCCAAGGCGAACAGCACAGGCCGGCTCGCCAGCGAAACCGTGGTCCGCCCAATGCGCACGGCGTAGCGGAAAGCATCGACGACCAGCGCCGGCGTTCCCTGCAATGCCTCGACCTCTTCGAGCAGCAGCGGCTGCTCCCTGCCCTGCGCGATCAGCCGCGCCGCGGGTGTCTCCAGTGCCAGCCACGCGCTGTCGACCTCCGCGATGAGGCCGGGAATGCCGGCCTTGCGAGCGGCATGGCGCGCCCACTCCAGCGCCGCGCGCGCCGGCCTGGTACGCAGGCGCCGCATTGCGATACCGGCGACGGCGAGTTCGTGCGCGGCTCTTGCCGCCGGCGGCAGTGGCTCCGGGTCGAGCCCGGCCAGCACGTGCTCGGCCTCGTCGAGGCGGCCGATCAAGAGCAGGCGCCGCACCTTGAGGTGGCCGGCATGCGCCGCGTTCAACCGGTCGCCATGCTTTTCCAGCGCCGTGCGGGCCGCGTCGAGCGCCTTGGCCGGCCAGCCCAAATCACGCGAAACCAGCGCGATCTCGGCCTCCGCGACGACGCATCTGGCGCGCGCCACCGCCTCTTTCGGGCTGAAGGCACGCGCGGCCCGCCGCAACAAGAGCTTGGCGCGATCGAAGTCGCCGAGCTGCGCCATGGCAATGCCGCGCAGCGCCAGCGCCGGCGCATCCTCGCGCAGGGCGACGCGGTCGAGCGCGCCGAGCGGATCGCCGGCCGCCAGCGCCAGCGCTGCCGCGGTGATCAGCGAGTCCATTCAAATCCCGTCACACTTGTAACTCCCACCTCGGCGCCGCGCCGCCCTAACTTACGTCAGTACCGTCAACCAGCAAGACGTGCCGGCAATGACGGCAGCATGGGAGAACCAGAAAAATGCCTGCCTCCACCGACCTCGACCTCGACGCGGCCAATGATACGGCCAAGCGCGCCGCACGCCACCCCTGCTGCGCCGGGCCGGATCTTTCGGATTTCGCCGCGCCTGCGGCTCCCCCACACGTCCAGGCAACACCACACCGCAACGACGCCACGACCGGCAAAGGAGAAGACCAATGACCATGACCATGAACACCCCACCGATCGTCTCACAGCAGGATTGGAACGCCGCGCACGAAAAGATGCTGGTGAAGGAGAAGGCGACGATGCGCGCCAGGGACGCGCTGTCGGCCGAACGCCGGCGCATGCCGTGGACGGAAGTGGACAAGGCCTATGTCTTCGAGGGCCCTGACGGCAAGGTGAGCCTGCTGGACCTGTTCGAAGGCCGCCGCCAGCTCATCGTCTACCGCGCCTTCTTCGAGCCCGGCGTCTATGGCTGGCCCGATCATGCCTGCCGCGGCTGCTCGCTCGGCGCCGACCAGGTCGGCCACCTCGCCCATCTCAACGCCCGCGACACCACCCTCGCCTACGCCTCTCGCGCCCCGCAGGAAGACATCGAGCGGCTGAAGACACGGATGGGCTGGGAAATCCCCTGGTATACGATCACCGATAGCTTCGACAAGGACTTCGGCGTCGACGAATGGCACGGCCACAACGTGTTCATCCATGACAGGAACCGCATCTTCCGCACCTATTTCATCAACAACCGCGGCGACGAGGCTTTGGGCACCGTCTGGAGCTATCTCGACATCACGCCGCTCGGCCGCCAGGAGGTGTGGGAAGACTCGCCCGAAGGCTACCCGCAGACGCCACTCTACAGCTGGTGGAACTGGCATGACAATTACGATGCCGGAGCCGACAAGAAATGGGCCGAAGTGTCAGCTGCCGGCGAGGCCGCGTTCCGCGACAAGGGCAACCAGTAAGCTGGCGCAAGCCCGTCCAGCCTGGGTTCCTCTCCTCCGGCAGGGCCGAGGACCCCAGGTCATGACGGGCCGCAACCATCAAGGGAATAAGATCATGAGCGATATCCCTTCCGGCATCGGCAGCGTGACCCCCGAAAATGTCGTCCCCCATGGCATAGCCGACTGGCTATGCCTCGCCGCGGCGCCGACCTTTGCGGTGATGGCGCTGCTTTCCCGTCTTCACGGCGGCGACGGGACCATGCTGTGCATGGGTGCCTCGCCGCTGACCGGCTCGATCCTGACCGGCATGCCGGCCATGTATCTGCTGATGAGCGCTTTCCATCTGGCGCCCTGGCTGAGGGTGATCTCCCGCCGCTAGGCGCTGAGAAGGCATGGCTCTGCCCGACTCCGGCGCCCGACCTCACATCGCGATGTCATTGACCGGCAGCAATGGCTTGGGAAGATCGCTCTCGCCGAGCCCGGCGCGCATCTCGATCTCGATGTCGCGGCAGATTTGCGAGATCGGCACGTCGTTGGCGTTGCCCTCGAAAGGGTTGGCGCTGCTCTCGCCGACCTGATCGAGGGACATGTAGGCCCAGCCCAGCAGCGTGCTGAACGGGATCGTCAGCCAGATGCCGATCGAGCCGAGCATTCCCCCCAGCTTGCCCATGTCGGCGAACACCGGAACCACGCCGAACGGCAGCAGCGTGCAGAAGATCATGACAAACATGGAACTGACGATGGCGTATTGCCGGGGATAGGGATTGTTCTTGATGCGGTCGCAGCGCGCCTGCTGGTCGTGGAAGTCGCGGATCAGCTTCGTCAGTTCGCCATGGATCTGCGGCGGGACCTTGGCGTCCTTGAACAGTGCGTTGACCTGGACAGACTGCAATTCGAGCAGGGCTATCGCCGGACGAGGCGATTTCAGGACGTCCGCGGTCTGGTCGCCCAGCAGCGGGCGTAATTCGTCGGCGATCGAACCCTTGTCCTCCTGAATGTGGTAACGCCGCCGGTATTCGATATTGGCGGCCTTCCCCATGGATTCCCACGGCATCGGCCGCCGCAGCGCGTATCGCAGCGCCGTCATCCAGGCGATATGGCGGTAGATGAGCTGCCTGGCCGTCGGCGCATCGAGGAAATCCCGACAGAAATTCGACCATACGCGGCTGCTGGCCGTGATCTGCGTGAAGGCCTGCAGCGCCTCACTGCTGCGGGTGAACACCTGCGAGTTCTTGAAGCCGGCAACCAGCGACACCGTGGTGCCGAGCACCAGCACCACCGACCATGGCACGGAGAACCCGGCAATGCCCGGAAAGCGGTAGGCAGCGACGGCCAGCCCACTCACCACCACCATGTAGAGGACGCTGCGCCGTGACCACAGTGCGAAATCGATCACCTTGTAGGAACGGCCTACATACATTGAAATGCCCCTCAATCACGAACGGCCGGCAATCGGGCCACCGGTAGCCTGACGCCTATCATATCGTTTGCACAGGGCGAAGAGCCGTCGACCGCGGTGTGCGCAGGACGCCGCCATGGGCACGGGATCTCGCCCGCGCCCGTGATCGTTCCCCCTATCTCAATTGCACTTCGGCTTGGCGAGTTGCAGGCGTCCGCCAGCTCCGCCCGGCGGGTCCTTGTGGAAGACCGTCTTGAAGGATTCCAGCAGCACCGGACTGCACCGTCGGCAAGGCCTGGACCCCGATCGACGCCGGCGTGGGTTCACCAATAAGCGCCTTCATCATGGCAAGCGCCTCGGCGACGCCCTTGTCATCGGGACGCCACGAGCCGGTAGCCTTGAGCGGAACGCCCTTGGCGATCTCGATTGCCGGCCGCAGGCCGAGATCGACCGTGGTGATTGGAATGTCGATGCCTTGCGCGCGCATCGAGGACAGCGTGTCGAGCGCCAGCTGGTCTCATCCCACCGTCTCGTAGCGGGCGCGGCTCAGGCTGACCAGGCAGGCGATGGCCGCGCAGACGCCGGCCAGGACCAGCGCGAGGCTGGGTGCGCCTGTCGGCGGCACGGTCGCGAAAATGATCGACATCGAAATGGCGCCAAGCGTTTGTCCCAACAGCCGTGCCGTGCCCTGCATGGCTCCCGCCGCACCGCTGCGCGCCTTCGGTGCGGAGAGAAGCAGGATGCGGTTGTTCGGCGTCTGGAAAAGACCAAAACCCGTGCCCGCGACGACGGTTCCGACCAGGAAGGCAATCGCCCTTGGACCGGGCGGTGTCAGGCCCGCGATCAAAAGGCCGATCGCCAGCAACCCGCCGCCGGCGGCGCACAGCCACGCCGTCTTGAAACGATCGGCCAGCCGCCCCGAAATCGGCGCGATGATGATCGTCGCGATGGGCCATGGCATCATGTAGAGGCCCGCCTGGACCGGGCTCATGTGCAAGGCGTGCTGCAGGTAGAATGGCAGCGCGACGTAGCTGAGCATCTGCCCGGTGAAGCACGCGATCGAAGCGATGACGGCTATCCGGAAGGCTGGATCGGCCAAGAGGTCGGTCGGCACGATCGGTGCGGCACTCCTGCGTTCGAGAGACAACAAGATGACGAGGCACAGGACGGAACAACCGATCAGGATCGACCCGCTGACCGGCGCACCGGCGATGCGGTCGGCGCCCGTGAAGAACAGGATAAACATCAGTGTGTTGGCCAGCAATGCCACGAGGTTGAGGTGACGCTTCATGCCATCCAGATGCGCAAGCAACCCGCCAGACAACAGGACGATGATGCCGATCGGGATGTTGACGGCGAACAGCCACGGCCAGCTGGAAACGGAGAGGATCGCGCCGGCGACACCAGGGCCGGCGGCCGCGGAAATCGCAATCGTCATCGCGTTGAAGCCGATCACTGTTCCGAGCAGCCGCTGCGGCACCGAAACGCGCAGGTTCATCGGCCCGGTCGCCATGATGGCGCCCGCCCCCAGCCCCTGGATGGACCGGGCAGCCACAAGAACAGGCAGGCTGCCGGCGAAGGCGCAGGCCGCGGAAGCCACCGTGAACAGCGCGACACCCAGAAGAAAGACACGCCGGGGGCCGTGGATCTCGCCCAGCGCGCCGCAAGGCAAAAGAGCCACAAGCACCGCAAGCTGGTAGCTCGACACCACCCACACGGTGCTGCTGGCACTGGCATTGAGCGACGCCGCGATGGATGGCAGCGCGACATTGGCGATGGCGCCGTCCAGCACGACGAGCACCAGCGTCATCAGCAGGACGCCGATGGCCAGGTAGCGGCGTGGCGACGGCAGGCCGTCATGGGCGGGAGTGATCGTTGCGGCTATGGACATCGGAGGCTCCGCTTCGTGGATTGTCGCCGCATCGATACCGCTCACCCCATTATTGCACCAGACGCAACGGAGTAAATTGACCGTTGCGTCAAACGCCTCATCCCGTTAGGCTCTCTCATGCTCGATCTCGACCTGAACCTTCTGGTGGCGCTTGACGCCTTGCTGCGGGAGCGCAGCGTCTCGGGCGCCGCCAAGAAACTTGGCCTCAGCACGTCCGCGATGAGCCGCACACTGTCGAGATTGCGGCTGGCGCTGGGCGATCCCATCCTGGTGTCGGCGGGACGCGCCATGGTGGCGACGCCTCATGCCGAAGCGATTGCCGAACAGGTGCACACGCTGACGTCGGAGGTCCGGTCCGTGCTCAGCCCCTCGCCGGAGATCGACATCAGCCAGGTGCGGCGCGATTTCACCATCCGGGCCAATGAAGCCTTCGTGCTGCTCTACGCCGCGCGTCTCCATGCCCTTGTCACCAGTGCCGCGCCCGGCATAAGGCTGCGCTTCGCGCCCCGGCCGGACAAGCGCATCGAACTGCTGAGAGAAGCCACGATCGACCTCGATATTGGCGTGCTTTCGGGTGATGGTGCCGAATTGCGTGGTCAGGCGTTGTTCGATGACCGTTTTGTCGGTGTGGCGAGAACGGGGCATCCGCTTCTGGAGACCGAAATAACCGCTGAGCGTTACGCCGCGTGCCGGCACGTGGTCTCATCCCGGCGAGGCCATTTCATCGAACCGATCGATGAAGCACTCGCCGAACTTAGCCTTTCGCGAAAGGTCGATCTGGTGGTGCCTAGCTATCCGGCGGTCGTCTCGGTCGCGGCCGCATCCGATCTCGTTGGACTGGTGCCGCGCTCGTACCATCTGGGTGCGACAGGCCGTACCCAGATGTTTGCTCTGCCGGTGGCAATCCCAGGCTTCACCATCACCCAGGCATGGCACCCCCGCATGGATGCCGATCCCGTGCATCGCTGGCTGCGATCGTTGATCTTCAAGGAGTTTCCGGGCGCGGTTCGCCGGCTCGAGCAGCTGGCGACGGCAGGAAGTCTGGTGGCGGATCGACGGCGGACCGACTGATCCTGTTCCCGGACCCGGAGCAGTCGCCGAGCTGCCATGCCGGAGCAAATTCAGCCGCCCCCAAACACGATCGCACGATCAGCGTTTGTCATCGCTCGCCTCATGCCGGGGCAAGCGGCGTTCGCCCTCTCATCCAGCCTTCGTCGCCCCGAACCGCAACCCGTCCATCAGGAGCTTGACCAGACGGCGCGAGCGGTCGCGCCATTCGGGCGTGTCGGGCGCCGAGTAGATGCCGCCGAGCGCATGCAGCACGTCGGAGGCATCGACATCGCCGCGGATGGTGCCGTCGGCCACCGCCGCCTCGACCAGTTGCCGCAGCGCCTGCGACACCCGTCCCGACGTGTCGGAAAACAGCGTCGAATTGGTGTTGAACAGGATGCGCAGGCTGGTCGCCAGGCCGCGCTTGGTAGCGATGTAGTCGACGAAGCGGCGCATCCATTCTTCCAGCGCCACATCGGAGGGATATCTTGCAGCGAGCTCGCCGGCCGCCGCGCACAACCCCTCCGCCTCGCGGCGGTAGACCACCTCGACCAGATGCTCGCGTGTCGGAAAATGCCGGTAGAGCGTGCCGATGCCGACGCCGGCGCGCCGAGCGATCTCCTCCAGCGAGGCGTCGATGCCGCGCTCGGCAAAGACCGCAGCCGCCACCTCGACCAGCCGGTCGCGATTGCGCCGTGCATCGGCACGCAACGGCTTGTCGGCGGCGGCGGTTTTTTGGTCAGCGGTTGTGACGGGCTCAAAAGCCAATTTTTTTCTCCACCAGGGATATGGGGGCTTGAACCACGCCTGGCCAGCCCCCACGTAAATAAACGGAGGCACCTCCGCTTTTAGTGGAGAACCCCCATCATATAATCAGGGGAACCGGTATGTCACGTCTTTCGAAGCCGCAACCCGCCACTTTCCCAACCCGCAGGAGATTGGCCGTCGCCTGACCTTGCCCTTCCCCGCCCCTACCCCACTTCATTCCCCTCAGCGTCAAGCAACTGGAGCCAGACGCCCATGACCAGCCTTCCCATCTCGCTTACCGTCAACGGACATCGACACGAACTGGAGGTCGACCCACGCGTCACCTTGCTTGACCTGCTGCGCGAGCGGCTTGAGCTCACCGGCACGAAGAAGGGCTGCGACCGCGGCCAGTGTGGCGCCTGCACGGTGCTGGTCGACGGCAAGCGCATAAACTCCTGCCTGGCGCTGGCGGTCAGCCATGACGGCGCCGAAGTGCTGACCATCGAAGGTATCGCTCACGGTGAAGAACTGCACCCTGTGCAGGCCGCCTTCATCGCCCATGACGGTTTCCAGTGCGGTTTCTGCACGCCCGGGCAGATCATGAGCACGCTCGGCCTGATCGCCGAAGGACAGGCTGGCGATGATCCCGAGCGCATCCGCGAGGGGCTGAGCGGCAACATCTGCCGCTGCGCGGCCTATGGCGGCATCGTCGAGGCCGTCCTGGAAGCCCAAAAAAACATTGAAGCCCAGAAAAACATGGCCGACACCGCCACCACCGAGGCACGCAGGAGGACCGCGGCATGAGAGACTTCGATTTCATCAGGCCGGCCACCGTCTCCGACGCCATAGCGGCGGCGGCCGAACCGGGTTCGGCCTATCTCGCCGGCGGCACCAATCTGCTCGATCTGATGAAGGGCGGCATCACCAGCCCCGAACGGATCGTCGACATTACCCGCCTGCCGGAACTCAATCGCATCGAAACGCTCGATGATGGCGGCCTGCGCGTCGGCGCGCTGGTCCGCAATGCCGATCTCGCATATGATCCGGCCTTCGCCAGAGCCTATCCGGCGGTGGCCGAAGCGCTGCTTTCGGGCGCCTCTGCGCAGCTTCGCAACGCCGCCACTGTCGGCGGCAATCTGTTGCAGCGCACGCGGTGCAGTTACTTCTACGACACCGCCAGCGCCTGCAACAGGCGCGAACCCGGTTCCGGCTGCTCGGCGCTTGGCGGCGAGAACCGCCTGCATGCGGTGCTGGGCTGGAGCGATGCCTGCATCGCCACCCATCCCTCCGATTTCTGTGTGCCGCTGGTGGCGCTGGACGCCGTCGTCGAGATCGAGGGCAAGGGAGGCCGGCGCCACGTGACCTTGGAGGAATTCCACCGGCTTCCAGGCGACACGCCGCAGCGCGAAACCGTGCTGCAGCCAGGCGACCTGATCGTTGCGGTGCGCCTGCCGGCGGAAGCAGCGTCCTTCGCCGCCCACGCCCGCTACCTGAAGCTACGCGAACGCACCTCCTATGCCTTCGCCGTCGTTTCGGCTGCCGCGGCCCTGACCGTCGCCGACGGCAAGATCCGCGCCGCGCGGCTGGCGCTCGGCGGTGTCGCGGCCAAGCCATGGCGGGCGCGCTCGGCGGAAGCGGTGCTGCTCGGCGCCGATGCCAATGAAGCGAGCTTCGTTCGGGCCGCGGATGCGGCTCTGGCCGACGCCAGCCCCTCCGGCGACAATGCGTTCAAGATCGAGCTTGCCCGCCGCATTGTCGTCAGGGCGCTGATGTCCGCACAGGCGGGAACGCCCGCTCTGATGCCCGCTTTGCCTGCTTCCCCTTTTTCCTCCCTTCCCGGAGTGCGTCATGACGCTTGAACTCGGCCTCAACCAACAGCCTGCCCATACGCGCCAGGGCTCCAGCATCGGCCAGCCGCTGACGCGTCGCGACGGATTTTTGAAAGTCACCGGGACCGCGCGCTTTGCCGCCGACAACAATCCGCCCGGCATGCTCTATGCCGTGCTTGCCGTCTCCAGTATAGCGCGCGGCCGGGTTGTCTCGCTGGATGTCGAGGCGGCCAAGGCGCATGCCGGCGTGGTCGAGGTGATGACGCCACTGAACCGGCCGGCGCTCGCCGTCGATCCGGATGCCAAGGACCATCCCTTCATGTTCCGGCTCGACCTGCTGCAGAACGATGGGGTTCGCTATCCCAACCAGAGCATTGCCGTGGTGATCGCGCGGACGCTGGAAGCGGCGACCGAAGGGGCGGCGCTGTTGTCGCCGCGCTATGAGGAGTTGCCGGCGCGCGTTGGTCTGGACGGCGCCAAAAGCTTCGTGCCGCGCGGCGTTGGCGTCGGCAATCCGGCTGTGCAGGAGAAGGGCGATGTCGAGGCCGGCCTCAAATCGGCAAGGACGCGGATCGAGGCGACCTACGAGACGCCGGCCCAGTACCACAACGCCATGGAGCCCCACGCGATCGTCGCTGCCTGGGATGGCGACCGGCTGTCGATCGACACGCCGAGCCAGGGCCTGGCCATGGCGCAGGGCCGCATCGCCGGCCTGTTCGGCATCGCGCCGCAAAACGTCCATATCCGCAGCCCATTCCTGGGCGGCGGCTTCGGCTCCAAGGGCATGATTTCCGGACCGCAAGTGCTCGGCATCCTGGCGGCGCGTCTCGTCGGCCGCCCGGTCAAGCTGGTGCTCCGGCGCGAGCAGATGTACGGCCCGGTCGGTCACCGCGCCCCGACCCGCCAGACATTGCGCATGGGCATGGATGGCGAAGGGCTGCTGACCGCGATCTCCCATCACGCCAGGACCACGTCGAGCACGTTCGACGATTTCTTCGAACCGGCGGCCGATGCCTCGCACACGCTCTATGCCAGCCCGGCCATCGCCACCTCGCACGATGCCGTGCGGCTCGACACCGGCACGCCGCTGTTCATGCGGGCGCCGGGCGAGGCCACCGGATCGATCGCGCTTGAGAGCGCCATCGACGAGGCGGCCCATGCCTGCGGCATGGACCCGCTGGAATTCCGGCTCAGGAATTACGCCGAGGTCGAACCGATGACCGGCAAGCCGTTCTCCTCCAAGGCGCTGCGCGAATGTTACGAACAGGCCGCCGAGGCGTTCGGCTGGGCGAGTCGCCCGCTGCAGCCGCGGCGGATGCGCGACGCCGACGGTTTCCTCACCGGCTGGGGCATGGGCACGGCGACGTTCCCTGCACTCATGTTCCAGGCAGAGGCACGCGCGGTGCTGAGGGCCGACGGCACCGGCTTGATGGAGACCGGCGCCCAGGACATGGGCCAAGGCGCCTGGACGGCTTTTGCCCAGATTGCAGCAGACGGGCTGGGGCTCGACATCGACCAGGTCGATTTCAGGGCCGGCAGTTCCGACCTGCCCAATGCGGGCATCGCCGGCGGTTCGGGTCACACGGCGACGGCCGGCATGGCCATCCACAATGCGGGTGCGGCCGTCATCGCCAACCTTGCCGGTCTCGCCACCGGCGACGAAGCCTCGCCGCTGTTCGGCGCCGGCAATGAAGGCGTTGTTGCACGCGGCGGACGTCTTTACCGGCGCGATGACGAAAGCCGCGGCGAAAGCTATACCGAGATCCTCGTCCGCGCGGGCCTGACCGAAATCGAGGGCCGGGGCAAAGGCGCTCCGGACCCGGCCTCCCAGGAGACGTACGCCAAGCACGCGCATGGGGCCGTCTTCGCCGAGGTGAAGGTCGACCCGGATCTCGGCCAGATCCGCGTCACCCGGCTGGTCGGCGCATTCGCCGCCGGACGGGTCATCAATCCGCGGCTGGTGCGCAGCCAGTATTATGGCGGGATGATCTGGGGCGTTTCCTTCGCGCTGCATGAGGAAGCCGTCACGGACCGGCGTTCCGGCCGCATTCAGAATGCCAACCTGGCGGACTATCATGTCCCGGTGAATGCCGACGTGCCCTCGGTCGAGGCGCTGCTGGTTCACGAGGACGACCCTTACGTGAACGCCCTCGGCATCAAGGGCGTTGGCGAAATCGGCATCACCGGCACTGCCGGCGCCATCGCCAATGCGGTCTGGCACGCGACCGGCGTGCGCCCACGGCGCTTTCCGATCCGGATCGAGGACCTGCTGGGGTGACGAGCGGTCCGCCCGAAACGACAGGCCTGCGCCAGAGCATGATGCCGAAAAGTGGGAACCGGTTTTCGGACGACATCATGCTCTATCTCTTTGATTTAGACGCGGATTCAGATTTCAGGTCGAACGGACCTGAAATCATCCGGCTCTAGGGCAGGCAAGCGGTCGGTTGGAGCGCCCTGCCCAGTTTCAATTCATTCCCCCAGCGTCAAGCAACTGGAGCCAGACGCCCATGACGAGCAAGACCACGATTCCCGTCCATCTCGATATCAACGGCCAGCATCACACGCTGGAACTCGAGCCGCGTGTCACGCTGCTCGACGCCTTGCGTGACAGGCTCGGCCTGACCGGCACCAAGAAGGGCTGCGACCACGGCCAGTGCGGCGCCTGCACCGTCCATGTCGACGGCGAGCGCGTGCTGGCCTGCCTGACGCTGGCCGCACAGGCCGAGGGCCGCGCCATCACCACCATAGAGGGGCTTGCACGGGAGGGCGAACTGCATCCCGTGCAGGCTGCTTTCCTCGAGCAGGACGCCTTCCAGTGCGGCTACTGCACGCCAGGCCAGATCATGTCGGCGGTGGCCTGCATCCGCGAGGGCCATGCCGGCTCGGACGAGGAAATCCGCGAATACATGGCCGGCAATCTCTGCCGCTGCGGCGCCTATCCGCACATTGTCGCCGCCGTGCGCCAGGCGGCGCTGGAGGCCGCGTCATGAGGGATTTTTCCTATTTTCGCGCCACCTCGGCTGATGCCGCCCGCCAGGCGGCCGCGCTGCCCGGCGCCATGCTTCTGGCCGGCGGCACCACGCTGATCGACCTCGCCAAATGCGGTGTCGCCGAGCCCGACACGCTGGTCGATATCACCCACCTCGAGGGGTTCGACCAGATCGAGATCGACGAGCGCGGCGCCGTCATCGGCGCGCTCGCCAGGATGGGCCATGTCGCCGACCATGACGACATCAAGAGCCGCTTCCCCGCCATCTCCGAAGCGCTCTGGCAGGCAGCCTCGGCGCAGATCCGCAACATGGCGACCATCGGCGGCAATCTGATGCAGCGCACGCGCTGCCCCTATTTCCGCGATCCCTCGAACTTTGCCGCCTGCAACAAGCGCGAACCAGGCAGCGGCTGTTCGGCGATCGGCGGCGTTACCAGGGGCCATGCCGTGCTTGGCACCAGCGAGGCTTGCATCGCCATGTATCCCGGCGACCTCGCCACCGCGCTCGTCGCCTTCGACGCAACGGTCCATCTCGGCGAACGGCGCGTGCCGGTGGAGGACTTTTTCCTGCTGCCAGGCACGACGCCCGACAGGGAACACGCGATCGAGCCGGGCGAGATGATCACCGCCATCGAAATCCCTTCTTCCGCCGTCGCCCGCCGTTCGACCTATTTGAAGATCCGCGACCGGCAGTCCTATGAGTTCGCCGCGGCCAGTGCCGCTGTCGGGCTCGAACTGGAGGCCGACGGGCGCACCATCCGCGACCTGCGCGTGGCGCTCGGTGGCGTCGCGACCAAACCCTGGCGGGCGCGAGCCGTGGAAGCCGCGCTAAAAGGCAAGGCGCTGGAGCCGGAAGCCGTTCGCACGGCCAGCCTGCTCGCCGTCGAAGGCGCCGTCGACCATGGCGCCAACCGCTACAAGATCGAACTCGCGCCGCGCGTCGTCGCACGCGCCATCCTCAAATTGGGAGAAGCGGCATGACCGTTCACATCGCAAGCACTGTTTACGTCGGAAGACATGGCGACGCGTCCGACGGCGCGCGGGTGGAGGCCGTCGGCGGCCGGCTGTCGCGCGTCGACGGCCCGGCCAAGATCACGGGTGCGGCGAAATACGCCGTCGAGCAGCGGCTCGAGGGGCTCGCCCATGCCGTGCTGGTCGAAAGCACCATCGCATCCGGCAAGGTGCGCGCCATCGAGACGGCGGAGGCCGAGACTGCGCCGGGCGTCCTCAAGGTGTTGACACCAGACACGATCATCAGCCTGAAAACCGCCTCGGACTGGTTCGGCACGCCGCCGCCGGACAAACCCTATTGTCCGCTGGCCCGCGACGTCACCTTCTCGGGCCAGCACGTCGCCGCCGTCATCGCCGAGACCTTCGAGCAGGCCGTGGCCGCCGCGGCGATGGTCAAGGTAAGCTATGATGAGACGCCGGCCATCGTCGACCTCAGCGACGGCAAGGCCGGCGACGGCATCCCGGTCGACGCCATGACCAAGGAATGGGGCGACGCGGCCGCCGCCTTCGCCTCCGCCCCGGTGCGCATCTGCGCCGCCTACAACACACCGCGCGAATACCAGGCGCCGATGGAACCGCATGGCCTGATCGCTCGCTGGGAGGGTGACCATCTCACCGTGTGGGAGCCGAGCCAATGGCTGGACGGCATGGCGCGCACCTATGCCGAATGGTTCGGCGTGCCGTTCGAGAATGTGCGGCTGGTGTCGCCCTATGTCGGCGGCGGCTTCGGCTCCAAGGCGCTGGCGCTCAGCCATGGCGCGATTGCCGCAAGTGCCGCGAAAATGCTCGGCCGACCGGTGCGGCTGGTCATGACGCGGCCGCAGACCTTCACCGGCTATGGCGGCCGCGCCGCGACGCGGCAGACGGTGACGATCGGCGCCGACCATGACGGAAGAATCCAGTCGATCGTGCATCGCGGCGTCAACGAAACCTCCATCGACGGCATGTGGGTCGAGCCGCTGGGCTCGGTCACCTCGATCATGTACGCGACGCCGAACTTCTCCTCGAAACAGAATGTCGTGCGGGTGAATTCGGTGGTGCCGGGCGCCATGCGCGCACCGGGTGAAAACCCGTCGGCCTTCGGCATCGAAAGCGCCATCGACGAGCTCGCCTACGAGGTCGGCATCGATCCGCTGGAAATCCGGCTGCGCAACTACGCCGAACAGGATCCGCATGCGAACAAAGCCTGGTCGACCAGGCAGCTGCGCGAGGCTTTCGCAGCGGGTGCCGAACGCTTCGGCTGGGCCAGGCGCACGCCTGAGCCACGCTCGATGCGCGACGGCAACCATCTGGTCGGCTGGGGCGTGGCCGCCGGCACCTATCCGGTGCGGCGCGCCTATGGCGAGGCGATCGTGCGCATCCTGGCCGACGGCTCGGTCGAGGTCGAAAGCTCCTCCATCGACATGGGCCAGGGCACCTACACCATCCTGGCGCAGACGGCCGCCGAAACGGTCGGCGTTGCGGCCAACGACGTGGTGGTGAAGCTCGGCGATTCGCGCTTCCCCCGCGCCGGCGTCGCCGGCGGCTCGCGGCTGGCCGGCGTGATGACGGGCGCCGTCCACAAGGCCGCGACCTCGGCGCTCGACCAGCTGGTCGGCCTGGCGATCAGCGATCCGCGCTCGCCCTTCCATGCGCTGCAGGCCAACACGCTGGTCGTCGTCAATGGCCGCATCACCGCGCCGCGGGGCGACGGCCCCGACGTCTCGATCGCCGAACTGCTCAAAAGCGTCGGCCGCGACCGCATCGAGGCGACGGGCGACACCATGCCGGCCAATTCGAGCGTCGAGGATCGCTACAAGAACTACACCACCATCGCCATGGCGCTGCCACACACGGAGGGTGACTATTCGCGCCATTCCTGGTGCGCGCATTTCGTCGAGGTGCGCGTCGACGAGGATTTCGGCACGGTGCGTGTGTCGCGCGTCGTGTCGGCGCTGGATTCGGGCCGCCTCTACAATCCGAAACTCGCCGAGAGCCAGTGGAAGGGCGGCATCATCATGGGCATCGGCCAGGCGCTGCTCGAAGAAGGCATCGTCGATCGCCGCCACGGCCGCATCGTCAACAACAACCTCGCCGACTATCTCATCCCGACCAATGCCGACATCCCCGACATCGAGGTGATCTCGGTGGGGATTCCCGACCCGCACTCCTCGGTGCTCGGCGGCAAGGGCGTCGGCGAGCTGGCGATCGTCGGCATGGCGCCGGCCATTGCCAACGCGGTGTTCCATGCCACAGGCAAGCGCGTGCGGGATCTGCCGATCACGCTGGAGAAGCTGATCTGACGGTGAGGCTGCCAATCTTCCCCCTCGTGGGGGAGATTGGATGTCGCGGCGGTTCCGCCAATTTTCAACATTGAAAAAAAAGCGCCTGCGCCGATCACCACTCCAGCCCGAACACCAGCTTGCCGAAGTGCAGGCCGCCGGCGGCCATGTGGGCGTAGGCTTCGGCCGCTTCGTCGGGCGAAAACACCTTGTCGACCACCGGCTCGATCCGGGCCGCGCCGACGGCGCGGGCGGCGTCGCTGAGATCGGACACCGATCCGGTGTTGTTGCCGACCACCTTCAGCGCCTTGATGATGATCGGCAGCAGATTGATCGTGGCTTCGGCACCGGTGACGAAGCCGATGGTGAACAACGTACCGCCGGGCGCGGTGGCGTTGACGGCGCGGGCGAAGGTGGCACTGCCCCCGGTCTCGACGACAAGGTCGGCGCCGAGGCCGCCGGTCAGCTCCAGCACCTTGCCATCCCACTCGGGCGTCGCGCGGTAGTTGATGAGATGATCGGCGCCGAGCGCCTTCGCCCGCTCCAGCTTTTCGTCCGACGACGAGGTGATGATGACGGTCGCGCCGGCGGCTTTGGCGAGCTGCAGGGTGAAGATGGAGACGCCGCCAGTGCCAAGCAGCACGACGACCGAGCCCGGCCCGACATCGGCGGCGCGGATGGCGTTCCAGGCGGTGGTGCCGGCGATGGGCAGCGTCGACGCCGCCTCGGAGGAAAGATGCGCCGGCACCGGCACCAGCGAATTGGCCGGCAACGCGACATATTCGGCCAGTGACCCCGGCAGCGAAATGCCGCGCATCTGCGTCATTTCGTAAGGCCGCGGCGGCCCACCGATCCAGCGCGGCTTGGCATGGGCGATGACGCGATCGCCGATGGCGAATCTCGCAACGTCCTCGCCCAGCGCGACGATCTCGCCGGCGCCGTCGGCTACGGGGATGAGCGGAAAGCTCGGTCCGGGATAATTGCCGCTTGCCACCGCCACATCGACGAAATTGAGGCTCGCCGCACGCTGGCGGATCAGCACCTCTCCGCGCTGCGGTTCGGGGGTTGCAACGGTGGCGGCGCGGAAGGCGTCCAGCCTGGGCTGGCTGAGTTCGATGGCTTTCATGGTTTCACTCCGGTGGACGATTGGTGGTTGAGTGAACCTATTTGCTGCGTTATCTCTGGATAATCCTCGTTTCGCGAAATTGAGAACTGTGAATGATGCAGCAATCTCACGAACCCGCTGCCCTTGCCGAGATGGCTGCGTTCGCGGCCATCGCCGAGGCGCGCTCCTTCACCAAAGCGGCGGCGCGGGTCGGGCGCGACGCGACCATTCTGTCGCGGCGCCTGCAATCGCTGGAAACGCGGCTGGGGGTGAGATTGCTCTCGCGCACGACGCGCAGCGTCTCGCTGACCGAAGCGGGCGCCGAATTCCTGATGCGCGTGCGCGCCATCCTTGCATCCGTCGACGAGGCCGAGGCCGTCGCGTCCGCGCATGCCGGAGGCCGCCCGCGCGGCGTGCTCAGGCTGGCGCTGCCCGGCACGTTCGGGCGCATGTGGATCGGGCCGCTGCTGCCTCAATTCCTTGCCGAATTTCCCGATGTCCGCATCGAGGCCGAATTCTCCAACCGCTTCACCGATCTGGTCGCCGAGAATTTCGACGTCGCCGTGCGGCTGGGCAGCCTGGAGGATTCGCGCCTGGTGGCACGCAAGGTGGCGACGCGACGCAGGCTGCTCTGCGCGGCTCCCTCCTATCTCGCCCGCAGCGGCACGCCGGAGACGCCGCAGGCGCTGCTCGATCATTCCTGCCTGGGCTTCTCGGGCTTCCAGACCTTTCCGGCCTGGGAGATGACCGACCGCGAGGGCCGGCGCGCGCGCGTCGAGGTTTCCGGGCGGTTGGTCAGCGACGATGCCGAGGTGCTGGTCGAGGCCGCCGTGCAGGGGCTCGGCCTGATGATGAGCACCGACTGGCTGGTCGGGCGCGAGCTTGCCGATGGACGGCTGGTGCCTGTGCTGGAGGAGTGGACCTTGGCGGATGAAGGCGCCGTCTATGTCGTCACGCCCTCGGCCAAGGGAAAAGCCGCCAAGACCCGCGCCTTCACCGACTGGATCGGCAAGCGCTTCGCGCCGGAACCGCCCTGGCGGTAAAGCCGCTGACCCGCTCGCGGTAGAGACTGCGCGCTTCAGGGCCCATGAGCCGCCAGCGGCATGCCGATGTCCGACACGAGTTTGACGAGGTCGGCTTGGCGTCTCGTGCCGGTTTTGGCAAAGATTCGGTTGAGGTGGGTCTTCAAGGTGTTTTCGCCAATGCCGAGCGCCAACGCGCTCTTGGACGCTGACAATCCGCTGCCGATCCGCAGCAGCACCCGCGCCTCCGAGGGCGTAAGATCGAACAGCGTGGTCAGAACGGCCTCCGGGAGGGGAGAAGCCGATGTCGTCGTCGATATGAACACAGCCGCGCATGCCGGCCGGAAAACCGCGCGCGCCGTTCCTTCAGTCAACGGCAACACATAGGCAACGGCGGGCGGCTGGCCTTGGGCCGAAACCGGCAGCCCTATGCCGCGCGCGCCAAGCGAGGCATCCGCGCTCGCCGTGCTGGCGATCGCGTCGAGCAGGGCGCGGGCCACGACCCGATTCTGTGCCTGGAGCAGGCCGTTCCTGGAGAGAATGGGCCCCTGCACCGAAAACATCTGTTCGGCGGCCGCATTCGCATGGAGGATTGCTCCATTGGCGTGGGTAAGCACGACAGGCACAGCCA
Organism: Mesorhizobium sp. B2-3-14; assembly: GCF_006442175.1. NCBI lineage: Bacteria > Pseudomonadati > Pseudomonadota > Alphaproteobacteria > Hyphomicrobiales > Phyllobacteriaceae > Mesorhizobium > Mesorhizobium sp. B2-3-14. The sequence goes on along the minus strand of NZ_VFVP01000007.1, from coordinate 189,969 downwards.
AATGATCGAGCGCCTGACGATAAAGATCGATGGTGATGCGGCCCTGGTCGAGCAGATCGCCGATCAGCGAAGCACGGCGCAGATGCGGCGAGAGCAATGCCAGGAAATGCTGCTCTTCGATCGAGATGCCTCCCCTGCTGGCTCGCGTGGTGCAGCCCAGAAGCCCGATTCGGTCCGGCGTATGAACGAATTTGGTGATGCAAGCCTCGCGCAGTCCCTGCGGTTTGGCCCAGTTCTGAAAAAACGGCGTCAGTTGGAGTTCGCTTTCGCTCATGAGCGACAGCGTCGCAACGGGCCGGTCGACATCGCCGACGACCGCTGCCTTCAGCCCGGGAATTTCATCAAAGTCATAGTCTTCTTCGAGGGCCCGCATCCGTACGGGATCCCAGGGCGACTGAGCCGCGAAACGGCCACTATTATGGGCGGTGCCGGCAAGCGCGATGGTGGTATAGGCCGCGTCGACAGCTTTCGTGACGCGGGTCATGACTCCGGCCCAGCCTTCCGGGTTCAAAACGCAATCGTAGATATCGCCGATAATTGAACTCAGGACTTCGCTGCTCAGCCTTTCCATCACACCTCCAGGCACGCCCCGATCTCGCCTCGGAGGAATTTGTGACATCATACTTTTGGATGACGCAAGTCGCGGCCGCTCTCGACTATGGGTTGAACTTGGTCGCTTGAACGCCGGGCCGCCACTGTTGCCGGTTATTGTCGCAATGGAAAGCATCGCGTTCGATATTTTTTAAGCCGTGGACAGTTGTCGAGGTTTCCCATTGTCGCGAAAGACGGTGCTTTCATCGGCTCGGTTGCCACCGCATATTGATGAACGAGAACGATTTTCCCCGTGGCAAGACATCCCTGTCGCGGAAATACGGTCGGCCGAATACGACAGTCCGGAAAACCTGCACTTCGAAGCCATCGAAGCCACGGCCGTCGGTTCAGCGGTTCTCGGCCAGATGTCCGGACCCGTCAAGCATGCCACACGCAAAGCGAGCAACATCGCCAATGACGACAAGGACGGCTATCTGCTGATGATCAACAAGGCCGACACCATGCTGTCAGGGGTACATGCCGGCCGCGAATATGCCGTCGGCCGGGGAGAGGCCGTGCTTGTCACCGCATCGGAAGCTCTGAAAATGAACGGTGCCGACAGCAATGTCTGGACGAATGTGGTGGTCCCACGCGCGATCCTCCTGCGCGCCTTCCCGCAGATCGATGACAGGCTGGGGCTGAAGATCGGCGCCGACAGCGAAGCCCTCGAGCTTCTCAAACGCTATTGCCTGCTTCTTGAAAGCGGCAGCCCGCTTGCCTCCGCGGATCTGATCACGCACGCGACGGACACGATCGTGGATCTGATCGGCCTGGCGACCGGCGCAAAAGGTCGGGCTGCCGAACTGGCCGGGCTTCGGGGCCTGCGCGCTGCCAGGCTGGAGGCCGTCCTCGCAAGGATCGCCGAGGATTTTATCGACCCCGGCATCTCCGCCCAAAGTGTCGCTCTACAACTCGGCCTGTCGGTGCGCTACGTCCACGACCTCCTTCAGGAGACGGGAATGAGCTTCTCCGAACGCGTTCTCGAACTGCGTCTGCAGAGCGCCCACAGGATGCTCTCGCACAAACACAGCGACATGCGGGTCAGTGACATCGCCCTGACAAGCGGATTCAGCGACGTATCGTACTTCAACCGCTGCTTTCGTCGCCGTTTCGGCTATACGCCGACAAGCGCCAGATAAGTTTTGCAGCCTTCGCCAGCAGTCCGGTACCGCCCGTGCGAGGCCGTTCCGCAGCGGCTTGCGCCACCGATGACGCCGAACTGCCACAATGCGCGCAAAACACGCTGCTTTTCACTCCAGTCCAATTCCGGTGCGGCCCTGCCCAAGACAAGGCCGGGCTCCAATGACATGTCAGCCTCAGGGTGAAACGACTGTCATGTCAGGGGATCGAATGCCGCGGAATGCATTTGGAGGCCGTAAGGCCAACGCATTGAAAAACCTGGCGCTGGCGTCGACGGCACTGGTCTGCCTTGGCCTGCCGATCCCCGCATCGGCAGCCGAGATCTGGACCGGCGCCGCCTCCACGGATTGGTTTACCGCCGGAAACTGGAACCCCGCCGCTGTTCCGACATCGAGCGACGATGTTATGCTCGATCCGGTGTTCCCGCACCCGACCGTGGTCAATGCGGCGAATGCGGCCGCTCATTATCTGTTTGTCGGCACCATTTCGAGTTACTCGGGCTCGCTGACGATCACCAATGGCGGCACCCTCTCCGACACTGCCGGCTATCTCGGCTACGCTTCGGACGCGAGCGGCACCGTGAGCGTCACTGGAGCAGGCTCCGTCTGGAGCAACAGTTCGGACCTTTTCCTTGCCTTGGGTACGAACAGCAACGGCACCTTGACGATCTCCAGCGGCGGCGCTGTGAGCGACAAAGTGGGTCATGTCGGCTACGGCCCGGGCACCGGCACCGTAACGGTGGACGGCCCGGGCTCGACATGGACCAACAGCGGAGATCTTTATATCGCCGAATTTGGCACAGGCACGCTGGACATCACCAATGGCGGCGTGGTCAGCAATGCCATGGGCACCATCGGTTGGCATGTAGGCTCCACCGGCACGGTGACGGTCGACGGAGCGGGTTCGACCTGGACAAACTCCTCCCACCTATACGTCGGCGATCAGGGCACCGGTGCGCTGAAAATCTCGAACGGCGGCAAGGTCAGCAATCTGAGCGGTATCCTGGGCAACCTGGCGGGCTCCAGTGGCACGGCAACTGTCGACGGTGCTGGCTCGACCTGGGCGAACGCGGCCCTTGCGGTTGGGAACGCGGGCTTCGGCGCGCTGACGGTCACGAATGGCGGCGCGGTCACCAGTTCGGTGGGCTATGCCGGCTATGCCGCGGGCTCCAAGGGCCTGGTGGCGGTCGACGGCGTCGGCTCGGCCTGGACCAACACTTCGGACCTCTTCATCGGCTTCCAGGGCCAGGGTACGCTGACGGTCTCGAATAGCGGCGCGGTCAGCAACACCATCGGTATGATCGGCGCGCAGACGGGCTCGACCGGCATCGCGTTCGTCGATGGCGCCGGCTCGATCTGGACAAACAGCTCCAACCTGATTGTGGGCAATTTGGGTAACGGCGCACTGGGGATCACTCACGGCGGCGTGGTCAGCAACACCTGGGCCGCTGTCGGCGCGAAGACGGGCTCCATCGGCATGGCGTTCGTCGACGGCACCGGCTCGACCTGGACCAACAGCGGAAACCTGAGTATTGGCGATTTCGGCGCCGGCACTTTGGCGATAAGCAATGGCGGCGCCGTCACCAACGCCTGGGGCTTTGTCGGCAACTCGGCGGGCTCGGCTGGCGAAGTGTTCGTCGACGGCGCGGGATCAAAGTGGACAAATAGCGGGAATCTCTACCTCGGGGGTCTCAGCACGGGCACGCTGACGATCTCGAACGGCGGCGCGGTCAGCGACACTGTAGGCGCTGTGGGCACCATGGCGGGCTCGACGGGCTTTGCCACTATCACCGGTGCGGGCTCGACCTGGACAAGCAGTTCCGACTTCTATGTCGGCGATGGAGGCACTGGCACGCTGAAAATCCTGAACGGTGGCGCAGTCAGCAATGCCATGGGCTACGTTGGCTTCGAGGCGGCCTCGACGGGCACGGCAATGGTCGACGGTGCAGGCTCGACCTGGACCAACAGCGGAAACCTCAAGGTTGGGGTTGCGGGCACGGGCACGCTAGTTGTCACGAACGGTGGCGGCGTGAGCAACCTTGCTGGCTATCTCGGATATGCCGCGGGCTCGACCGGGACGGCGACGGTGGACGGCACCGGCTCAACCTGGGCGAATACGGGCGAACTCATTGTTGGCCAATCAGGAACCGGCACGCTCGACATCACCAATGGCGGCGCCGTTAGCAACCAGACTGGCTCTGCGGGCTACGACGTCGGGTCCATGGGCACCGTCACGGTCGATGGACCGGGTTCGAGCTGGACGAATTCGGGCGACCTGTTCCTCGGTTTCAAGGGCGCCGGCACGCTCCAGGTGGCAGATGGCGGCCATGTCCTCAACCAGGCCGCGCTCCTCGCAGTGTTTGAAACCGCAACCGCCACCGTGACGGTGGACGGGGCGGGATCCTCCTGGAGCACCGATGACAATCTTATCCTGGGAAGCGCCGGTCACGCGGCACTTTCCATCTCCAGCGGCGGTTCAGCGGATGCAGATTCCGTCTTTGTCGGCCAGGCGGCGACAGCCAACGGTGCGGTTACCGTCGACGGCGTGGGCTCGAAATGGACCAACAAGAACGGCATGTACCTTGGCGGTCTGGGAATCGGCACTCTTGCCGTCACCAATGGCGGCGTCGCATCCGGCGGCGGCACCTACATGGCGTTCGCCGCCGGTGCCACCGGCCAGGCAACCGTTGATGGCCCGGCCTCACTGTGGGAGATGCACGGCGACCTGGATATCGGGTTCAGCGGCACTGCTTCGGTGACGCTCTCCAACGGCGGCACCGCTCTGGTGGACGGCTCTACCGTGATCGCCAGCCAGGCCGGCTCTGTCGGCGCGCTTAACATCGGCGGCGCGGCGGGCTCCGCGGCGGCGGGCGCCGGCGTCCTCGATTCGGCAACGTTGCAGTTCGGCTCCGGCACCGGCACGCTCAATTTCAACCATACCAGCGCGAACAATGGCTTCGCTTCGGCGATCAGCGGACTGGGGACGATCAACCAGATCGCCGGCAACACCAAGTTGACCAGTAATTCCTCCGGCTTCACCGGGACGACGAACGTTCTCGGCGGCGGCCTCTATGTCAACGGCTCGCTCGGCGGCGCGATAAATGTCACCGGCGGCCTGCTTGGCGGGTCGGGCACGGTAGGCATTGTGACCATTGCTTCGGGCGGCACCTTTGCACCGGGCAATTCGATCGGCACGATCAATGTTAGCAACACAGCCTTCTCGGCCGGTTCGACTTACGCAGTTGAAGTCGAAATCGGCGGCACATCCGATCGGATCAACGCCACCGGTACGGTGACGATTGGCGGCGGCACGGTCGACGTCATACCCTATCCGGATTATGCGACCGGCACGACCTATACGATCGTCACGGCGGCGGGCGGTGTCACCGGCACCTTCGACAAGGCCAGTCTCGAAGACGGCTCGATCTTCATTGCGCCGACGCTCACCTATGACGCGAACAATGTCTATCTCAACCTGGCCAAGGCAAGCTTTGCCAGTGTAGGCCTGACGCCGAACCAGATCGCCACCGGCGGCGGCGCCGAAAGCCTTGGCGCCGGCAATCCGCTCTTCGATGCCATCTTTGCCTTGTCGAGCGAGGCAGCCGCCCAGGACGCTTTCGACCAGCTTTCCGGCGAAATCCATGCCTCGGCCAAGGGCCTGCTGATCGAGGACTCCCGCTTCGTTCGCGACGCCGCCAACAGCCGCATCGCTGCCGCCTTCGGCGATGCCGGCGCGGCGGCGCTTCCGGTCATGGCCTATGGCGAGGGCGGCCCCGAGATGGTCGCCGCCGATACCGATCGCTTCGCCGTCTGGGGCCAGGCGTTCGGTTCCACGGGCAGTAGCGACAGCGACGGCAACGCCGCCGCCTTCGACCGCTCGACCGGCGGCCTGCTGGCCGGCGCCGACACTTTGGTCGGCGGCTGGCGCGTCGGTGTTCTCGGCGGCTACAGCCATTCCTCCTTCAACGCCGACGATCGCAATTCCTCCGGCAAGAGCGACAGCTACCATCTCGGCCTCTATGGCGGCACCAATTGGGGCGCCATCGCCTTCCGCACCGGTGCGGCCTACAGCTGGAGCAGCCTCTCGACCAAGCGCTCCGTCGCCTTCACCGGTTTTGCCGATCAGCTCTCGGCCAACTACGATGCGGGCACCGCGCAGATGTTCGGCGATCTCGCCTACAAGGCCGAGACCAGCGGGGCCTTCAAGTTCGAACCCTTCGCCAACCTCGCTTATGTCAGCCTGCACACTGAAGGCTTCAGCGAAACCGGCGGTGCGGCGGCCTTGACCAGCGCTGGCGCGAGCAGCAACGTCACCTTCGCCACGCTCGGCTTGCGCGGCTCGACCGATTTTGGGCTTGGCGGCGTCAATGCCACCGCGCGCGGCATGCTCGGCTGGCGCCACGCTTTCGGCGACGTCACGCCGACTTCAAGTTTCGCCTTCGCCGGCGGCGACGCCTTCACCATCGCCGGCATACCGATCGCCAGGAACGCGGCGGTAATCGAAGCCGGCGTCGACATGAAAATGTCGCCCAATGCCACGCTCGGCCTGTCCTATTCCGGGCAGTTCGGTGGTGGCGCCGTCGACAACGGCGCCAAGGCAAACCTCAGCGTCAAGTTCTGACGACAACAGGCCGCCGGCTCGCGCCAAATTGACGTCGCCGGGCGGTCCTGGCGTCCGCCCCCTACTCCGGCGACGGCACCGGCGGCTTGGAGGTCAGCGCGGTGCCGGCGGCGGCCACGATCACGGCGGCGATGCCGGCCAGTTGCGGCGTTGTCAGGCTTTCCCGCAGGAACAGGAACCCGGCCAGCGCGCCAAGCCCCGGCTCGAGGCAGGTCAGCGTGCCATAGATGCGCGCCGGCATGCGGGTCAGCGCCACCATCTCCAGGAAGAACGGCAGCGCGCTCGAGAACAGGCCGACGAGCAGCGCGCTGACCAGGATCGACGGCGCGAGCAGGCCGCTTCCCGCCTCGGCAATGCCAAAGGGCAGCACCAGCAGGGCGGCGATCGCCATGCCATAGGCGGTGGTGCGGGTGCCGAGTTCCGCGCCCGCCTTCTGCGCCAGAACGATATAGAGCGCCCAGAACCCGCCGGCCGCCAGCGCCAGCATCACGCCGATCGGGTCGAGCGGCTTGAGCGAGTGGATGAAGGGCGACAACAGCACGATGCCGGCGACCGCAAGTGCGATCCAGGCAAAGTCGCTGGCCCGCCGAGAGGTCAGTGTCGCCACCAGCAGCGGACCGGAAAACTCCAGCGCCACCGCGACGCCAAGCGGGATCCTGGCAAGTGCCGCGTAGAACAGAAGGTTGAGCGCGCACAGCGTCACCCCATAGGCGATGAGCCACGGCATGGTGGCGCGCGAGGGCCGTACCTGCCAGGGCCGCAGCACCGCGATCAGCATCAGCGCGCCGATGACCAGCCTGAGCGTCGTCGTGCCTTGCGCGCCGATCACCGGAAACAGCGTCTTGGCGAAGGTGGCGCCGATCTGGATCGACACCATGGCCCCCATCAGCGCCGCGACCGGCAAGGGTGCGGCTTCGCGGCTGGCAAGCGGCATTGATGTCACTTGTGCTTCATCCCTCCATGCCCCGAGGCGAAAACCTGCCCGGCAGCAATGCAATAGGATGAACCGGCCTGGCTGTCGTGAGACAGCGCGGATGCCTCGATGGGGGCACGGCCAGAAACGGTCGATGCCGTAAGGCGATTCCGCCACCGACAGGGCATCGGGCACCGGCGCTACACCGATGGCCGCCGGCCCACGGACGCGTCGCTGGCGGCGGCCTGGTTGAGTTCGACGACGGTCCCTGCCTTGAGCAGATGCGCCGTAGTCGGTCAGCGTGGTGGGCGAAAGCGCCGTGCGCCGCGCCAGTTCGGCACGACTGCGGACCGTCGTCGCGCAGCATGCGCAGGATCGCCGCTCCAGACTGGATTTGGCAGAACGCCGAACCCGCCCTAACCAGTTGGTTTCCTGGAATTGCCCTAGGCCGCGGCGGCGGAGCGCTTGAACACGATCGTGACCCGGGTGCCTTCGTCGGCGCTGGAAGTCACGTCGAACTCGGCCTTGGCGTTCTCTGTCAGCGATTGTGCGATGAGCGCGCCGAGTTTGCCTTGCTTGGGCCAGCTCTCGCCTTCCGGCAACCCGATCCCGTCATCGGCGACGACGACGCGGCAGCCATCCCCGTTCACGACGCTGTGCAGCGTGATCGTCCCGCTGTCACGCCCGCGAAAGTGCATTGGTCAGCAATTCGTTGACCACCAGGCCGGTGGGCATGGCAACGTTGATCGAAACCGGGTAGGTGTCCACCTTCATGTCGAGGCGAATGCCCTCGACAGCATGCGAACTCATCACGGCTGACGCGATCTGGCTCAGATAGACGCCGAGATCGACCTCCTCCTTGTGCTCCTCGCCCGATAGCGTTTGATAGAGGATGGCCAAGGCGTCGACGCGGCCGGCCAGTCTTTCGAAGCGTTTCCGGTCCGGCTCGGTCGCATTGCGCGTTTCGAGGCGGATCAGGGCGGTGATCATCTGCAGATTGTTCTTCACCCGGTGCTGCAATTCCCGCAGCAGCGTGTCTTTCTCGCGGACGCGCTCCTCGATCGAGCGCGCATCTTCGGTCTCGCCATGGGCCGAGACGTCGACCAGTGCCACCAGCCGGAAGCAGGCCTTGCCATTGTCATCCTCGATGACGTTGGAATAGACGTCGACGATCGCAGGCTTGTCCTCGGCCCGCTCGAGCCGGAACGTGCCGACGAAATCGGTCCCGTCGACCACCGCATCGGACAGCGCGCTGTCCTTCTGCTGGTGCAGGCCAATGCCGGAAAGTGCCGCCCAATGCTTCTGGGCGAGGCTGGCCGCCTTCAGGCCCGACAGTTTCTCGAACTCCGGATTGGCATAGACGACACGTTCCTGCCCGCCGAGGTCCGAAACGGCGATGGCAATCGGCACCTGGTCGAGGAACTTCTTGAACTGTTCGCTTTCCAGCGCGCTGGCAAGGTCGGGCGTTTCCAGCAACTGCTCGACCGTTTCCGCCTTATCTGAATTCGATGTCATCTCTTGCATCCAGGAATTTTCTGGACGCCACCAATATCAGCGAAGCGATGCGCGAGCTATCGCCAAAAGTGCCACTTTCACCGGCATCAGGACTAGGCCCGCGCCGGCCTGGTCCCGCGCAACGGCAGCGCCATGGTGAAATCCAGGCCGTCGCCAAGATAATTCACCCGATGATGGCATCGCATTGCAAGCGTTCCCCAGCCTGGAACCCCTGCAGGAACCCGAACCGGTCAACTCTGGCCGGCCACCTTCGCCAGCCGCGGACCGGTCTTGCCGTCGACGATTTCGGGCCTGGCGCTGTCGACCGCGGCGTCCCAGCCGCCGCCGAGCGCCTTGTTGAGGGCGATGTAGTCGGTCGCCAGAAGGACGCGGCTCTGCAACAGCGAATGCCGAACATCCCGCTCATTCCCTGAAAGCGCGGCTGATCTGATCCTGCAGCGGTTTGACGAGATAGGAGATCACGGTCCGGTCCGCGGTCTTGATGAAGGATTCGACCGGCATGCCGGGAACCAGCTTGACCTCGCCGAGGCGTGCCACCTCGGCATGCGTGGTTGCGATGCGAACGGTGTAGTAGCTGATGCCGGTGCGCTGGTCGGTCGTCGTGTCCGGTGAGGTCCGTTCGACCGTGCCGTTGATTTGCGGCGTGGTGCGCTGGTTGAAGGCCGAGAAGCGCAGCGCCGCCGACTGGCCGACCCAGAGCTGGTCGATGTCGCTCGGCGCGATCTTGGCCTCGACCGTCAGGCTGTCGCTATCGGGCACGATCTGCATGATCGTCTGGCCAGGGGTTATCACGCCGCCGATGGTGTGAGCGATGGACTGCTGCACGACGCCGTCCTGCGGCGCGCGGATGTCGATGCGCCTGAGCTGGTCCTCGGCGGCAATCTTTCGTTCCGTCAGCTCGCCGATCTTGCCGTCGATCTCGCGCAAATCCTTGTTGACGTCGGTGCCGAGTTCGAGGTCGATCTGGAGGACCTGCAAATTGATCTCGGCGATCTTGCCCTGGGCCTGTGCCAGGGCCGCCGTCAGCTGGCCGCGCTCGCCGTCGAGCCGCGCCGACTCGCGCTCCATGGCGGTCAGGCGATCGATTGAGATCAGCCGCTTCTTCCACAGTGCGCGTATGCTGGCCAGTTCCTCCTCGACGAGCGTGATTTCCTGCGACTTGGCTTCGACCTGCGCCGTGTCGCCGCCAATCTCCTTCTGCAGCTGCAGGATGCGCTCCTGCAGCTGGCTCTTCTGGCCGGAACGACCCGCACGCCTTGTTTTGAAAACCTGTTGCTCGCCGGCCATCATCGCGGCGATCCCCGGACTGGCGCGGCGATCGAAAAGATCTTGCGGAAAGACGATGGTGTCGGAGCCCTGGCGTTCGGCTTCGAGGCGCGCCTTGCGTGCCGACAGCTGATCGAGCGCCTTGGTGACGACGGCGAGGTTGGCCGCCGGCACGGTAGGGTCGAGGCGCACCAGCAGCGCCCCGCGCTTGACGCGGTCGCCGTCACGCGCCGAGATCTCGCCGACGATGCCGCCGGTCGAATGCTGCACATCCTTGACGTGGGAATCGACGACGAGAACCCCAGACGCGATGACCGCTCCCGAAATCCGCGTCAGCGAGGCCCAGCCGCCGACGCCGCCGACCAGCATCGCGACCGCGATGAGGCCCATGTGCATGTAGCGCCGGATGGATTGGTGGGAAGCGTTCGACATCGTTCCCCCCGTCATTCGCCCGCCGCCGCCACGCCAGGCGATGGCGCCGGCCCTTCGGTGGCGAGCCTGAGGTGCGGCACGGCGGCCACTGCCGGTTGCGGCCGCGGAAACAGCTTGGCCAGAACATCGTCCTTGAGGCCGAACGCCTGGACGCGGCCCTGGCTCATGGCGAGGATGAAATCTACTGTGCTGAGCGCGCTTGGCCGGTGCGCCACGAGTACGACGATGCCGCCACGCTGCCGCACCGAAAAGATCGCCTGGAACAGCGCCTGCTCGCCTTCGGCGTCGAGGTTGGAATTCGGTTCGTCGAGCACCACCAGGAAAGGGTCGCGATAGAGCGCGCGGGCCAGCGCGATGCGCTGGCGCTGGCCCGCCGAGACGGCTTCGCCGAGTTCGCCGATCTGTGTTTCGTAGCCATCACGGAAACCGACGATGAGGTCATGCGCGCCGGCGGCCCTGGCGGCGGCAATCACCAATGCGGGATCGGCGCCGGGCTCGAAACGCGCGATGTTCTCGGCGATCGAGCCAGCAAACAGCTCGACGTCCTGCGGCAGATAGCCGATGAACCGGCCACGATCCTCCGGCGACCACTGATCGAGGTCGGCGCCGTCGAGCCTCACCCTGCCGGCGGCGGACGGCCAAGCGCCGACAAGCGTCCTGACCAACGTCGACTTGCCTGAGCCACTCTGGCCGATGATGCCGACGGCGTGTCCCGCTTCCAGCGCAAAGCTGGCATCCTGCACCAGAAGGCGCTGCGTGCCGGGTGCGGCAACACTGACACCCTGCATGAAGACATGGCGGCTCGGCGCCGGCATGGCCATCGGCTCGGCGTCGGCCGGCAAAGCGGCGAGAATCCTGGTCAGCCGCTGCCAGCCCTGCCGCGCGGTCACGAAACCCTTCCAGTTGGCGATGACCAGATCGACGGGCGCCAGCGCGCGGCCGCTCAGGATCGATGCGGTGATGATGATGCCCGCGGTCGCCTGCTGCTCGATGACCAGCCAGGCGCCAATGCCGAGCATGGCCGATTGCAGGAGCATACGCAGCACCTTGGACACGGCGCCGAAGCCGCCGGCGATGTCGCTGACGCTGCGCTGCTCGGCGAGATAGTCGCGGTTGGCCTCTTCCCATCGTTTCGCCATCCGGCCGCCCATGCCGAGCGCCGCGATGACTTCCGCATTGCGATTGCCGGTCGTGGTCAGGCCGTTGCGGATGATGCCGGTCTGGGTGCCTGATGTGACCGGCTTGCGCGTCAGCCGCTCGGCAAAGACGGTCAACAGCACCAGCACGATCGCGCCGATCAGGGCGGTCACGCCGAGAAGCACGTGGAACATGAAAATGATGGCCAGATAGAGCGGCAGCCACGGCAGATCGAACAACGCGGTCGGGCCGGTGCCCGACAGGAAAGTCCGCACGCTGTCGAGATCGCGCACCGGCTGCATGCTGTCGCCGTTGCGGCCGACCTTGAGCGGCAGCTTGAGGACGCTGGAATAGACGCGGGCGCCGAGCACCTCGTCGAGGGCACCGCCGATGCGCACCAGGATGCGGCCGCGGATGAAATCGAGCCCGCCTTGCCCGGCATAGAGGATGGCGACAAGCAGGCTGAGGCCGATCAGCGTCGGCACGCTGCGGCTCGGCAGCACGCGATCGTAGACCTCGAGCATGTAGATCGAACTGGACAGCATCAGCACGTTGAGGACGCCGCTGAACAGCGCGATCGCGATGAAGGCCGAGCGGCAGGATCTGATCGCCGCCGCGAGTTCCGATCCCTGCTGTTGTCTGGCGTTGGGCTGCCGGGCGTTGTTGGGCTGCCGGGTACTGGGCCCGGCAGCATCTCGCGCCGTCGCCGTGACGCCGGGGGCTGCGTCCGGACCGGCTTCAGCGCGAAAGGGATTGCGTTCCCGAAACAGCAGAAGTGCGCCGGATATCGCCAGCGCCAGGCACAGCAACCAGACGCCCTGCGATGCCGTCAGCACGCCGCCGAGCCCGAGAAAAAGGGCGCAGGCTATCAAAACCAGACCCAAGGACCTGATCATGGCCTGCGCTGATTTGAAGATGGTGGAGGCCCTTCCCATGCCAATTCATGCGAGCAGCGCTGCGGCAAGACACCCGACCGGAAGGCCGGGAGCCTGCCTCAGGCGATCCCCGTCAGGCCCCCCACTTGAGTCTGCGCCACCTCATGCAGCGTGAGCCAGAATTGATCGAGCGTGTTGGGATGCTCGTCGATGATGTTGGTCCCGTCGAACCAAGCGACATGCCCGTCCGGCCCGGATGTCACCAGTTGCCCCTGGTTGAACCACATCAGCGCGTTCTTCAGGCCCTCGCCGTCGGCCTCCTTGCCGCCGTTCCAGTCGACGATGCCGGAGCTCGCGTCGGTGACGTCGACATATTTGGTCCAGGCAACCGTGTTTGTCTTGACCGCAGGCCCCTTCAGCGCGGTGCCGACCTGATCGACGACGCCATCGTTGTCGGCGTCGACATTGACGCCGAGCCCGGCCCAGGTCCCCTGACCCTTCAGCCACATCACCGCCTCGTCGATCAGGTCGTTGGGCTGAGCGACATGGTTGTCGATGTTGAGCTGGGTGGCGATTGCCTGCTGCAGCATGATCACGCGCGCATCGCCACCCGCCGAACTCGATTCGATGGCCTTGGCCAGCGAGGTCGAAATCAGGAGGTCGTGCGCATCGTTGGCAATGCCGTCGCCGTTGCTGTCGCCGAGCAGCAGATAGCCGTCGCTACGCGGATTGACGTCAAGGCTGGACAAGACGCCGCTGGCCACCGCGCTCTTAGTGGGATTGCCCTCATTGCCGGCGACATTGTCCCAGGCATCGGAATGGCTGCCCCAGAACCCTTGTGTCAGCGCCTTGTTCGAGAAACCTTCGTAGTCGCTGCTGTCGGCGGCGAGCGGCGTGCGCGAATGTCCGGCCGTGTCGACATAGGCGTCGGTGGTGGCTGTTGCATTGTTGAAGTAGCTGCCGAGCTGCGCGATGCCCGTCGCCTGGTAGTGCCAGGTCTCATTTATATCGAGCAGATTGTCGTGGTTGGTGTCGCCGCTGTTGAAGCCGCCGCTGAGGATCGCCGTCGGATGGAAATCGTCGCCGGTGCCGGCGGTGCCGTTGTCGTCGGTCACGACCACATGGGCGAGCGCGACATTGCCGTCGTTCTTGACATCGTAGGTCCAGGTCACGGCTTGGCCCTGGAAGATGTTGAGGCCGTGGTCGACGGCGTTGGTCTTCTTGTCGAGCGTGATGTGCGGATTGGCGCCGAAATAGCCGGAGTCGTCGGTGGCCGTGTCGGTGCCGGTATGATTGGCATCATCGGTGAAGGAGCCGGAGGCGGTGCCGGTGTTGCTGTAGGCGCCTGTCACGGCGGTGCCGGTTGCCGAGAACTTCCAGACTTCACCGATGTCGAGCTTGTTGTTGTCGTTGACGTCACCGATGTTGGTGACATGGCCACCGCCAAGCACCGCGCCCGGCGTCACGCCGGCGTCGCTGTCGGTTACCGTGACGCCCGACAGGGCAACGTTGCCGACATTGGTCACCGTGTATTCCCACGAGATCGGCTCGCCGGTCAGGATCGTCAGAGTGTCGCCCTTGGTCCCGTCGTCGACCGTCACCTTGTCGATCTTGATCTCGGGATCGGCGCCGAAATAGCTGGAGCCGTCGCTGTCGGTGACATTGACTGCCCCGGCCGAGCCCGTGACCGTGCCAACATTGGTGTAATCGCCGACGACAGCCGTGCCGGTGCTCGTGCCGATGAAGCTCCAGTGCTCGGTGGTGTCGAGCTTGCCGTCATGGTTGGTGTCGCCGACGTTGAAGCCGCCGCTGAGAACCGCCGTCACGACCACGTCATTGTGGTCGTCGGTGACGACAATGTTCGACAGGGCGACATTGCCGGTGTTGCTGACCGTGTATTGCCAGGTGATCGTATCGCCGGCGAGCACGCTCAGCCCGTCGCCGATCGCCGTGCCGTCGACCGTTACCTTGTCGATGCCTATTCCAGGCGTATCAGTGCCGGTGCCGGGGGTCGTGAGGGTGCGCCACTCCTCGAAGCCGCCATTGGCTCCGGAGAAGCCCGAAGACAGCGTGACATAGGAATCGGGCGAGACACCGGCCGCCGTAAAGTCGCTGACCGGGACGAGCACGCGGTAGTCGTCCGTCCCCGAGCCATGATTGGAATCGATCAGCAACTGGTCGGCGGTCAGGTGGAAGACGGTGGTGAACCCTGCAAAGTCAGCATTATAGTCGGCAAGCGTCGCTCCGGCATTGGAGATGTAGATATCCAGCCCGGTCAGCGTGATGTTACCGTTTACATCATTGTTGCTTTCGTTCAGGTCCAGCCGAAACTCGATATACTGGACGCCGTCGACAGTGATCGCCTGCAAGTTGCTGTATTGCAGGTCGTGGGTGAAGGACGCCTTGTTGTCGACGACGTTGCCGTTCTGATCGGTGTTGAAGCCCTCTTCGACACCTGTCGCCTGCAGCCGCAGGAACGAATCATAATTGCCGGTTCCCGAACCTTCCGTCGTCGCCTCGAGAAGGACGCCGCCGCCGATATCTGTCGCCATTACCATTTCCTCCACATTGTCGTCCGGTCAGCGATCAAGCCGCCACCGTTCACCCCAGGGTTGACTGCATGCTCCGAGCGCCGGCTCCCGCGGCATGCCGACGAGCGATCGTCTCGTAAAAAGAAGAGGGGAAATTGGAACGAAAGCCCGGGAGCGGCGGCGAAGTCTGGACTCGCTTCGCCAGCTGTTGCTGGATGACGGAACACAGGTGCCGTCGAACTGCGTGCCACGCTCAAGCCCCATACCTCAAACTCACGCGGTCGACATCGACCGCCAGAGTCTTAACAATCCCCTAACCATATTTTGCAGGTTGCAATGGCCACGTCCATATAACTGCGGTTATAGGCGCAAATGAAAATCCGACATCATTAAATGTAATCGTCATTTCAGTAAAAACTCACAACGTTAGCCGAGTTGTGTGAAATTCTTTCCGCGTTTTACTCTCAAAGACGAGGATCGCTGGGTCAGGTCCATGATCTCATCAAATCGCGGACTGGCAATGACGCCTCGGAACTGCCCTGTTTCAATCCGGCACCACGCACCTTGGTGCTGGAAGCGTATCGACATTAATTAGTAATTGCTAATTCTTATCGGAAGCACGATGCTGCTGCCGGGATGGATTATCGCATAGGGTGTGCGAGCCTGATCGGGTTGGAGCGTGACTGAAGATGGTCACCACTGTGTTCATTGTCGACGACCATCCGCTGCTCCTGCACGGCCTGGGAGACCTGATTGCCCGCGAGCCCGGCTATAGGGTTGTCGGTTCGGCGCTGGACGGCAGGAGCGCTGTGACCAGGATTAGGCAGGACTTGCCCGACATTGCGGTGATCGATCTGAACATGCCGGGGTTCAGCGGGCTCGACGTTGCCGTCGAACTCGGCAAGGAAACGCCGGCCACACGCTGTGTGATGCTGACGGCTGGCGCGTCACAAGGCCAGCTTTACGATGTGGTCATGGCTGGCGTCGCCGGGATCGTGCTGAAGGAGTCCGCCGTCGGCACGCTGCTGAGATGCATTGACCAGGTTGCCTCCGGCGGTCACTGGTTGCCTGCCGAAATTGTCGGCGAAGCCCTCGAGATTGAGGCGTCCCGCCGGATCAAATGGCAGAAGCTGTCGTCACGGCTGACCAGACGGGAAATGGAGATTGCCCGGCTCGTTGCCACGGACAAGCCATACGGGCGGATCGCGCTCGATATCGGCATCTCGAAAGGCACGCTGAAAATCCATATGAACAACATCTACCGCAAGTTGGAGATCGCCTCGCGTGCTCAGCTTTTGCAACTGGCCGCCGGCCAGACTGGACTGAACGCCCGCATCGGAGGCGAATGAGGCCGCCATCGCCGACCCCGCCTGCGCCATGGTGCGGGTGAGCTCAGCGGTCTGCCGCTGCGAGACGGCCGAACGCCGGGCGAGCGCGATGCGCGCCTGGTAGCCGCGGGCCTGCGTGTAAGTGGACGCGACATCGCCGACCAGCGTCAGCAGCGTCGAGCGCAGTTCCTCCTGCGAGGCGTCCACACCATGGCGTGCGGCCTCGACGCCCCGGCGGTTGGCACCGAACAGGTCGAGTTCCCAACTGGCGGCGAAGCCCGACTGGTACTGGCTGTAGGCATCGCTGGCGGTGCCGCCGGCCGCAGCAGTCCTGTTGCGCGTCGCCGATGCCGAGCCGTCGGCTGACGGGAACAGCGTGCCGGCGCTCTGGCGGTAGTCGGCGCGAGCTTCGCGGATCTTGGCCTTCGCCGTGGCGACATCGAGGTTGCCGGCGACTGCTTCCTCGACAAGCGAGTCGAGCTGCGGGTCGCGCAGGCGTTGCCACCATTGCGACAGCTGCGCCGGCTGGACGGACTTGGTCGGCTTCTCACCGCTCCAGTTTGCCGGTATCGGCAGGTCGGGCGTGCGGTAATCCAGACCGACGACGCATCCCGCGAGCAAGGCCGCGCCGACAATAGGCGCACGGGGCCGCCTCGGCCACCGAGCCACGTTCAAAACCTCTCATGTGAAGAACCCTTACTGCTGGTTGGCCGTCACCGGCGTTTCGCCCTTATCCTGCCCGGGATCTGGTTTGGCCACCCTGCCCTTGAAGATGCGCCGCACCGTGACGAACAGCAGCGGCACCAGGAACACACCGATCACGGTCGCGGCGATCATGCCGCCCATCACGCCGATGCCGACGGAGTTCTGCGCGCCCGAGCCGGCGCCGCTGGCGATCGCAAGCGGCGTGACGCCGAGGATGAAGGCCAGCGACGTCATCAGGATCGGCCGCAACCGCTGTCGCGCCGCCTCGAGCGTTGCCTCCACCAACCCCATGCCGGCCGCCTGCCGTTCGATGGCGAACTCGACGATCAGGATGGCGTTCTTGGCGGCGAGGCCGATCGTGGTCAGCAGGCCGACCTTGAAATAGACGTCGTTGGTCTGGCCGAACAGGCTTGCCGCCAGCAGCGCGCCGAAGATGCCGATCGGTACCGACAGCATCACCGCGAACGGGATCGACCAGCTCTCATAGAGCGCGGCCAGGCACAGGAACACGACCAAGGCCGAGATCGCATAGAGCGACATCGCCTGGTTGCCCGAAAGCCGCTCCTGATGCGACAGCCCGGTCCATTCATGCGAATAGCCGGCCGGCAGTTGCGCGACGAGTTTGTCGATCTCGTCCATCGCCGCACCCGAGCTCACGCCCGCTGCCGCCGCGCCCTGAATCTCGACCGCGGCCGAACCATTATAGCGTTCGAGCCGGGGCGAACCGAATGTCCAGTGGCTGGAGGCAAAGGCCGAGAACGGCACCATGGCGCCGCTTGAATTGCGGACCTGCCATTTGTCGAGATCCTCCGGCTGCATGCGGAAATTCGCGTCCGATTGCATGTAGACCGGCTTCACCCGTCCCCGATCGATGAAGTCGTTGACGTAATCGCTGCCCCAGGCGCTGGACAACGTGTTGTTGATGTCGGCAAGGCTGACGCCCAGCGCGCTCGCCTTCTCCTGGTCGATGTCGACCGAGAATTGCGGCTGGTCCTCCTGGCCGTTGGGACGCGTGTTTGCGAGCACCTTGCTCTGCCCAGCCAAGGCCAGAAGCTGGTTGCGCGTCTGGATCAGCGCGTCATGGCCGGCGCCATTGACGTCCTGCAGGTAGAAATCGAAGCCGTTGGTGTTGCCGAAACCCTGGATGGCCGGGGGCGCCAGCGCGAAGACCTGCGCATCCCTGATCTTGGAGAACGCGCCCATGGCGCGGCCGGCGATCGCCTGCGCGGCCATTGCGGACGACTTGCGCTGGGCGAAATCCTTCAGCCGCACGAAGCCGATGCCGACATTCTGCCCGGCTCCGCCGAAGCCGAAGCCCGACGCGGTGAAGACCCCGTCGACGGCGTCCTTTTCGTCGTTGAGATAGTGGTCGGTGACTTGCTTCAGCACGCGCTCCGTGCGGTCCTGCGTGGCGCCGACCGGCAATTGCACGCTGGTGATCAGGATGCCCTGGTCTTCTTCCGGCAGGAACGAGCTCGGCAACCGCGCAAACATCCAGCCCATGGCGACGACAATGGCGAGGAAGATGGCAAGAAATCGCCACGACCGGTTGATGATGCCGTGCGAGCCGTCGCGATAGGCCGTCGTGCCGCGATCGAACATCCTGTTGAACCAGCCGAACGGACCGGTCTGCGTGGCATGGTCCTTCGGCCGCCGCAGGATCGTGGCGCACAATGCCGGCGTCAGCACCAGCGCCACCAACACGGACAGCACCATGGCCGAGACGATGGTCACCGAGAACTGCCGGTAGATGATGCCGGTCGAGCCGCCGAAGAAGGCCATCGGCACGAACACCGCTGACAGCACGGTGGCGATGCCGACCAGCGCGCCGGTGATCTCGTTCATCGATTTTCGCGTCGCTTCTTTCGGCGACAGATCTTCCTCCTGCATGACGCGTTCGACATTCTCGACCACGACGATGGCGTCGTCGACGAGCAGGCCGATGGCCAGCACCATGGCGAACATGGTCAGCGTGTTGACCGAATAGCCGAACAGCGACAGCACGCCGAACGTGCCCAGCAGCACCACCGGCACCGCGATGGTCGGGATGATCGTCGCCCGCAAGTTCTGCAGGAAGATGAACATCACCAGGAACACCAGCACGATCGCCTCGGCCAGCGTCTTGACCACCTCCTCGATCGACAGCCGCACGAAGGGCGAGGTGTCGTAGGGATAGACGACCTCGACGCCTTGCGGGAAGGTCGAGCTCAGCCGGTTTATCGTCGAGCGCACCGCTTCGGCGGTGCTGATCGCGTTGGCACCGGTCGCCAGGTTGACGGCGACGCCCGCCGCCGGCTTGCCGTTGTAGTTGGCTTGCGTCGTATAGCTTTCGGCGCCGAGTTCGACGGTGGCGACGTCGTTGAGGCGGACCAGCGAGCCGTCCGTCTGGCTCTTCAGGATGATGTTGCGGAACTGTTCGGCGGTTTGCAGCCGGCTCTTGGCGGTCACCGTGGCGTTGAGCTGCTGGCCCTTGCGCGCCGGCAGACCGCCGAGCTGGCCGGCCGAAACCTGCGTGTTCTGCGCCTCGATGGCGCTCGCCACGTCGCTTGGCATCAGCGCGTATTTGGCCAGCTTGTCGGGGTCGAGCCAGATCCGCATCGCATAGCCCGAGCCGAAGAGCTGCGTCGAGCCCACGCCTTCGACGCGCTTCAGCGTGTCGTTGACGGTGGCGTCGACATAGTCGGCGAGGTCGGTCGAGTTCATCTTGCCGT
This sequence comes from Mesorhizobium sp. B2-3-14, assembly GCF_006442175.1. Classification (NCBI taxonomy): domain Bacteria; kingdom Pseudomonadati; phylum Pseudomonadota; class Alphaproteobacteria; order Hyphomicrobiales; family Phyllobacteriaceae; genus Mesorhizobium; species Mesorhizobium sp. B2-3-14. The sequence goes on along the minus strand of NZ_VFVP01000007.1, from coordinate 170,205 downwards.
CGCTGGAGACGAAGCCGATGACCATCAGGAAGCCGGTCGAGGATTTGGAGACGGTGATGCCGTTGCTCTGCACTACCTGCGGCAGTTGCGACTGCACCAGCTGCAGCTTGTTCTGCGTCTGCACCTGGGCGGTGTCGGGGTCGGCCGAACTGGTGAAGGTCAGCGTGATCGACGCAGAACCGGTCGAGGTCGACGTCGCCGTCATGTAATCGAGGTTGTCGATGCCGGTCATGCCTTGCTCGATGACCTTGGTCACCGAGTTCTCGACCGTCTGGGCGTCCGCGCCCGGATAGGTGGCGCTGATATTGACCGTGGTCGGCGCGATCTGCGGATATTGCGAGATCGGCAGCGTGGTGAGTGCGAGCAGACCGCCCAGCATGATCACGATGGCGATCACCCAGGCGAAGATCGGCCGGTTGATGAAAAATGCTGACATCGTCTCAGTTCCCGGTCGACGCGGCGGGTTGCCGGCCGGTGCTGGCCACCTTGGATGGGGCCGGCAAGGCGGAGGTCTGGCCGCGATCCTTGATCTCACCGGTCGCCTCGTCAATCGTCACTTCGACGCCGGTCGCATCGCCGCCGGGGCGCACGAGCTGCAGGCCCTCGACGATGACACGGTCACCATCGCCCACGCCGCTGTCGACCAGCCAGCTGTTGCCGACGGTGTTGCGCACGGCGAGCACGCGCGTCTCGACCTTGCCCTGCGCATTGATGACCATGGCCGTCGCCTCACCCTTCGTGTTGCGGGTGACGGCGCGCTGCGGCACGAGAAAACTGTTCTGGGCAACGCCCTCCTCGACCAGCGCCCGCACATACATGCCCGGCAGAAGCAGGCGGTCGGGGTTGGGGAACTCGGCCCTGAGCGCGAACGTGCCGGTGGTCTGGTCGACATTGGCGCCGGCGAATTCCAGCTTGCCGGTCTGCGCGTAGATGGTGCCGTTCTCGAGCTTCAGCTTGACGCTGACATTGGGGCCGCTGAACTTCAGCCGCCCTTCCGAGATCGCCTGGCGCAGGTTGAGCAAATTGGTGCTCGACTGCGTGACGTCGACATTGATCGGGTCGAGCGAACGGATCGTGGTCAGCACCGTCTCCTGGTTGGCGGTGACCAGCGCGCCCGGTGTCAGCGTGGACTTGTCGATGCGGCCTGCGATCGGCGCGGTGATCGAGGTGCGGTCGAGGCTGATGCGCGCGGTTTCGGCGCTCGCCTTGGCGGAAGCCACATCCGCCTGCGCCTGCGCAAGCGTGGCGGCGGCGTCATCATAATCCTGTTTGGAAACAACGTTCTGCTTCAACAGGCCGGCGTATCTGTCGAACTTGGCCTGCGCGGTAGGCACCGCCGCCGCCGCCTTCTGCTGCGCCGCGACCGCGCTGTCATAAGCCGCCTTGTAGCTCGCCGGGTCGATGAGGTAGAGCGGCTGTCCCGCCGCCACCTCGCTGCCTTCCTTGAACAGTCGTTGCTGGATGATGCCGTTCACTTGTGGACGCACCTCGGCGATCAGCGAGGCCGCCGTGCGCCCCGACAGTTCGGCTGTGATCGCCACCGATTGCGGATGCAGCGTGACGACGCCGACTTCCGGTTTGCCGACGCCGCCCATGCCTGCGGGAGCCTTGCCGCCCTCTTGTGAGCAGGCCGCCAGGAGAAGAGCCGCGGCAAGCGCCGTCCAGGACGCGAACCGGCGAACTGGCGGGGAGGACTGCCTAGACTGCATGGACATGGCTGAATGATCTTTCGCTGGAGGTGCGGTGACCGCCTGGGCGTTGGCCAATACAAAGCGAGGGCGAACGCCGGCGGTCGCAGGTGAGGCTTGAGACGGACGATGTCGTGACGAGGGGTCGCGCCCACTTGCGGGCGGCGTCGAGCAGTGCTTCGAAGCGGCTCATGTCGCGCTCCTTCTTCGTGGCTGGAGCGCACCCGAGGACCGGATGGCTGGCCGCGATGCCCTCCGCGCCATTATGCCGATCAGCACCGACATGCCAAGCGCCTTGCCAGGTCTCACGCGATCTTGCGGTCATGATTTCCGTGGCCATCGGCGTGCCGCGAGATCGGCAGCGACAGGCGCCAGGCGGCGAATTCCAGCCGGATCGCGCCTTGCAGCGTGTCGACCGGCAAGGCCGGCGGCGTTGCGGCATGATCGATGCGCCGGCCGAACGAATATTTCGGGCTGGCCGATGCGATCAGCCGCAGCAGCATCAGGGCTTCCCACATTGTCGTGCCTTGTTGCATGGGGTGAATCCGGGAAGGCGCGATCCGCCATCCCGGAGAAGCAAACCCGGCCGGCCCGGGAACGGGTTGGGTACCGGGGCCGGCCGGCGCAGCCGGTCGGTTGTCAGCCGTTCCCGGGCTGGGGCGGCGGCATCGGGCCATCATTGGGCGGGCCTGCCGGACCGACTGCGTCATTCGGCGGGCCGCCCCATGGACCGGGGGGTGGTCCATGGGGGCGTTCCGCCGAAACGAGGATTTCGAGCTGTTCAGGCGTGAGCTTGGCGCGCAGCTCGGCGATCGCGTCCTTCAGCTTGGCGGCCGAAGCCGCACGCGCCGTGACGTCGTCTGCCAGCCTTTCCTGGAAGGCGAATGGATCGGGCTTGCCGGCCGGCCCTGCATCGGGGCCTTTCGCCTGCGGCCCGCCATCCGGCCCTCCAGGCCCGCCAGTGCCACCCGGACCACGGTCCGGCCGCGGTGGCGAAAGCACCGCCTGCAGCGCGCTGGTGTAGTCGCGCCAGGCGTCGAGCTGTTCGCTGCGGATGCCGACGCGTGTTTCGAGCGCGGCGAGCCGGGCGGCCAGCATGAATTCCGGCGGCGGCCCCACGCGGCGGGGGCCGAAGCCTTGCGGGCCGAAACTGTGCGGGCCAAAACCTTGCGGACCCCATCCTTGCGAAGGATGCGGCATCGAGCCATGGTCCGTTCCATCCTGCATTGCCATGGCAGGCGGCGGCCCGCCTGGCGCCGCGCCCGGGTCGGGCTGCGCCGCCAGCGCGGGGTGGATGGCGGCGGCGGAAAACAGGCCGAGCGCAAGAAGTCTGCTTCGCATGACGGTATTCCTTTCATCCATGCTTTGGACGTCAGGAGGATAGGAAGCGTGTTTGTCTGCTTCGCGTCGGCATGTTGCCGAAGGTTTCCGCAAAAGGGCAATTTGTTTCCGAATGTTGCCATCCCCCGGCCAGAAACATTGGGTTGCAATTTTCCATGCCGCTTGCACGGGCGCTCCCTATAATCAGGACAAACCCGGGATCATGGGCAAGGGCACGATAATGCAGTCACAACCCCACATCCTCGTCGTCGACGACGATCGCGAAATCCGCACGCTGCTCGGGCGCTATCTCGACGGCCAGGGTTTTCGCGTCTCGGTAGCGGCCGACAGGCGCGAATGCGAGCAGAAGCTGGCCACTGGCCAGTTCGACCTGGCCGTGCTCGACGTCATGCTGCCGGATGGTTCGGGGCTCGACATCTGCCGGGGCTTGCGCGATCGCAAGCCGCATATTCCCGTCATCCTGCTGACGGCGCTGAAGGAGGATGTCGACCGCATCATCGGGCTGGAACTCGGCGCCGACGACTATCTCGGCAAGCCGTTCAACCCCCGCGAGCTCACCGCCCGCATCCGCGCCGTGCTCAGGCGCTCGACGCCGGAAGAAGCGGCGCCCGCGCCTCCGCCCCGCGCCTACCGCTTCGCCAGCTACAGGCTGGAGCCGGACACCCGCAAGGTGACGGATGCGCAGGGCGCGGCTGTCGATCTCACCGGCGCCGAATTCGACCTGTTGCAGGTGTTCCTCGACCGCCCCGGCCGGCTGCTTTCGCGCGACCAGCTGCTTGATCTCACACAAGGCCGCGAACGCGACCCGCTCGAACGCTCGGTCGACGTGCTGATGAGCCGGCTGCGCCGCAAATTCACCGACACCGGCGACGGGCCGCTGTTCAAGACGGTGCGCAATGGCGGCTACCAGCTGACCGCGCGCGTCGAGACGGTGGAGGCGCAGGCGTGAACTCGCTGCGCCGCCGCCTCATCCTGTTGCTGGTCGCCTCTATCGTCGGCGTCGTCGGCCTGGCGACGGCGGCGGTCCTCAGCGTGCGCGGCGGCGGGCCGCCGCCGGAACTCGTCGTGCCCTGGGTTGCCCAGCAGATGGAACTCGTGGTGCGGCTGCTGCCGGGGCCCATACCCGATGTGCTGCGGGTGCAATTCAGCGACCGGCCGGCGGATGGCAAGGTGGACCGGCAGGAGACGGCGATGCTCAATGATCTGCTGCGCCGCCGCGGCTTCGACGTGCTGGCCATCGTCAGCGACAAACCGGGTGAACCCAGCCAACGTGCCTCGATGCGCCTGCCCGACAGCCGGTGGGCGATCCTCGAAATAGCACATATCGACCCGCCCAGGCGCGAATGGCTGGTTCTGGCCGGCTGGATCTCGCTGATCGTGGCCGGCGCCACCGCAGTCTCTGTCTATTTCACCTCGGTGCTGATCCGGCCGCTCGAAATGCTGGAGGCCACCGTCTCCAAGATCGGCAGGGACGGCGTGCTGGCGCCGGTGCCGGAGGTGGGCTCGGCCGAGGTCAAGGCCACGGCGCACGCACTGAACCAGCTCTCGTCCAGGCTGAAGACCGCCATGGAAAGCCGCATGCGGCTGGTGGCCGCCGCCGGCCACGATCTGCGCACGCCGATGACGCGCATGCGGCTGCGCGCCGAATTCCTCGACGAGGAGCGCGACAAGTGGCTGCACGACCTCGACGAGCTCGACCGCATCGCCGACAGCGCCATCCGCCTGGTGCGCGAGGAGGTGAACCAGGATGCCGTCGAACCGCTCGACCTTGAAAAGATGGTGCGCGACATATCTGCCGAGATGGTCACGCTCGGCCATTCCGTCTCGATCGGGCATCTGGACAGGGTTGCGGTCCGCGCCGGCGCGCTCGGCCTGCGCCGCGCCCTGCGCAATCTGGTCGTCAACGCCGCCACCCACGGCAAGGCCTGCACGATCGCGCTCGACCTCGCCGACAGGCGCGCCGTGCTCTCCATATCGGACGTCGGCCCGGGCATTCCGCCCGACCTCATCAACAAGGCCTTCGAGCCCTTCTTCCGCGTCGACCCCGGCCGCCAGCAATCCATTCCAGGCGCCGGCCTCGGCCTCGCCATCGCCAAGGAGATCATCGAGCGCTACGGCGGCACCGTGACGCTGGAGAACCGCCAGGGCGGCGGGCTGGCGCAGACGGTGGTGTTCGCGGCGGTGTGATTGGGTTAGGCCCGTCCACATCGCGAAAGGCAGCCCAATGCGGGGACTGCCAAGCAACGAGGCCTGCGAAGCGCGCTACGACGTGGCGCGCAGATTCCTGCGGATGGGACGCCTGCCCGTTGCACGGGCTTTCTCGGCCACTACGGCGGCTATCTCCACCACCTCGCCCTCGCGCGATTTGCCGTTGGTCGCCTTGTGGAGCCGCTCGTAGGGCAGCAATTCCTTGATCCGGGCATTGAGCGACGCGATTTCTGCCCGCAGATCCTCGCATTCCTGCCGCTGGACATCCCGTTGTATGTCCTCCGATGCCTGTTGCAGCGCAAGTTGCGAAAGATTGGCGTTCGCTTTCGAAAGACTCAGCTTGTCGGCTTCGTTCTCGTCGGTGAGCGCGGACAACCTTTCATCGGCGATTTTCTTTTCGGCCACTGCGTCGTCCAGGTCGGTCTTGAGCCTGGCGATTTCGGCGGCGGCCGCACTGTTCTCGTTCGAGGCCCGCTCCAGCCGCGATTCCAGATCTTGGATCTCGGACCGCAATCCGCGCATCTCCGTCTGGCCGCGAGCCCGTTCGGCTTCCCAGTCGCCTTCCATCAGGCTGGCCGTTTCGGTCTTTTCCGCCAGCTTCGCCTGTGTGGCCTCGAGCGCCTTCTGCAGCCGGATCTCCTCTTTCTCGCTCTTGCCGAGCGCCGCCATCAGTTCGGCAAGGCGCGCCGCTTCGCTGGCGTGGACTGCCGAAAGCTCGTCCAGCCTGTGGCGCGCATGGCTCTCCCGCTTCAGCACCTTGTCGAGTTCGACCGACAGGCTGACATGTTTTTCCCGCAGCATCTTGCTCTCGCGCAAGCGCCTGTTGGCCTCGACCGTCCTGGCGGTCAGCCGGTTGGCGATGTCGCCGAATTCCGCGTCGCGTTTGGCGCTGGCATTGCCCATCTCGGCGAGATCGAGCCTTGCCGCCGCGAGCGCTGTGCGAAGCGCGTCCCGGTCCTGGACCAGGTCTGTCTCGCGCTGCTGCAGCACTTCGCACGTGCTGTCACGCTCGCGCAGCTTCGCCGCCGTGTCGTGCAGCTTTTCCGACAGCGCTCTTTGCTCGGCGATCAGGCCGGCATTTGCGAGCTCCAGCTCGTTGGCGCGAAGAATGTCGGTGTGGAGGATGTTGAGGAATTCGCGCGTCAGATGATGCGAGGTCGAGATTTCCGACAATTTGCCGTTGATCTCATCCAGATAATCCCTGGCGTCGTGGAACATTCCTTCGAAGGCGTTCAACGCCGCGAGCCGGGTCTGGGCATGGGGCGTCAGTCGTGGCGTGGTTTCGGCGGCGTCGGCGTTGCCCGCGGCGTCCGGATTGTCCGCGCCCTCCGCTTGCGCCGCATCGGCCTGGGGTGGCGAGACGGTCGGCGCGTCATCGGGGACATCGACGCCCTGTGGCGGTGCCTCGAATTCGCTGTCGAGGCTGGCATCCAGGGCGTCCGCCAGATCGTCCTGCAATTCCTGGAGTGCATCGTCTACGTCTTCAGCACGCTTGATCAGGCTCTTGAAGTTCATACGGAACTCCCTCTTACGCAAAGAAAACCAGATATTTAACAAACTGCTAATATGTATCCTTACATCCGCTTATTCCGCAGGGGAAGCCCCCCTAGGGAAATGTAAATTTCAGACATTTGGGGATTTGCACCGCCGCGACAGCCAGTGCCGGGTCCCGGGCTGGCACAGACCGTAGCGTTCGCGGCGATGTCAACGCTTCTCGTGCATATTCGGTGTGCAGCCTGATATGCTGCCAGCAAACGGCTTGCAGGTCGAACGGGAGGGGATGGAGATGTCGATCAAGGTGATCGGAACCGGCTTTGGCCGAACGGGCACGGATTCGATGCGCGAGGCGCTGGCCATTCTCGGCTACGGCCCCTGTCATCACATGCATGAAGTGATCGGCAACGAGGAGCAGAAACGGATGTGGCGTGCGCTGGCCCAAGGTGCCGCGCCGGACTGGAACCAGCTGCTGTCGGGCTATGTCTCCTGTTTAGACTGGCCTTCGGCGTACTACTGGCGCGACCTGATCGAATTCTATCCGAATGCCAGGGTGATCCTGACCTACCGCTCGGCCGAAAGCTGGTGGGAGAGTTTTGAAAAAACGATCGCGACGGGACTTGAGCAAAGCGTCGATCAAGAATCGCTGGGCCTCGCCCTGATCGCCAGGCAGGTGTTCGGCGGCCGGCCCGGCGATCGAGCGCATGCCATTGCCTGCTACGAGGCCAATGTCCGTGCGGTGTACGCCGAAGTGCGACGGGAGCGGCTGCTGGTCCACGCTCTTGGCGACGGTTGGGAACCGCTGTGCACTCATCTGGGCGTTGCGATACCGGATCAGGATTATCCCAATCGCAACAGCGCCGCGGGCTTCAGGTCGAGATTTTCGCTGAACTGATCTGGACGAAAACCGGCGGTGCCGGCCCGGCAATCCGGGTTCCTCGCCCCCTGTGGAGCGGGGCGAGGAAAAGGCGCACCGTTTTTACCCCGCCATGGCCAGCGGCACGGCGCTCTTGTTGGGGATCTGGATGTCGATTTCCAGCGTCGACATGGTCTCACCCCGCTCCATTGAGACCTGGAGATAGTCCTGGTCGATCTGCACATGCTTGGCGATCACAGCCATGATCTCCTCCCGCAGAATGGAGACGAGGTCGGGCTGGCCACGGCTGCGGCGCTCATAGGCGAGCAACACCTGCAGCCGCTCGCGCGCCACCGGCGCGCTGGTGCGCCGCTTGAAGAGGTCGAGGATGCTCATGCGGCCCTCCTTCCGAGCAGACGGTCGAGGAAACCCTTGCGTTCGAAGGGCACCACCACCGGCAAGTCTTCGCCTTCAAGCCGCCGTGCCGCTTCGAGATAGGCCTTGGCGGCGTTGTTGAGCGGTTCCGACAGCGTCACCGGCGAACCGAGGTTGGAGGCGCGCAGCACATCCTGGCTTTCCGGGATGATGCCGAGCAGCGGCACCGACAGGATTTCCAGTACGTCGTCGATCGAGAGCATTTCTCCCCGCGCGGCGCGCGCCGCGTCATAGCGCGTGACCAGCACATGCTTGGCGATCTGCTCGCCCTGTTCGGCGCGCATGGTGCGGGCGTCGAGCAGACCGATGATGCGGTCGGAATCGCGCACCGACGACACTTCCGGATTGGTGACGATGACGGCCTCGTCGGCAAAGCGCATGGCGAGCTGCGCGCCGCGCTCGATGCCGGCCGGGCTGTCGCAGAAGACATAGTCGAAGACCGAACGCAGCTTGTCGATCACTTCGCCGACGCCGTCCTCGGTCAGCGCGTCCTTGTCCCGCGTCTGCGACGCCGGCAGCAGGAACAGCGTGTCGACGCGCTTGTCGCGGATCAGTGCCTGCGACAGCTTGGCCTGACCCTGGATGACGTTGACGAGGTCGAACACGACGCGCCGCTCGGCGCCCATGATCAGGTCGAGATTGCGCAGGCCGACATCGAAATCGACCAGCGCCACCTTCTTGCCGGTCTTGGCGACCGCGGCACCCAGCGCGGCCGTCGAGGTGGTCTTGCCGACGCCCCCCTTGCCCGATGTGACGACCACTACCTTGCCCATGGAAAAAGCCTCCGTTGCCTGTTGTCGTTCGTTGTGCCGTGCGCCGCACGGCTGTTGTCAGAGCCTGCCATCATGCCATCCCAAACCGGTCCGAGGCTTGCGCGCGGCGATGGTGCCTCGGCGCTTGTCCGGGCCGGAACCGTGAAGCAGGGCGTCAGCATCGCGCCGCCCTAGTTCAGCGGCACGACGGCGAGCATGTCGCCTTCGAGGAAGGCCTGCACGGCCTTGCCGCGCGAGACGCCTTCCATCTCTTCGGCGGTGGTGTACCAGCCGTCGACCGAAATCAGCTCCGCCTCGTTCTTGCGGCAGAAGATACGTGCCGAGCGGTTGCCCTGCGAGCCGGCGATGGCGCGGCCGCGTAAGGTGCCATAGACATGGATAGAGCCCGCCGCGATGATTTCGGAGCCGGACGCGACCGAGCCCAAAACGATGACATCGCCATGCGGATGGAAGATCGACTGACCCGAGCGGATCGGCGACTTGACCATCAGCGTGCCGGCCTGGACCGTTTCGATCGCGCCTGCTTCCGCGGCCTTGGCTGCCTTGCCCTTGCCCGCCTCGGCCCTGGCTTCGCCGGCCTTGCCCTCGCCTGCCTTGACTTCGCCGGCCTTGCCGGCATCCTTGCCGCGATCCGAAAACACCGTTTCCAGCTTGCCGGCTTCATCAGCCGCCTCCGCCTTGCCCTTGCGGCCGGGCTGCGACAGCAGGCCATCCGTGGTGGCCTCCTTGGCGCCGCTAAGCAACGGCGGCAGGTCAAGCCCGAGCGAGGCGCCTTCAAGCTCTATCGCATAGACCCGGATGCCTCGCGCACCGAGCGAAGCAACCAGCAGCCCGATGTCGGCGATTTCGGGCTTCAGCACGTTCAGATCGAGCACCACCGGCCGTCCCGCAAAATACCCCGGCGAATTGCCGATCCAGTGATCCAGCTCCTCCAGCCAGGCGGAAATCGGCGCCTCCGGCGTGAGCGTAAAGGCCACGAAAGAACGGGCGCGAAAACGAATGGATTTTGTTTCGAGGGGGGCGGCAAAGGTCACGGCCAGCGAATCCTTACTGAGAGGTAAACGCTAGGGGGTTAATGGTTAACGAATGGTTAACGGCAAGAGGCAACTCGGCAGCTGGTGCGAGAAATTGGGAGGTCGGCTAAGCGCCCTCCAAGGATCGACGACAAGTGCGGCTCCCCACGAACCACGGCCTTCAGCGGCGGCGCGAAGCTGATCGAATGGCTGCTACCAGGTGAGCATCTTCGAAGGGCTTGCTGATCAACGCCACGTCGTGAGGGCGGTCCGAGATCTTCTCGGCATCGGCGTAGCCCGTGACGATGAGTGCCGGCCAATCCGCGCGCAGGCTTCGGGCGAAGCGGATGACGTCGATGCCCGAAATGAGCGGCATGGCGAAGTCGGTTACGATGACGTCGAAACGGTCCGGTTCCTTTTCGATGGCGGCCAGTGCCTGGGCGCCGCCGGAAAACGCCGTCACGTCGAAACCCGATTGCCGCAGCGACATCGCCGTCAACTCCCGCAGGGATTGACTGTCGTCGACGAGCAGAACAGTCGGCAACTGATCCTCAACCGCCGTCGGGAGGTCCGTGCCGGCATTGTTGGCGGCACTGGCTTCGAAAACGAGCTCATCCCTGGCGGTAACGTCTTGCGCCTCGCGTGAACGGGGCAGCCAGAGCTCCATGGTGGTGCCGTGGCCAAGCTCGCTGTCAATCCTGAGCGTGCCACCCGACTGCTTGGCGAAACCATAGACAGTGCTGAGGCCCAGACCCGTGCCCTTCCCGATCGGCTTTGTCGTGAAGAACGGCTCGATCACCTTGCTGATGACATCCGCGGCGATACCTGTCCCGGTGTCCTCGACCGCAAGCCTGACATAGTCGCCCGCGGCAAGCCCCTGGCCGGAATGGCCGACGCTGCGATTGTGGGCCCTGACGCAGATTGTCCCGCCGGAAGGCATCGCGTCGCGGGCATTGAAGACCAGGTTCATCAAAGCAAGCTCAAGCTGCGCCGGGTCCGCATGCACCGGCCATATGTCGTCACCGACATGCCAGTCGAAGCGCACCAGGCCGCCCAGGATCGGCGCCACAAGGCCGGTCATCGTGTCTCCCAGGCTCGACATCCGCACGGCAACCGGTTTCAGATCCTGGCGCCTTGAAAAGGCGAGCATGCGCTGGATGAGGTCCTTGCCCTGGGAAGCGGAGCGGCGCGTCATGTCGAGAACCTGGGCCGCCTTGCCGTCGAGGCTCACTTGCCTTTCCAGCAGGCTCAGCCCGGAGAGAATCGCCGCAAGCAGATTGTTGAAATCGTGGGCAAGTCCGCCGGTCAGCTTGCCGATCGCATCGAGCCGCTGCGATTGCAGCAATTGGCTTTCCAGATGGCGCTGCTCGGTGATGTCCTGCATGGTGCCCAGCAGTTCGAGCCCGGCGCCATCCCTGGCGACCACTCCCTGGTCGAGGAATATCCGGTATTCCTCATTGGCGCATCGCCAGCGGAACTCGCACGCATAAGAGCCGGTCTCGTGGGCGGCCGAAAGCGATCTTGTCACCGCGTCCCTATCAGCCGGATGGACCCGGCTGATGCCGAAATCTTGATCCGCCATGAACCGGTCCGGAGAAAATCCCGTCAACCGCTCGACCCCCTTGGAAACATAGCTTGCGGCGAATGGCGCCTCGGCCGCGCGGGCGTGAAAACAGATCGGCAGCGAAGCGAGGATCGCCTCCTGCCGGGCCTCGGAATGCCGCAGCGCCCGCTCGGCGTCGAGCTTGTCGGAGGTCGCCTTCAGCGCTCGCTCAAGCAGCAGTTGCTCCCTGGCAGCATTCCGTTCGATTTCCCTCGTCTTTTCATAGAGATCGACGAAGACCATGACCTTGGACCGCAGCATCGACGGGTCGAATGGCTTGAACAGATAATCCACCGCGCCGGCGTCATAGCCGCGCAACATATGTGCTTCTTCCTTGTTGATGGCGGTCAGGAAGATGATCGGCGTGGCGTTCGAACGTTCGCGCCTCCGGATCAGCGAAGCGGTTTCGTAGCCGTCGAGACCGGGCATCAGCACATCCAGCAGAATGACGGCGAAGTCGTCCTTGAGCAGAAAGCGCAGCGCCTCGTCGCCCGACTGGGCGCAAATCACCTGCCCGACCCCGTCAAGTGCCTCCTCAATAGCAAGGAGATTTCGCGCGTCGTCGTCGACAGCCAGAACGCGAACCGGCCCCAGCTTGTCGAACGGTTCGCTGCTTTCTGCTTCCATCGCCGCCATTGGCTAAATCCGCCGGGGCGCGATCAGATTGCGGTCGTCGCCGTCTGCCCGCGATGTCCCCGCTCGCGAGCGCGAGCGACCGACCCAAACCCGCAGCAGGGCGAGGAGCAGGTCGAGGTCGACGGGCTTGGCGATGTAGTCGGACGCGCCGGCGTCCAGACATTTCTGGCGATCTCCTTTCATCGCCTTGGCCGTGACGGAAATCAGCGGAATGTGCGCGATTTCCGGCTGGGAGCGTATCCGGCGCATTGTCTCGTACCCGTCCATCTCGGGCATCATGATGTCGATCAGGGCGACGTCGACGTCCGGCGCCTCTTCAAGCATGGCTATGCCGTCCCGCCCCCGCTCGGCATGCTGCACCTCGATACCGTAGGTCTCCAGCACGCTGGTCAGCGAATAGATGTTGCGAATGTCGTCGTCGACGATCAGAACCTTGGCTCCGGCCAGATCGGCGTTGTCGAGTTGCTCGGAAGCCAGGATTTCCTTGTCGGGCCTGTCGCCTGGAAGGGCGGCGGACATCAACAAGCCAAGCTGGGCAAAGTTGTCGGCACGCGGAACATCGCTGAGCGGCGGATGCAAGGCGATCTGCTGTTGAAAGGCGTCCGGATGGGGCGTGAAGAAGAGCAGGCGCGGGACAAAATCGCCGAACTGCGACATGATCTCATCGAGCATCTGGGCGTTGTCCTTGGCCGAACGGCCAAAACCGAACACGACGGCGTCATATCCGGCAATACCACCCCCGTCGGCATTGGCCGCGACGCGGCCGATGGCGGTGACCGACGTGACGCCGTCGCGAATGGCTTCCACCAGCGCCAGGCGACGCTCGGGGTCCGGATCCGCGACCAGCACATTGCGTTGTGTCCTGAGCGTCCTCGACTGAATATCGTCGAAGACACGCGAAAGTTCGCCGGCGGACACCGGCTTGCTGGAAACGCTTGCGGCGCCTCGGCGCGTGAGGAGCTCGATGTCTTCGGCGCCGGAGATAACGTGGATGGGTATGTTCCTGGTCTTCGGATCGTGCCGTAAAAGGTCGAAAAGCACCCAGCCATCAATGTCCGAAAGGCCGAGATCCAGCGTGATCGCATCGGGCATGAGCTTGCGCGTAAGCGCCAGCGTTCCCGAGCCGGCCGTGGAGAGCACGCCTTTCAATCCGGCCGATCGCGCAAGACCAAGCAGCAGCCCGCCAAAAGTGGGGTCGTCCTCCACGATCAGCACCACCCTGTCCGATGGATCGATCGCATCACGGTCGTCGGCGAGTTCCGGCGTTCCTGTCGTGCTGCTGGCCGCAACGGAAACGGCGGCCGGCGAAAGCTCGATCTGCGGTGCAAGACTGCTGCTGCGCGGGCCGTCGAAGGGAATGACAAGCGTGAAGGTCGATCCCGTTCCAGGCTGGCTTTCGACGCGCAACTCGCCGCCGAGCAGGCGGGCGATTTCCCGGCTGATCGAGAGGCCGAGGCCAGTGCCGCCATATTTGCGGCTGGTGGTGCCGTCGGCTTGTTGGAACGCCTCGAAGATCAGCTTTTGCTTGTCCTCCGGAATGCCGATGCCCGTGTCGGTGACGGCGATGGCCAGCGCTTGCGGCAGTGCCGCCGCGCCGTTTGCGCGGCCGGTCCGCTCGGCATGGATGCTGAGCGTCACGTCGCCTTGAGAGGTAAACTTGAAGGCGTTGGACAAAAGGTTGAGGACGATCTGCTGCAGCCGTTTTTCGTCCGTACGGATCGTCTCGGGCAGGATCTGATCGATTTTGATCGTAAACCCAAGCCCCTTGTCGGCCGCAAGCTGCCGGAAGGTCCGCTCCATATGCTGGCGCAGATGTGCGAGCGGCATGTCGTTGAGCTCGATCGAAACCGTGCCGGATTCGATTTTCGAAAGATCCAGTATGTCGTTGATGAGGCTGAGCAGGTCCGTGCCCGCCGAGTTGATCGTGCGAGCGAACTCGATCTGCTTGTCGTTCAGGTTGCCCTGCTGGTTGGTCGCAAGCAAGTTGGACAGGATCAGCAGCGAGTTCAGCGGGGTTCTCAGCTCGTGGCTCATATTGGCCAAGAATTCGGACTTGTACTTGGACGTCAGCGCCAGCTGTTCCGCCTTCTCCTCGAGTGCCCGTCTGGCCATTTCGATCTCGAGATTCTTGTTCTCGACCTGCTTTTTCTCGTTCTCGAGAAGCTGCGCCTTCTCCTGCAATTCCTCGTTGGTGGCGTGAAGCTCTTCCTGTTTCTTGGTGAGCTCGGTCTGGCGCGACTGCAGTTCGGACGTCAGAAGCTGTGACTGCTTGAGAAGCCCTTCCGTGCGCATGGTCGCGGCGATCGTGTTGAGCACGATACCGACTGACTCCATCAATTGCTCGAGGAACAGGCGATGCGTGTCGCTGAAGCGGCTGAACGAAGCGAGTTCGATGACCGCCTTGACCTCTTCCTCGAACAATGCCGGCAGAACGATAGCGCTGGCCGGCGGTGCTTCGCCGAGGCCCGAGCTGATGCGCAGGAAGCTCGAGGGAACCTCGTCGAGCATGATCGCCCGTTTGTCGGCCGCGCTTTGACCGATCAGGCCTTCCCGAAAGTCCACACGCTGGCGGATCTTGGCTTTGCCCTCGGCGGCGTAGGACGCTGCCAGTTCCAGATAGGACTCATCCTCGTCGCGATTGGTTACGTAGAAAACGCCATACTGCGCGTTCACCAGCGGCGCGAGTTCCGAGATGATCATGCGCGACACCGTGGCCAGATCGCGCTCGCCCTGAAGCATGCGGGAGAACCGCGCGAGGTTGGTCTTCAGCCAATCCTGCTCGGCATTCTTGAGCGTCTGATCCTTCAGGTTGCGGATCATCTCGTTGATGTTGTCCTTGAGCGCCGCGACCTCCCCGGAAGCCTGGACGCTGATGGAACGCGTAAGATCGCCCTTGGTGACCGCGGTCGACACCTCGGCGATGGCCCGCACCTGTGTGGTCAGGTTCGCCGCCAGCTGATTGACGTTGTCGGTCAGGTCGCGCCACAGGCCGGCGGCGCCAGGCACCCTCGCTTGGCCGCCGAGCTTGCCCTCGATGCCGACCTCGCGGGCGACGTTGGTCACCTGATCGGCGAAGGTCGCCAGCGTTTCGATCATGCCGTTGATGGTGTCCGCCAGGGACGCGATCTCGCCCTTGGCATCGACGGCGAGTTTGCGCTTGAGATTGCCCTGCGCCACGGCGGTGACGACATCGGCGATGCCGCGCACCTGGTTGGTCAGGTTGGTCGCCATGAGGTTGACGTTGTCGGTCAGGTCCTTCCAGGTGCCCGCCACGCCCTCGACCTGTGCCTGGCCGCCGAGCTTTCCCTCCGTGCCGACTTCGCGCGCCACGCGCGTCACCTCGCCCGCGAATGAGTTGAGCTGGTCGACCATGGTGTTGATGGTGGACTTCAGCTCCAGGATCTCGCCCTTGACGTCGACGGTGATCTTCTTCGACAGATCGCCTCGCGCCACAGCGGTCGTCACGTCGGCGATGTTGCGCACCTGGCCGGTCAGATTCTCGGCCATCGAATTGACGTTGTCGGTCAGGTCCTTCCAGGTACCGGCGACACCGCGCACCTGTGCCTGGCCGCCAAGCTTCCCCTCGGTGCCGACTTCGCGCGCGACACGCGTCACTTCCGAGGCGAAAGAGTTGAGCTGATCCACCATCGTGTTGATGGTGTCCTTGAGCTCGAGAATTTCGCCGCGAACGTCGACCGTGATCTTTTTCGACAGGTCGCCCAGCGCAACGGCGGTCGTCACTTCCGCGATGTTGCGGACCTGGCCCGTCAGATTGGCGGCCATGGCGTTGACGTTATCCGTCAGGTCCTTCCACGTGCCGGCGACACCGCGGACCTGTGCCTGGCCGCCAAGCTTGCCGTCCGATCCCACTTCGCGGGCAACGCGCGTCACCTCGGATGCGAAGGAGTTCAGCTGGTCCACCATCGTGTTGATGACGTCCTTGATCTGCAGAATCTCTCCCAGCGCATCGACGGTGATTTTCTGGGTGAGATCGCCGGTCGCGATCGCGGTCGCGACCTTGGAGACATCGCGCAACTGCACGGTCAGGTTGCCGGCCATGGCGTTGACGTTGTCGGTCAGGTCCTTCCAGGTGCCGCCGACCCCCTCGACATGGGCCTGGCCGCCGAGTTTTCCCTCCGAGCCCACTTCGCGGGCAACGCGCGTGACTTCGGAGGCGAATGAGTTGAGCTGGTCCACCATCGTGTTGACGGTGTTCTTGAGTTCGAGGATTTCGCCCTTCACGTCGACCGTGATCTTCTTGGAGAGATCACCCCGCGCGACGGCCGTCGTCACATCGGCGATGTTGCGCACCTGGCCGGTGAGATTGGCGGCCATCAGATTGACGTTGTCGGTCAGGTCTTTCCAGGTGCCTCCGACGCCACGGACTTCCGCCTGACCGCCGAGCTTTCCCTCGGTGCCGACTTCGCGCGCGACGCGCGTCACTTCCGAGGCGAAGGAATTCAGCTGGTCCACCATCGTGTTGATGGTGTTCTTGAGCTCCAGGATCTCGCCCTTCACGTCGACCGTGATCTTCTTCGACAGATCGCCAAGAGCCACCGCGGTGGTCACTTCGGCTATGTTGCGCACCTGGCCGGTCAGGTTGGCCGCCATTGAATTGACGTTATCGGTCAAATCTTTCCAGGTTCCGGCGACACCCCGCACCTGCGCCTGCCCGCCGAGCTTTCCCTCCGTGCCGACCTCGCGTGCAACGCGCGTCACCTCGCCGGCAAATGAGTTGAGCTGGTCGACCATCGTATTGATGGTGGACTTCAGCTCCAAAATCTCTCCCTTCACGTCGACGGTGATCTTCTTCGACAGGTCGCCGAGCGCGACCGCGGTCGTCACATCGGCGATATTGCGGACCTGGCCGGTCAAATTGGCGGCCATCAGGTTCACGCTGTCCGTCAAATCCTTCCAGGTGCCACCGACGCCCTCGACGCGGGCTTGGCCGCCGAGTTTACCCTCGGTGCCGACTTCGCGCGCGACGCGCGTCACCTCGCCGGCAAACGAGTTGAGCTGGTCGACCATGGTGTTGATGGTCGACTTCAGCTCCAGGATCTCGCCCTTCACGTCGACGGTGATCTTCTTCGACAAATCGCCCGAAGCGACTGCGGTGGTCACCTCCGCGATGTTGCGCACCTGGCTCGTCAGGTTGGTCGCCATCGCGTTCACATTGTCGGTCAGGTCCTTCCAGGTGCCCGCCACCCCCTTGACCCGGGCCTGACCGCCGAGCTTGCCCTCGGTGCCGACCTCGCGCGCCACGCGCGTCACCTCCGAAGTGAACGAGGCGAGTTGCTCGACCATTGTGTTGACGATCTTGCCGATCCGCAGGAATTCGCCGCGCAGCGGCCTGCCGTCGATCTCCACCATCATGGTCTGGGACAGATCGCCCTTGGCGACGGCGCCGATGACCCGGGCCACCTCGGCGGTCGGTTGCACCATGTCCTCGATCAGGTCGTTGACCGATCGGACGCTCGATTCCCAGCTACCTTTGGCGTTCCTGACATGGCCGCGCTCGCTGATGCGCCCGTCCTTGCCGACCACCCGGCTGAGCCGCGCGAATTCCCGCGTCACCTGGTCATTGAGTTCGACGATTTGATTGAACGTGTCTGCAATCTCGCCACTCAGCCCATCATAGACGTTTTCGATGCGGACGGAGAAATCGCCGTTTCGAAAAGCTTTGAGAGCGCTAAGGATTTGTCGAGAGTCCAGTTGTTCTTTTGGTAACCGAGATGCGCCCAAAAACCCCTCCACGCGAACCCCCGGCCGGATCAGGCCGAAGCACTTAACGCGTGGCCGCGTATTTGGTTCCATATGGCTTGCAAGCGCGGCTGAAAGGTCCGCCGCGCTTTGCTGGCCCCCTAGGAGGCCGACAGGCCTACAGCGGCCTCGGTCTCTGTGTACCGCTATGCAACAGCGATCCCTTCAATGCCGCTTGAAATACTGCACTTCCCTTTCGTGCTTCTCCGCCGCTTCGCGGCTGTCGAACGTGCCCAGATTCCGCCGCTTGCCCGTCTTCTCGTCCTTTTTCCTTGAATAAAGCCGATATTTTCCGTCTTTCAGCTTCCTGATCATCGGTCTCTCCTCAGGAAAGGACGAAGGGCCCGACGATCGCCGAGCCCTTCCTATTGTCAGTCGCGGTGTTCGGGCATGGCTTTCAGCTGGTCCTTGGTCCAGCTGGTCACGGCGTGAACGTCGCCGTCCTCGTCGCGCATGAAATCGAGTTCGTTGGCGGCGACGGCGACCGGCTTGGCGCCGATGCCGAGGAAGCCGCCGACGTCGATGACGACCTGGCTGCTGCCATGCATATGGTCGACGGAGCCGATCTTCTCGTCGTTGGGGCCGTAGATGGTCGCGCCTTCAAGCGTATCCGGGGTCAGTTCGGCGCGGCTGAGCCTTACGTGGTTGGCGTGGTCCATGAGTGCATCTCCTTTGCGGTGGGACAGGGTGAACCTCCGAGGCGGCCAAGGGTTCCGACATTGTCGGAGATGACCAGGGATAGCGCTCCAAGAGAGCGCCGGCTTCGGGGCGATCATGGTTTTGCGCTCGGTGCCTCGATGAATCATCTTGTCATCGAGTTGCGCCAATCCATTGTTTCGAAAGGCTCGCGCGTTCAGCGCCCGCGCTTTGGCTTGAGGCTGCGCGCGGCTTGCTCGATCGCGGCGCGGTCGGTGCCGAGACGGTCGATCAGCTCCTGCGCCTCCTCGCCCGATATGCCCGCGCGGATCGCCAGTTCCTCCACCGTCAGAACGTCGGAGCTGGCGATCTCGCCGGTTTGTGGCAGGCGTCATCCGCCGTCAGCGGCAGGGCGGCTTCCCTGTCGATCTCCATCTCGGCCCGGCGCCAGTGCCACTCATGGTCGCCATGGCCGCCGCCTTCGCGTTGCCAGATCTCGTAGGCGCGGTTCCTGATCTTGTCGTCGCGGTCGTCGCTCATGTCATTCCTCCACTCATGTGAGGCATGAACGCCGCGCCGGAGCGAACGATCCAAAAAATTCGCGTGATCGTCGGGATGACAAGATGCAACCCTTCAGCCAGGCCTGCACGGCACCGGCGGCTACTCGCACTGGCGCCTGGGTCCGCCGGAATATGGCTGATAGCTGTTGTCGTCGGGCCGGTAGGAGCGGTATCGGCTGAAGCAGGAATCGACATGGTCGGCGGAAAGCGCCGTCGTGGCGACCGCCGGGGCGACACCGCCCTCGACATAGCTGACGGCTGCCGATGGCTGCGCGCCCTGGTCGTCGCCGGCGTCGAGATAGGGCGAGACGCAGGGGCGCTGCTGCCCGCTATAGGACATGTAGCTGTTGTCGTCCGGATTGTAGGAGCGGTAGCGGTTCGCGCACCAACTGACATGGGACGCCGGCAGCGCGTCGGCTCCAGCCGCCGGCGCGATCGATCCGGTCGCGGCCGGATCGGGTGCCTGCGGCTTGACGGCGACATCGGGCGGCGCGGGCTGGTCCGCCGGCAAGCGTTGCAGGTTTTGCGCCGCCTTGTTCACCGGCCGCGCGTCCCTGGTCCACAGTTCCGCCACGCTGACGGTCGGCCTTGCCTCATGCGCGGGCTTGGCGGCGAGCAGCCAGGCGGCAAAGCCCAGCCCGCTGCCGAAGACCGCAAGGGTCAAGACAAAGCCGCCGACCAATGCCAAAATCGCTTTCACGTCACGCTCCTTCAGTCCCTGCTTATAGAATGCGGAGCATCAAGGCTGGTTCCAGCAAAGTACGTGTCGCAGGCGTTTGAACGGGTCGCGCGGGCTCAGCTCCTCCTCAGACCGGCAGCCTCACCTCTGGGGAAAACTGGTTCTCGACCGCCAGCAGCGACGCCACCGTTTCCCGATCGCGCTGGCGCTGCTGCAGAGTGCGGGCCAGCAGCCAATCCAGCGAGATCCGGCCGGCGCCGGCTACGGCCAGAACGAACATGCCGCCGGCGATCGCCAGATCCTTTTCGAAATTCAGCAGCTCGCTCTGGCTGGCGAAGTTGGTGTGGAACAGTGTGGCCGTTGCCAGGCAGAAGAGGCCGAGGCCGATCGCCCCCAGCCGCGTCAGCACGCCCGTTGCCACCGAGAGCCCTGCCCCCAGTTGCAACGCGATGGTGGCGACAAACAGCGGCAGACCGACGCCTTGCGCGGCCATCGCCTTGGCGGCGCCGTCGAAATGGGTGGCCAGTGTCACCCCCTCATGCAGGAAGATGAAGGACATGAGCAGGCGCCCGACAAGCAGGGTCAGATCCCTGACATAGAGTTTGATGGCGAGGGCGTGCAGCTTCTCGGCGCGTTCGTTCAGGGTCATGGTCAGCCTCCGATATTTTGACACCGTGCATGCGCCGCGCGGGGACGGCGCCTGCCGAATGTGATGCTTGAAAGGGCCGGAGCCGGCTCGAGGGAGAGGCGCCGGCTCCGGCAATGGGCGCCAGCCACGAGCGCCCGAACTTTGGTGGGTTAGCGCCAAGCCCCTCATCCGGGCGCTTCGCGGCCACCTCTCCCCAGCGGGGAGAAGAGAAAGGCGGCGCCTCCTCTCCCCGAGGGGGAGGTCGGATGCCCCGAATTGCCCTTCGCAAGTGGGGGCAATCCGGGGGGAGAACTTACTTCGTCACCTTGGTATCGATGGCTTTCCGCAGGTCGGAAAGCTCGTCGCAGCCGGTCGGGCACAGTTTCTGCAGCGAGGCCAGTTGCTCATCGGCCTTGGCCATGTCGCCGGTTTCGACATAGAGCTCGCCCAGATATTCGCGGGCGGCCTTGTGGTCGGGTTTCAGCTCCAGTGCCTTGTTGTAGTAGGTCAGCGCGGTGGTGAAGTCGCCGGTCTTGCGCAGCGTGAAGCCGAGCAAATTGTAGACGTCGGCCTGCTGGTTGTCCTGCGCGAGGTCGCGCAGGTCCGCCAGCGCGCCCTTGTAATCCTTGGCGTCGATCTTGGCCTTGACGGCGGTGAGGTCGGGCGCGTCGGCGCCCTCGATGTCGTCGACCGCATAGGCTGGGATGATGGTTGCGACGGGAACCACGGTCAGCACGGCAATGGCGCCGAGCAGGCCGAACAGGGCGTGCTTGCCCAAAAAGGATTGTTTCATTGTCTGTCTCGCTTGGGTTGGGAGCTCGCGCTCAGATTTCGACAGGCGTGAAGCCGTAGGCATTGCCGTCCTTGACGAAGACGCCGGTGCCCGGGAACGGGAAGTGCGAACCGGAAATGCGGATGTTGTCCGCGATCACCCGGTCGATGATCTTGTGGCGTGTCGCGATCGCCGTCGGCCCGTCCTGGTCATAGGCGCCCTGCCATTCCGGATGCGGTGCGAGAAGCGCCGGCACATACATTGTGTCGGCCGAGATCATCAGTTGTTCCTTGCCGGAATTGGCGAGGTACACCGAATGGCCGGGCGTGTGGCCGGGGGCGGCGATGATCTGGATGCCGGGCGCGACCTCGGCGCCGTCCTCGACCAGCTTCCAGTTCTTCCATTTCGGGAAGTTTTCGGCGATGCGCTTGCCCGCCGGCTTGCGGCCCTCGGGCAGCTTCGCCAGCCTGCTCGGGTCGGTCCACCACTTGTATTCGGTGGCGTTGACGATCAGCTCGGCGTTGGGGAACACCGGCGTGTTGGTGCCCTTCTCCATGAGGCCCCAGACATGGTCGGGGTGGAAATGCGAGATCATGATGGTGTCGATCGCCTTGTAGTCGATGCCGGCGGCGGCCATGTTGGCCGGCAGGTGCGTGGCGTTGGCCTGCCACTGGCCGACGCCCGAGCCGGCATCCATCATGATCAGCCTGCCGCCCATCTTGAGCACCGCTACGGTGAGCGGAATGGGCATGAAGTCGGTCGTCAGCCCCGCCTTGGCGAGCGCTGCCTTGGTATCGTCGACCGAAACATCCTTGATGAAGGCCGGGTCGTGCGGCTTCTTCCAGATGCCGTCATAGACGGCGGTCACCTCGATATCGCCAACCGTGTATTTGTAGAAGCCGACGGTGGGTTCCACCGGCGTCTGCGCGAAAGCGGGACGGGTGAATTCCAGCTTGCCGGCAAGGCCGAAGGCGGCAGCGGCGGCGGCGGATTGAAGCACTGTGCGGCGTGACATGCTGAACATGGTGATCTCCTCTGTTGAGTGGTGGCTAAGGCGAAAGGTCGAATGGAATGACGGAGCGCCAAGCCCCTGGCCCTCCGTCGCTGATCGCGGATCGGATCGGCGCCGCCGGGATCCGGCGCCGACCCGTGAACTCAGTTGCCCCAGATGCCCTGGCCGGGTTCGTCCGCATCGGATTTGGTCGCCGGCCGGCTCGGCCCAGTCGTCACCTTGGTATCGACGCCATGAGGACGTGCCGCGTAGGGGATCGAGGCGGTGACATTGGTGTCGACGGCGGCGCCCGGCCGGTTGGGGCCATTGGCGTTGAAATGGTCGCTGCCGGCAAAGGCAGAAGTCGAGGCAAGCAACATCGCAGCCACGCTGAGAGCGAGCTTGGTCATTTCGGTAAATCCTTGTTTCGTTTTCTATGGGTCGCGGACCGCAACATTGCCCCGCTTGCAGAGAAGACCCGCAAGGGCCGCGCTTTATTCCTGGGCGCTATGAGATTTTTTCTGGAACGGCTGAAACTGCAGGAAGCGGCCCTACGGAAGGCTGCCCAGACACAATTCAGAAACAAGATTCAACAGTTCGGAAAAACTGGCGAAAAGATCGGATGGCATAAGCATCCCTCAACGGCCGGAAATCTAGCCGCCGCACAAGCGCACGGACACAGGCGCACGGAATTGGGTACGGCAATGCAACGAGGTTCGAACGGATCGATGGGTGCCCTGCCCGGCATGTCGCTCGCCGCCGGCAGCGCCCGGGCAATGCGTGCGCTTGCGCCCTACGCCCATGCTCCCGAAACTGTGAAGACGGGGCGGTCGATTCCGTGATAACCGCCCGGCCAAAGAGGGTGCGGCCGGCGATCGCCGGTCTGAATTCCGGAATCTTCCGTTCTGGAAGCTTCAGTCATTCCCCCTCCATGAACAACGATCAAATTGCAGCGACGGCACAGCCGGCAATGCCCGCCGGCGCGGCGGCGTGACCGAGATGTGCCTGTAACGGCTTGCCAGGACGAGAAAGTTTGGAAATGGACCACGGTATCGATATCGCCGAACTGGACAGGGAAGCGGCACGATTGGGCGCAGGGCCCGAGACCAGCTCCGACAGCGTCGATGCACTTGCGGGAATTGCCTCCGGAGCGCACGGCCAGGTCCTGGCGGGCGCCGATTTTGCCCGGGCAGGCCAACCGGACGAGCGGCTCGACAAGGTCTTCGAGCAACTCGCCGGAACATTCGCCACGCTGCCGGCGGTGATCTCCGAGGGCCGCACCTGGACCTATCGGGAGCTGGACAAGCGCGCCAACCAATTTGCTCGCCTGCTGGTCAAGCGCGGCGTGCGGCCGGGTCACCGTGTCGGGCTCATCCTCGACCGGTCCGCGGAAACCTATGTGGCCCTGCTCGCCGTGGCGAAGGCGGGTGCCGCCTTCGTGCCGCTGGCCACCGCTTTTCCGCAAGAGCGCATGGCGCTCATCATCGAAGACGCCAGCGTCAGCCTGGTCGTCACCATCGCCACCTACGCTTCGCGGGCCGACCAGCTGCCGGTTCCGCACCTGTTGATCGACAGCGCCGCCGCCGAAATATCAGCCCAGTCCGACGCGCCGCTGAAGCCGCACAAGGCGCCGGCCCCCACGGCGGTCGAAGACATCTGCTACATCCTCTATACGTCCGGCACCACCGGCAGGCCGAAGGGCGTCGCCATCCGCCACCAGAGCTTCGTCAACTTCATCCGCGTCGCCGCCGCATCCTACGGCTACCGGCCGGGCGATCGCGTCTACCAGGGCATGACCATCGCCTTCGACTTTTCCTCCGAGGAGATCTGGGTGCCATTCGTCGCCGGCGCGACGGTCGTGCCGGCACCAGGCCAGATGCCTCTCGTGGGCGAAGAGCTCGCCGATTTCCTGCGCCATCACGACATCACCTGCATGGCCTGCAGCCCGACGCTTCTGTCGTCCATGACATCGGACGTGCCCAGCCTGCGCACGCTGCTGGTCGGCGGCGAGGCCTGCCCGCACAATCTGGTGGTGCGCTGGTCGAAGCCCGGCCGGCAGATCCTCAACACCTATGGCCCGACCGAGGCGACCGTCACGGCAACCATGGGTGCATTGACGCCGGACCGGCCGGTGACGATCGGCGCGCCGCTGCCCACCTACTCGATCGTCATTCTCGACCCTTCGCTGCCGCGGCTCGCCGAACCCGGCGAACTGGGCGAGATCGGCATTGCCGGCATCGGGCTGGCGGTCGGCTATCTCAACCGGCCGGACCTGACCGAACAGAAATTCATCGCCGATTTCCTCGGTCTGCCGAACAACCCGTCGAAGCGCATCTACCGCACCGGCGACCTTGGCCGGATCAGTGACGCCCGCGAGATCGAGTATGCCGGGCGCATCGATACCCAGGTGAAGATCCGCGGCTATCGCATTGAACTCGGCGAGATCGAGGCCGTGCTGCTCGACCAGCCCGAGATCGCGCAGGCCGCCGTCACCACCTGGGAGATCGAGCCCGGCCGCGTCGAACTCGTTGCCTATTACGCGCCCAAGGCCGGCCAGCCGGCTCTCTCGCGCGCCGACATTGCCCAGACGATGAAGCGGCGGCTGCCCGACTACATGGTGCCCTCCTATCTGGAGGAACTGCCGGCGATCCCGATGACGGTCTCCAACAAGGTCGACCTTCGCCAGTTGCCCAAACCAACCAGCGTCCGGCTCTCGGCCGATCGCGCCATGGTGCCGCCCGGCAATGACGACGAGCGTTTCCTGGCCGACGCGCTATGCGCCGTGCTGAAGTTCGACGACGTGTCCGTCGAGGACAATTTCTTCGACGATCTCGGCGCCAACTCGCTGCTCATGGCGCATTTTTGCGCGCGTGTGCGCACCCGCAAGGAATGGGCGACGACGTCGATGCGCGACATCTATCTCTATCCGACGGTGGCGCGCCTGGCCAAGCACCTGAGCGTGGCGGAAGAGATGACGACGGCCACCAACGAGCCCGTTCTCACCCGCCAGGCGTCCAATTTCGTCTACTGGACCTGCGGCGCGGCGCAGTTGCTGTTTTACGCGCTCTACAGCTACGTGGCGCTGTGGGCGATCAATGACGGCCTCAACTGGGTCTATGACACGCTCGACGACCCGCTGCAGCTTTATGTCAGGTGCGTGGTGCTCTCTGCCGGCGTGTTCTTCGGCATGTCGGGCTTCGCCATTGCCGCCAAATGGCTGCTGGTCGGCCGCTGGAAGGCGGAAGCGTTCCCGATCTGGGGCCTGCGCTACTATCGCTTCTGGGTGGTCAAAACCTTGATCCGCACGGCACCCGTCGTGCTGTTCCGCGGAAGCCCGCTCTACAGCCTCTACCTGCAGCTTCTGGGAACCAGGATCGGCAAGAACGTGGTCATCGAATCCCGGGCCGTGCCGGTGTGCACGGACCTGATTTCGATCGGCGACCGAACGATCCTGCGCAAGGAATCATTGATCCTCGGCTATCGCGCCCAGGCCGGCTATATCCACACCGGGCCGCTGACCATCGGCCGCGACGCCTTCGTCGGCGTCGGCTGCACGCTCGACATCGACACCGCGATCGGCGATGGCGGCCAGCTCGGTCATTCCTCCTCGCTGCAGCGCGGGCAAAGCATCCCCGACGGCGAACACTGGCATGGATCGCCCGCGGTGCCGACCACGGCGGACTATTGCAAGGTGCGCAACGTCAATCCTCCCCGCATCCGGCGCTTCCTCTACGAGGCCGTGCAGCTGATAGGCCTGTTTGCCATCGTCACCCCGCTGCCGCTTTTGTTCCACAGCTATTGGGAGAATGTCGGCGACGACTATCAGGAGACCATCGGCATTGTGGCGATCGGCACCACGGTCACGCTGTTCGGCTACATCGCCGCGGCCTTTTTCGCCGCCACGGTGGTGCCGCGCCTGTTCAGCCTGATCCTGAAACCCGGCCGTACCTACACGCTTTATGGCTTCCGCTACTGGCTGCAGACGGTTGCCGAGTTCTCGAGCAACTCCCGCGTGCTCGGGCTCCTGTTCGGTGACAGCTCGGCCATCGTCCATTACATGAGCGCCATCGGCTGGAACCTCAATAAGGTGGTGCAGACGGGCTCCAATTTCGGCTCCAACCAGCAGCACGAAAACCCGCTCCTGTGCGAGATCGGCACCCAGACCATGGTGTCGGACGGGCTTTTCATGATCAACATGCACAAGTCCGCTTCCGCGTTCCGGCTCGAGCCGACCCGGATCGGCGAGCGCAACTATCTCGGCAACAACATCTACTATCCGCCGGATGGACGCACGGGCGACAACGTCCTGCTCGGCACCAAGGTGATGGTCCCCATCGACGGGCCACTGCGCGAGAATGTCGGCCTTCTGGGCTCGCCGCCCTTTGAAATCCCGCGCATGGTGAACCGCGACAAGGAACTCATCGCCGGCATCGACGAGCAAGACCGACGCCAGCGCATCCCGCTCAAGAACCGTCACAATCTGGTGACGATCCTCCTGTTCATGGCAACGCAATGGGTCATGCTGTTCGCCACGCTTGCGATCTGGGACCGGGCACTGAACTACTACACCGAATGGGCTGAGATCGCCCTCTTCGTGGCGGTGCTTTTGACCTCGGCGATCACCATTCCGTTCTACATCTTCGTCGAGCGGGCAAGCCTCGGTTTTCGCAAGCTGAAGCCGCAGATAACGACGATCTACGACGTCACATTCTGGCGCCACGAGCGCCACTGGAAGCTCGCGGATTCGCCTGTTGTGCGCCTGTTCGCCGGCACCCCGTTCCGGCCGATGATCCTGCGCATGCTTGGGGTCAAGGTGGGCAAGCGCGTCTATGACGGCGGCGCCAACCTGACCGAGCGTTCCCTCGTGGTGATCGGCGACGACGTCACGCTCAACGAAGGCTGCGTCATCCAGGCCCACTCGCTGGAAGAAGGTGCGTTCAAGTCCGACTTCATCCGTATCGGCGATGGCTGCACGCTCGGACCTTCCGCCTTTGTCCATTACGGCGTGGTGATGGGCAAAGGATCGATGGTCGATGCCGATTCCTTCGTGATGAAGGGCGAGGAGTTGGAGCCCAACTCGATCTGGCGCG
Organism: Mesorhizobium sp. B2-3-14; assembly: GCF_006442175.1. Taxonomy (NCBI): domain Bacteria; kingdom Pseudomonadati; phylum Pseudomonadota; class Alphaproteobacteria; order Hyphomicrobiales; family Phyllobacteriaceae; genus Mesorhizobium; species Mesorhizobium sp. B2-3-14. The sequence goes on along the minus strand of NZ_VFVP01000007.1, from coordinate 143,042 downwards.
GCAATCCGGCCAAGCTGCACCGGTTCGTCGAGCCGGTCATGGAAGACGGCTCCAGGGCGTCGTCCTGACGCTCGATCCCGATATCGTCGGAGGCCACGTGGCAGAGCGATCCGGAAGCACCGTGGACATCCGGATCGGCCCGGTGACCCCAGCCAATCGCGCTTTGGTCACCGCATTGCAGCTGGCGCCGGAGCAGATGGATTTCGTCGCCAGCAACGCAGCCTCCCTGCGTGAGGCCAGATCCGATCGTGACGCGCGGCCACGCGCCGTCATGGCAGGCGACCAGATCGTCGGGTTCCTGATGTACGAGGCGCCGCGGGCCGATGACGAGGCGCGCATCTACCGCTTCATGATCGACCGCGCCTGGCAAGGCCGGGGCTACGGCAAGGCCGCGTTGCGTGAAGTGCTGGAGGAAATCGGCGGGCTCGGCCACATCAGGCACGTGTCGATCTGCTACGAACCGGAGAACGAGGCGGCGCGGCAGCTTTATCGCAGTGCCGGTTTCGTCGAACAGGGGCTCGACGAGGACGGCGAAATGATCGCGGATCTCATTCTGCCCACCGGCGACCGATGACGCCGCCCGCCGATCCGCCCGAGGAAATCGCCATGGCGCGCGCCATGGCCGCCATGGCTCCTGCCGGGGTCCGCACCGGTTGCAGGATCATCCGCGAAGGCGACGAGACCCATCTGTTGCCGGCGGAAGCACGCTCCATCCCCGCTCGCCAGCCGTCTATGCGGCGGGCCAGCGGCGCGGCGCGATTGCTCGCGCACCGACTGCTGACGGATGCCGGCTTCGACGGTTTCGCCCTCTTGCGCACGCCGTCCGGTGCACCCGCCTGGCCGGACGGGATAACGGGCTCGCTCGCGCATGACGACGACATGGCCGTGGCGGCGGTCGCGCCTGTTGGCCGCATCGCCTCGCTCGGCATCGACGTCGAGCCGGCGCTGCCCCTGCCCGATGAGATTTTCTCGCTCGTGGCAATTCCCGAAGACCGGATCGACGCCGCCGACCGGCAGCTTGCCGGCCGCATCCTTTTCGCCGCCAAGGAAGCGGTCTACAAGGCCGCCTATCCGCTGGATCGCGAGGTGCTGGGCTATGAGGATATCGCCGTGGACCTCGAAACCGGCCATGCGACAACGAGGACGGGCCGCAAGGTCAGCCTCGCACACTGTATCGCCCCGCGCGTGGTCGTGCTGGCGTTTGTTGCCAGATAGGCGTTGGCCTATTCGCCAACCACCTCTCGATAGGCCCTCACCGCACCATCCAGCCCACGTATGCGCCAGCGCTGCCCGTCCTGTTCCTCGACATGGCAAGGTCCAAGCGGCACTTTCCCTCCCCCGTCGGGCAGGTCGAGCACATAGACAGGGTTGCAGATGCCCGACAGGCGCGCGCGCAGCGCTTCCACCAGCGCCTGCCCCTGCGCGATCGTGGTGCGCCTGTGTGCCATGCCGCGTGCGAGATCGCCATGGTGGAGGTAGTAGGGTTTTATCCCCAGCCGGTACATCAGCTCGCGGCAGAGCTCTTCCAGCGCTTCGACCGTATCGTTGACGCCCTTCAGCAGAACGCTCTGGTTGAGCATCACGAAGCCGGCCTGTCGCAAGGCGCGGCAGGCCACTTCGGTGGCGTCGGTGATCTCGCGCGCGTGGTTGAAGTGGGTGACCACCGTCACCATCAGCCGACCCTGCAGCGCCGCGACCAGCCCTGGCGTGATGCGCGACGGCAGTGCCACCGGCACGCGCGTGTGGAGGCGCAGCAACCGCACATGGGCAATGTCCTCGATGCGCGCCCGGATCTCGGCCAGTGCCTTGTCGGGCAGCGACAGCGGATCGCCGCCGGTCAGGATCACTTCGCGGATTTCGGGATGGTCCGATATATAGGCCAGCGCCGGCTCCAGCGCCTCGCGCGTATAACCACGGCCGATCGACGTCAGCGATTCCTTGCGGAAGCAGAACCGGCAATAGACCGCGCATTGATAGGTCGGGAACAACAGTACCCTATCCGCATGGCGATGCGTCAGCCGCGGCACCGGGCTGAATTCATGATCGGCGATCGGGTCGCCAAGCTCACCCTCAGCCTCGTCCAATTCCCCAGGCGACGGGATCACCTGCGCCCGGATCGGATCGGCGGGATCGTTCCAGTCGATCAAGTCGAGATAGGCCTTTGGCGCCCGCACCTTGTGAAGCGCCGCGGCGGCTTGCGCGGCTTCGCGCTCGGCCGGCGAGAGCGGCAGGGAAGCGAGGTCGCGCACATGGCGCACGCCGGCGCGGACATCCTCCTGCCAGGCGCTGTCGGCGGCGCGGGTCGCATCTTTGAGATTGGGCATCGGGCGTCTCGGCTGTTTGCGCGGACCTATCGGCCGGATGGACAGCGCGGTCAACCGCTGTCGCAACGCCAGCCATGTCCGCCGCCTTCACAACCTATGCCCACCCGCGCCAGCCATCGCCACAAAAGCGCTTTCGATGCTTTCAAACCTCAGCTCCGGATAAAGCGTCCCGGCTTCCGGGGTGGCCGTCTCGAGCGCGGTCTCGCCGCGGATCCAGAATGCGCGCAGCAATCCAAGGCCGGGAACCGCCGCGATCAGCGCCTCCAGCTCCTCGGCGCTCATCTGCTTGACGCGGGGCGAACGGCCGCTCACTTGCCGCCACAGCTCGATCATTTCACGTTGGGTGATCTTGTTCTGTGCGATCCGTATCTCGCTGCGAACAGCATTGGGATCCTCAAGCGCGCGCATGGTGACCGCGGCGATATCCTTCTCGCTGACGAAGGTCGCCGGCACGTTGCCCTCGCCATAGAGCGTCACCTCGGCGGGCGGCAGCGGCGACGAGCCGAAGCGCGTCAGGTCGCCCAGCGTCGCCACCCAGGTCGAGAAGAAGCCGTTGGTGTAGATCACCGTATAGGGCAGGTCGGCCTCACGGACCGCGTCGAAGACGGTCCGCTTGATGTCGAGCGGTTCGATCGAGCCAGGTGCGGCGGCGGCAAAGTCGAGGCCGAAGCCGGCGGACGGCACATAGCGGGAGACGCCGGCATCCCTGATGGCGCGCACCAGCGTCATCTCGCTGGCCGACCCCACATGCACCGAGCTGATGACGCGGTCGACCTTGCCGACGGCGCGCACGAGGCTGTCATAGTCGTCGAGATCGCCGACATGCACGGTGGCGCCGAGATCCTTCAGCGGGCGCATCCGCGCTTCATTGGCCGACGTTGCCTGCCGGACCAGGACATGCAGGCTGTCGCCATTGCGCGCACTGGCCTTGGCCATCTCGCTGCCGAGCAGTCCGGTGGCGCCAATGATCAGGGTGCTGGTCATATCGCCCTCCCATTGCCCAGAATTTCGTTAGCAAGGATCGAACCGTCCCAGTCGCGTTCGAGGCCGATGTCATGCAAACGGCGATCGGAAAGCCGGGAGATCCGGCGCAATGTGCGGCGGCGCTCGAACGCTGCCAAGCTTCGCGTGGCAAGGCCGCTCATCGCGGCGCCGATGGGTCGAAGGGTCAAGGTCATAATCCGTCTCCTGTGTTTCACTGGGCGCAAGCCTGCCGATGTCGCCCGAGTGGGGCGAGCATGACGATTGCTCACACTTGTCTGGTCAATTCAGCGCATCGATGAACCGGAAAGCCGGTGTGGATGCTTGGTACGCCTGAATATTGGGCCATTAAGGGCTGGACGACAAACGACTCTTTGTGCAGGATTTGTGAGTAACACTCACAGGTCGATCCAATGCCGCGCAGACTGCCGCCCCTCACCGCTTTGCCCGCCTTCGACGCGGCGGCCAGGCATTTGAGTTTCTCCAAGGCCGCGGAGGAGCTCAACCTCACCCATGGCGCGGTCAGCCGCGCCATCCGCAACATCGAGGACAGGCTGGGCATCCAGCTCTTCGATCGCGGCACACGCTCCGTGCGCCTCACGGGCGTCGGCGCGGCCTATGCGGCGGAAGTCGGCAAGGCGCTCGACCAGATCGCCGCCGCCACCATTGCCGCCACGCCCGACCGCTCGACGCGCATTCTCAATGTCAGCACGTCCGACGGCTTCGCCGGCCGCTGGCTGGTGCCGAGGCTGCATCGTTTCCATCGCGCCAATCCCGACATCGACGTGCGGCTGGCGACTTCGGGCGTGCTGGCCGATTTCGTCAGCGACGGCATCGACATATCCATCCGCTACGGCCGCGGCGGCTATAGCGGGGTGACGGCGGAGTTCCTCGCCGACGAGGAGGTCTTCCCCGTCTGCAGCCCGGAACTGCTGCAAGGCGAGCATCCGCTGCATCTGACAGCGGACCTCAGGCACCACAAACTGATCCACGACGCCTTTCGCATCGACTGGGCGACATGGCTTGAGCAGGCCGGTGTCGAAGGCATCGACCCCACACGCGGCGTGCGCTTCGATTCCGCCACCTTCGCCGTCGAGGCCGCCGTGCATGGCGAAGGCGTGCTGCTCGGCCGCAGCGCGCTGGTCTCGGCCGACCTCGCGGCAGGCCGGCTGGTCCGGCCCTTCGATCTCGCGCTGAAATCGGCGGCCAGCTACTACGTCGTCTATCCCGAAGGCGCGCTGCGCCAGAAAAAGATCAGGGCGTTCCGTGACTGGCTGTTCGCCGAAGTGGCCGCCGACTGGATTGGTGCGAAGAAGAGCGGCTGATCCGAGGAAGGCCCACCTGAATTCCCTCTCTTGCCGGCCAGCTATCGCCGTTCGCTCCGGCGCATCCAGTCAGTCCGACGGGCCGTCAGGCAGCTTGGGCGTCACGATCTGTATGGGACGACTGCCGATCGGCGCCCCGGTCCCGCGATCGATGCTGACTGGGTCGATTTCGGTTCCTGTCTCGGCGTCGAAGAACCGGGTGAAATTGCCACCGCCCCGGTGCTTGCTGCCCCAGGCGGCGAGCGAGAACAGCACCGGAAGCAAATCCCGACCGGCCTCGGTCAGCACATATTCATCCCGTGGCGGCCGCTCCGAATATCGCCGTTTCTCCAGCAGCCCTTCCTGCGTCAAGGTCGCCAACCGGCTGGTCAGCATCGTCGGAGCGATGCCGAGGTTCTTGCGGAATTCGTCGAAGCGGCTGAGCCCCGCATGGGCATCGCGCATGATCAGCATGCTCCACGTGTCACCCACCGTGCCGAGGCTGCGGGCGATCAAACAGGGCTGGTTGGAAAGATTCTTCACGTCGATACCATTTTGATAGTGACTTACTATTAATTTGATAGTATCTGATCTCGCGAGGCCGTTCCACCGAAAAATGATGGTGGACGGCCGGTCATCGCGCCGCTGGGAGTCCCAAATGAAATTCTATCTGTGCAAGTACATCCCGCCCCGTGCCGACTTTCTTGCATCCATGACCGGCGACGAGCGGGAATGGATGAGGCAGCATGGCGCCTTCTTGGACGAGTTGCTCGACCGCGGACTGATCGTCGCCCATGGTCCGGTGATGGATCCAGGCGGCGGCTATGGCTTGTCACTATACCGGATCGCCGACGACCAGGACATCCAGGCGATAACCTCACAAGACCCCATCGTGAGAAATGGCGCCGGCCATTACGAACATCACCCCATGCTTCATCTGAGCGTACACGGCTGACAAGTCCGTCGGCACAAACCGTCATGATCATGCATCTCGAAGGATATTGAAATGAACAACAAAAATCGCGGCGTCGCCGTCGTCACCGGAGCAGCGGGCGGCATCGGGCTTGCGACAGCCAAAGCCCTTCAGTCGGCCGGCTACCGCGTCTTCGGCACGAGCCGGAAAGCCGCGACCGGGTCACCGCCCGGGATCACGATGCTGAGCTGCGACGTGACCGACGCGGACTCCGTCGCAAGCATGGTGTCGCAAGTGATAAGACAGGTCGGGCGCATCGACCTGCTGGTCAACAATGCTGGCAATGCACTGATCGCGGGTGCGGAAGAATCGTCCGTTGAACAGGCAAAGACCCTTTTCGACGTCAACGTCTTCGGTCTCATCCGCGTCACAAACGAGGTGCTGCCGATCATGCGACGTCAGGGCGGCGGCCGGATCGTCAACATCAGCTCGGTTGTCGGCTTTGTCCCCAGCCCGTTCAGCGCGCTCTACACATCCACGAAACATGCCGTCGAGGGCTACTCCGAGTCGCTGGACCATGAGGTCCGCCCCTTCGGTATTCGCGTCCTGCTGGTCGAACCGGCCTTCACCCGTACGGCTCTCGATCACAATGCGACGAAGCCGGACAGGATGATGAGTGTCTATGACCAGGCGCGGGCAACGGCAACCGCGGTCTGGAACAGGGCGATCGAAACCGGCGATGCTCCCGAGGTAGTCGGCCAGGCGGTCGTCACCGCGGCCACCGCGACATCGCCGAAGCTGCGCTATCCTGCCAGCAAGCAGGCGCATCGCCTATACCTGCTGCGACGGTTTGTTCCCGCGCATGCCTTCGACAAAAGCCTCCGAAAACAGATGAACCTGCCGTCGTGACAAAGGCGCGAAGCCACTGTTCGGCGGCCAGTTTTGAGACGCCAGACATTCGCTGCTGCGGCCGACGATTTGACGCATCACAAGCCGATCCACGACGGTTCCGAGAGGGGAAATTGAGCCGGCGGAGTGGCGCCAAACCGCCTCTGGGCATCCCTGCCCGGTTTCAGGTGGCGCTCGACACTTTCGCGATCGCCGCCAGCACCAGCAGAGCCAGACAGCCAACAAGTGCCATCAGGCCCAGCGACCAGGAAATGCCGATATGGGCTATCGCCAATGCCAGGGCGAACGGCGCGACCGCCGAGACGATCAGGCGGGCGGACATGGCGCGTCCCTGCAGCCGGCCATAGCCTTCGCTGCCGAACAGCATCAGCGGCAGTGCCCCGGTGACGATGCTGAACAGCCCGTTGCCCATTCCGAAGACGACGGCGAACGCCATCGCGCCGGCGATCGAAGGCGCGGTGCCAAGCAGGATGACCACGCCCGCCGTCATCAGCACGGCTGAGATGATGGCGAGCCGCAGCGGCGGCAGGTTGATCCCGAAGACCATATTGATGAAACGGCTGAGCACCTGCGACGGCCCGAACAGCGTTCCAACGATGGCGGCGGCGGCACCCAGACCGAGCCCGGACAGCAGCGGCACCATATGGACCAGCACGGCGGCGCTGACCAGGTTCTGGAGCGAGAAAGCGACAACCATCAAGGCAAAGCCGAGCGGCCGCGCCGGGGCCGGCAGCGATCCCGCGACGTGCCGTGGCGGCTCGGTCGCCGCGCGCCTGCTCCTGGCCAGCCCCTGCGAGAGCCAGGCGTGCAGCGGCAGGCAGACCAGCAGGTTCAGCCCGGCAAAAACGAGGTAGACGTCTCGCCAAGGCAAATGCCCATGCAGCGCCGATGTGATCGGCCAGAAGACGGTCGATGCGAAACCGGCGACGAGGGTGAGATAGGTTATGCTGCGCTGCGCGGCACGCGGCCGGATCTGGACCAGCAGCGCGAAGGCCGCGCCGTATTGGACAAGGTTCGATGCTGCCTCCAGCGCAATCAGCGCGGCGACGAAGGCTGGACCGTTGGGCGCATAGGCACAGGCGGCAAGCGCAGCGGCAGCAACGGCCGAGCCGGCGGTCATGATCCGTCCCGCGCCAAAACGGTCGATCCAGCCGCCGAGCAAGGGTGCGGTCAGCCCGCCGGCCAGCAGCGCGGCCGATAGCGCGCCGAATATCCATTCGGTTGGCCAGCCCATATCCTTCGCCATGTCGCCGGCAAGGATGCTGAAACTGTAATAGAGCGTGCCGTAGCCGATAATCTGGGTGATCCCGAGCGCGGCGACAGCCGCTATCGGCGCACGCTCCGCGGTTTCGGCTTTTGCAAGGCTTCCATCATTGCCCACCGCGGTCATGGCTCACCACCTCGCCGTCTTCCTTGGTGAACCGGCTCACCGGGTGGTCGAGCAGATCCAGCACAAGCTCGGACGGACGGCACAGCCGTGTCCCTCTCGGCGTTTCGACGATCGGCCGGTTGATCAGGATCGGATGCTCGAGCATGGCATCGAGCAGTTGGCCGTCGGACCATTTTGGATCGGCCAGGCCCAGTTCGGCATAGGGGGTGCCCTTTTCACGCAGCAGGGCGCGCACGGGAATTTCGAGCGTCGCTATCAACTGCTCCAGCCGCGCACGTGGCGGCGGATGTTTCAGATATTCGACGATGGTCGGCTCCTCGCCGCTCGCCCTGATCATGGCAAGCGTGTTGCGCGAGGTGCCGCAGTCCGGATTGTGGTAGATGGTGATCGTCATGGGCTGGCCTCGATGGGGAACGGTTGAACGTGCGGCTGCAGCAGCCATGTCGTCAGCGCCAGGGCAATGCCCGCGCCGGCCAGTTCGGCGGCGATGAAGCCCGGCAGGCTTGCCGGACTGATTCCGGAAAAACTGTCCGTCAGTGACCGTGCGGCCGCGACCGCTGGGTTGGCGAACGATGTCGATGCGGTGAACCAGTAGGCGGCGGTGATATAGAGGCCGACTAGCCAGGGGATGGCCGAGCGCTCGAAACGCAGGCCGGCGAGAATGACCGCCAGCAACCCGAAGGTCGCGATCCCTTCCGAAAGCCAGAGCGCGGGTCCCGTTCGGTCATGCGTCGACAAGGCGAGCGGCGAAAGCCCGAACATCAGGTGCGCGCCGACCGTGCCGGCGACGCCGCCCGAGAGTTGGGCGAGCACATACCAGGCGCAGTCGCTCGCCGGCAGCCGGCGCGACAGCGCCAGGACCATTGAAACGGCCGGATTGAAATGAGCGCCCGAGACCGGCCCCAGTATCGTGATGAGCACCACGAGGATCGCGCCCGTCGGCAAGGTGTTGCCAAGCAGCGTCAGTGCGCGATCGGGCGTCAGCGACTGCGCCATGATGCCGGAGCCGACCACCGTGGCCACCAGCAAGCCCGTGCCGAGAGCTTCCGCCGTGAGCCGGCGCGGCAAATCAAAACCGGCCATGTCCCGGATGGAGGACGCGCCAGGCACAGTGTGGCCGCCACTCATCGGGCAGGCTCCCGCGTGTCGGCCGCACAGCAGCCCGGCAACACCGCCGGCGCGCAGATTTCCGGCCGGCCGGAGCAACAATCCTCCATCAGGAAGCGGATAAGACCGCTCAGCATGTCATACTCGGCGCTGTAGACCATGGAGCGGGAATCGCGGCGCACGCTCACCAGCCCCGCGCGTTCAAGCTCCTTAAGGTGGAAGCTGACGTTGGACGCCGAAACCTCGACCTTTTCGGCGATCGCCCCGGCGGCGATGCCGTCGGGGCCGGCGATCACCAAATGGCGCAGCACGCGCAGCCGTGTCTCCTGCGACAGAGCCGCGAAGGCCGCCAGGGCTTGACGTTCATTCATATTTCAACAATCCTATGAATATTGAAGCAAGGATTATCGCACATGCTCGCCTCTGACAATCGGGAATTTGATCCCGTGATCACGGCCGACCCGCGGGACATCACCATGGCCGGCTTGCTGGACTTTCTGGCGGATCACAGGGAAAAGCCACTGGTGTTTTTCCATGAAGGCGGGCCAGTGTTGCCGGGCTACCATGTCACCGAGGTCAAGGCCGGCCGCTTCGACGCGCTCGACTGCGGCGGGAATCCGGAATCATGGTCGGAGATCTTCGTGCAGCTATGGGACGTCAATGAGGACCGCACCCATATGCCGGCTGGAAAATTCGCGGCGATCATCCGGAAAGTGACCGAGCATGTCGGTCTCGACCAGGCGGCCAAGCTGACCTTCGAGGTCAGCGACGGCGTGCGCCCGATGCAGCTCTACCGGGCCGCCCTGCCCCGGCTGGCCGACGGCGCCGTGCATGTCACGCTTGCGCCACGGCCAGCGAGTTGCAAGCCGCGCGACCGCTGGCTGGAGGAGGAAAAGAAGGCCAAGGCCTGCTGTGGCCCCTCCGCCGGGCCATGCTGCGGCTAACGGAGGGTGCTTTTGAGCATGTGAGTACCGGAAGCGCGGGCGTGAGCCATGTGCAGGCCGGCCGGACATCGGCAACCTTAGTCCTTGGCGCGAAAAGCGTCCGGCACCACGAACACTTCGTCGGCGCGGCCATAGCCGCCATCGGCGACTTCCTCCACAAGCACCATCGTGTAGGGCCGCACGCCCTCGCCGAAAAAGTCGACGAACATGGCGGTCGTGCGATGGATGAGGTCTTCTTTCTGTGCCTTGGAGAGCGCCGCCTGCGGCATCTTGATATTGGCGAATGGCATGATGTTTTCCTTGTCTTCTCAATCATTTGGGCTAGGTTTCGAATGGAACAGGAGGCAGACCGCCACAGCAGCAGCGGCCAGCCTCCTTCAGATCACGCCGCCATTGGCGCGGATGATTTGCCCGTTGACCCAGCCACTGTCCGGCCCGGCCAGGAACGAGACCACGCCGGCAATGTCGTCGGGCTGGCCGAGCCTGCCGAGCGGGATCATCTTGGCCGTGGCCTCGATCTGCGCCGCGCTCTTGCCATCGGTGAACAGCGCCGTCTCGACCGGTCCGGGCGCCACCGCGTTGACGGTGATGCCGCGCGCGCCAAGCTCCTTGGCCAAGATGTGCGTCATCGCCTCGACCGCCGCCTTGGTGGCGGCATAGACGCCGTAACCCGGCTGGTAGAGGCCGACCACGCTGCTCGAAAAATTGACGATGCGGCCGCCATCGCGAATGCGTTTTGCGCCTTCGCGCATGCCACGGAACACGCCGCCGAGATTGATCGCGACCTGGGTGTCGAAGAAGGCATCATCGGCCTGTGCGATCGGCGAAAGCTTCATGATGCCGGCATTGTTGACCAGTATATCGATGCCTCCGAACGCCTTCTCGCCGGCGTCGAAGAGGCTGGCGATACCGGCCGGATCCGCGATATCGGCCTGCACGGCGATCGCCTTGCCGCCATCGGCTTCGATGGCGCGCACCAGCGCCTCGGCCCCGGCCTGTCCCCGAGCATAATTGATGACGACGGCGATGCCGTCACGGGCGAGCCGCCGCGCGATCGCCGCGCCGATGCCCTTGGAGGCGCCGGTCACGATCGCCGCTTTGGTTTGGCCCGTGCTCGTTTGGCCTGAAGTCATGGAAGTCTCTCCTTCTTGTTGGTGAGACGGATATAGGCGGAGCCAGCTTCCGGACAATCAGCCTTGTCTTGACATTACTATTCGGAAATTGCGAACAAAGAGCATGGATCGCCTGGACACGATGCGACTCTTCGTTCGCGTGCTGGAGCGGCGCAGCTTCACCGCTGCCGCCGCCGATCTCGGCCTGCCTCGCTCGACCGCGACGGAAGCGGTCCGGCGGCTGGAAGAACATCTCGGCGCAAGGCTGCTCGAGCGCACCACGCGCCAGGTGAACGCCACGCAGGATGGCGAGGCCTATTACCGGCGCTGCCTGTCCATCCTGGCCGAGATCGAGGATGCCGAGGCCGCCTTCCGCAATGCGGAACCCTTCGGCCTGCTGCGCATCGACGCCAGCACGCTGCTCACACGCACCTTCCTGTTGCCGCGCCTGCCGGAATTCCTCGCCCGCTATGCCAGGATCGACCTGCAGATCGGCCAGAGCGACCGGCTGGTCGACTTGGTGCGCGAGGGTGTCGACTGCGTCATCCGCGTCGGCGAGCCGCCTGACAGCGGCATGATCATGCGCCGGCTTGGCATGATCCGCGAGATGACCTGCGCCAGCCCCGCCTATCTCTCTCGCCACGGCACGCCGGCTTCCCCCGATGCGCTGGACGGCCATCAGGCGATCGGCTTCGTCTCCTCCCGCACCGGCGAAGTGCTGCCCTTCGAATTCACCGTCGGCGGCAAGACGCGCGAGGTCAGGCTGCCCGGCCGCGTCGCCGCCAACAATTCCGACACCGCCGCCGACCTCGCCCGGCTTGGCCTCGGTCTCATCCAGGCGCCGCGCTATCGCTTCGAGAAGGATTTGGCAGAGGGAACACTGGTCGAGGTGCTGGCCGGGTATCCGCCCTCGCCGACACCGCTCTCGGCGCTCTATCCGCAGAATCGGCAGCTTTCGCCGCGCCTGCGCGTCTTTCTCGACTGGGCGGCACGCATCTTCGCCGAGGCGAACCTGTAAGCGCAATTCCGGGAAAAGTGTGTAGCGGTTTTTCGTCCGGAGTTGCGTCAATACAAAGGAACAGGCACTCGCCGTTGCCCATCGGCGCCATCTGATGTCAATGTCGCCGCGACAGCGCGCCATGGGGAGATGGCGCACCGCCAGGGAGGATTTTCATGACCAAGCAGCAAGCCGGCTTGCCGCGCTATGACGATGCCGTTGCAAGCTTTCGTATTGAGGATGAGATCGCGAGACTGCAGGGCGACCCCGCGACCGGCATCAACGCCTATGTCGAATGCTGCGGCCGGCACACCGGCGGAAACCGCCTGGCGCTGCGCGCCATCTCTGCCGGCGGCGAACTCAGCGAATTCAGCTTCGAGGATCTCGCCGACATGTCCGGCCGCGTCGGCACTCTGCTGAAGGAGTTGGGCGTTGGCCCGGGCGATGTCGTGGCCGGCATGCTGCCGCGCATCCCCGAACTGGTGGCGCTGATCCTCGGCGCCTGGCGCATCGGCGCGGTCTACCAGCCGCTGTTCACTGCCTTCGGCCCGAAGGCGATCGAACACCGGCTTGGCTACAGCGGCGCCAGGCTGGTGGTGACCAATCCGGCCAATCGCGGCAAGCTCGACGAGGTCGCGAACCCTCCGCAAATCGCCACCATCCTCGGTGCTGGCGACGCCCTGTCCCCGGGCGACATCGATTTCCGTGCCGCGCTTGCCGCCGCCTCACCCAACTGCGACCCGGTGATGCGCAAGGGCGAAGACCTGTTCATGATGATGTCGACCTCGGGCACCACCGGCCTGCCGAAGGGCGTGCCGGTGCCGCTCAACGCGCTGCTCGCCTTCGGCGCCTATATGCGCGACGCGATCGGCCTGCGCCCAGACGACATCTTCTGGAACATCGCCGATCCGGGCTGGGCCTATGGCCTCTACTACGCCATCACGGGACCCCTGCTGCTCGGCATCGCCACGACCTTCAACGAGGGCGCCTTCACCGCCAAAAACACCTATGATGTCATCGAGCGGCTTGGCGTCACCAGCCTTGCCGGCTCGCCCACCGCCTTCCGCCTGCTGCTCGCCGAAGGTCCCGATGCCGCCGCGCGTGCAAAAGGCCGGCTGCGTGTGGTGAGCAGCGCCGGCGAGCCGCTCAACCCGGAAGTGATCCGCTGGTTCGACGCCCATCTCGCCGCGCCCATCCACGACCATTACGGCCAGACCGAGAACGGCATGATGGTCAACAACCATCACGGCCTGGCGCACCCTGTCCGCGCCGGCTCGGCGGGCTTTGCCATGCCGGGCTATCGCATGGTGGTGCTGGACGAGGCCGGCAACGAGCTCGGCCCCAACCAGCCCGGCATCCTCGCCGTCGACATCGCCAACTCGCCGTTGCGCTGGTTCGACGGCTACCACCAGGCCGAAACGCCGGCCATATCGGGCGGCTACTACCGCACCGGCGACACGGTGGAATACGAGCCGGACGGCTCGGTCTCCTTCATCGGCCGCGCCGACGACGTCATCACCTCGTCAGGCTACCGCATCGGCCCCTTCGACGTCGAAAGCGCGCTGATCGAACATCCCGCCGTCAACGAGGCGGCGGTGGTCGGCGTGCCCGACCCGCAGCGCACCGAGATCGTCAAGGCCTTCGTCATCCTGGCGCCCGCCTACGAGGCAGCCCGGAACTCGCCGAAGAATTGGCGCAGCATGTCCGCAAACGCCTCTCGGCCCATGCCTATCCGCGCGAGATCGACTTCGTCGGGGAATTGCCGAAGACCCCTAGCGGCAAGATCCAACGGTTCTTGTTGCGCAAGGCTGAGGTGGAGAAAAGGAACGGGTGAAGGGCGGCGGGAAGATTGGAGTCGGTCCTGCGCCAATTGCTGAGACCTGCGCATTGGAGGCAAAGTTGAGTGCGGGCGATAGGCGCCACCGGTAAGGGCACGTCATGACGGAGCATCGAATCTATTCCACAAGCTTTGCCAGCGTCTATCCGCACTATGTCGCCAAGGCGCAAAGGAAAGGACGCACCAGAGCCGAGGTCGATGAGATCATCTGCTGGCTGACGGGCTACACCGAGAAGGAACTCGAGGCCGAACTGGAGAAGAAAACCAGCTTCGAGGATTTCTTTGGTCAGGCCTCTCGACTGAATCCTTTGCGGAATTTGATTACAGGGGTGGTCTGCGGCGTCCGCGTGGAAGATATTGAGGATCCACTGATGAAGGAAATTCGCTACCTCGATAAGCTGATCGACGAGCTTGCGAAGGGGAAAGCGATGGAGAAGATACTCCGGAAATGAGGAGAGAGGCTCGAGCGCGCGATATCATCGACCGGGCGCGTGGGCGCAAGCGCTAATCACACCCCTCACATCGCGATCTGCAGCGTCCCGTGGCGCTTCACCTCAGCCTCTATCTCCCGCACCAGTGTCTCCAGCGCGGGATTGCGGACGTTGCGGGCGCGGCGAATGACGTAGGCGAGGTCCGGAGGCTTGGGGAACGACTTGTCGACGATCTCCATGCCGGGCCGCAGATGCCGCTGGCTGAGCAGCGCGACGCCGAGGCCGGAGGTCACGCCGGCGATGATGCCGGCCGCGCTCGAACATTCGAACACGATCTCGAACACCGTTCCCTCGTCCTGACCGAGATCGAGGCCCCAACGGCGATAGAAGCAGTTCTCGTCGAAGGACAGGAACGGCACCGGGTCGCCTTTCCCAAGGGTCAGCTCGGGCGACTTCACCCAATGCAGGGTCTCGCGGAACAGCAGGACATCGGTGGGGCGGACGTCGTGCTGGAACACCTGGATGATGGCCGCGTCGAGCGCGCCCTCGCCCAACAGCTTCTGCAAGGCCAGGCTCATGCGCACCTGCGTGCGCACGCTCACCTCGGGGTACAGCCGGCGAAACCGGCCAAGGATGCGCGAAAGGTCCGTGCAGGTCGTATCCTCGGTCATCCCCAAAGCGATCTTGCCTTGCAGCGTGCTCTTCGACAGGCTCAGGATCGCCTCGTCATGGATGCCCAGGATGCGCTTGGCATAGCCCAGCAGATCCTGCCCTGAACTGGTGAACATCGGCGCATTCGCCTTGCGACTGAGGATTTCGCAGCCGAGACTCGCTTCCAGCCGCCTGATCTTGTGGCTGACGGCCGATTGCGACAGGCCGAGCATCTCGGCCGCCCGGGTAACGCCGCCATGTTTCTCGATCGCCACCATCGCCCGCAAGGCATCGACATCCAGGCGGCGGCTCATCACTCTAGCCATGACAATCCTCGTTTGAAACGAAAGCAGCGCTTCAAGGTTTCGGCAGAGAACGGGCTTTGAGGTCAATCATAATGCCACATCTCGCGCCTATTTCATGGATATATCGAAATTTGTCATGTGCAAAGGCGCTTGCGCGCCGCCATAAATCCCGCATCCGAGATCGGCCGTGATCCGCTGGCGAACTCGCTTCGACGAAGAGACCGCATGACGCTCCCGAAACCTCCGTACCGTCGCCTGGCCTGGCCGCTTCTGGCGGCAGCCCTGGTCGTAAGCTGGAGCTCGGGCTTTGTCGGCATCCGTTACGCCAGCGAGAGCGCCGACGTCATGCTCGTGCTGTTCTGGCGAACCTTGATGTCAGGGCTGGTCCTTCTGCCCTTCGCGCTCATGGTCGGGCCGCGCATCGGCGTCCGGGCGCTGCTCCAGCAGATGGCGTTCGGCGTGGCGATGATGTTCCTCTATCTCGGCGGCTTCGCGCTTGCCATCGGCCAGCGCGTGCCGACCGGCCTGGTCGCGCTGATCTCGGACCTCGTCCCCCTCGCCATCGCGGCACTGTCGCAGCCCGTTCTCGGCCACCGGCTGCCATCGAGGCAGTGGACCGGAACGGCTCTCGGCGTGCTCGGCGTGCTGGTCGTTTCGCTGAACAGCCTCAGTCTCGGCACCGCGCCGGCCTGGGCGTACGTGGTCACGATCGCTTCCATGATGGTCTTCGCGCTGGCGACCGTGCTGCAGAAGCGGATGGGGACGATCAACATGCCCATCCACCAGAGCCTGTGCATCCAATGCCTGACAGCGGCGCTGTTTTTTGCCGCTTGCGCCGAATGGAAAGGCGGGCTGATGCCGCCCCTTGATGGCCGGTTCGAGTTCGGCATCGCCTGGCTGGTGCTGTTTTCGACCTTCTTCTGCTACGGCGTCTATTATGCGAGCCTGCGCCTCCACAGCGCCGCGCAGGTCAGCAGCGTGATCTATCTCAGCCCGCCGGTGACGATGCTTTGGGCCTGGCTGCTCTTCGGCGAGCCGCCTTCGGCGGCGATGGTCCTCGGCCTCGCGGTTACGCTGTTCGGCGTCTGGCTGACATCGTCGCGTGGCACCACATCGAAGGGCGAGGCAGGTTTGCGCCCAGCCGGGCAGCCGGCCGATTGATCGCGATCCACGCAAACGCCAGCCAATTATCCAACTCAAGGGAGTGAACCATGAAGCTGACTGATTTCAAGGCCTTGACCTTCGATTGCTACGGCACGCTAATCGATTGGGAATCCGGCATGATCGACGCCCTGAAGCCGCTGACCGGGCGGGTTGGCCGCGGCCTCGGCCGCGACGAGATCCTGCAGGCGCATGCCAGGCACGAATCCAGCCAGCAGGACTGGACGCCGCAAAAGCGCTACTGCGACCTTCTGGCTGTCGTCTACAAGCGGCTCGCCGAGGAATGGGGCGTCGTGACCACGCCGGAGGAATGCATTGCCTATGGCCAAAGCGTGAAGGACTGGCCGGCCTTTGCCGATACCGCCGCCGCCCTGCAATACCTCAAGCAGCACTACAAGCTCGTCATCCTCTCCAACGTCGACAATACGAGCTTCTCCTTCAGCAACAGGAAGCTCGGCGTCGATTTCGATGCGATCTACACGGCGGAGGACATCGGCTCCTACAAGCCGTCGCCCCGGAATTTCGACTATATGCTGGAAAAACTGGCGACGCTCGGGATCGGCGACAAGCAAGTCCTGCACACGGCCGAAAGCCTGTTTCATGACCATGCCGTGACCAACCGCCTGGGCCTTAAATCGTGCTGGATCCACCGCCGGCATGCCGATCAGGGTTTCGGCGCCACGATTGATCCCGGCGAGATGCCGAAGGTGGACTTCCGCTTCGACAGCATGGCCGACCTCGCCAAGGCGCATCAGGAAGAATTGGGCGGCTGATAGAAGGCCATCCCTTGAGCTGAAACCAGAACTCGCCTGAGCGTCATCAACTCTTTTTACGGGCGGCGCCGCGCTCTTCGGCGGAAGTGCCGGAACCCCACAAGGCGCGGCCGAGCAGGCCCCTGCGCTTGCGCGGGGCGAGGTCGATATCGCTGACCAGCTTGGCGCCACCCTTGCGCCGCTCGAGCGTGATCTTGCGGCTGTGGAAGGCCTCCAGCTCGGCGCGGTGCGCCACGCTCAAGATGGTCACATTAGGCAATTCGTGGATGATGGTCTCCATCATCCTGTCCTGGCTCTTCTCGTCGAGTGCCGCCGTCGCCTCGTCCAGCACGATGATATCGGGCGCGTGCAGGAGCAGCCGCGCGAAGGCCAGGCGCTGCTTCTCGCCGCCCGACAGGGTCTGGTCCCACGGCGCGTCTTCCTCGATCCGGTCGCCAAGATGACCGAGCCCAACCTTGTCGAGGGCAGCCCTGATCTGCGGGATCGTCCAATCCTCGGCGGCGCCCGGATAGGCAGCGGCCCGGCGCAGCGTGCCCGAGGGGATGTAGGGGCGCTGCGGCAGCATGAACATGCGCTTGCCCGGGTGGAAATCGACGCTGCCGCCGCCCCACGGCCACAAGCCCGCTATCGCCCGCACCAGCGTGCTCTTGCCCGAACCGGATTCGCCGGCCACCAGCAGCCGCTCACCCGGCTGGATCACGACCTCGGTTTCCTTGACCACGGCGGTGCCGTCATCGAGCGACACGGACAGATTGTTGAGGCTGAGCATCGTGTCGTCCTTGGTCTCGCCGCGATTGATGCGTCCGAGCGCGTCGCTCTCTTCCGCGCGCTCGAGCCCATCCAGCGACATCATCAGCGAGGCGATGCGCCGTGCCGAGGCGTTCCAGTCGGCCAGGCGCGGGTAATTGTCGACCAGCCATCCGAACGCGCCCTGCACGATGGCAAAGGCGGATGCCGCCTGCATGACCTGCCCAAGCGACATCGAGCCGTCGAGGAATTTTGGCGCGCATAAAAGCACCGGCACCACCGGCGCGAACAGGCTCGATCCCTGCGAGACCAGCGCCGTGCGCATGTGCTGGCCAGCAAGCATCGCCCACTTCCCCAGCACGCCGGCGAAGGTCCTGTCGATGCCGCTGCGCTCCTCCTCCTCGCCGCCGAGCAGGGCGATGCTCTCGCCGTTTTCGCGCACGCGCATCAGCGTGTAGCGAAATTCCGCTTCCGCCTGGTTCTTCTGCTCGGAGAGTTCGACGAAATGCCGGCCGATGACCACCATCGAGGTGGAGGTGATGCCGGCATAGATGACCGCGGTGATGACGAGAAAGCCCGGAATGGTGACGGTCGAGGAGCCGATCGGCAGCGTCAGCGCGCCGCCGATGGTCCACAAGACGACGATGAAGGTCGAGGCCGCCAGGAACGCGTTGAGCACGCCGGAGACGAAATCAACAGGCGATTCGGTGGCGATCCGCAAATCGTCGGCGATGCGGGCTTCCGGGTTCTGGTGATCGCCGCTGACGAGATTGAGCTGGTAGTAGCGGCCGTTGGTGAGCCAGCGGCCGATGATGGATGTAGTGAGCCAGGAGCGCCAGCGGCGCTGGATCGTCATGCGCAGATAGACCTGCGCAACGACAAGGCTGACGCTTCCAAGCACCAGCGGCACGAACACGGCGCTCAGGAAATAGACGGTCGGCGCATTGCGCTGCTCGATGGCGTCGAAGATCGAGCGGTTCCAGACATTGATCCCGTACTGGAAGCCGACATTGACGCAGATCAGGATCAGGAGCGCGATCGTGCATGGCCAGGCGAGCTTGTCGCCCCGCCGGCTCCAATAGCCGCGCGCGCTGATCCAGAAGCGCTTCAGCAGGTATTTCTTGCGCGCCTGTTCGGCCTGTTCGGGGCTCAGCTGCGGATCAGGTTCCACCGCCGCTGGCGGCGGCGCCGCCTCGCCGACGACCTCGGATGCGGCCTCGACATCGGGTACCTTCTCCCGGCGGGGCTTCCTGGCACCGTTTGGCTTGGCGCCGCCGGCCGGCCTCTGTTTGGGTTTGATGTCTGCCACAACGGCCATAACGGCCTGGGTATCGGAAGGTTTCATCATGAGGGCTTGCGACCTTGCCAGGGCTGTCCTGGTGCCCCGATATCCGCCACGTCTCGCCATGAGTTCACCGCCGCACAATCGCCACCAAGCCACGCGAAGAGCTTGTAAAACGGAGGTTTTCACGATGCGTCTGGTCTGGACTTTGGTGTTCGCGCTGGCGAGCGGTGCGGCGTATGCGGCTTCGCCGGAGGACGACTACATCGCCGCGCGCGACAAGGCGATCGCGGCCATCGCCGCGATGGAAAGCGCGAACGCTCCCGTGGAAACGCTCGACGCCGCCAATGAGAAGGCCCGCGCCGATCTCGAACAGCGCCTTTCGACGCTTCTTGGACCTTTCACGGTCAAGGGTTTTCCGGCGGCCGGCAGGATCAATATCGAAAGCCTCAGTTCCTCCGATGTCGGCTTCGGCATGCTGGACGGGCTGCGTCACGGCACCGAGGACGGCCCCAGCATCGTCGCGTCGACACGCGGGCTGGTCGAGCGCTGGCTGCAATCGCGTGCGGCGGAGACGGACGCCGATCTCAAACTGCCCACCAGCTTCGACGCGGCGCTGAAGCTCGATGCGTTCTACACCCAGGCCATCGGCAGCGACGCCGCTTTCACAGGCACGCTCGACTTCACCCTGAAGACGCCCGACGGCGCCGACATGGCGATCGCCCGCCTTGGCGGCTGGGCACAGGATGTCGGACCTAACTACGACCAGGAAATCGTCGTCACGCTGGTCAAGGGCAACAGTGTCATGATCGCCGAGGCGCCCGCGACACCGCCCATCCCAAGGATCGCGGCCTGCGACGCGGTGTGGACCGCGGCTGACGCCGCCGCCCAGAAACTGGTCAAGCAGGCCACCGACGACAGCGACGAAAATACATCCGATGCCGCCGACGCCGCCTGGGCAAAAGGCGACAGCGACTTCCGCGCCTGCATGGGCAAGAACCTGCGCGACAACCCGGCCTTCCCCACGCTGCTTGCCCAGGCGCAGGCGCTTGCCGACCAGATGGCGGGGAAGTAGGGCGCGCAGGACCGGCGCGGCGCCGACGCTGCCAATCTCCCCCTTCGCGGGGGAGATTGGCTGTTTCGTCGTCAGCACCGTTTCCACCCCCTTGCGGCCCCAGCATCCCATCACGATATTGTCGGCGCGTTGGCCTTGCTGACGGCAGTTGCCAGCACAGTTGAAAATTGGTGAAAGGAAGTCCTGATCGCGCATGGCGCGGCGGGCGGAGGAAAGCGTGGGAAACCCGGAATGACGACAGACACGAAAGCGACGGAAACCAAGGCATTCGAGGCGGATGTTTCGCGGCTGCTGCACATGATGGTGCATTCGGTCTATTCCGATAAGGACGTCTTCCTGCGCGAACTGATTTCCAACGCCGCCGACGCCTGCGAGAAGCTGCGCTTCGAGGCCGTCAGTCGCCCCGAATTGCTGGCCGACGATCCGAAGCCCCGCATCTCGATTTCAGCCGATCCCGACGGCAAGCTGATCACCGTCGAGGACAACGGCATCGGCATGAGCCGCGACGACATGACGGAGGCGCTGGGCACGATCGCGCGCTCGGGCACGCGCGCTTTCATCGAGCGCGTCGGCGCCGGCAATTCGAGCGAGGACACGCAGCTCATCGGCCAGTTCGGCGTCGGCTTCTACTCCGCCTTCATGGTCGCGACCCGCGTCGACGTCATCAGCCGCCTGGCGGGAAGCGAAGAAGCCTGGCGCTGGTCGTCCGACGGCAAGGGTTCCTACGAGATCGCGCCCGCCCCGCTCGAAGCCGCCCCCAAGCGCGGCACCCGCGTCGTGCTGCATCTGATGGACGACGCCGTGTCCTACACCGGATCCTATCGGCTCGAGCAACTGGCCAAGTCGCAGTCGGGCCATGTGCCGGTGCCGATCACGCTCATCGAGAGGCCCGGTGCCGAGGCGCGCGACATTGCCGATGGCACGGCCCTTTGGGTCAGGCCGAAGAGCGAGATCAAGCCCGAGGAATACACCGATTTCTACCGCGGCGTCTCCGGCCAGTATGACGAGCCGGCCGCCACCGTCCATTTCCGCGCCGAGGGCCGGCAGGAATATAGCGTGCTGGCCTTCGTGCCCGGCTCGCGTCCCTTCGATCTGTTCGACCAGGACCGGAAGGGCCGCATGAAGCTCTATGTGCGCCGCGTCTTCATCACCGACGATGCCGATCTGTTGCCGCGCTACCTGCGCTTCATGCGCGGGCTGGTCGATTCCGCCGACCTGCCGCTCAACGTCTCGCGCGAGATGATCCAGGAAAGCCCGCTGCTTGCCGCGATCCGCAAGGGCCTGACCAACCGCGTGCTTGGCGATCTCGCCAAGCTGGCGGAGAACGAGACCGAGGCCTATGCGAAGATCTGGGAAAACTTCGGCGTCGTCCTCAAGGAAGGACTCTACGAGGACCATGAGCGGCGCGAGCAGCTCTTGAAGCTCGCCCGCTTCCGCTCAACCGCCTCCGGCGAAGGCTGGCGCGGCCTTGCCGACTACGTCTCGGCGATGAAGGAAGGCCAGAAGGCGATCTTCTTCATGGCCGGCGACGACCGTGCACGGCTCGAAGCCTCGCCGCAGCTCGAAGGTTTCAAGGCACGCGGCATCGAGGTGCTGCTGCTCACCGACCCGGTCGACAGTTTCTGGACGTCGATGGCGCCCGAATTCGACTGCAAGCCGTTCAAGTCGGTGACGCAGGGCGTGGCCGAACTGTCCGAGATCCCGCTGCTCGACGAGGCGAACAAGCCGGATGCGGCGGCGACGCCCGAGGTCGATGGCTTCCTGGCCTTCGTCAAGGCGGCGCTTGGCGATGCAGTGTCGGACGTGAAGGCCACCGACCGCCTGACCGAAAGCGCGGTCTGCCTGGTGGCGCCCGAACACGGTCCCGACCGGCAGTTCGAGCGGCTGCTCAACGCCGCCGGCCGCCTCGACAAGACGGCCAAACCGATCCTCGAGATCAACCCCCGCCACGAGCGCGTCCTGGCACTCGCCAGCCTCGGCGAAGACGAGCAAGCCTTCAAGGAGGATGCCGCCCACCTTCTCTACGACGAGGCGCGCATCCTCGACGGCGACAAGCCGGCCGACGCAAGGGCGTTTTCGGAGCGCCTCGCCCGGCTGATCGCGCGCGGTATTTCGAAGGGCTGAGGAGACGCCGGCCAGCCGTTCCCGACGTGTGGTCGAACGGGGTTGCGTGGCGACCCCGTCTCCCGACAAATTTCGGCATCTCTCGCACCCGGCGACACTGAAGTCCGCTGGCTCAATCGCCGACTGTGGACATCGCGCCTGCAATCCCTCAATCTTGGCCCGGGAACAAAACAGGCGCTTCAAAGAGAGCGCACCGGGTGCTCATGAAACGACGATGGACATTGTATGATCCACGGCTGGCCTGGATGCTGGTCGCGCCGGTGCTCTTGCTGCTGATCTTTTTCCTAGTGCTGCCGATCGCCGTGATGGCCGGCTATACCTTCTTCACCTTTGTCACCGCCGGCGTGGAAACGAGCGCGCTGACGACCGCGAACTGG
The DNA here is from genome assembly GCF_006442175.1 of Mesorhizobium sp. B2-3-14. Taxonomy (NCBI): domain Bacteria; kingdom Pseudomonadati; phylum Pseudomonadota; class Alphaproteobacteria; order Hyphomicrobiales; family Phyllobacteriaceae; genus Mesorhizobium; species Mesorhizobium sp. B2-3-14. Next base: position 120,298 of record NZ_VFVP01000007.1, on the reverse strand, counting down.
CACGAATTCCTCACCGACAGCTACTATCACGGCTTCCTCCTGAAGACGCTGAGGGTCGGAGCCATGACGGCGCTGCTGTGCGGCGTGCTCGGCTACTTCCCCGCCTATTTCATCTGGGCCACGACCTTCAAGCACAAATGGCTGCTGCTGCTTTTGCTGATCGTGCCGTTCTGGATCAGCTTCACCATCCGCACCTTTTCCTGGATCAACATCCTGGGGGAACAGGGCGTCATCAACGTCGCGCTGCTCAAAATGGGCATCATCCATGAGCCGCTGCAGATGCTCTACAACGAAGGCGCGGTCATCCTGGGCATGCTGCACTTCCTGCTGCCCTACATGATCCTCAACGTCTATGTCAGCCTGGAGAGCATTGATCGCACGTTGATTTCGGCGGCCCGCTCGATGGGCTGCACGAGTGCGCAGGCGTTCCGGGAGGTCACGCTGCCGCTGTCGCTGCCCGGCCTGGCGGCGGGCCTGCTGCTTTGCTTCGTGCTGGCCGCCGGCAGCTATGTGACGCCGCAGCTTCTCGGCTCGGGCCGCGACGCTCTGTTCGGCAACCTGATCTACGACACCATCATGGGCGAATTGAACTGGCCGATGGGAGCCACGCTTTCGATCGTGCTGTTCATCGTGCTCGGCTTCTTCGCCGCCGTCTACACGCGCTACATGGGCATGTCGCAGATCGTCAAAGGGCTTGGCGGATGACGGGGCTTGCAGGATGAGGGGAACACGGCGCAGGCAGGAAGGGAGATGGGCTTGGCGGCTGACCGGCTTTGTCACGGTCTGCGTCTACATCTTCATGTTCGCGCCGATCGTGGCGACGGTGGTCCTGTCTTTCAACGCCTCGATGTTCGGCGGCTTCCCGATGACCGGCTTCAGCCTGCAATGGTACGGCAAGCTGATGGCCAACGAGGCGGTGCTGGCTGCCTTTCGAACATCCTTGTGGATCGCATTGGTCACCGCCATCGTCACCACCGCCATCGGCGTCACCACGGCGTTTGCCTTGGTCCGCTTCGAATTTCGCGGCAAGCAGGCGCTGAGCACGCTGGTGATCCTGCCGGCATTGGTGCCGGAAACCATCCTCGGCGTCGGCCTGCTGGTGCTGATCAAGGCCGTCGACCAGCCGAGGACCATGCTGCTCCTGGTGCTTGGCCATATCCTGCTCGCCGTGCCCTATGTGGTGCTGATCGCCCAGGCGCGCATGATCGGCATCCGCCGCGTCTACGAGGAGGCGGCACTGTCGCTTGGCGCCTCTCGCTTCTCGTCCTTCCGCGAGATCACGCTGCCGCTGCTCATCCCGGCCGTTGTCGGCGGCGCCCTGCTCGCCTTCACCATTTCGTTCGACAACACCTCGGCCAGCCTGTTCTGGCGGCCGGCCGGCGTCGAGACCATGCCGACCCAGATCCTTTCCATGCTCAAGATTTCGATCAGCCCGGAGATCAACGCGCTCGGCACCGTGATGATCCTGGTGACCGTCGGCATCCCGCTGATCGGTGGCCTGATCCTGCAAAGCCTGACAAAACTGAGAAGACGTGGCGAACCAAAGGAGGAAATACAATGAAACTCACCACCACCAAGCGGCTGGAACGGCTGCACGATCGATACGCCAATGGCGACCTGAGCCGCCGCACGTTCCTGACGCTGACCGCAGCCGCGGCAGCATCGGCGGGCCTTTCGATGCCCTGGATGGGCCGGGCGCTCGCCGCGGTCCAGGAGGTTCGCTTCGACGGTTGGGGCGGCACGGTGCAGGATGCGATCGACAAGTTCGCCTTCCAGCCCTACACGACCAAGACCAAGATCAAGGTGGTCCAGGGCACGTTCGGCGACGAGGACGAGATCATCACCAAGATCAAGACCGCCAAGCCCGGCGACTACCAGGTCATCCATTCCTCCGGCGTCAACTACTACATCAAATACGTGAACGCCGGCCTGACCTCGGAAATCAACGAGGCCAACATTCCCAACATGGCGAACGTGCTGCAGCCGATGATCGAGCCGTTCCGCAAGCTGACGCCAAAGCTATCGGCCGTGCCCTACGACTACGGCACCACCGGCATCGCCTACAACACCAAGGTGATCTCGCCGGAGGAAGCCAAGGAAAAGGGCGCCGGGCTCCTGCTCGACAAGAAATATGCCGGCAAGGTCGGCGGCTATTCCGACATGACGACGCGCGTCTGGTATGCGGCGCTCGCCACCGGGCAGGACCCCAACAACCTCAAGGACATGGACGCCATCTGGGCCAAGGTGCGCGAAACGCGCGACCTCGCCAAGAAGTTCTGGAGTTCCGGCGCGGAGCTGATGGACCTGCTTTCCAAGGGTGAGATCGTGGTGACCGATGCCTGGTCGGGCCGCGTCGCCGCGCTGCAGGACCAGGGCCATCCGATCGGCTATCTCGATCCGGCCGGCTCCTACGCCTGGATGGAGGACATGCTGATTCTGAAGGGTTCGCCCATGGCCGAATGCGAGGAACTCATCAACTTCATGCTCGACCCGGCGACCTCGATCGCGGTGGCCGAAGGCCAGAGCTATCCGCCGTCGCTCGATCCTAACAAGGTCAAGCTGACCGAGAAGATCGAGAAGCTGCCGGCATTCGACAAGACGGGCACGATGAAGTCGCTGACCTTTGCCGATCCGACCTACTGGGCGACCAACGAGGACGCCTGGACCAAGCAGTGGAACAGGATCTCGAAGGGTGCCTGACAGCCAGGAAACGACACTCCATCCCCGGCCTGTTCAGGCCGGGGCAGCCGGCGCGAGCGCGGCCGCCGAGGCGAACAGCCCGGCGGTCGAGTTCCGCGACATCGACATCGCCTACGGCAAGTTCGTCGCGGTGCGCGATTTCTCGCTCTCGATCCGCAAGGGCAGCTTCGTCACCTTGCTCGGGCCTTCGGGTTGCGGCAAGACCACGATCCTGCGCTCCATCGCCGGCCTGGTCGATATTTCGGGCGGCCAGATCATGATCGACGGGCGGCGCGTCGACGACGTCCCGATCTACAAGCGCAACATCGGGCTGGTCTTCCAGAGCTACGCGCTCTTCCCGCACAAGAACGTATTCGACAACGTCGCCTTCGGCCTGAAGTACCGCAACGTGCCGAAGCCCGAGATCGTGCGCAAGGTCGGCAAGGCGCTCGAAATGGTGCGGCTGCCGGGCAGCGAGAAGAAGCTGCCGTCGCAACTGTCAGGCGGGCAGCAGCAGCGCATCGCGCTCGCCCGCGCCATCGTCTTCGAGCCGCAGGTGCTGCTGCTGGATGAGCCGTTGTCGGCGCTGGACGCCAACATGCGCGAGGAGATGCGCGTCGAGATCAAGAAGATCCAGAAGGAAACCGGCATCACCGCCATTTTCGTCACGCACGACCAGGAAGAAGCCCTTTCCATGTCGGATCGCATCGTGGTGATGAACGCGGGCGCGGTGGAGCAGATCGGCACTCCGGAGGAGGTCTACGAGGCGCCGGCGACAGCCTTCGTCGCCGACTTCCTCGGCAAGGCCAACATGCTTGCCGGGACCGTGAGCCGGTCCGGCCAAGGAACGGTAACGGTGGTGCTTGGCACCAGCCAGACGGTCAGCGTGGCTTGTCCAAGGCCGCTTGCCGACGGCAGCAAGGTCACCGTCGTGGTGCGGCCGCAGAAATTTTCGGTCGGTGCTGGAACGAGCGCCAATCGGCTGTCCGGCCGCGTGATCTCGGCCTCCTATCTGGGCGGCAGCGCGATCTACGAGATCGACATCGGCGGCAAGACCAGCCTCCGCGCCAATACACCGATCACTGGCCGCGTGCTTCGCGAAGGCGAGACGATCGAGTTGGGTTTTGCCCCGGACGGCTGCGTGCTGCTGGACGGGGCCGGGAAGCGGATTTCCTGAAGGTCGCGGGCGCTTGGTGCGGTTCAGCCACCATTTGACGCGCCCGTGCCGTCTCGCGCAACAGCCCAGATCCCAGCCGCCTGAAGGCGTGGGGTCTGCAGATCCCCATCGGGGCTCTAAACGCTTGTTTCCGCAATTCCGGCAGCGCCGGTCTGGTTTCAACTCGCACCGGTCAGTGATCGACTTTGCGGATGTTGCGCTCGGCCGTGGGTGCAAGGCTCCCGGCTCCGGGCACTGAAGCCGGCGCGCCTTGAAGAACCCAATCCGCCGCGATCTGCCCGATCACCGGCGCCAGCTGGATGCCATAGCCGCCGGCGCCGGCGGCGGTGACCAATGCCGGTTCCGAGGCATCGATCGGTCCGACGAGCGGCCGATGATCGGCCGTGACAGGATAAACGCCGGCCCAGCCACGGCCAAGCCGCGCGCCCGGCAGATCGGGCAGCCGTTCCAGCAGCAGTTCGGCCAGATGGACCTTCGATTGCTCCTCGCACTGGTCGTTGTAATTGTCCGGATCCTCGGGAGCGATGGACGTCACCTTGTGGATCTCGGCAATCAGCGCGCCAGGCTTGTCGTGGCGGAAATTAAGGCCGCTGCCCTCGCCGTCCACAAGGTCCATGACCATCGGCATCGTATAGTCGAGCGGCCTGTCCAGATGGATGACGACCGCCTCATGGCGCTCGGGCCAAATGTGCAGGCGCTGGCCGAAGAGCTCGGCGACCCGCGGCGCCCAGGCGCCGCCTGCGTTGACCACGGCATCGCATTCGACCGGATCGCCATTGGTCTCCAGCCTGTAGCCGCCTGGCCGCCTTCCCACCCCGAGCACCTTGCGGTACTGGCGGAGGTCGCCGGCCTTTTCGCGGACGATCCGCGCCAGGAAATTGCACATGTCATAGGGATCGAGAAAGCCGTTGTCGGGTCCGAACAAACCGCCTTCGAGCCCGTCGGGGCTGAGGTGGGGAACAAGGTCCCTGAGTTCGTTCGCGCGGATCAGGCGCGACTTCAGGCCGGCCCCGCCCTGAATCTCGACTGATTTCGCGAACAGCTCCATCTGCGCGGGCGTGCGCGCGAGCCGAAGATAGCCGATGTGGTTGAATTGAAGCCCCTGCCCCTCCCACTGGCGAAACCGGCGGAACGATTGAACGCGAAGCATGATCTCGAACGGATCGGTAAATTGCGACCCGACAACGCCGACCGACCTGCCGCTCGAACCCGAAGCGATCGACTGCGCTTCCAGCACCGTCACGCGCGCGCCCTGTTCGAGGAGGTTGAGCGCCGTGCATAGGCCCAGCGTGCCCGCACCGATCACCGCGACATGGAGGGAAGCTGTCATATTGTCACCTGCTTTCAGGCATGATCCCAGACGTGGGAACCGGTTTTCTCGGACTAACGCTTTCCGTTTGTCCAGAGCTCATGCTCCGACAAAGAGATAGGGAGGCGAATCGACCAAACGTCATCCTGATCCACGCTGCGCTGCGATCTCGCCCAGGGTGTCGTCGATCGCATGCAGAATGCTGCGCGCGTCCGCCTGTGTCATTGGCGTCGAGAGCGCGAACAGGCCGTAGCTGGCAGACAGGACGCCGCGGCTGAGCAAGCCCTTGTGGAATGTATCGAACCTCCGGTGCTCGGCCTGGCCCGGATAGACGGATCTATAGTCGGTAACCGGATGCGAGGTAAAATGAACCTTGAACAGCGAACCGAGGCCCACGCATTGGCCGGCAAGGCCATGCCTGTCGAACGAGGCGGACACCCCTTCGCGCAGGAATGCGCCCAGTGTATCGAGATGGGCAAAGCTCTCCTTCGTCAGCGCCCGCATCGAGGCGAGCCCGGCCCGCATGGTCACCGGATTGGCGGTGAACGTGCCGCCATGGGGAAGAGCGGGCTTGCCCCTGGTCGGATCGAACACCGCCATGACATCGGCGCGCCCGCCAACGGCGCCCACGGGGAAGCCGCCGCCGATGATCTTTCCGAGCGCGGTCAGGTCGGGCTCGATGCCCCACAACCCCTGCGCGCCCGACCAGCCAAGGCGAAAAGAGATGACTTCGTCGAAGATGACCAGGGTCCCGGCCGCGCGGGCAATCTCGACCATCGCGCGCAGGTAGTCCCTGCGTGCCGGGATGAGGCCGGCACGATTGGGCATCGGGTCGATCAGCACGCCTGCTATGCAGTCGCCCTGAGCGGCGAAGACGGCGCGAAGCGCCTCGACATCGTTGAAGGGCACGGCAATCACATCGTCCAGCACCCCGCGCGGCGTTCCCATTGCGTAAGGCGTCGATCTTGGCATGTCGCCCCAATTGGACGGGGAACTGTCCAGGCTCACCTCGGCGAAATCATACGACCCATGGTAGGCGCCTTCGATCTTGACGATCTTCGGCCGCCCGGTGAAGGCGCGCGCGGCCTTGATGGCCATCATCACCCCCTCCGTGCCGGAGTTGGTGAAGCGGATCCGGTCGACGGAGGGCAGCCGGTCGACGAGAACCTCGGCAAGCTCGATCTCGCTGAGCGTCGGGGCGCCGAAGGCCGTGCCGAAAGGCAGTTGCTCGACCACGGCGGCAGCGACATCGGGATGCGTGTAGCCATGGATCATCGACGTGAAATTGTTGATGCAGTCATAGTAGACGTTGCCGTCGACATCCCAGACCCTGCACCCCTCGCCTCGCGCGGCATAGATCGGAAACGGATCGACAAAGACGGTGGTGCGCGTATTGCCGCCCGGCATCACCTTCTTGGCGCGCTCGAAGAGGCTCTTTGATCCAGGCATGGCGTCGGGATAATGCGGCATGGCTCTCGCTGGCGAATTTGACCGTCAAGGCAGCGGCGGCACCGCCGCTTGTCGCAATGCTATGACCGGCTTCTGCACCGACGCAATCGGCCAGGCGGGGTATGCGACACGACCAAGGCCATCACCGACCATTAGCCTCCCGCCGCCACTGCCCGGTTCGGATGCCTGAGGTGGGTTGGCGTGATGCCGGTCTGCTGGCGGAACACACGGCTGAAATGGCCGGCATTGGTGAAGCCGCAGCGGTAGGCGATGTCGCCGATCTGCAAGTCGCTGCCTTCCAGCAGCGACTTCGCATGATGCACCCTGAGCGCCAGATATGCCGCCATCGGGCCGATTCCCAGTTCCAACCCGAAGAGCCGTTCGAGCTGGCGCCGCGAGCAGTTCAGGCGGCTTGCGATCTCGGCCACCGACAGCGTCTCCTGCAGGTTGCTCTCCATCAACAGCAAGGCCCGCTTCACCGCCCGGCTCGACGCCGCCGGAAACAGGTCGCCGACGGGCTGCACGTCGCGGCTGCTCCTGATCCGGTCGAGCACCAGGATCTTGGCGGCCTTCTCGGCCGCCTTCTGGCCGATGAACTGGGACACGAAATGGCCCGCGAGGTCGGCGGCACCCGTGCCGCCCGCGCATGTCGCGCGGCCCCGGTCGACGGTAAAAAGGCTGTCGGCATGGGCGTTGACCTCCGGGAACCGGCTGCGGAAATCCTTGATGTGGAACCAGCTGACGGCAGCGCTGTAGCCGTCGAGCAACCCGTAGCGCGCCAGCACGAAGCTTCCCGTGCAGAGCGCCGTCAGCGGCACTCCCTTGCCGGCGGCACGCAAAAGAAACGCCTCCTTCTCGGAACTCAGGCTGCGGTTTGTGTCGAGCAGGCCGCCGACCACGACCACGTTATCGAAATCCTCGGGGTTGCCGATCCCCCCGGTCGGCAGCAATTCGACGCCGCAACTTGCCCGGATCGGCAGGCCGCGTTCGCCGACGATCTCCCAGTCGAACTCTATCCTGCGGCTGCGGTCGCCCTCATCGCCCGCCAGCCGCAGCGTGTCGATGAACAACGATAGCGGCGACAGCGTGAAGTCGCGAACGAGGAGAAACGCAAAACGCCTGGCCATTGTTGTTCGGAACCGTCCTCGTGCCCTCTGATTGCACCCTGCTGCGCATCAATCGCTACCCCCTTATATAGCCCGTGTCGGAAAAGGCAGAGTTGGTTTGGCAAGCCCAACTCCTTTCGCCAGCGAATTCCTTTCGCCGGGAAAGTTCTGGTCTTCGGCTTCGTGCACGAGATCCCCGCGACGAACATCGGACGCTGCTCAAGCGCCCGTCGCGTCCGACATGAAGGCGATCGCAACCCTTCTCGCCGCGCGGGCAAGCGCGATCAGCGCCGAGATCAGGCGCGGCCTCGGAGTCGAGGACTTCGCGCAGTCGGATGAGCACGACCATCCGCGCCGGCGGTGAGACACTTCGCGCGCGCTGGCTTATTGGCTGCGGTGGCGGCCCCAGGGCCATCGACGCTGATCCGGACCTCGAGGGAGTTGCCAAGGCCGCGGCGCGGTGGTTGGCGAACCCGAATGAATGCGTGTCCATCGGCGGCGAATCCAAATGCCCCGCCTACGAACACCCGCCGGTCCCATGCCAGGGGGAACCGATCGAGCCTGATTGCGGTTGTCTGTTGCGCGAATGATCGTTGCACGGCAGGCACATGACGAGCGAAGACGGGACATGAAACCTGCAGCCAAGCGGCGCGGTTCCCTGCGGAAGATCCTGGGTGGCATCGCAACTGCCGTTGCGACCACCCCTTATCACCCTTCCGAGCAAGGCGCCAGCACCGCGTCAATGGTTGCCGAATGGCCACTGCCGCCGTCGGCGACGCTGGGCTCCTCCTTGCGCCTGAAGGGGATCGAACGCGAAATACGAGCCAGGCTGCCCTGGACAGTGAGGAAATTCGCCAAGGCCGAGACCGGCCGCATCGTCTTGCGCATGCCGCAAGCCGACGCGGATGCGTTCCGGGCCGCCTCGGCGACCATCTCCAGGACGCTGGAGGGGATCGAAGCGCTGGCCGTGCTTCCGCGAGAAGCGGAGGACATTCTCACCATCTCGTCGCGCGAGCGGCACAAGTGGCTCAGGGACGGTCGCCTGAAAAGCATCGGCACGCGCACCGTGAAGATGCGCGGGCGATCCAAGGCCGTGACCTTCCATGTCTTCGATCCACGCCACATCGAGGACCTTCTTGATCGTGACCTGGCGACCGCCTGGCGGGAGGAGGACGCGCGGGAAACATCCGAAAACAGGAGGCGCGGAGCCGGCAAGGCCGCGCTGACGCGAGCAGGCAAGCGGACGGGCAACGCCCGCAAGACCAGGAATTCGGGAAAAGACGATGCGCCAAAGCTCGAAGGCTGGGACACGTTCGAGGCGGAAGGATTGCTGCGGTAGAGCAACCCCAGGAAAACGATTTTCCGGCGAGGATCGCGCTCGCGCCCCATTCCCGTCTACGGATATTGCGCCTTGCCGGGGCCGGCAGCGCCGATATCGCCCTGCAATTCCTTGGGCAGGGGAAGGCTCGAACATTGCAGATGGACGTCGCGGGCGAGCAGCTTTCGCTGCTTCTGCTCGTGCTCCTTGGTAGCCGCTATGATCCCCAATCCATACGGGCCAAGTGCAACGAATTCCCAACCCGGATGCGTTTTTTCGCGGACCGCGTAGTCCGAAGCCGCCGCTCGAGCTTGCTGGCATTGCGGCGTCGCCCATTTCTGGTCCTGCTGCGAAAGCGAGGCTCCGTAGTCGACTGGAGAGGTCGCGCATCCGGCCATCGTCGCGGCCAATGCGGACATTGCGAGCCCCACCGCAGTTTTCATCCAGAATCCCTTCGCCAACCACGGTGGAGAGTACATGGACGCCTTCATCTCACAAGGGGAGCGTTGCGACCAGAGAGCCCGGCCTCGTTCCTGGGGCCCCGCCCGTCGCCAGATTTGGACCGCGGCTTGGAACCAATGATGGGCGAGACTGTTCATTTGTAACTTGATACGACGCTGACATTCTTGCCGGCGGGCAAGGCGGCCATCTTCAGGAGTTCCCATCATGACTATTTCGTCCGGATTTCGTTCAATCGCCGTTGCCGCGATCGCCGCTGCGGGCGTCAGCCTGGCCAGCGCCGCGCATGCCGACAGCGGTAAAATCCGCTTCTCCGTCTACAAGGCGGCCTTCTTTGTCGGAGGCTCCGGTGGCGAGGGCACGCTGACTTTCCATGGCCGCAAATACCCGATCTCGATCGGCGGCGTCTCGGGCGGCCTCGCCTTCGGCGTCTCCAAGACTTATTTCCAGGGCACCGTGCGCCACATCAAGCGCGTCCGGGACGTGACTGGCGTGTACGGCGCCGCCGGCGGCGGCGGCACGCTCGGCAAAGGCGCCCAGGTGATCGTGATGACCAACGACAAGGGCGCCCAGCTTGAACTCACGGGCCGACAGGTTGGCCTGCAGGTCAACGCCGATCTGAGCGGGCTCGCCATCTCGCTGAGATAAGCCTCGTGGCGTGAAGCGCTTCGGCATGACCCTGCGACGCGCTCCGGCGCACATTTTGAAACTGGAAATCAGCTCCTCAACCCCGGCGCTTCCTGTCCAGTGCGCTCGACATATTCCGTATAGCCGCCACCATAGGTGTGGATGCCTTCCGGCGTCAGTTCGAGCACACGGTTCGACAGCGCGGCCAGGAAATGCCGGTCGTGCGAGACGAACAGCATCGTGCCTTCATACTGCGACAACGCCTCGATCAGCATCTGCTTGGTGGTGATGTCCAGATGGTTGGTCGGTTCGTCCAGCACCAGGAGGTTGGGCGGGTCGAACAGCATCAGCGCCATCACCAGCCTTGCCTTCTCGCCGCCCGACAGCACCCGGCATTTCTTCTCGATCTCGTCGCCGGAAAAGCCGAAACAGCCGGCAAGTGCCCGAAGCGGCGCCTGGCCGGCCTGTGGAAAATTATCCTCCAGCGTCTGGAACACGGTGCGCTCGCCTTCGAGCAACTCCATGGCGTGCTGGGCGAAATAGCCCATTTTCACACTCGGTCCCCGCGCCACCGTACCGGTATCGGGATCGGAAGCACCGGCCACCAGCTTCAGCAGCGTCGATTTTCCCGCGCCATTGACGCCCATGATGCACCAACGCTCGCGGCGGCGGACCTGGAAGTCGAGCCCTTCATAGATGGTGCGGCTGCCATAGGCCTTGTGCACGTTCTTCAAGGTGACGACGTCCTCGCCACAGCGCGGCGCTGGCTGGAACTCGAAATTCACCACCTGGCGGCGCTTTGGCGGCTCGACCCGGTCGATTTTGTCTAGCTTCTTCACCCGGCTCTGCACCTGCGCGGCATGCGAGGCACGCGCCTTGAAGCGCTCGATGAAGGCGATCTCCTTGGCCAGCATCGCCTGCTGACGTTCGAACTGAGCCTGCTGCTGCTTGTCGGCGATCGCCCGCTGCTGCTGGTAGAATTCGTAATTGCCGGAATAGGTGGTGAGCGATCCCGCATCGATCTCGACGATCTTGTTGACGATGCGGTTCATGAACTCGCGGTCGTGCGAGGTCATCAGCAGCGCGCCGTCATAGCCTTTGAGGAACTGCTCAAGCCAGATCAGGCTTTCCAGGTCGAGATGGTTCGACGGTTCGTCGAGCAGCATGGCGTCGGGCCGCATCAGCAGGATGCGGGCCAGCGCCACGCGCATCTTCCAGCCGCCCGAGAGCTTGCCGACATCGCCGTCCATCATCTCCTGGCTGAAGCCCAGACCGTCCAGCACCTCGCGGGCACGCCCGTCCAGCGCATAACCGTCGAGTTCCTCGAAGCGATGCTGCGCCTCGCCATACTTTTCGATGATCTCATCCATCCGGCCGGCCTGGTCGGGGTCGGCCATCGCAGCCTCGAGTTCCGCCATTTCGGCCGCTACGTCGCTCACCGGCCCAGCGCCGTTCATCACTTCCGCGACCGCGCTGTGGCCCGCCATGTCGCCGACATCCTGGCTGAAATAGCCAATGGTGACGCCACGATCGACCTGCACCTGGCCCTCGTCAGGCTGCTCCTGGCCCGTGATCATGCGAAACAAGGTCGTCTTGCCGGCGCCGTTCGGCCCGACGAGGCCGATCTTCTCGCCCTTCTGCAGCGTGGCCGACGCCTCGATGAAGACAAGCTGACGGCCGTTCTGCTTGCCGATGTTTTCAAGTCTGATCATGGTGGTCCGGGGAGGCTCAAAGGAGATTGGAGGATTTGCCCGCGCCCTTACGCGAATGAAGATGCCAGGGGAAGAGGCAGAAGCGCCGCAGATGCCTGGCGGAGCACGAGGCGCCGATTTCCTCAGCCAGGGGAAATCGGCGGTTTGCATGGCTTCTCCTGCCTGCCGGCGTCCATGAAAAATCGGCGGGCGGTCGAAATCCGCCCTTGTCGAACGACTTTGGCGCGGTGGCCTGCACGGCCAGACCAGAAACGCCAACAGGACAGGACCATGGCAATGGCCAAGATGCTCGTGATCTACAAAACCCCGGCCGATCCGGCCGCCTTCGACCGCCACTATTTCGACGTTCACATACCGCTTGCCAAGAAGCTTCCCGGGCTGAGGCGCTATGATGTCAGCAGGCGGCCCATCGTCAAGCTCTCGGCGGGCGAGATGCCTTATCTGGTCGGAACATTGTATTTCGACAGCCTCGAAGACATCCGCGCCGCCTTCGCCTCCGAAGTCGGCGTCGCCTGCGCCGCCGACCGGCGGATACTGGCTCCGGGCAACGACGATCTGACGATGCTGTTGTTCGACGCCGACGAGGTGTGATCCCGACCGCCAGAAACACTCCAGAAACAAGATTCAACATCCGGGAAAAACTGAGGAAAACATCGTCGGGCATAACATGCTCGTGGCAACCGGACAGCGGTCGCCACCAATGCAAAGGGATGCTGCCTGCGATGCAACGACATTCGACCGGATGGATGAGTGCCCTCGCAGGCATTTCGCTGGCCATGCTCGCGGTCGCACAGTCGGGTGCGGAGGCGGCGGTCACCCGAAGCGAATATTGCAGCCGGCTCGGTCTTCAACTCGACGGCGCCATCCAGACCAAGCCCAGGCCCGGTGCCAGTGCGAGCCAGATCGCGCAGGCAACGGCACTGCAGGACAAGGCGAACCGGTTCTGTGCCGAAAGCAAGCAGGCGCAAGGCATCCGGACCTACGCCAACGCCCTGAAGCTCCTCGGTGTGACACCGGTCGACCTCAACCAGTGACGAGCAGTCATCACCCTTGAAGACCCGTCGCGAAAAGGGCGGCCTTTTCCTGCGGGCAATGCCGCGAGCGGTCCGCCCTCGCGCAGCATGTCTTGCCCTTGCTGGATGGCGGCAAAGTTCTGATGACGGATCTGGGTGGAATCCGGGTAGAACGCGGTCGAGGAATTCTGCACGCCATCACCACGGCAGTCCCGCCGTCACCACGGCAGTCCTGCCGTCACCACGGCAATCTCTCGCCATCGCGAAAAAAGCCGCCGGTCGGGCCGTCGTCCGGCAAGGTCGCGGCCCAGACGATGCCGGCCGCCCCTTGCGCGACCGGGCGTCCGCCCGGTCCTCCCATGTCGGTGGCGACCCAGCCAGGGCAGACGGCATTGACCAGCACGCCGGAGCCGCGCAGCTCCGCCGCCAGCACGCGCGTCAGCGCGTTGAGCGTCGCCTTCGAGGTCGAATAGGCCGGCGTCCCCGCCCCCATCGAGGCTAGCGAACCGCCTTCGGACGACACATTGACCAGTCGGCCATGGCCGCCCGCCCCGAGCAGCGGCGCGAAGGCGGCGGCCGCCCGCCAGGCGCCGAAGACGTTGGTCTCGAACGCCTCGCGGATGACGGTCCAGTCGGGCCGCGAGGCGCGCGAGCCGGTGTCGTAATGGAGGGCGGCATTGTTGATCAGCACGTCGAGCCGGCCGAACCGCCGCTGCACCTCTTCGGCTGCCGTCTGAGCCGCGTCAGGCGCGGCGACATCGAGCGCGATGACCTCGACATGGCCATCGAGCGCCTTGGCCGCCGCCTCGCCCTTGGCGATATCGCGCACGCCGAGCAGTACGGTGAAGCCGAGCTTGGCCAATTGCCGGCCGGTTTCCTGACCGATGCCGCGATTGGCGCCTGTGACGAGGGCGACTTTGTCGGACTGGGTGTTCATCTGTCATGCCTTTGTGGATGTCGATCATCGAAGCGAAGATGGCACGGAGGGAATTGATTTATTAGGCGGCGGAGATCGCAGTCATTGTGCGATCGATTGCATGGATTGGTTCGCGCAGGAATCGGGTGTCGGCCGGCGCTGCGCCATGCGATCGTTGATCCATCATGAGGACCGGTCATGCTCACGCGCCACGATTATCTGCCATCGCAGAACGGCTGGAAGGTCCGGGTCCTGCTCGGATTGCTTGAGATTCCCTATGACAGTCATCCCGTCTCGATTTTCGCGGGCGAGAGCCATACCGACGCCTTCCTGGCGCTCAACCCGGCAGGCGCCGTTCCCGTACTTCAACTCCAAGACGGCAGCGCCATTGCTGAATCCAATGCGATCCTCACCTACCTCGCCGAAGGCACGTCCTTCCTGCCGTCGGACCGCTATCGGCGTGCCAAGGTCATGCAATGGCTGTTCTTCGAACAGTACAATTCGAGCCCGTCATCGGCTCGCTGCGCTTCTGGACCTTGACGGGACGGCTCGAGCGCAACCAGGCCATGGTTGCCGGAAAACGCGAAGCCGGAGCCCGTACGCTCGCCGCCCTGGACCGCAGCCTTGGCGAGACGCCGTTCCTCGCCGTCAGCGACTTCACCGTCGCCGACATCGCCGTCTATGCCTACAGCCATCGCGCCGGGGATTGCGGCTTTTCGCTGCCTGACTATCCAGCGTTCGCCGCATGGACGGACCGCGTGCGCGATGCCATCGGACCCGGCTACCCCGTCCATCCCTACGGTATCGATCCGCATTCCGGAGCCTGAGCGCATGCGCTGCCGGATCATGGCTCCCGCCAGAATCCGTCTCTGTTTACACCGCGGTGGAATAGGGATACTTTTTATCCTTAATAGGTCGGTCGGTACCGGCCCGGGAACCCGTGGATGATCCTGAAAAGCCAAGTCGAATGGGCACTGCACTGCTGCGCCATTCTCGCCGGTCTGCCCGAGGGGCGGTATCTCTCCACAAAAGCGCTTGCCGAGTTCCACGGTCTTCCCAAGGAATATCTCTCCAAGGCACTGCAAAGCCTGTCGCAGGCGGGACTGGTGCACACGACGCTGGGGCCGTCGGGTGGATACCGGTTGGCGCGGACGCCGGCAGAGCTGACCTTCCTCGACATCGTGGAGGCGGTTGAGGGCAAGGCGCGGACGTTTGTCTGCAACAATATCCGCGAGAACAATCCGTGTCGTCCCCAGGGCTATTGCGAAAGCAATCCTTGCCCGGTGGCGCGCATCATGTGGGAGGCCGATGAGGCCTGGCGCGCAAAATTGCGCGCCGTCAGGCTTTCCGACCTCACCGAAGCGTTGGCGCTCGACATCCCCGCGGAGCTTTGGAAAAACAGCTTCGAATGGGTGCTAGAGCGCGCCGGATGAACGTGGCCGCATGACCGTCGCGGGCGGCCGGTCTCCCGTCGCCGGCATGCAGGCGGCTAGCCATGCCCGCATCGTTCCGGGCGCCCGTTATCGACAGCGCCACGCCGAGATAGATGGCGGCGACCACCAGGTCCTGGAGCAGGCGCGCTTCTCGCGGCCTCAGGCGTGCCATGGGACGCCCACGGCCCTGGAAATACCAGACACGATGCCGGCAAGCCCGAGAAGGTTGATCAAGACCAGAGCCAGGAAATGATGATCGCCGAACATGGGCTCACCGACAGTATTTTGGCTGGCGGCAGGGCCGGACGCGAGGAAGGGCGACCGGCCTTGCGCCCCTATTTCTTGGCCGGATAGGTCAATTCCTTCTGGTCGCTATCGACCACGAACACCGCCAGCAGCTTCGCGGGCTTCGTCTCGCTGCCGTTTTCGCTAACACTGTGGCGATCACCCGGCATCTCCGAAAAGCTCTCGCCGGCCTTGTAGACCTTGACCGGGTCGTCGTTGACCTGGCTGCGGATGGAGCCTTCCAGAACGGTGGCATAGATGAAGGCGGAGCTTGGATGCGTATGCGCCTCCGAATAGCCGCCCGGGCCATATTCGACGAGGATGCCCTTGATGCTCTTGCCGGGGGCATTCGGCAGTTCATGCTCATAGACGAGGGTGACCTTGGCGGCCTTCTCGCCGGCGCGATGGGCCTCCTTGGCTCCAACCGGGCCGGCCAGTGCCGCCGTCAGGGCGAGCGCGATGGCGATTGACTTGATCATTCGAAAACTCCTTTGTGTGTTGAGCTACGGCGCATCCTGGCAGTCATTTCCGCGCCGCGGTGGCGAACCATTGCTCGAAGGTGATGCGGCCAAGGCGCGGATTGTTGTCGGAGACGAGCGAAGTGTCGTTCAGCCTCGCGCCGAAGTAGAGCGCCTCCGGATCAGCCACGACCTCGCGGGGATCGCCGACAGCCTTGAGGTAGCGGGCGACGAGTTCGCTCATGCGCGCACGCTCCGGACCGGAAATCTCGATCATGCCGTTGATCGGCGCGCCGAGCGCGATCCCGGCCATCGCATCGGCGACGTCGTCCGATGCGATAGGCTGCACATAGGCCGGCGACAGGTGCACGGCCTCGCCGACCGTGCCGGACTTGGCGATGCTGGCCAGGAATTCCATGAACTGCGTCGAATGAACGATGGTGTAGGGGATGCCGGAGGCCTTGATCAGCTCTTCCTGGACGAGCTTGGCGCGAAAATAGCCGCAGTCCTGCAGGCGTTCGGTCCCGACAACCGAGAGCGCGATGTGGTGCCTGACCCTGGCAATTTTGCCCGCGGCGAGCAGGTTGCGGCCTGAAGTGGTGAAGAAATCCATGGCGGGCTGGTCCTCGAACGAAGGTGAATTGGCGAGGTCGATGACGACCTCGGCGCCAGCCAGCGCCACCTCCAGGCCTTCGCCCGTGATGGTGTTGACGCCGGTATTCGGGGCGGCGGCAACCACCTCGCAGCCCTGCTTGCGCAGCCGTTCGACCGTCTTGGAGCCGATAAGCCCGGTGCCCCCGATGATGACGATTTTCATGATAGTCTCCGTTCGCGGCCGCGCCGCGTCGTTGCTGGTTTCGTTGAGGGAGAGGTCAGTTCAGGCCGGCCTTGTCGAGGCCATAGAGCTTGTCCGCGGAGCCGGGCACGGTCTTGAAGGCGACGCTGACACGGTTCCAGGCGTTGATGGCCATGATCGAGAAGGTGAGGTCGGAGATTTCCTTCTCCGAAAGCTGCCCGCGCACGCGTTCATAGAGCTCGTCCGGGATACCGCCTTCGGGGAGTTTGGTGACGGCTTCGGTCCAGGCAAGGGCGGCACGTTCTCGGGGAATGAATAGGATCGATTCGCGCCAGACGGCGAGATGGTACAGCCGCAGCTCGCTCTCGCCGTGGATCTTTGCTTCCTTGACGTGCATGTCGAGGCAGAAGGCGCAGCCATTGATCTGGGATGCCCTGACGTGGACCAGATCGCGGAGCTTCTCTTCGATCGCGCCATGTGTCTCGGCCATGCTGAAATCGAGGAGCTTCTTGAAGAGTTCAGGCGATTGCTGGGCGGCGTTCAGGCGCTGCGTCATGGCTTTTCCTTTTTTGGATATCTTGTGTCCTTAAGGACAATTAATATCCATAATAACTGGACAGTAAAGCGCCACCCGCCTACGATGCGAACATAAGGCTTATGTCGAAAAGTATGAGGGCGAGGATGGACGTCGTATCGGCGTTGCGAACGTTCCTGCGGGTGGCGCAGACAAAATCCTTCTCAGCGGCCGCCATCGACCTCAATCTGACGCAGCCGGCTGTATCCCGGCAGGTCTCCGCGCTGGAATCGCATCTCAAGACGCGCCTCCTGCATCGCACGACGAGCGCGCTCGCCTTGACGGCGGAGGGTGAACGGATGCTGCCGATGGCGCTGCGCGTCATCGAAGCGGTCGAAGCGCTCGGCGAAGCCAGCGGCGCCGAAGCGGCAGCCATATCCGGAAAGGTTAGGCTCAGCCTGCCGACGCCCCTCGGCTTCTTCCTCAGCGACCGTCTGGCAGGGCTGTTGGAGCGCCATCCGGCACTTCAGGTCGAACTGCTCCTTCGGGATGAACCGTCGGACGTGGTCGCGAATGCGATCGATCTAGAGGTACGCCTCGGGCCGGTCTGTGACAGCAGCCTGATCTGCCGCCGGATCGGCTGGACAACAGCCTTTCTCGTGGCCTCGCCAGCCTACATCGAGGGGCGCGACACACCGCGAACGCCGCAAGACATCAAGGATCACTCCTGCATTTGCTACAGCCGTGGCGGGGACGGCCGGTCGTGGTCGTTCTCCAGTGGAGCGGAGGAAGTGGTTCTGCGGATTGAGCCCCGCCTCGTCGCCAACAATTCGATGGCCGTCCATCGCGCGACCCTGGCGGGAGCCGGGCTTGCGGTGCTTTCCCACATCCTCGCCGGATCGGACATCGAAGCGGGCAGGCTGGTCAAGCTGATGCCGGATTTTCCGCCGACGCGCCTGCCGATCAATGTCGTCTACCCGTCCCGCCGGAATATCCCGCTGCGTGTGACAACGGTGCTCGACTTTCTTATCCAGGCCGTCCGCGGCGATGTCTTGATGGCGTCGTCGGCGCCCGTGCGGACAATTCCCGGACCCTTGACCCACACTACCGCGTCTGAAGGCTGCTATTTCTTTCCCTGCGGATAGATCGTCTCGCCGCGCTTCAGCATCGCCACGAAGGCTTCGATCTTCTTCTTGCGCCCGGCTTCGGTCTTCATGTTGTGGGTGCGGAAGGCGAGCGAGAAGCGGTTCTGTGCGCTGAGCTTTTCCAACATCGCCTTGGCCGCCGGCTCGGCATCGATCGCCGCTTGCAAATCATCGGGGATTTTCATCTCCTTGCCGCTGCCATAGGCACGTGCCCAGCGCCCGTCGGCCTTGGCCGCCTCGACCTGTTTCAGCCCGTGCTCGGTCATGCGGCCCTCCTCGATGAGCCGCGCGACATTGTCGATGTTGATCTTGCTCCAGATGCTTTTTTTGCCGCGCGGCGTGTAGCGCTGCAGGAAACTGTTCTCGTCCAGCCCCTTGCGCACGGCGTCGATCCAGCCGAAGCACAGCGCGACGTCGATGGCTTCCTTCGGTGTGATCGACTTCAGTCCCGAGCCTACCTTGTGAACCTTGATCCACACTTCGGTTTCCGTGGCGTGGTGCTGGCCGAGCCAGGTATGGAAACGGGCCGCGTCGGGAAATTCCCTGACCTTTTCGGGATCGACCTTGACCGGAGCCATCAGCGGGCCTGCCGGTTCAGAATTGTTGTCGCTGGGGCCCCTGTCATCTTGCCTCCGTCATCCTGCGGCCCGGCATCATGGCATCACACCCAATTCCCGTCAGCAGTGGAGACGCTGTCATGAAGTTGGAAACACACCATGGATTGCCGCGTTGCGGCTGAAGCGCGCCCGACCAGATGGAGGAGCACGACGCTTCCCCACCGTGCTATAGGACCACAAATGCCACGCGGGGGATATGCCGCAATGAAATCTCTGCTCTTCGGCCTTGCCTTGTTGCTGCCGGGCGTGGCGCTGGCCGAACCGATCGAAACCCGCAAGATCATCACCGCGCTGACCGGCGACTTCAACGGCGACGGCGCTCCCGACCTTGCCATGGTGGTCGAGACCGGCCCGACCGACCCGATGGACATCCATTTCTTCCTCGGGGACAAGGAGCACAATTACCTCAAGCCTGTCGAGATCGTGCGCGAACAGATCGGTGGCGAGTGGAACGGCTACGACCGACCGGGCTACGAGAACTCCAACGCCGAGCCGGAGCTGACAATGCTGCCCAACGGGTCGATCAAATTCCATCTGCCGGCGCCGGAGATCGGCAGCGAGCGCACCAACCAGACTCTGACCGTCGCCTACCGCAACGGCGCCTTCATCGTTGCCGGCTTCGCCTACGATTCCGATGATTACCTGCAGGAGAATGCCGCCAGCGCCTGTGACTACAATGTGCTGACCGGCAAGGGCACCAGCTCGAAGCAGCAGCCGGACGGCAGCACGAAGCACAAGACCGTGTCGGCGGAAGGCAAGACCATCGCATTCCGGGACTGGAACTCGGGCGACGCCTTCGCTGCTTGCCAGGAATAATGGCTCGCTGGGCTTCGGCCGGCATCAGGCCGGTGGCGGCATTGCCGGCGTCAGGCCGTGACGGCGCATGATCTCCATCATCGCAGCTTTGTCGGGCGGCCCGCCGGCAGCGGCGTTAAGCAGACCGAATGCCTCGCGGAAATAGTCCGGGCCAATTGCCGCCGGCGTGATGACGCACAGCGTCTTGGCATCCCGGGTGCCGTTATTGTCGAAGCGGTGGACGGCGCCGCGTGGAATGCACAGCGCCTCCCCCGGCCCAACCTCGATCGGCTTGCCGTTCACGGTCCAGGTCAAAACCCCGTCAATGCCGTAGATCGTTTCCTCGTAATGGTCGTGGCTGTGCGCCGGCGCGGGCAAGCGCTGCGCGCTTGGCACCATCAGTTCGAAAGCGGCGACGCTGCCGTTCGAATTTTCGCCCGACACCAGGAAACGGACCGACAGCCCCTTGGTGCCGATGGTTTCATCGGCTGGGTTGACCCCAGGATTCATGGATGACATTGCGCAAACCCCTCCGGTAAATTACATTTACTAGCTATCAGTAAATTCAATTTACCGGATCGTCAATGGCCACCTCCACCGAAGTTCTGCAGACCAAGACCGAGGATCTTTTGATCGGCGCCCTGCTGCGCGTGCCAGCCCAGGCGATCCAGCGCCGGCTGATCAGGGAGCTCAATGCCGCCGGCTTCGACGAACTGCGTCTGCCGCATATGGCCGTGCTGCAGTTTCCCGGCCCGGACGGCGCGCGGCCCGGCACGATCGCCGAGCGTGCCGGCATGAGCAAGCAGGCCATCAACCAGCTGCTCACCAGTCTGGAAGGCTACGGTTATCTCGTCCGCTCCGACGGCGAAGGCAGCGCGCGCGTGGTGCGGTCCACCGAGCGCGGCCACGCCGCTTTCTGGAAAATGGTCGACATATTGCGCGACATCGAGGAGGACTGGCGCACCGAACTTGGGCCGAAGCGCTTCGCCGAACTTAAAGCGCTCTTGTTCGCAGTCTGGGATAGCCCGCTGGCCCGTTGAGCAAGCTCCGGCCATCGAGGCAATCGGGTTTCCAAACCGCACCGCGTCGGGACCAATCGGCATCTCCGATAGCACCATCGGTTTCTTCCGTTTCCCCTCACCGCATCGAGCTGCCAATTCCCTGCCCTTGTCCAACCAACGAAGGCAGAGCGGAATGAGCATTTCGAACCAGAGAATCCTGATCGTCGGCGGCGGATCCGGCATGGGCCTCGCGCTTGCAAGGCGCTGCCTGGCAGCCGGGGCCGAAGTCATCATCGCCGGGCGCGGCGAGAACAGGCTGCGGCAGGCGCGTGAGGCGCTGGGCAATCCCGCAGGGCTGGGGATGGCCACTGTCGACATTACGCGGGAAGACCAGGTCGGGGCGTTGTTCGCCGGGATCGGCGGCCTCGACCATATCGTCAGCACCGCCGCCGACGTCGAAGGCGCCTACCGGCTGCTGCCGGAGCTCGGTCTCGAGGCGGCGCAACGCGTGGTCGACAGCAAGCTCTTCGGCCCGCTGCTGCTTGCCAAGCATGGTGCGCCACGGTTGGCAGTGGCTGGATCGATGACCTTCGTCTCCGGCATCGCCGCCTACCGGCCGGCCGCGCGCGGCTCGGTCGTCGCCGCCGTCAATGCCGCGCTCGAAGGGCTGGTGCGGGCGTTGGCCATAGAACTCGCGCCGCTCCGCGTCAACGCGGTGTCGCCCGGCTGGGTCGATACCGAAATTTGGGCGCAAGTGGCGGGCGACAGGAAGGCAGACACGCTTGCGGCGATGGCCGAGCGGCTGCCGGTCGGCAGGATCGGCCAGCCCGAGGACATCGCCGACGCGATCGCCTTCCTCATCGGCAATGGCTTTGCCACCGGCACGACGCTCCACGTCGAGGGCGGACATCGTCTCGTCTAAAACGGACGGCTCTGCGAAATGCTGTTAAAGCAGGGCCTTGGAGCGGCTTGAGGATTCAGCGTCTGAACTGGCTTTCGAGGATGCCGGCGCCTGCATGTCGCGCGCGGCGGCGAGCAGTCGGCGCAATGCCGGCGGCTGGACGCGCCGACGCCGCCAGATCATCGTCAGCGGCGCCGCCTGTTCCGGGCCAGGCCAAGGCAGTTCGATCAGCTCACGACGCTTGAGCGCGTCGCTGACCGCCAGACGTGGAATGAGGCCCAGCCCCGCGCCGGCCGCCACCAGCCGGGCAATGGCACCGATGCTGCCGACTTCGGCGGCAAGTTCAGGCGTACCAGTGCCCGCCTCGGCAAAGGCGGTGTCGAACATGTGCCGGTAGATGCATCCAGGCTCCGTTGCCACGAAGCGCAGCGCGGCAAGGGCGGCCAGGTCGCACGGAACCGGCTTCTGCCCCGGCGCGGTGACCAGCGCCAGCGGTTCGGCCAAAATCGTGCGCCTGGCGAAGCGCTGATCGGCGCCGCCGTTGGACATATCGCGGCGCTCGAAACAGAAGGCGACATCGATGTCGCCCTCCTCCAGCAGGCGCAGCAGCGCGCCGCTATCAGTCACTTTCATGCGCACGGCGATATCAGGATAACTGGCCTGGAACCCCGGCAGCCAGGGCGCCAGCCGGGCCGAGGCGATCGTCTCCAGCGCGCCGATGGTCAGCGCTCCGCTGGTCTGTCCCGCCACAGCGAGCACCGCCGCCCGCGCTTCGGCATCGAGCCGCAGCAATTCCTCGGCGACAGGCTTCAACACCAGTCCCGCCGGCGTCAGTTCCAGGCCCGACTTCGAGCGCGTGAACAAGACAGCGCCAAGCTCGGCCTCCAGCGACTGGACCTGGTCGCTCACACTCGACTGGGCGAGATGAACCGTCTCGGCGGCGCGCGTAACGGTACGGCAGCGCGCCACCGCGAGGAAGGTCTTGAGCAGTCTTGGATGCATCGACTGGCCGAAATCGCCCGGCCTACTGCAGCTGCGGCTTTTTCAGGAAACTGCCGCGGTCGGCGGATTTCACACGCAGCCACGTTTCGCGGCCGTCGCGCACCACCCGCATCGGGATCTCGGCACCGGCCGAACCGCTTTCCCACAGCTTGCGATAGAAATCGGCGAGCCCGTCGACCGCGCCGTCACGGACCTCGGAGATGACGTCCCCTTCGCGCAGGCCGGCCTTGGCGGCCGGGCCGCCCTCGGTCACGCTCATCACCACCACCTTGCCGTCGCTTTCGGCCGACAGCGCCCCGAGCCACGGGCGCGGCGGCTTAGCCACCTGGCCACGCGTCAGCAGGTCGTCGAGGATCGGCGGCAACAGGTCGATCGGCACCACCATGTTGATATCGGCCACCTCGCCGGCGCGGCTCATCTGCAGGCGCAGCGAACCGATGCCGAGCAGTGCGCCCTCGGCGCTGAACAAGGGCGCGCCGCCCCAGGACGGATGCGCCGGCGCGATGAAGATCGCCTCGTCCAGCAGATACTCCCAATAGCCGGCGAATTCCTGCTTGGTGACGATCTTGGCCTCGACTGCCCGGCCGATGCCGTCGGCAAGCACCACCGCGTCGCCGATCCTGGCCTTGCCGGCATCGCCCAGCGCCACGGCCGGCAGGCCGGTCGGCGCCAGCGCCTGGACGAGGCCAAAGCCTGATTCCTGGTCGTAGGCCAGCGCATGCGCGGGAATAACACGGCCGTCATGCGAGGTCAGCCAGACCTCTTCCGCCTCGGTGATGAGATAGCCGATGGTCAGCACCAGCCCGTCATCGCGGATGACGACGCCGCTGCCTTCCCTGAGCGTGCCGAGGGCCCCGGCCGTGAAGGCATCCTCCGGAACGGTCGCCCGCACGGCAACCACGGAGCGCGGATTGGGATTGATGGTCATGATTTTGTCCTGCGGTGCGAATGCCTGGCGGCTTGTTGTATAGGTATGCCACGCGGGAGAAGGCGCAAGGGGTGAGAACGGTGGGCATGGACCACGAAGCCAATCACTTGGCCTTTCGAGTTTCGAACGCCCGGCAGGGCAATGCGGCGGCCCAAGATTAACATAGTTCAACACAAGTTGAACTTCCCCCTCCACGGCCCTACCTATAAACGCCTATCCATCCTTCCCACGACAAGAGGCCGTGCAATGACTGAATACACCCCGCCGAAAGTATGGACCTGGAACAAGGCCAATGGCGGCACCTTTGCCAGCATCAACCGGCCGATCGCCGGTCCGACGCATGACAAGGACCTGCCCGTCGGCAAGCACCCGCTGCAGCTTTATTCGCTGGCGACGCCGAACGGCGTCAAGGTGACGGTGATGCTGGAGGAGCTTCTGGCGCTTGGCCACAAGGGCGCCGAATACGACGCCTGGCTGATCCGGATCAACGATGGCGACCAGTTCGGCAGCGGCTTTGTCGAGGTCAATCCCAATTCCAAGATCCCCGCCCTGATGGATCGAAGCGGCAAGACCCCGTTGCGCGTCTTCGAATCCGGCTCGATCCTGGTCTATCTCGCCGAAAAATTCGGTGAATTCCTGCCCACCGAACAGCCGGACCGGGCGGAAGTGCTGTCCTGGCTGTTTTGGCAGATGGGTTCTGCGCCGTATCTCGGCGGCGGTTTTGGCCATTTCTACGCCTATGCGCCGGAGAAGTTCGAATACGCCATCGACCGCTTCTCGATGGAGGTGAAGCGGCAGATGGACGTACTCGACCGCCGGCTGGCCGAGGTCGAGTATCTCGGTGGCAAGGATTATTCGGTCGCCGACATGGCGGTCTGGCCCTGGTATGGCGGGCTGGCGCTCGGCCGGATGTACAATGATTCCGCCGAATTCCTGTCGGTTCAGGATTACAAGCACGTTCAGCGCTGGGCAAAAGCGATCGACGAACGGCCCGCTGTCCAGCGTGGCCGCATGGTCAACCGCGCCTTTGGCGAACCGTCCATGCAACTGCACGAACGCCATGACGCCAGCGACTTCGACACCAGAACGCAGGACAAGCTGGCCGCCGAGTAATTCTGGAGAACTGGCGGGCGACAAGCAAAAGCCCATCACCGGATTAAATCGGTGATGGGCTTTTTGCTTGATGCATGAGACGGATCAGTGAAGAACTTCCACGATCTGACGGGTGTCCGGGTCGACCAGCACGGTCTGATCGTTGATCACCGCAACGCGATACTTGACGTTGGGGACCTCGCGCAGTTCGACCTTGTCCGGCACGGACGAGCCGAGCTTGAGCTCGACGCCCAGAAGGTTCACCGACGCTAGCGGCTCCTTCTTGATGTATTCGCGAACCACCGTCTCCTGTTCCGGCTGGACCACGATCGTGTCCGCCAGGGCCGCTCCGACGCCGCCCAGCAGGACGATGGCAGCCGCGGCGCTCGTAAGATAATGCTTCATAACAACCTCCATGATTGGGTATTTCGCTCCGCCTCAGGGAAAACTCTCACGCAACTGGGAGGTTCCATCCTTGTTTGTGAAATAAATGTGGCGCGCAACCAGAAACATGCCACATTTTATTATGCACACATGTGAAGATAAGCAATGGTATGCTTTGCTTTTCTGAAGAAACTTCTTCTAATTTGCGGAAATAGCAAAAGCATCGCGCGTTGCAGCGCAAGCAATGTCGCCTCTTTCTCGGATTACCCGCTCCTTAGGAACAACTAACGTATAGCGAAGAGTGTCGTTCCAAATGCTCTACCGGGCCTCCAAAAAAGGCCCGCCCTGCCGGGAGCAGAACGGGCCTTCAACGGACCGGTGGAGGTGGCGCCTCACCGATCGAGGCAGGAAAAACGCACGCATCACAGCTTCGTTCCACCGGCCGCCGCGATTTGGCGGAAGGTGCGCAACGCTCGATACCGGAGCGGGAGCTCTTCGTCAGAATCGGACGCCGTCCCGATGGAGCGGCGGCACCGGGTTGACTGCATCCGGGCTCATCGCGACGTTTTGCGCGCGCCTGTAGATCAGCCCCACGACGAGCACGAAATAGCCGACCTGCAGGACGACCAGGACCACCACTGTCCAGCCAAGCGCCACCCAGAACGAACCGGTAGCAATATATGTCCACACTGCGACAACGATCGTGGTCGCCGACATCCCGACGAGAAAAGACCCAAAATACATCGACCATCAAGATCGCCGAACCGATTCCGGTCCGGCGACTCCCTGCCCATCTCCACACCCGCGCACAGGCTTTCATTATTTTAGCAACTACGCAAGTATGGCGTCCGCCTAGGCATCCATGTAGAAGTTTGTTGCGGGGCGGCCCCGGCAGGAGCAGTTTGATGCTCACGGACCGCGATATCAGGGAAAAGAAGTCCGGTGGGGATTGGAAATGACGCTCAAGCTTATCGGCGCCGGTTTCGGCCGCACCGGCACATGGTCGACCTTTGCAGCGCTTAACAGGCTCGGCCTGCCCTGCTATCACATGCAGGAAGTGATCATGAACAAGGCCAATAAGGGCCATCTTGATTTCTGGCGCGCGGTGGCCAACAGCCCGCCCGGCACCCAGCACGACTGGAACCGCGTGTTCGCAAGCTATACGGCCACCGTCGACAATCCAGGCTGCTGCGTCTGGAAGGAATTGATGGCTGCCTACCCCGACGCCAAGGTGCTCCTGACATTACACCCACGCGGCGCCGAGGCCTGGTATGAAAGCACCATCGACACGATCTACTTCACCGAGAACCTGTGGCAGTTCAAGGTCCTGGAATGGCTCACACCGTTCGGCCGCAAGTTCGGCGACATGTCGCGCAAGCTCATCTGGGGCCGCACATTGGCCGGCGTCATGGGTGACCGCGACAAGGCGGTTGCCCGCTACGCCAGCTATGTCGACGAAGTGAGAGCAGCCGTGCCGCCGGAAAAGCTGCTGGTGTTCAACGTCAGCGAAGGCTGGGGGCCGCTCTGCCATTTCCTCGACGTCGCCCAGCCAAACGAAACCTTCCCCAACCTGAACGACCGCGAAACGATCAAGAAGATCATCCGCGACATCATCAAAGGCTCCTACATCATGCTGGGGCTGACGATGGCCGCCATCGCGGCGGTGATCGCGGCATTGTGGTGGTGGCTGGGGTAACGGCAAGCCCAGGCAGTTCGATCCCTTGCCTGCATGGGGCGGTCAAGTTTTTCGCTCCGAAACAAACGACCTCAAGAGCTACCCGCTTTCACGCGGGCAGGCTGGCTGGCAGCGGCTCTCGCCGGAATTTTGCGCTTGTCTTTGCCTGCCGGGCAGCCACCAGCCCATGCCTGTCCGAGCAGGCTACCGTTCTTGAACCTGGCGGCGAGGCCGGATGATCATATCTCGATTGGATAAAATAGCGGAACGTCCAATGGACATTGCCGGAACCGAACGGGGCCTCTCGGACTTTCGGGCGCACGAAACAAGACCTTGGTCCTACAAGGAAAACCGATCAGTTCGATCCGCAGGCGCGCAGCCTATCGAGTCAGATAGCGACGCAACGTCCCCGGTCAATCCATGGACCAGCACTTTGCCATACTGCGTTGCCGCCTCGCCAAGCCGTCTGGCGGTTGGCCGATCATGCCGGCTTAGAATGCCGGGCCTTGCAGCCCCTGCCTATTCCGCTTTCGCGGAAGTTTCCGACGTGTGGGCGATGTGCGATGGTGTTGTTGCGGCGGTACGAGCCGCCCTGGTTGGCGCGGGCGCCGAGCACACCCCAACAATGCGCCCCCCCGTCCGCGTCGACCATGGCAAGCGCCCCGATTACTTGACCAGCGTCCATGCCCCGGCCCAGCCTCTCCAGGCACTCACCCCGGCGCCCCTGCAAACAGCACGACGCCGTCACCACCGGCCGCCGGCCAATCCCTGATGGTGCGGTCGGAGCCGCCGGTCAGCACCGTGCCATCGGCGGCGAAGGCGACTGCGTAGATCGGTCCGGTCTGGCTGTCGAACATGGCGATCTGGTTGCCGCTTGCCATGTCCCACAGCCTTGCAGTGCCGTCGAGCGATCCGGACAGCAGGTGTTTGCCGTCGGCCGATAGCACCAGCGCGTAGACCGTGCCCTCGTGGCCCTCGAAGCGCTTCACCTCGCGGCCGCTGTCGACGTCCCAGACCTTGATCGTCAGGTCGCCGCTACCGGTGATCAGATGATGCCCGTCGGCGGTGAAGACGGCGCCATAGGTGCCTTGCTCATGGCCGTGCCAGCTGCGCAACTGCTTGCCGCTGTCGATGTCCCAGAGTTTCAGCGTCCCGTCGATGCTGCCCGAGAGGGCCTGCTTGCCATCGGGCGAGACGGCGACCGCGCTGATCGACCAGTCGTGGCCGGTCAGCACATGCAGCACGGACCCGTTGACGAGGTCCCAGATAATGACGTTGCCGGTGTCGTGCCCGCTGACGGCGCGCCTGCCGTCCGGGCTGATCGCCAGCTTGTTGACGCCACCATTCTGGCCGGATTGGAAGACGTGCAGCACCGCGCCGTCGGCGAGTTTTCGCTGCACGATCTCACCGTCGTCGCCGGCCGTCAGCGCACTGACGCCGTCGGGCATGTAGAGCGCGGTGCGCGCCATGTCCTTGTGAACGCCGAGATTGCGCATCAGGTGCTTGCCGCCCACGTCCCAGAGCTTAATCGTGTGGTCGGTGCTGGCGCTCATGATCGAACGCCCATCCGGCGCCACCGCCAGCCAGACGACCGCATCGCGATGGCCGTCGGGCTGCGTTGGTGCCGCCGGCGGCGACGGCGGCAACGGCGCCACCGTCGGCGGCGGAATGACCGCGACCTCCGGCGGCATCGGGGCCGTAGACGCCGGCGGAACAGCAGGCTCGGCCACCGGCGGAGCTGGTTGCACCGGCAAAGCCGGCGGGTTTGCAGCGGCTGGCGGCGTGGCCGCCTGCTCGGACGGCAGGGCCGGCGGCAAGGGCGGTGTCCGAGCAACCGGCGACGGCGATTCCGGCTTTGGCGCGGATTCCATGGGCGGCGCGCTGGCGACATGCTCGCCACCCTCATGCGGCCGCCACGAGCCGAACCCGTCGCCAAGCAGCGCCAGCAAGACAACCACTGGCAGCACCAGGAAAGTCCGGCGCAGGCGTGGGCGGCCCGCCGGCTCCAATTCGGCGTCCCTGCCGAACAGCGGCACCCCGGCCGCGTGCACGGGCCGGCCGGGCAATTGACCCGCCAGGAACAGCAACGCACCGATGAAACAGGCAAGTGCCGCCGCCGAATATGCCGCCGGCCGCAGCGTGGCAGCGTCGAGCCCGGCAAGGCCACGCCCGGCCAGGATGTCGATCAGCGGATAGACCTGGGCCAGACAGGCAGCCGCGACCACGGCCAGGACAAGCGCCAGCACCTTGTCAGCCAACCTGTTCATCGCGCCCTCCGCCCGCCGATTTGGACAAGATTATCAGCGTCGGTGGATGCCGCAAAGCGCCGCTCTTGTTTCCTGCCCTGATGTATACCGATCGCAGGATTCGGATTTGCGCCAGGGCACCCGGCCTCCTGGAGCCCAGAGTCCGCGATGCTTCGGTGGGATAACCTCGACTATCGCCCTCACAACATTGACAGATGACCGTAATGTGTCACTATCGCGACGGGATATAGTGGAGAGCTTGCACTATGAAGAAGATTTATGAACGACCCGTCCTGGTCAAGAAGGGTAATCTGAAGTCGGTCACGGCCGGGCCCTCGGCGCCGATACTGCCGGGCTGATTTCAGTACCCGGAACATATCCGCCAATAATGTTGGGGGCACTGTCCGATCGGCAGGCAGGGATGCTCTGTCTTTCTTGAGGCCGTGACAGCGTTGCCGTCGCGTGGTTTACGCGACGACTGTCGCGACGGCCTTCACCCCAATTCCACCCAGACCGGCGCGTGGTCGCTGGCGCCATCTTGCCCGCGCACGTCACGATCGATGCCGGCGGCCCTGAGCTTGCGCACCAGCGTCTTCGACAACAGGATGTGGTCGAGCCGCAGGCCCGCGTTGCGTGGCCAGCGGTTCCGGCGGTAATCCCAGAAGGTGTAGAGCGTTTCCTTCGGGTATCTCTTGCGCAACGCATCGGTCCAGCCTTGTTCGAGCAGCGCGGCGAAGGCGGCGCGGCTTTCCGGCTGCACCAGCGCGTTGTCGTCATAGGAGCGTGTGGCGTAGATGTCGCGCGGCTCGGGCACGATGTTGTAGTCGCCGGCCAGCACCACGGGCAGGCCGGTGTCGATGAGTTGTTCGGCATGCGCTTCCAGCCTTGCGTGCCAGGCGAGCTTGTAGGTGAATTTCGGTCCCGGCCGCGGGTTGCCGTTCGGTGCATAAAGGCAGGCGATGACGATGCCGTTGACCGCAGCCTCGATGTAGCGGCTCTGCCGGTCGGCATCGTCGCCGGGCAACACATCGCGGGTCAGCACCGGCTCGGCACCGCGCGCGAGTATGGCGACGCCGTTCCAGGTCGGCTCGCCTTTCCACACCGCGCCATAGCCGGCATCGGCAAGCGCGGTACGCGGAAACTGCGTGTCGCGCGCCTTCAGTTCCTGCAGGCAGACCACATCGGGTTTTGCGGAGCCGAGCCACGACAGCAGGTTGTCCAGCCTGCTGTTGATGTTGTTGATGTTGAAGCTGGCGATCTTCATTGGGATCAGGGCGCGATCCTGCCCATCCAAGCCTTCACCGTCTCCGCCAGCGTCGTCAGATGATCCGCGGTAGAGAAACCCGAAATACTCTTGCGCGGCTTCAAATCATGGTCGCCGTCCTCCAGCCAGATCACTTCGATGGCATCGGAAAGGTTGTAGGTCGCGACCTCGTCCTTGGTGCCGAACTCGTCGCGTGTGCCTTGGAAGATCAGCGTCGGCGTCTTCAGCCCGGCGAGATGTTTTGTCCGCAATTGCTCGGGCTTGCCAGGCGGATGGAAGGGATAGCCGAGGCAGACCAGTCCCGATATTTCGCCCTTGGAAAACATCTCGTCGGCGATCATCGACGCGACCCGCCCGCCCATCGACTTGCCGCCGATGATGAGCTTGCCCGTCACGCCCTTCGCCCTGAGGTCGGCGATCGCGTTGATGTATTCCGGGTTCACCGTCTCGGCACGCGGCGGCGGCTTGCGCTGGCCGTAGCGGCGCGCGGCCATATAGTGGAACTCGAAGCGCACGACCTGGAAGCCAGCGGCGGCCAGCGCCTTTGCGGTGGCTGTCATGGAGGGAGAGTCCATTGAAGCGCCGGCGCCATGGGCAAGCAGGATGGTGACGGGAGCGGTCTCGTGGCCGTCGAAGAGGAAGCTGGTCATGATGTGACACCCCGCGCGACGGCGAAGCTGCCGATCTCCCGCCACGAAGCGAGAGATCGGCTGTCATCGCGGCCTTCGCCCACCATCGTCACCCCGCCGACTTCGCCAGCTGCATGTCCACGAACTGCACACCCCTGGCAGCCACCACTGCCCATTCCGAGGCCGCGTCGAGCTCCAGGTACCGCATCCACAGCCGCCGCGCCTCGAGCAGATTGCCGGCGTCAAACTCCAGCCGCGCCAGATTGAACACCGGGTCGGCATAAGTCTTGTCGAGCGCGATCGCCTTCTGCAAATGCCTTCGCGCCGAAGCGTCGCGCCCTTGCTCGCTCATCAGCCCGGCCAGGTTGAACCAGGCTTCGACGAAGACCGGATCGAGCTTGATCGCCCTGGCATAATCATGCGCGGCTTCCGCCACGCGCCCGGACCCGCGCAAACAGTTGGCGCGGTTGAAGGCGGCGATGGCGTCGGTGGGATCGATGGCGAGGCAGCGCTGGTAGAGTGCGGCGGCCCCGTCATGGTCGCCGCCCTCCTCGGCGGCTTCCGCCTCGGCGAACAAGTCTTCCAGCGTGTCGTCGCCTTCTGCCGCGGCGCCGAGATCGAACAGCAGCTGCCCGTCGAGCTCGCTCTGGCCGCCTTCGAGGTAGATGGCGTCGGGGCGGCCGTGCTGCGAGCCGACATTGAGCGACTTGGCGGTCAGCGAAGCCACCGGGCCGGAGCGGTGGACGGAGCGCGCGATCGCGCCCCATGTCGCGCCCCCGGCGATCAGCCCCGCATATTTGCGCGCCAGAATCAGGTCGCGGAAGGAATAGGGCTCGCCATCATGCTCGAAGGCATCAAACAGGCTGAGCCTGTCGAGATCGGCGCCGGACAGCCTTGACTGGTCGATCAGCGATTGGCGCGACAGCGAAGAGGCCTCGGGCGCCTTCATCAGCCCGAGCAGCCGCAGGAAACCGTTCTCGCTCATGAGAATGCGCCCGGCCGCGCGCTCGGCGCCAACGCGACGTTCGATCTCGCTATCGCTATTTTTGGTGAGTCCGGCCTTGGTCAGTCCCGCCTTGACCAACAATGCGCGTCCGAACACGACATGCGTGGTGCGGCGGGTGACGCCGCGCCTGAGCTGGCCGTGCTGGCGCTCCACCTCGCGTGCGGCAAGCCTGAGCGGAAACGCCGCCAGTGCGCCGATCGTGCCGAAGACAGCGCCCGGAACGGCCGGAGCCGTCATTTCTTGCTCTTGCCGACCGCCTTGAGCAGGTTGGCCTTGAGCGGATTTTCAGGCGCACCACCCGCGGCCGCCTTCTTCGCGGCGGGCTTGGCGGGCTCGTCGGCCTTGCTCTTCGACTTGGCCGGCGGCTTCGACTGAGACAGGCTGGCCTTCAGCGCATCCATCAGGTTGATGACGTTGCCGCGCTCCGGTGCCGCCGCGATGATCGGCTTGTGGCCCTTCAGCTTCTCGCGGATCATCGTCATCAGCGCGACCTCGTAGCGGTCCTCGTAATTCTTCGGATCGAAGGTGGTTTCCTTCTGCTTGATCAGCGCTTCGGCAAGCTGCAGCATTTCCGGGTCAGGCTTGCCGGCTGGAATGTTGCCGAAATATTCAGCCGTGCCACGCACTTCGTTCGGGTTCCTCAACGTGCACACGAACATCCCGTTCTCGCGCGCGCCGATCGTCACCACGCGCTCGCGGCTGGACAGCACCAGCCTGGCGATGGCGAGCTTGCCGGATTTGCGCATCGCTTCGCGCAGCACGGCGAAAGTCTCTTCCGCCATCGCCCCGTCCGGCGCCATGTAATAGGGCGCGTCCTGGTAGATGACGTCGACCTCGTCCTCATCGACGAAAGCCTCGATGTTCATCGTGTGGTTGGATTCGATGCGCACCGCGTCGAGGTCGGCATCGTCGATGATGATGTACTGCTTGTCCTCGTACTCGTAGCCCTTGACCAGATCCGCCCGCTCAACGAGCCCCAGTTCAGGGTCGACCGGCTTCATGTTGATGCGGTTGTGGGTCTTCTTGTGCAGCTGGTTGAACGAGATGCGCTCGCTGGCGCTGGTGGCGGGATATAGCCGCACCGGACAGCTGACGAGACTGAGTTTGAGGTAACCCTTCCAACTTGCCCTGGGCGCCATGATGAACTCCTACGCGGCCATGCACTGACTGTTACTTCGCAGCGCTTCGTCCGAAGGACGAACAAGGCTGCGCAAATCCTACACCGACCCCGCACAATACCGACAAATCCCTGACGAAATCTTCCCGCCGGGGCTGCGAGAGGACCGGCGACAAGATAATTCAAATTGTCGAAAGCGTCGATGGCGTTTGAGCCGACACGCCGGCGACCACAGCGAACGCTCCACGCTTCGTCATCCTAGGGTCTTCGCGACGGAGCTTCGCTCCTGCTTCGCCCTAGGATGACGAAGTTCAGGAGCCCTGGTCGTCGAAGGGCGCCTCAAAGCCCGTTTACCTTTCCCGAGACCACCGGCAGATCCCTGGCGAAGTCGTCGATCTCAGCCCACGGATCGCCCGACGTCTCCAGCAACCCCGGCAGCGACGCATAATTCAAATCCTGCGGTGCATCGATCGCCTCCAGATCGGCCCAGCTCACCGGTGTCGAGGCCGGCAGGTTGGTTCGGGCGCGCAGCGAATAGGGCGCGGCCGAGGTGTGGCCACGCGCGTTGCGGTGATAGTCGATGAAGATGCGCCGCTTGCGGTTTTCCTTGCCCATTGTGGTGGTGAAGGTGTCGGGCGCGGTGGCCGCTAGATGCGTTGATATGGCGCTGGTTGCCTGATGCAGCTTCTTCCAGTTCTGCTTTTGCGTCACCGGCACGGTGATGTGGATACCGCTGCCGCCGGAGGTTTTTGCGAACGGCACCAGGCCAAGCCCCTCCAGCTCGCCCTTGATGTGCACGGCGGCCTCCACCACCTCGCGCCAGGAAATCCCCTCGCCCGGGTCGAGGTCGAGGACGATCTGGTCGGGCTTGTCGAGGCTCGAGCGATGCGTGCCCCAGGTGTGGAACTCGACGACGCCGAACTGCGCCAGCGCCAGGTATCCTTTCGCGCCCTCGACCGAGAGATAGGACTTGGTCTCGCCCTCGGAATTGGTCGCCTGGAATGTCACCACCGAAGGCGGCATGCCGGTGAACGCATGACGCTGGAAGAAGCAGTCCTTGGGCAGGCCGGTCGGGCAGCGCACCAGCGACACCGGGCGGCCAAGGATGTGCGGCAGCATGAAGTCGCCGACCAGCGCGTAATAGACGGCGATGTCGAGCTTGGTCGGGCCGGTCTTGCCGAACAGCCGACGCGTCGGGTTGGTCACCCAGATGGTGGCGAGGTCGGCCTCGGAGATCAGGCGCTTGCGCGTCGAGGAGACCGGCGTCGACAGGCCGACATCCCTGAGGCCCCGGAACACACCGTGGCGCAACGAATTGTCCGCGGTTCGATTGGCGTAGTGGATGCGCGCCGAAAACAGCGGCTTGACCCAGTGCATCTCGCGCATGATTTCGCGCGGCACGCCTTCCGGCGGCGTGGCGCCGGATGTGAGCGGCCCAAGCCGGGCCAGCAGGTCGGCCGCGGTCCCGGCATCGAAGCCGGTGCCGACCTTGCCGCGATAGTGCAGTTCGCCGTCCACCCACTCGGCCATGCCGAGCGCGGCCAGCCCCTCGGCCGCGTCCGAAATGGTGTAGCCGGCGATGACGAAATCGTCCTTTTCGAGTGCCTTGGTCTTGGTCCAGCTCTTGGTGCGGCCGCTCTGATAGATCGCGGTGGCGCGCTTGGAGACCACGCCCTCCAGGCCGAGTTCCGTCACCTGGTCGTAAAGCGCTTGCCCGGAACCCTCGACATGGTCGGAGAACTGGATCGCGGAGTTGGCGCCAAGCCCGCCAAGCAGTTCGGCCAACAGCGCCTTGCGCCGGATGAGCGGCACCTTCATCAGATCCCAGCCCTCGAGATGCAACAGGTCGAAGGCGTAGAAATGCAGCTTGCTGCCGGCGCCCGCTGCCAGCGCGTCCTGCAACAGCGCAAAGCGGGAGATGCCCTTGGCATCGAGCACGACGATCTCGCCATCGACGATCGCCTCGCGGCACGGCAGCTTGGCGAACGCATGTGGCAAGTCGCCATAGCGTCTCGTCCAGTCGATGCCACCGCGCGTGATCAGCCGCACCTCCCCTTCGGAGATATGCGCCATGGTACGGTAGCCGTCGAATTTGATCTCGTGCAGCCAGGGCTCGTTCGTATTCTCGGCAAGGCTTTCGCCGCCCGGCGGCTTCGGCACCTGTGTTGCCAGTTGCGGCTCGATGCGGCTCAGCGCCGGCGCCTTGGCCGCGCCCGGCAGGTCGCCCGGCTTCAGCGAACCGGGCTTTGGCGCGGACTTCGCGGCCGGGCTAGGTGGCGCTGCCAGCTCCTCGATGCGCAGGCCGGATTTCACGCTTTCCGGCCGCGCTTCGAGGATATTCAGCCCCGTGTCGGCGGCGAGGTCGCGCTCCTTGAACAGCAGCCAGTTCTTCTTGTTCTCGTCTTCGCCGGGCTTTGGCTTCAGCCGGGTCAACATCCAGCCGCCATTGAGCTTTTCGCCGGCCAGCCGGAACTTGAAGGCGCCGGTGCGCAGGCTTTTGTCGACATCGTCCATCGGCGCCCAGCTGCCGGTGTCCCAGACGATCATCGGCCCGCCGCCATATTCGCCTTCGGGGATGACGCCCTCGAAATCGATGTATTCGAGCGGATGGTCCTCGGTCTCCACGGCCAGCCTTTTGTCTGCTGGGTTGAGCGATGGCCCGCGCGGCACCGCCCAGCTTTTCAAGACATCGCCAACCTGCAGGCGCAGATCGTAGTGGTCCGCCGTGGCGTGATGCTTATGGATGACGAAGCGGTTGCCACCCCCAGTCATCAGCCCGCCGGCCGGCTCCGGCGTCTTCGAGAATTCGCGCTTGGCGCGATAGGATCCGAGCTTGGCGGGCGGCATGTCAAAAGCCGAGCCTGGCGGAAACCAACAACCGCCTCGTTCCTTCGCGCCGTGGGGCGCTATCTTGGCACCGCTCGCGATTTATCACGTGGTCTCAGTCGTCCGTCGCCGGCATCAGCTCCAGCTCGGCCGGCGACAAGCCCTGCTGCAACTGGCTCAGCCGGAACTCATCCACCCAGTAGGCCTCGCCGTCGACCAGCACGCGCGCACTGTAGGTGCCGCCTGAGAAACGCTGCGCGGTGACGTAGACCTTGTGGCGGTCAAGTGCCTTGCGCACCGCGGCGCGCTTGGAGTTCTGGCCGTTCACGGCAGTGGACATGCGCTTCGCCCTCGGTCGCCTGACACGGAACTCGGCCGCTTTTGGCGGCCCGGCGACTGGCCCCAAGGATGGCGGAGACACGCGCGCCTGTCAATTTCGCGGGCGGCGTCCTTCAGGTCTTCAACCGCCGGAAACGGCGCATCACGCCCTGCACGGCCTTGTAAAGCCGCGGCTTGGAGCGCACGAACAGTTCGGCCTTGCAGCGCAGCCTAATATAGGCGGTCGAGCCCCTGCCCTTCAGCGTCATCGCCTCGCACAGTTCGGCCAGCACCGAGTTCGAGGCGCCGATATGCTGCTTGTATCCCTGTCCGCCGACCGAGAGGTCGAAATAGCCGAGCCCTTGCGCCCGTGCCCACACCATCAGCTTGCCGATCATCGTCAGGCCCGGCGCGACGTTGGCCACCGCGTCCTGGTCGATCCCGAGCAGCAGGGCGTGCAAGGTGCCCTTCATGACCAGCACGTACATGACAGCGAGATAGGCCTGGCCGACGCGCAGCCCGAACAGCCGCACCGAGCCGTCGGAAAGCCCCTGCAGCGCGGCGTTGCGGTAGAACTCCACGATCGGCGCCTGCGTCAAAAGGTCGAAGCGCCCGAGTTCGCGAAAGCGGTTGAGCCTGAGGTCGAGCAGCCTGCCGAACTGCTCCTCGATCATCTCAGGCGTCTCGGCTTCGACCAGTGCGAGGCCTCCGAGTTGTTCGAAGCGGCGGCAGTGCTTGTTGAAATTCTTGGTGAAGGAGGATTTGCAGATACGCTTGACCAGCGTCTCCGGCTCGCCATCCATGACCAGACCCGAGGCGATCTGAATGGAGTCGCGCGCCGCCGAAAGCAGCGCCAGCGGATTGGCCACGCCGTGGATTTCCCGCGGAATCCCCGCAATATGGATGCGGTCGGCCGGCGGCAGCACGGCGCGGACCGCGGCCCAGGCGGCGTCGGCGTTTTGCCTGGTCCAAGGCCTGGCATCGGCCAGCAGCGGCGCCGAATAATCGCACACGCCGCAGCTCAGCCATTCGATCACGGAGTGGCCGAGCGCCCGGCGCCGCATCAGCGGCAGCAGCATGACATGCGCGCCCGTGGCGGCATCATTGACCTCGACGACGAGCAGCGCGGCGCTTTTGGGCATCAGCCGCCCGGCGATCCCTTCCACCCAGGCAAGGCCCTGGTGGCCGGTGCACAAACCGGTCTCCTCAAGACGCTGCCAGAGCTGCCTTACGGTGTCGAAGCTGGTGTGCAGCCGCGCCGTATAGTGCGCGGTGGCGCCCATGCCTGCTCTAACCGGCGAAATCGGTTGAACCGGTGCATCCGCTGTCGCGACCAACCGCACTGCCTGGCTTGCCACATGCCTCTCCCATTCGTTCTGGGGCGCATGGGCATTATCCACGCAAGCGCCGAAAACCCCGCATTGTTCCCTGGACCGCGTTGAGCAGCCTTGGGCTGGAGCGTACGAAAGCCTCGACCCGCCTGCGGAACTCGATGGCGGTGGTCGCCACACTGCCCCGCATCGTGAACCCATGGCAGAGTTCGACCAATACCGAACCCTTGGCGCCCATATGTTCCTTGTAGCTCTGGTTGCCGACCGACAGGTCGAAATATCCAAAGCCTCGTTCGCGCGCCCAGCCGATCAACCTGCCCATGATTGCAAGCCCCGGCGAGACATTGGGCACGACGCCCTGGTCCATTGCTATCAGCAGAGCATGAACAGTCCCTTGATGCACGAGCAGATATTGTACCGCGATCAGAGCCTCGCCGACGAGCAGTCCGAAAAGCCGTACAGAGCCGTCCAACAGGCCCTGAACAGCCGCGTTCCGGTAAAATTCGACGATGTTCTCCTGGGTCAGCAGATCGAAGCGACCAAGCTCGCGAAAGCGGTCGAGCCGCATCCGCACCAGTTCGCCGAAGATACGGTCAACCTCGGCCGGCGCCCCGGCCTCGACCAGTTCCACGCCGCCAAGCCGTTCGAGGCGGCGCCAGTCCTTGCCGAATTCCTTGACGAAGGATGGCCTGCAGAGACGCTTGAGCACTGTTTCGGGATCGCCGTCGATGGCGAGGCCGAAAGTGGTCTGGATGGAATCGCGTGTGGCCGACAGCAAGGCCAGCGGATTGGCGACGCCCTGAATCTGTCGGGGAATCCCCACGATGTGGACGCGGTCCGCCGGCGGCAGCGCCGAGCGCACCGCCGCCCACGCAGCCTGCGCGGATTGCCGCGTCCACGGGCTGGCATCGGCCAGCAGCGGTGCCGAATAGTCGCAGACGCCACAGCTCAACCATTCGACCACCCAATGATGGAAGGCCCTGCGCCGCATCAGCGGCACCAGCATCCTGGGTTCGCCGGTCGTGGCGTCGCCCACCTCGACGATGAGGAGTTCGGCGCCTTCCGGCAGCAGCCGCGTGGCGATCCCTTCCGCCCAGGCGTAATTCTGGTGGCCGGTGCACACACCGCTTTCCTGGAGGCGCAGCCAGAGTGGCCTGACCGCCTCGAGGCTGGTGTGCAGTTTTGCCGTATAGGCGTCGTTCGCCGCGATGGAGGTGGGATGCGAGACCTGCCCCCCAGGCAAGTCGGTCATCGAGGCAATTTGCACTGCGTGGCCTGTCACATCCTTCTCCTATCGCTTGACCGCGGCGAACGAAACCGCCCGTCGCCAGGAGCCCAGGCGGCTGTCGCGCTGCTGGTCCGGGTGCTCGATGTTCCACATGCGGTGATGCACGAAATACCATGATGCCACGAGCACGAAGATCTCGGACACCGCCGAACCCAGCAGCGCCCATGGCGGGGAGGCGATCGACAGCAGGATGGCGATCAACGCCAGCCCGACGATGGCGCCGCCCAGTGTGATGAACGCGACGATGCGGAAGTCACCCATTATCTCGAGCACGATGCGGGGCATGATGTAGAGCATGATCGGAACGAAATTCGCGATGACGAAAAACCCGATAAATCCCACCGACGCGTCCTGGAGAGCCTGGGACTTTATCATCGGCAGGACGAACAGGATGGCGCATCCATAGACAACCGCGCCAAGGCCCATGACAACGGCCCACAGCTTTGCCTGCGCCCAGACACGGCGCGTTTCGTTGTTGCGCATCAGCTTGGCGAGTTCGGGCTGCGTCATGTTCACGAAGGCAAGACTGCTGATGCGCAGCGGCGCGAACAGCACCAGCACCGCCGCCAGCGGCGCATAGGCGGCCGGCCCGGCAATCCCCGCGACCAGCAGCGCCAGGCATTGCCCCTGGATGTTGGTGGTGGTGGCGCTGAATGCCGACCAGCAGAGCTGGGACCACAGCCTCGCATAGCGCCGCCGTGTCGGCATGCGGAAGCTGATGCGCATCGTGCGGCGCGCCAGCCTGACCAGGACGAAGATGCCAAACACATTGGCCGCCGCGAGCGCATAGAACACGGTCTGCAGCGCGTCCTTGGCCAGCCAGATCGCCAGGCCGGCCATGACCGTGCCGGCGATCGTGAAGGCGGCATCGCTGACGGAAACGATCACCTGCTGGCGGCGCGCGAAGAAGGCCGTGCGCATGTGGCTGCGCAGCGACCATGCGCCGACGAAACAGCCCGCGGCAATTCCGCTGGGGTCGCCCAAGAGACGCATCACGATCGCCGTGCCGACGGCCATCAGCAAGGCAACGACCAGCGCCGCCGTCCCGAAGGCGACGTCATAGGCATCGACGCCGGCGCTGTTGGTGCTCTTGCCCATCCATATCGAGGCCGGAACGGCGGTGAGCGACCTGATGTAGGACAGGCCGACGCCGCCCATCACCATGCCGATGGCAAAGAGGCCGTAGCCTTGCGCCGAAAGCATGTGCAGCAGCGCGATGTTGAGGGCGAAGTGGAAGCCGCTCTGCATCGCCTCGCCGCCGATCATCAGCACGAGACGCCGCACCAGATGGCCAGGAAGTTTCACGGCCGTGTCTCCGCCTGGCGGGCGGTTGCCGCCCGCCCCGGCCTCGCGATGGGTGTCTTCAGCTTGTCGGCGGCTATCGCCGCGATCGCCGCCGCCGCGACCGGTTCGCTGAAGACCGCCTCGTAGCGCGCCCGCCCGGCAGCGACAAAGGAGCGCCAGGCCTCGGGCCGCAGGATGATCTCCTCGAGTTTGGCTGCAAGGGCGGCGGCATCGCCGGGCGGAACATGCCAGCCGGTCTCACCGTCGCTCACCACCTCGACCAGCCCGCCGATCGCCGACACCAGCGGCGGCCGGCCGTAGGCCATCGCCTCGATGGCGACGCGGCCGAGCGATTCGGGACGCCGCGAGGGCACGGTGACGATATCGGCCCAGCGATAATGCTCGGAGGGATCGGGGATGAAGGGCAGCACGCTGACGCGTCCGCCGAGCCCCATGCTGCCGACCCGTTCGGCGAGCGCGCGTTCGCGCTCGGTACTTTCGAAGGCGCCGCCGACCAGCCGCACCTCGATCCTCGACTTGAGTTCCGCCGGCAACGAGGCGATCGCCTCCAAAAGCACTTCCTGGCCCTTGATCCTGTTGATGCGGCCAAGCAGCAGCACCTTGAGCGGCCGCTTGCCGTCATAGGTCGTCGCTTCGGCCGCGGCCGGGCCGGCAACGCCGTTATAGACCACATGGGAGCGCGCGTATCTGGGCTCGCCGAACGCGGCGCGTGTGGCGCGCGAGTTGAAGATGAGATCGGCATGGCTCCAGTGCATCAGGCCGACTAGGATCCTGCGCATGGCGCCTTCGGGAATTTCGTGGATGTGCAGCACGGCCTTGTGCGGCAGCAGGCGCGCGGCAAGCGCATAGTCGGCCACGATCGAGGTGTTGACATAGGTGAGATCGCAATCCCGGAGCCGCCGCCAGGCCCTCAGCACCGCGACCGGCAGCCGCGCCATCTC
Source organism: Mesorhizobium sp. B2-3-14 (assembly GCF_006442175.1). Classification (NCBI taxonomy): domain Bacteria; kingdom Pseudomonadati; phylum Pseudomonadota; class Alphaproteobacteria; order Hyphomicrobiales; family Phyllobacteriaceae; genus Mesorhizobium; species Mesorhizobium sp. B2-3-14. The sequence continues at coordinate 79,236 of NZ_VFVP01000007.1, read as the reverse complement.
GATGGTGGCAAGGCGCGCAATCGCCTGGCGCCTCAGCACCCAGAGCGGCTCGAAGACGATCCGGGTCGCATGCGGTTCGAGGATCCGCAAGATCGGTCCGCTGCGCGGCAGGACGACCTCGATATCGGCTGAAGGAAACGCGGCGCGCAACGCGGCGACGCTCTCCGCGAAGCTGCGATCGGAACCATAGAGTTCATAGCCCTGATGGACGCATGCAATCCGCATATTCCCATGCATCTTTCTGCCAGGGGTAGTTTGACGATCCCGCCGCCTGACAGAACAGGCGACTGGAGACTTCAAGCCCAACACCCCTTTGGACTTCACTTGTTGCCGGCATGGTGACGAGCGGATGTAGAACCCGGATCACCATACCAAATGCTGCACGTCCTCCGCCGGTGTGGCGCACAGAAGTCCACGAGCAAGGATCATGCCGGCCCTGATTTCTCCGTCTGCAGGTCGCCCGGTCGCGGCATTGCCTTGTTTCGATACACATACGCTGGGATAGTTGACCGATAGTGAAACAACTCCGGCCGCTGGAAGAAATATTTTACACCCCGGTGCGATGATGGCTGGAACTGAGTCTGGCACGGATATTCGCTGGGCTGTGTTTCCAGAGGGACGGCCGCGCATTGCGGAATCGAGCGGACTTGAAAGCGCCAGCAGCCATGAAACCTGAAATGCCCACCATCCTGATCCTCGGGACGCGCGGCATTCCAGCGGCCCATGGTGGCTTTGAAACCTTCGCCGAGAGGCTGGCGCTGTTTCTTGCCGGGCGCGGCTGGAAGGTCGGCGTCTATTGCCAGGAGGAGGTCGAGCGGGTCGACCAAAGGGTGCGTGTCGACACCTGGAACGGCATCGATCTCATCCATGTCCAGGTCGCCTCGAAAGGTCCCCGCGCGACGCTGGAATTCGACTGGCAATGCGTGCTCGACGCCGCCCGGCGGCCCGGCATCTGCCTGGTGCTCGGCTATAATGGCGCGGTCTTCCTGACCTGGCTGAGGCTGATGCGGCGCAAGATCATCACCAACATGGACGGCATCGAGTGGCGCCGGCCAAAATGGGGTATGGCTGCGCGCACATGGTTCTGGCTAAACGAATGGATCGGCGCCTGGGCCTCACACCGCCTGGTCGCCGACCATCCGGTGATCGCGGATCACCTGGCGACGCGCCGGCCGCGCAGCGCCATCGCCACCATCACCTATGGCGCCGACCCGGTGACATCGGCCCCGGAGGCGCCGGTGCGCGCGCTCGGCCTTGAGCCTGGCAACTACCTGATCTCGATCGCGCGCATCGAGCCCGACAACAACATCCTGCCCATGGTCGAGGCCTTCTGCAGCCAGAAGCGCGACATGAGGCTGGTGGTGCTGGGCACGCTTTCCCCCGATATCCCTTACCATGCCGCCGTCCGCAAGGCGGCGAACGCCTCGGTGGTGCTGCCCGGCGCCATCTACGACCAGGCGGCGGTGAAGGCGCTGCGTTTTCACGCGCGCGCCTATCTGCATGGCCACACCGTCGGCGGCACCAACCCGTCGCTGGTCGAGGCGCTGGCCGCCGGCAACATGGTGATCGCTCACGACAATCCCTATAACAGATGGACCGCCGGCGCGGCCGCCATCTATTTCACCGATGCGCGGAGTTGCGCCGAGCGGATGCGGCAGGCGATGGAGGATGACGCGCTGGTCAGGACCTGCGGCGCGGCCGCGAGAGCCCGCGCCAACGAAGCTTTCCGCTGGGACGATGTCCTGCTTGCCTATGAAACCGAAGCTTACCGGCTTCTGGGCGTGAGCGCCGCCGCAGCCCAGCCCGTCGACCGTCCCTCGCCCGGCGCCGTATGACGGGCTGGTCGCGACGGCGGCTGCTGAGGACCGCGCTGTCGACGGCGCTGGTGCCCGCCACGGCAGCACTCTCGTCCGCATCGCCCGCGCTGGCCGCCACCGGCGAATGGCGTTTTCACCGCGGCGTCAACGCCTGGCCCTGGTTCGCGCTGACGCGTGAGTTTCCCGCGCCGCGCACCGACTATGACTGGCCGCCCTTCCAGTCGCAGCGGCCGGTGCCGACACCGGACGACCTTCGCCGGCTGCGCCGGACCGGGCTCGACTTCGTCCGCCTGCCGGTCGATCCCGGCCCGTTCCTGGCCGCCGATGCCGCCACGCGCACAAAATTGCTGGCGATGCTGGACGATGCCGTCGCGGCAGTCATCGATGCGGATCTCGGCATCATCGTCAACGTGCAGGCCAACGGCGCCACTCATTACTGGAATCCCGACCGCATGGTCTCCAGCACGGCCGCGCCCGAATTCGAAGCCTATCGCGCGGTGGTCGGCACGCTTGCCGGCAGGCTGCAGCGGTTCCCTTCGGGCATGGTAGCACTGGAGCCGGTCAACGAACCGCCGCAATCCCGCTCCTCCAACGTCTGGTCGAACGTCCAGGCGGCCCTCCTGACGGCGGCCAGGGCGTCATCCCAGACGTTGCCGTTGGTCGTCACCGGCGGCTGCGGCTCGATGGTGAGCGGGCTTGCCGCGCTCGATCCGGAACCGCTGGCGGCCTTCGAGCCGATCCTGTTCACCTTCCATTTCTACGAACCCTATCTGTTCAGCCATCAGGGCGCACCCTGGATGCGCGAGCCGGTCTACCGCGCGCTCAACAACGTGCCATGGCCAGCCTCCGCCGGTTCGCTCGAACGGACGCTGGCCTCGGTCAGGGCCCGCATGGCCGGGGACACCGAAACCTCGGAAGCGGACAAGCAGGCCGCCTATGCCGAAACCGAACGCGTGCTGAAGGTCTATTTCGACGCCAGGCCAGATCGCTGGTTCGTCGACAAATATATCGGCCAGGCGCGCGATTGGGCCGACAGCCACGGCATCGCCCCGACGCGCGTCATCATGGGCGAATTCGGCGCGCTGCGCACCGACGCCCGCTACGTCGCCGCCCCCAATCCCGACCGCGCCCGCTACATCGCCGATGTCAGGCAGAGCGCCGAGGCATCCGGCTTCCCCTGGGCCTTCTGGGACCTGTTCGACGGCATGGGCATGATGGACGACAAAACCCGCTCGCTCGACCCGGCGATGGTGGATGCACTCGGGTTGAGGATGCCGGAATAACCGCCTTCCAAATGCGGCCGAGTTCCTTGTCGCCGTAGAGCGCTACCTCGGCACCCCTTGTGCGCCCGGACGCCCCGCCGTCCGCGCTGGCCGCACCGGCCTGTAAAGCGCCAGCGCGATCACCACGAACTTGGTCATCAGCGTCGTCTTGGACGCCAGGCTTTCGGAGGTGTTGAGCAGGATCAGCCAGCCCAGCATCGGCAGCCAGATGCCGGGATGGCAGCGGCGTGCCACTTCGTGCATGAACAGCGCGAAGCCGAAAAACAACAGCAGGGTGAAGAAGGCGCCCTGATAGAGGAGCAGGCGGATGATCGGGTTCTCGATACCCTGTTCGAGGCCGTTGATGCGGCGCAGGCTTTCGATGAGATCGATGTCGGGCCCCACGATCAGGTCGCGCAGTTCGAAATGCTTGAACAACTCGAACATTTCGACGCGGGCATTGGCGCTGCCGCTGTCCGACACGAAGCGCTCCAGCAGCGCGTCGAAGAAGCCGTAGGAGAACAGCATGACCACCACGACCGGCAGCAGCGAGGCGAGCATGACGGCAAGGGCGGCACCCGGCAGGCTGATGCGTCCTCGCCGCAGATAAGCCACGCCACTGAAAAGCAGATAGATGCCGCCGAGCGCGATCGTCGTCACCATCGCCGAGCGCCCGCCAAATACCACCAGCGCCGCGCATTGCAGGCCGATCAGCCCGAGCCGCAGCGGCATGGACAGGGATTTCGAACCGGAGAGCAGCGCCAGCACATAGATCGAGGTGATCGTGGCGTTAGACAGAGGATGGCCCTGGAGCGCCGTCGAGCGCAGGTCGTTCATGAACACCTCGCCGTCGAGCCGGTAGGGAAAGACCAGCGTCTTGGTGGCGAACTCGAACAGCGCCAGCAGCGCGTTGACCGTCATCACCGCGTGCACCACGGTTTGCATGCGGGCGAACGTCTTTTCGTCGGCCTCGGCCAGCATCATCACCAGCAGCGCCGCCGCCACGAACGTGTCGATCATGCCGGCCATGCCGGGGCGCTGCCTGACGATGACGACGACCAGCAGCATGATCGACATGACGGCCAGCAGCGCGCTGGCAGGCCGCCTGTCGGCGATGGCCAGCGTATAGCCTACCGGGTTGCCGAACGTGCAGGCGCGCCAGGCAAACATCAGCACGAGCAGATAGGTGGAAGGATGGATCTTGGTCGCCGGATTGCCGGTCAGGCCGTCGTAATTGTAGCCCACCAGCCACAGCATGCCACCCGAAATGCTGAACAGCAGCGCCACCACCGCCACAAGGCCGTAGCCGGTCACCCAGTCCACGGAATTGCCGGTGCGGGGCGCGGTCGGGGCTTGACCCTGGCCGGCCCAGCCGGCCGCCGGGGTGGCGGACCGGGCGGCGCCCCGGATGGCAGCCATGTCAGGCCGCCTCGTCGACCAGCAAGGCGCCGGTCGGCAACCGCCCCATGACCGAAATGGCTTGCGAGGCCGCCGTGACATCGCGCATCGGCGTCGCGTTCAGCGTGGCGACGAGCACGATCTCGTCGACCATGGCGACCAGCGGTGAGGCGTTGAGATTGTCGGCCAGCGCGCCGCCATCGACGACGACGAGTTCGAAATTGCGGCTCGCCTGGGCCAGCATATGCTGTGTGAAATAGACGCCCTGCGCCTCGGAAAAAGCAGCCTTCGGCCGACCCTTGCCCAGAAGCGCGACGTTGCTGCCGGGCGCGTATTGGCTGAGCGCTTCGAAGGCGTATTCGCCGCGCAGCACGTCGAGGAGACCTGGCTGCGGCTCCTTCTGGCTGCCGCCGGCATTGTTGGTGTCGATGAACAGGACACGGCTGCCCCTGGCAGCCGCCGCGTTGGCCAGCAGGCGCGCCACCCGGCCCCGCTGCGCGGCATCCTCTGGCGCCGACGTCACCAGGATCGACGGTACCAGTGGCCAGTTCGGCGGACGCCGGCTGGAGGAGAACAGGCGTCTCAACGCCAGGCCGGCGACGGCGTCCATCTTCTGTCCGGCCGGCGCGGCGGCGCCGCCGAAAGGCCACCAGCGGCGGCGCGCTGATTTTGCTGGCAGCACGCCCACCACGGGCGCGTCGATGGCCGATTGCATCTGCGCGCTGGAAAGCACCGTCGGCGATGAATATTCCGCGATCAGCGCCATGCCGGTGCCGAGCCCCAGCCCGCCGAAGAACGCGCCGAACACCAGCAGCAACAGCGGCGGCCAGCTTTTCTTCAGGGCCGGCATGGCGTCCGAGATGATGCGCGCATTGGTGCTGTCGACATTGACCTGCTCGCGCGTTTCCTGCGCCCGTTGCAGATAAGTGGCATAGACGGAGCGCACCGCCTCGAGATCGCGTTGCAGTTCGCGCAGCTTGACCGAGGCCTGGTCGGTGTCGAGCGACTTGCTCTTCATGCCCGCGACCTTCGCTTCCAGCGCCTGTTGGTTGGCCAGCGCGCGCTCGTAGTCGGTTTCGGCGGCGGCGGCGATACGACCGAGTTCGCGCGCGATGAGCGCGCGCGTGTCGCGCAATTGCTGCTGGGCCGCCATCATCGAAGGATGGCGCGGCCCGAGCTCCGTGCCGAGCTGCGAAACCTGGTCGACAAGTGTCGCCTCCTGCGCCCGCAGGCTCGAAATCACCGCCGAGCGCATCGCTTCCGAGGTCGCGTCCGGCGCGCCGCCGGACCGGCGCAACTGGTCGACCTGCGCCTTCAGCGTCGCGGTGCGGCTCTGCGCGGCGGCGAGCTGCGTGTTGATCTCGGTCAGTTCCTGGTCGCTGACCAGATTGCCGGCGGCCATGACCATGTTGTTGGCCGACCTGTAGGCCTCGACCGCATTCTCGGCCCGCTGGACGCGCTTGCGCTGCTCGTCCAGCCGCGCCGTGATCGAGTCGGAAGCATCCGTGGCCATCTTCGCGCGCGCGCTCGCCTGATCCGCCAGGTAAGCCTGCGCGATGGCATTGGCGAGCTTCGCCGCCTTGTCGGCGCTCTTGGCGGTAACGATCACGTCGAGGACCAGCACCTTGTCGGCCCGCTTGACCGCAAGCCGCCGGCGCAGCGCATCGAGCGTCTTGCCCGCCTTGTCGGTTTCGGCCGAGCCCGAGCCCAGCACGCCGCCGAGCAGGCGGCTCAACAACCCGCCCTGCCCGTTGAATTCCGGGTCCTCGGTCAGGTTGGTCGCCGCGATTGCCCTGAGCAGCACGCCGCTCGACTGGACGACGGCAACCTGGCTTTCCACCATGGTGATGCCGCCATCAGGCGGAACGCGGCTCGGATTGACGTCGTTGGTGACCACCTGCAGGTCCTGCGGATCGACGATGATCTCCGCCACCGAGCTGTAAAGCGCCGGCGTGAACAGTCCATAGAGCAGCGCCCCGAGGGTCAGCAGCGCGGCGGTGGCGAGGATCAGGAAACGGCGGCGCACCAGAATGCGCTTCAGGTCACCCAGCTCGACGGTCGAGGACGGATAGGACGCGGCCGGCGGTGGCTCCGGCGCATATTGCATCACCTCTGGAGCGTGTTGTTGCGGCAACGAGAGCAGGGATGATTGCAAAGGTCGCTCCGACAACACTCCATGTGCCCCAAAAGCTTAAATTGCGGCTTAAGCTTAGCTATTACTCCAACTGTTAAAACACTGTTAATTATGTTGGGAGCTCTTCTGATTTTTGGCACGGAGTTTGCGTAGCAGAGGCATGGGCCGTGTTGACAGGGCGCGAGCGAGCGGGAAACGAATGGAATGGAGCAACATCTTCCTCCAGTCCGACCGTCGCCCACCGATCGTGCCTAAAAATCGAACACCGGCCAATACCGAATATCAGAATTCTAGGGGTGCGACATGCAGGTGAGCCTGCGCCTGGACAGCGACTGCCTCCGTGCCTTTCACCTGCTGCTGCTGCAGCGCCTGGCCGCGCTCGCCGAGGTCGCGGTCAGCGTCGACGCACGCCCAGCCGGGAGCGGCATTCCAGGCAGCGTCGCGGCACTGTTCCAGCTTGAAACGGTCATCCATGGCTTGCCCGCGGACGGACTGGCCAAGCGCCTGCCGTTGTCGGCGCTGGCATCCTACCGCACGCAGCCCGTCACCGCGCCCGACCTCGTGCTCGACCTCTGCGGCGATGTGCGAATGGAAGGAACACGCGTCTGGCATGTGACCTATGACGGCGCCGGCGGCGAAGCGGCCCTGCTGGCGTCGATCCTCGATGGCCGGACCCCGCGGGCCTGCATCGAGGAGAACGGCGCCGTCGTCGCCGAAGGACGCCTGGGCACCGAATATGGCGGCATCGCGCTCGCCTCGTTCCAGGACATGCTGGCGCGCACGGCAAGCCTGATCCTGGCGGCGGTGACGGGCGCGGCGCGGGGCGCCCTGCCCGCCCTGCCCGAGCCGGAGGACGGCAGGGGGCCGCCATCGCTGCCCTCGGCCGGCAAGCTCGGCGTCAGGGCGGGCAAGGCATTGGCGCGCCGCGTCGTCCAGAAGATCTACCATCTCTGCTACAACGCCCCGCACTGGAAGGTCGGCTGGCGCGAGGCTGGCGGGCGGGATCTGTTCGACCTGCGCGCGCATCCGGCCTCTGGCTGGCGAGAACTGCCCGACGACGGCAGCCGCTTCTACGCCGATCCGTTCCCGATCCTTCATCAGGGACAGGTAACCCTGTTCGTCGAGGACTATATCCACCGCCTGGGCCGAGCCATCATTTCCGCCGTGCCGTTTGGTCCGTCGGGGCCGATCGGCCGTCCGGAGCCGGTCCTCGATCTGCCCTACCACCTCTCCTACCCCTTCGTCTTCGAGCGTGACGGCGAGGTTTGGATGGTTCCCGAAAGCTGCGCCAACCGGACGGTGGATCTCTACCGCGCCACGGCCTTCCCGGGCGGATGGGTCAAGGAAGCGACGCTGGTGTCCGACATCGTCGCCAGCGACGCCACCTTGGTCGAGCATGGCGGCTCGTGGTGGCTGTTCGCCACCGTCCGGGACGGTGAAGGCAGCGCCCGGGACGGCGGCGGCGCCTTCTCGGACGCGCTGCATCTGTGGTCGGCGCCTGACTTTCGCGGCCCCTGGACGCCGCATCCCAGGAATCCGGTGCTGATCGACATCGCCTCGGCGCGGCCGGCCGGACGCATGGTCGAACGCGACGGCCAGTTGCTGCGTCCGGTACAGGACTGCCGCAGGAGCTACGGCGGCGCGCTTGGCATCGCACGCGTCACTCACCTTGATTTGAACGCCATGGAGCAGCGTGTCGAGACGATCTTAACCCCCGGCGCGCTATGGAGTGGGCGTAAGCTGCACACGCTAAACGAGGCGGGCGGCCTGGAGTTCATCGACGGCTCGGCGATCGCGCCGCGCTGGAAAAGAGGTGGCCGTGGTTAACCTAAACGTTTGTTACTACCGGCTACCCGCGTTGGTTGCTTGAGGTTGATTATGGTCCGGAAGATATTTTCCACCACGGATTGTGGAGACGGAAGATGACCAGCATGAAGGGCAGCGATATCACCCCCGCCGACGCTGACCCCATCGAAGTCGACGTGGCGATCGTTGGCGCCGGAATGGCCGGCACCACGCTGGCAACCGTGTTGGCAAATGCCGGCCGCAAGGTGGCACTGATCGATCCGCACCGCGTTCATCACGACGAGTTCCGGGCCGAAAAAATCGGTACCGATCAGATACGGCTGTTCGAGAAGCTCGGCCTCGACAAAACGATCATGCGGCTCATCACGCCATTTGACGACATTCATGTCTTCCGCCTTGGCCAGTTGTTCGCGCGTGAGCGCAGGCCCGAATACGCATTTTCCTATGGAGCGTTGATCAACGGGCTGCGCGATGCCCTTCCCCCGCAAGTGCCGATAACGGTCGGCAAGGTCGCCGAGGTCTCGACCGGACCGGACCGGCAGCGCCTTGTGCTGAACGACGGCAGGGTCATCACGGCTCGCCTGCTGGTGGTCGCCACCGGTCATAGCGAAGCGGTGCGGCGCGCCATCGGCGTCGAGCGGGTCGAGCAATCGAAAGCTCATTCGCTGTCGATGGGTTTCGACCTCGCCATTCCGCCGCGCGAATGCGTCTACCAGGCCGTCACCTGCTACGGCAGGCGGGCCAGCGACCGCGTCGCCTACATCACCGTCTTTCCTCTCGGCGACAAGATGCGGGCCAACATGTTCGTCTATCGCACCGTGGCCGAACAATGGACGAGGGACTTTCGGGCCAATCCGCAGAAAATGCTTTGCGAATTGATGCCTGAAATATCGGCGCAATGCGGCAACTTCGCTGTCTCAAGTCCCGTCGAGGTCCGGCAGATCAACCTGACCACGACGCAAGGCCATCGCCGCGACGGGGTCGTCTTCATCGGTGACGCGTTCTGGACGACATGCCCGACGCCGGGCGTCGGCATAGGGCGGGTCATGATCGACGTCGATCAGCTCCATTCCGTTCACATTCCACGCTGGCTGGAAACGCCAGGCATGGCGGCGGACAAGATCGCCGCTTTCTATGACGATCCGGTCAAGCTGGCCTCCGATGAGGCCGGCATGCGTGTGAGTGTCTATGCCAGGCGGATCACCACCGAAACCGGGCTGGAATGGCGCGCGCGGCGCCTGCGCAACAATACGGCACGCAGGCTGATGATCATCGGCCGCAAGGTGCGCCATTTGGGAATGCGGAGGGAGCCGGGCATGGCGTGAGGGGTCTCCCACCCTTCATCGTCATCGTGGTTCTGTCCTGAGGGCCGTACCTCTAACCTGGCTCCACCCCTCCCGGAGAAGGAAACCGCTGGAGCGCTTCACCGGGACAGCGACATCGCGCTCAAAAAGCAGATCCAGTGCCGTTCGGTGGGAACAAGCGGCTTGCCGACAGGTTATTCCCGCAGGAGATCCTGTCATGGTCAAGAATATCGACCGCGCGTTGCAGGATGCTATTCTGGCAATGCGCATTCTTCGCAAATCCATCATTGATCATGGGCATATGGAAGCCATGGCCGAATTTGACGGCTTGATGAGCGTGACCATATCGGAGGCCGAGCGCCAACTCACCAGTTGGCAGACCGGTCATCGCGCCGAGCGATCGGACCACGCAGAATCCTGACGCGATCTCAAAGCTCGGACCCAACGGAACCTTGCCGAACGGCGTTGGTTTCATGGAATGCGACACGCTGCCGGAGGACAAAGTGGCCCGATTGGTCGACAAGCATAAGCTTGAGAGAGCCGATCGCGAGTCGCGGCTCATCCTCGACGCCGAACGGCAGGCCCGCGACGCAAAGACCGAGCGCCTTCGCAAGCAGCGGCTGTCCGCCGAGCCAAGCGGCGAGCGACAGAAGCCCGCACCGCCGAAGCGGCGTGGGTGACGGCCTGCTCGTTCGCAAAGGCAAAAGGCGCGATCGGTCGATCGCGCCTTTGTTCGACCGGCGAATGCACTAGCCCATTCAGAGCGTGGTCGGTAACCCTGAAGGTCCAGCGAGAGCAGTGACGGCCGAAAGCCGTTCGCGCTTCTGCCAGGTTGGCTTCTCGTATTTCTTCACCAGCCATCTCCCCTTGTTGGAAACGGTAGAGAACACCGGCTTCGGCGCCAATGTCAATCGTACCAGGACGGCCGTGGTGATTGTTCGAAACGCCTGCGCCGGGTGAATTGGTCTACCGTGCTTTCAAATCCGCCGGCACGGGATAGATTTAGGATCTAGAAAGCGCCACAAGCCGCTTGGGAGGACCTTGCCAATGTCAGACACCGCCTTGCCACTGGTGATCAGCGCGCCCGAGCCGCGCACGCTCGAACTGATCTTCACGCCGCCGCAACTGGCGCGCCTCAAGGCGCATTATCGCACCGTCGAGACGACGCCCGACGGCGTGGCGCGGCTGTCGGCCGAGGTGCTGGCCGAGGCCCGCTACATCGTCGGCCAGCCGCCGATCTCGCCGCGGACGCTTGAGGCGATGAAGGCGCTGCGCTGCGTCTTCAATGTCGAGAGCAACCTCCTCGACAACATGCCCTACGAAACACTGTTCGCACGGGGTATCCATGTCGTCACGACGGGCCTGGTCTTCGCCGAGCCGGTAGCCGAGCTCGGCCTGGCCATGGCGCTCAACCTTGCCCGCGGCATCGTCGATGCCGATCTTGCTTTCCGCAAAGGCGAGGAACTGTGGGGCGGCGACGGCAACCAGACGGCGCGGCTGCTTTCAGGAGCCGATGTCGGCATCATCGGCTTCGGCGATCTCGGCCGCGCCCTCAACCGCCTGCTGTCGGGCTTCCGCACCCACACGAAGGTGTTCGACCCCTGGCTGCCGCCGTCGATCCTGAGGGAAAACGGCGTCGAGCCGGCCTCGCTGGACGAGGTGCTGTCATCAAGCGACTTCGTCTTCGTCGTCGCCTCGGTAACCTCCGAGAACCAGGGGTTTCTGGGCGCCGATGCTTTTGGCAGGATGCGCAAGGGAGCCGCCTTCATCCTGCTCAGCCGTGCCGGCGTGGTCGATTTCCCCGCCTTGATGGCGGCTGTGAAGAGCGGCCACATCCTTGCCGCCAGCGATGTCTTTCCCGAGGAGCCGCTGGCAGTCGACCATCCCGTGCGCGCGCTGCCCGGCTTCCTGCGCTCCGCCCATCGCGCCGGCGCCCTCGACATCGCCTTCAAACGCATGGGCGACATGGTGCTGGAGGACATGGACCTGATCGACCGTGGCCTGCCGCCGCTGCGCTCCAAACGCGCCGAGCGCGAGACGGTGTCGAGGATGCGCTCGAAGCCGTCCGACAGGAATTGAGCAACCGCGCCGGTGTGAGCATTGCTCGACCGCATCGACGAGGTTTTGTACCAAACCGTACGTTGAATCCCCTTTGAGATGCACCTTCGGAGGCGTAAAAAACAACCTCAGGGAGGTAGCGATGGTTGGAAGCCATATAGACGTGGCGCGGGCAGCTATCGAAGCCAGCCTCCTGCTACGACATCGTTCCATTGCTGGAAACATCGCCTTTCGCCGTGAAATGGACCATTCCAGGCGCGCGATCGCGCAATCGCGCGAGCTTCTGAAACAGCTTCGCCAACGCCAACGCGATGACAACGGTCAAGCCTGGGAAGCTACAGACCCGGTTCCCGTCTCAGCGTTCGATGCCGACATTCTGCGCGCTGTATTTCGAGATCTGGTTTCGCAAGCGAACGTGCCCGAGTGTCAATGGCGCGATCTGGCCAAAAGCCTGGTTCACGAGTTTACCGGCTGCGAGCTGGCCGAGACCGGCTTGATAGAATGGCTCATCCACAAATAGTGACCCGCAAAGGTCCGTGAGCCCGTCTCCCAGAGGTGCCCGCGCTTCCTGATGGAACGATCGCGCCGCCGGCTGGTTTTGCAAATGGCCGGGCGGTGGGAAGCCCGGCGTACTCGGAAGGCCCGTCACGAGTCGCGTCGGTGGCGGGCCTTTCCATATCCAGCAGCGATATTGGCCGAAGGTCCCATTCGTGGCCGTGCAGTGGGCGCCCTTCTCCGAACCGGTCCTGGTCGGCCAGGCCTTCGTGCTGACCGGAGCGGGGCCGACCTGCCTGCCGGTCATCATGCGCCAGCAAGTCGGCAGGATCAGCCTGCGCCACGCGATGCGGATGTGCGGCGACGTCAGCCTCGACCAGCTTGTGGCCAGCCTCGCGCGCGAACGCTAGAGTGGTCTGGGCCAATGACGATTTGGCCGGGCCAGCAAGAGGATCGCGATGCTCAACACGGTCGACTATGGCGGCAAGGAAGCCGATATCGTCCATGCGCTGGAGGAAGACATCATCTTTGGCCGGCTGGCGCCCGGCACGCGGCTGGTCGAGGACGTGCTGCTGGCCCGCTTCCCGGTCTCGCGCCACACCATCCGCCAGGCCCTCTACCAGCTGGAAAGGCTTGGCGTCGCCACGCGCGAGCGCAACAAGGGCGCCACGGTGCGCCGGCTCGCCCCCGAGGAAGTCCGCCAGATATATGAGGTGCGCGAGATGCTGCAGCGCCAGGCCGCGCTGATGATCCGGCTGCCGGCGAGCGAGGCGCTGATCGCCGAGCTGATCGAGATCCACCGCGTCTACAGCACCCATGTCGACGCCGGCTACCTCAGAGGCATCCATGAGGCCAACGACCGCTTCCACCTCACCATGTTCTCGGCCTGCGGCAACGCCTATCTCGTGTCCTCGATCGAGCACTATATGCGCCTCAGCCTGCCGGTACGGGCGAATTCGCTGGCCGACCGGGACAAGCTCGAAATCTCGCGCCAGCATCATCTGATGATGATCGAGGCGCTGAAGCGCAGCGACAATTGGGTGCTGGCGCAGCTCTGTGTCGATCACCTGCAGCCGAGCAAGGCGTTTTATCTGAGGGAGGTCGAGATGGGACCGGTGGGCCGCGACGCCGGCTAAGGATGATGACGGACAGTGCCGGGGTACAGGTGACGCGCCGCTGCCGCGCCATTCTATCTGACCTTGATGACGACCTTGCCTTTTGCCCGTCCGGTCCCGACATAGGCCAATGCTTCGTTGGTCTGTTCGAATGGGAAGACCCGATCGACGACTGGGCGTACGGCGCCGGATTCGATGAGCGACGTGATCTTGCCCAGCTGGTCGCCCTGCGCCCACATGAACAGGAACGAATAGTCGACACCGGCGCGTTTTGCCTTGCGGCGTATGCCACGGCTGAGCAGGCCCACGATCAGCCTCAGGACGATGTTGAGGCCTTGTTTCCTGGCAAAGTCGGAATCCGGGGGACCGGAGATGGAGATCAGCTTGCCGCCCGGCTTCAGAACGCGCAGCGATTTTGCGAGCGTCTTGGCGTCCTGGCTGTTCAGGATAACGTCGTAGCCCTGCAGGACGTTTTCGAAATCGTCCTTCTTGTAATCGACGACGATATCGGCGCCGAGACTTTTGACCAGATCGGTGCTCGCCGCGCTCGCTGTTGTCGCGACCGTCGCGCCAAGATGCTTCGCCAGCTGGATGGCGAAGGTCCCCACACCGCCGGAACCGGCCTGGATGAAGACTTTCTGGCCCTTCCTCAGTTTGGCTTTCTCGACCAGCACCTGCCAGGCAGTCAGGCCGACGAGCGGGATCGAGGCGGCCTCTTCCATGCTGAGGTTTTTTGGCTTCAGGGCCACGTCGGCTTCGTTCATGGCTATGGATTGCGCGAATGTCCCGATCCGGCCATCGCGCGGCCGGGCATAGACTTCGTCGCCTGGCTTGAAGCCGCGGACTTTCGATCCGACCCGCACGACGATTCCTGCCACGTCGTGGCCCAGAATGAAGGGCGGGCGATAGGGCAGGATGGGTTTGAACTCTCCGTCCCGGACTTTGGCATCCAGGAGGTTCACGGCGGCGGCATAGATCTCGACCAGGACATCATCGTCCCGCGGATCCGGCTCTGGCATTTCGGCCAGCCGCAGGGCGCCCTTCTTCTGATATTTGTCGACGACAAAGGCTTTCATCATGGTCACTTTCTGAAAATCGTTTGCTCAGGCAGGCAAGCGGAACTGCTTGCGCAAGGTCTTGTCGAACATCCCGGCGGGCGCGAAGCGACGCAGCAGGCTGACCTGCCGGGCCGCCTTGCCCGCGGTGTAGCGCCGGCGCGGCTGGCTGGCGGTCGCCGCTTTGACGACCACATCCGCCACCACTTCCGGCCGATCGGCTTTGGGCATCACATCGGCAAGCAACGCCTTGAAGCCGGCTCGCGCCCGATCGTATTCCTTCAGCACGGAATCCGGTTCTATTCCATTCTGGTCGAAGACGGTGCGCACGAATGCCGGCTCGATGACCGAGACGCGAATATTGAAAGCACGAATCTCATGATCGAGCGATTCCGAATAACCTTCGAGCGCGTGCTTGACCGCGGAGTAATGCGCCGAATATGGCGCGGGTACCAATCCCAGGATCGAGCCGATATTTATGATGCGTCCTACGCCCTGCCGCCGCATCGACGGCAACACCGCATTGGTCACGCGCATGACGCCGAACAGATTGACGTCGAACAGCGCCTGCACCTGCGAGATCGAGGATTCTTCGGCTCCTCCAAACATGCCGACGCCGGCATTGTTGACCAGCAGATCGATGCGGCCGGTCTGCGCGTGTATGGTTGAAACGAGTGCATCGATGGCCTTGTCGTCGGTCACATCGCAAACCAGCATGGTTACTCCGTTCGGGCTGTCGCCGAGCTTGCGGCGGCTTGTGCCGAACACGGTAAATCCCGCTCGCGCCAGCGCTTCCGCGCTGGCGCGGCCGATGCCCGAGGAGGCTCCCGTGACGAGCGCGGTCTTTCCCGAATTCCTGTTCATTTGGTGCTCCAAAATCATTAGGGCTAGCTTTTTCGCCTCGTTAGAATTATGCTCGTAATATCACATTACAATCATAATGCAATAGAAGAAAGGAATCGCAGCCATGCGCTATGAAAAAGGCCGGAAGGACGCCTCGCGCAGCCGGATCATGGAGGTTGCCGCCAACCGTTTTCGCGGTGACGGTATCGCCGCGTCCGGGCTCGCAACCATCATGAAAGACGCCGGCCTGACCAACGGGGCCTTCTATCCGCACTTTCAATCCAAGGCGGCGCTTGTCCGTGAAACCGTGGCAGCGGCCTTGGAGGATCAGTCGGACCAGATCCGCGAAGCTTTGGCTGCCGGCGGCCTGGATATGGCCATCGACGCTTATCTGTCGACGGCACACCGGGACAATCCGAGACAGGGCTGCGCGTCCGCCGCATTGCTGCCGGAGATCGCACGCGAGCCTTCCGAAACACGTCAACTCTATACCGAGCGCTTGCTGACCCAGGTGCGCCAGGTGGCGGCGGAACTGCCGCCGCGGACCCGGAATCGGGAAAGCGTTGCGCTGGGCATCTTTGCGACCCTTATCGGCGCCCTTCAGATGGCCCGCGCCGTGGACGGAACGGAACTCTCGGAACGCATCCTCGCGGCAGGGGCAGACGCGGCGCGCACGCTGATCCAGCGGGATAGCGAGGCTTCCTCCTAAGTTCGAGCGAAGCTGTAGGCTCAGACGAAGTCTGCAAGGTGCCGGCAAGCTGATCTCGGCTCTCGTAGCAGAGGCGCTTGACGGTCGCTGGGCGCTGAAACTTTCCGCAAGCCGGCCTCGTTGCTGCGCAATCGCTTCCTGAGGCGATGACAAGTCCCTCCAATCAATGCCTCGCTGGCTGCGCCCGCGAGGCCTTTTTTGTGCGGCGACAAGGCCGTCCTGCCGGAACCCGGAACCATCCGCGAGCCGCGAAGTTGTCCAGACGACCTGAAGCCTGGTCGTCCAGCGTCAGCGGCGATGAGCAGCAGCGGGGAAGATTGCTCAAAACCAAGCAGTCGCCTGGAGCCGTGGCTCGCGTTCCAAATACCGCAAATATTTCAAAGGTTAGACAGAACACATTTTGGCTGAATTAGGGAATTTTGGTCTGATAAAACCGGAACTTTCGGGCAAACTGTTTCGTTATAACCTTGATCGTTGCTTCGACGATCACAAAGCAACAGGGAAGGATCCAGTCATGAACATCAAGATGATCTGTCTTGGCGCGATGGCGCTTTCGATGGCCACCGGTTCGGCTCTCGCGGGAGGCAGCACGGGAACATCCGCTCTCGACGATCCTGCCAAGATGAAGCCGTTCTACACGGACTCAGGCATGAAGAAGATGGTCGGCAATGATGACTTCGTCAAAGCCTGGAAGGCCCTCACGCCCGAGGACCAGACCGCCATGAAGACCGCCTGCGCCGACGAGGCCAAGAACGCCAACCCGACCAACACGCATCCGGAGTTCTGCAGCAGCGTGAAATTGAACGGTGGCAGTTGATAACGCGCCGCAGCCGTGAAAACAGCCCCGTTCGCGGGGCTGTTTTCGTGACCGCCGTGCTTTGCCCTGCCGCTACTCATTCGGCCCCCACTCCAAGTGCCTGATCCCACGAGTTTTTGCCTCGATCAACACATTTCCCGCTTTTTTCAAGAAGAGGAAAAAACAGCGTCCTTGCTCTGGCCATGTTGCACTGCGAAATATATGCTGCATTGCAATATCGGCTACCCGGCCGGACAGGTGACGGCTGGGCGCAAACGAAGGAGCTGTCGTGGCGGCATCGTTTCGGCCTGACATACAGGGCTTGCGCGCGCTGGCGGTTGGCGGCGTCGTCGCCTACCATTTCGGCCTGACGGCGCTGCCTGGCGGCTTTGCCGGGGTCGACATCTTCTTTGTCATTTCCGGCTGGCTGATCACCACGCATCTGATGCAGGAGATCACCGAGACCGGCCGGCTCGACCTCTGGCGCTTCTATGCCAGGCGCGCACGGCGCCTTCTGCCGGCCGCCATCTTCGTCATCCTGGTCACGCTCGCCGTCGGCACCTTCATCATGGCGCCGCAGGAACAGGCGCTCTATTCGCGCGGCGCCATGTATGCCGCGGCCTATACCATCAATCTGTGGCTGCTGCGCTGGTCGTTCGACTATTTCGCCGCCGATGCCTTGAGCAACCCCTTCATCCACTTCTGGTCGCTGTCGGTGGAGGAGCAGTTCTATCTCGTCTGGCCGGCACTGCTTGTCTTCGCCGCCTGGCTGCATCGGGGCCGGCGCATGACGGTGCTCGTGATCGGTACCGTCGGCCTCGCGTCCTTCGCGGCTTGTCTCTGGCTCACCAGTCTCTCGCCGGCCTGGGCTTTCTATTTCTCGCCGCTGCGGGCCTGGGAATTCGCCGCCGGCGGCCTGGCGACCTTTGCCGCGCCAATCTTGTGGCGGCATCAGTCCTGGCTGCGGGCGGCACAGGGATGGCTGGGCTTGGCGCTGATCGCCGTCGCCTATCTCTGTTTGAGCGAAGACCTGCCCTTCCCCGGCTGGTACGCGCTGCTGCCGGTTGCCGGCTCCGTGCTGGTGCTGTTGAACGGCGCCGGCGAGCAGGGCGATGCCCCGGCCAGGACTCGCTGGCGAGCCTCGGCGCCCGCCGCCATGCTCTCGCTGCCGCCCTTGCAGTGGGTCGGCACGCTCTCCTATTCGCTCTATCTCTGGCATTGGCCCGTCATCGTCTATGCCACCATGCTGCAGCCCCACCTCGGCGTGGCGCAGCGCATCGGCTGCGCCGTGCTGGCGCTGGCGCTGTCGGCGGCCACCTACCGGCTGATCGAAAACCCCGCGCGGCGCGGCGACTGGCTGGCGGCGACAGCCAGAGCCTTTCGCTTCGTCGCCAGCCCGGCCGCAGGACCGCTTCGGCTTTTCCCCGGGCTTGCCCTCGCCCCGGCCCTCGTGCTGACCGCCGCCGGCGTGGCTGCGGCCTACGCCAACGCGCATCTGGCCACGCGCAACATCGACCCCACCCAGCGCGGCATTGAAGAGGCCGCCGAACAGCCGTCCATCGCGCGCGCCGTCGACAAGGACTGCCTGCTCGATTTTCACACGGTGGAGCCGAAACCTTGCACCTTCGGGCCGGCCGACGCCGCCCACACCATCGTGCTGTTCGGCGATTCGCATGCCGACCACTGGTCGACGCCGCTGGTCGAGGCAGCAAAACGCAACGACACCAAAGTGATCACCTACCTCAAATCCTCGTGCCGCGCTTCACGCCTGTCGACCTTCAACGCCGTGCTCAAGCGCGACTACACCGAATGCGACGCCTGGCGCGAACAGGCGATTTCAGACATTATCCGCAGCAAGCCGCGCCTGGTGGTGATCTCGGAGTTCTCGATCGGCAATCTGACACGCGACATGTCCGCCGCCAGCCGCAAGGCCGAGATAGCTCGCTGGCAGGCTGGCCTGCGCTCCACCTTGGAGGCCTTCAGCCAGGCCGGCGTCGAGGCCGCCGTCATCCGCGACACGCCGATCGGCGACAGCTTCGCGAACGCCTGCGTCGCCCGCGCGCTGTGGTGGCGCGAGGCGCCGTCGCTGTGCGACACGCCGAGGGCCGAGGCCGCCAATGACGACGTGGCCGCCGCCGAGCGCGCGGTGGTGAAAAGCATCCCCGACACGCTCTATGTCGACCTCACCGACCGCTTCTGCGGCCCGACCGAATGCCACGTCTTCATCGACGGCAAGCTCGCCTTCCGCGACAGGCATCATCTGGCGACGGCCTTTGCCGAGACATTGGCAGGACCGCTGGAAAAGGCGCTGTTCTAGAGGGTTTCCTTTCTCCTGCGGAAGAAAGAAGAGGCGCCCGCTTACTCGGCCCCCGTTGCATCCAGGGGAAATGGACAGCGGCGGCCAAGGTTCAAAACGCCCCCCAGCATGCTGACAGGTACGGCCAGGGCGGCATCGCCGGACAGGTCCTTTCGCGCCCCGGCAAACAGCTCGAACGATCGATCCACCGATTTATGGGAACAGGGCCGCGGCTGCAGCGTTTATTAGGCGCACCTTAAGAAGGAGGTTGTCATGAAAAAGCTCTTGCTTGCATCCGTGATCGCGGCCGCTTCGGCGATGGCGGTGATCGCTCCGGCAAATGCCGCCAGTATCACGCTCGGCATCGGGAACGGCTATGATGACGACTACTACGTTCCCAGACATCGCGACTATTACCGTCACTACTCCGACGATAGCGACTATTACGGTGGCTACTCCGACGATGGTGCCTATTACCGCCGTCACCACTATCGTTATGGCGTGTACGACGACGGCTACCGGCCGCGCTATTACGGCATGTACCATCGCCGCTGCCACACCGAGCTGGTGAAGCATTGGCGCCACCACCACCGTGTAATCGAGAGAGTGCGGGTCTGCGGCTACTGACCTTGGGATTTGGCCCGGCCGGCGTTAGCCGGCCGGATCAATATTACCGTCCGGCTTGCGTAAAACACCCGCATCGTCGGGGTTGAACAATCCTAACGTCCCATCATCATCCCATAGTGCACGGCCAGCACGTCGAGCCCTACCTTCAGCAGCCTCGTCACCACGTCGCGGCCTTCGCCATCCTGTTCGGCCACGGTCTTCACCGGCTGTTCCAGGCACACGACCTTATGCACGATTGCCGCCACATCCCAATGCCCGAGGGCCCGTGTCGCGGCGGCGTGCGTGCGGCCGGCGTTGAGCACGCTGTCGGCGATGCCGCCGCCGATGCGGCCGCCGTCGACGCGCTCCGTCCAGCGCATCGGCTTGATATCGGCCTGCTGGCTGCACCGGAAGTGCTCGCGGTAGCGCATGCCGGCCTCGCGCTGTTGGCGGGTCAGCGAGGTGATGCCCAGCAGCGGGTCGACATTGCGCACCCGCACGATGCCGCCGGTGGAAATGTGGCCGTCATTCGACACCTCGTAGACGCGCCGCGCCTCGGCCGTGCCCGGTGTCAGCCGCTTGCGGCCGAAGGCATCGTCCTTCAGCGCGAAATCATGGCCGACCTCGCGGCGGATGCGCACCTGCTCGGCCTCGCCTCTCGGCAGTTTCGGCGCTTGCGGCCTGGCGGCCTTGGTTTTTTTGGGCATGGGTGGCTCCTTGGTTGTGTTCGAGTGGTGGCCAATTCTCAGTCGGCTCTGGCGTGGCCGAGGGCGTCCCCCTCTCCGTCCCGGCTTCGCCGGGCCACCTGCCCGCCGCTTCGCACAGGCGAGGAAACCAGGCCGGCGCCCCTCCGCGCCAGCAACTCCCGCATCACCCGCCGCTCGCGCACTTCGATGCAGAGCTGCGCGCTCGAAGGACAGAACTGCGCGTTGCAACTCCTCACCTCGCCGCGCACGAAGCGCTGGATGGCGGCCTGCAGGTCGCCCAGTTCGGCATCCCTGATCGCGCCGAGGTAGCCGCGCAGTTGCATCTCGACGTCAGTCAGGGCGGATTGCGGGAAGCAGGAGAACATTGCCGCCAGCGCCTTCGTTGCCTGCTGCAGTTCGGCCGTGGTCATATCCGCGGATCTCCTCGATGATGGCGTTGGCGGCGTCCCCGTGGGTTTTCGGCCTGGTCCAGCCCGGCGGCTTTTTGAGCCGGCCCGGTCTTTCGCGCCCTTCGCGCGCTGAAAAAGCCGAAGCTTTTTCCATCTGGTTTCTGGACTCTGGAGAATGCCGCGTCAAAACATCGGCATTTGCTTGGGTATGCGCCTTTGTTTTCAAGGCGGTGGCGGCTCCGCCGCGCGCGCCGGCGGCCGCTCTCGCCTCGCTCTTGAGCCGCGCCTTGCGCAGCTCCTTCGTCAGTCTCTTGTGTCCGATCTCGTCGCCCTCGCGCTCGAAGAAGGCGAGCAGCTCGGCACTGATCGCGCGCCATCGCTTCAACGGCAGGCGCGCCACGCGCGCCAGCCTCGCGTCATCCTCGGGCAGGCTTCCCCCGGCGTTCCACATCGCCATCAGCAGCAGCATGTAGGCGCCGATCTGCTCGGTCGAGAGTTGCAGCGTGTCGCCGACGAAATCGGAGACGTAGAGCTGCATGAAGGGCCGTTCGCTCATGCCGCGCACCACCTCGTTCTTACAGCCGCGCTAATGGAACCCGCCGCCGGTCCGGACGTTGTGACGCGTCCATGCCCAAGGGGAGGATTGCCCATGACGGCTTTCATGCCGGTGACCCTGCGTTTCTGCGACAACAAGACCATGCTGGTCGGCTCGGTGGCCGATGCGGCGACAGCGCTTCGTCACCAATGGCCCGACAAAACCGCGCCGGGCTATCTCGAGGCGGCGCGGCTCGTCCGGCTCGCGGTCGAGGGCACTTGCTGTCCGCGCCCCGCCTTCGAGGCCTTCCGCGAGGCGGCCAGGCAACAAGGCATATTGGTGGCCAAGCCAAGAAGCCGCGCGCATGAGTGGCTCGACGCGGCGGCGAGCCCCTGAGACGGCCGCGATGCAACCGGCGGCAGGCCTTGTGCGTTTATGAGCGTCGGCTCGGAAGCCGCGCCCGCACCGAAGGTGAATGCCGTGGGTACGATGAAGACCGGAGTGCCGCTCAAAGTCTCCCTGGACGGCCATGTCGAGGAGATCGAGACTGTCAGCGAGGCCGCCGATTTCCTGCAGCGCTGGCCGATCGAGCGGCGGGGCCACGTCTATCGCAGCGCCCTCAACGCCTGCAGCGCCGCCATCGCGGCGCAGATCTCGCAATCCGATGCGATGAAAGTGTTCACCGGCTTTGCCCGGGTTGCCGGCATTCTGGTTGCCGGCGGCGGCCCGGCGACGATGCTGGAGCGACGGGCGGTGCAGCCGCCCAAACAAGGGCGCCAGATGCCGAAATAGCGGTGCGGCGCGATAGGCGTTCACGGTAATTCTCCCGGTATTGGCGGCGATCGAAACTGGTGACGGCGGCGTGAGAAGCGCCTTTTCCTCCATTCAACGGGGAGAAGGGACCGAGCTTCACCCGGCTTCGCAAACAGGGCGGTGAAAGCGCGCCTGATGATAGCTGCAGTAGCTTTTCATCGCAGTGATGCGCATGCCGCAGCACAGCATGTCCTGGCCGGGCCGTCCGCGGGGCTGACCATTTTTAGCATCTTCCTCCGGCGCCAGGTCGAGCGGAGCACGGCAGCGGGTGAACAGGCAATCGATGAAGCGCATGGCCACGCCATGCGGCTGCCGGCCGATAGGACCGCGCGGCGACGCCGGCACCTTGAAGCGGTAGGTTTGCCCATCAGCGATCAGCACGCCCGCCTCGCGTTGGAAAAGCCGTGGCCGGACGGGCGAAGGGGCCTGCTTCGGCCGCACGGCCGGTGTGCTCCCCGGCTGCGGGATGGCGCCGGCACGGCTCGTTGGAGGTTCCGCCTTGGCGGCTCGGCTCGCCGCCTTGGCCATCGCCGTGCCGGCTGCCGACGGGCCCTTGCCATTGGCGAAGCCGATCGCGCCCAGCATGGCATTGCGATGGACGATGCCGATAATGGCGTTGCGCGATACTGGGCTGCCGCGCTGTGCGCTGAACGCCGCCGCGATCCTGGAGGCCGAAAGCCCATCCCCGAGCCAGGCGGCAATCGCCTGCAATTCGCTGTCACTGTAGCTTGCCATGTCCGTCTCCATTGCGCGGCCAGCGGCCGCCGTGGACGGCGCCGTCAGGCAAGCGTCGGTTTGCCCGCGGCCGTCATGGGCGCTGTCGGGCCTGGTCGGCCTGTCGGCCGCCGGGATTGCTGTGGACGAGCCGGCTCTCAGCCTCGCCGGGCGACCTGCGGCGAGGCGCGCAAGCCGCGCCCGCGCCAGGTCTCTATCGGGGGGCCGAACCAGCCCTGCCCGTCATCGGCTCGTACAGGATCTACGGTGCCGTTCTGCGTGCGACAGGCAACACCCGCGGCCGGGTCGAATGGGGGGCCGGAGCCGCGGGGAGCGGCGGCTCCGGCCGTTCCGGCCGCCGGGAACGGGCGGACCGGACGCAAGACCGATGCACCAAGGCAATCGGCTTCGCGCTTCGCCCCGGCCGGGGAGGAGGCGGCCGGGGCGGAAGGGAAAGGGCAGGCCGGCAAGGCCGGTCTGGAGGTGCTGTCGACTCTGAGAGGGTTGAGCTTTTGCATAAGTCGATATAAGCATAACTCAAAAAATCATGCAAGCCATTCTTTCATGGACGAAAGCAGGACTTGCCGGTCACATGAGGCCATGGTGAAAACGCAACTGTCGATCAGGGTCGGGGCCGCGATCCGCCAGGCACGCAAGCAGCGTGGCCTGGTCATGCGCCACATCGCCGAGCACAACGACACCGATGTCGCCGCCGTCGGCAACTGGGAAACCGGGCGCAACCTGCCCAAGACCGAAAACTTGCTGAAGACCGCCGCCTTCCTGCGCGTCGACCCCGTGGCGCTGGGCCAAGGGCAGGTCGTCTTCCTCGACGATGCCGGCCCGGTGGCGGACGCCGAGATCGTCACCGACGCCGGCCCGCTGCCGGCCGGAGCGATGGACATTCCGGTGCTGGGCGCCGCCATCGGCGGCGACGACGGCGACTTCACCTTCAACGGCGAGCCGGCAGGATACGTGCAGCGTCCGCCAGGGGTCCGCAACCTGCCGAGAGTATTCGCGCTCCATGTCCTCTCGGATTCCATGGTGCCGCGCTACGAACCCGGCGACATGATCTATTGCGGCGGCCGCGACGCGGTGCCGGGCGACCATGTGGTGATCGAGACCTTTCCCGACGAGAACGAGAAGAACGGCAAGGCCTTCATCAAGAAACTGGTCCGGCGCACGGCGGGTGAGCTGGTGGTCGAGCAGTACAATCCGCCCAAGACGCTGACCTTCAATCGCTACGCCATCAAGCACGTCTGGCGGGTGATTCCGCTGAAGGAACTGCTGGGATACTAGGCCGGGCCTGCGTACCGCGGGCTATCGCCCGCGAGCCACGATAGCATTCAGCGTCAAGGACAACACCGTGACGATCTTGCAAGCCTTTCACGCAGGGCGAGACGTTGCCCTCTTCGACGAAGACGACGTCTGCTGACGACTTGGCCAGCCGGCGCCCTCAAGCCCGCCTCGACCCCTCCAGCGGCACGTCGCGGCCGCTCAGCATGCGCGCTTCCGAGCGCACGCGCTGGCGCTCGTCGATGAAAGCGGCCTGGATCGAGATCGCCGTGCCAGGCAGCCCGTCGGCCCGGCAGGCCGAGCAGACGATGCGGCCCGACAGCGCGGCCAGCGGCGTGCTCCCATTCACACCGAAGCGCTTCAACTGATCGGGCCGCCACCACCTGTTGCGGCCGCAATCGGCGCACTCGACCGACAGCGAGGCGACCTGCGCGATCACTGCTTCCCTGCCTGGCAACGCCATCACTTCTCCGTCCTTTTGTTCGTGCTTTGTTCTTATCTTCCCGTGTTTCGAATCAGGAGTCGAGTCGCAGTTTCCAAACTCCCCCAAAAGTCTCCCTTCTATGTCTGTTTGAGTTATGCTTATATCATACTTGCAAATGTGAGTCGGCGCGGGATCACCTCGCGCCAGATCCGGGAGCAAGAATGGATGCCGATTTCGCCCGCGCCTGCGGCTACACCGGCGACAGTCCCGCCTTGCTCGAAGCCTTCGAGGCGATCCGCCGCACCGGCATCGCGCAGGCCCGCCTGGATCATTTCAGGCGCAAGGCCGTCATCGACGAGTTGAAGCGCGCCGAGCCGCTGTTCCTGGCCGCGATCGGCCCGGCGCTGTCGGCGCACGAAGCTGTCGAGGATACAGCCCGTTTTATCGCCGGCTGGCGCAACATGCCGCGCTGGCGCCAGGAACGGCGCCTGGCCGATCTCGCCAGGGCGAAGCAGCAGCGGCTCGTGGCGCGCTTCTTCCGCCGTTTCGGCCATCGTCTTTGGGCACTTGAAGCAGCCTGAGGCCCGAGCACGGCTGGACCGAGCCATTTGCGGGTTTCAATCCCTGATTTTTCTTTCTAGATTGCGCCCGGGGTGCCTGTTCGTTCGACGCACATAATTTGGAATGTTCAAGACTGCCCGCTCAAAAGTTCAGACCTGGATAACGGCCGGCGCGGGAACCATTGCCGCCTTGTTCGTCGCCGGCCTGATGGGGGCATTCGGCGCCCTGCCCGCCCATGGTCCACCACAATTGCCGCCAGATGCCGTCATCGAGGCCGGTCGCTGGCGCCTGCAGCCGGTGCGCGCCTATGTCGGCCATGCCAGGGTCCACGGCGTGCCGCTGAAGCCGGGCCAGAAGGCGCTGGTGCTGGAAATCGACATGACCAACCGCACCGCGCAATCCGACAAGGGCTATTTCAACGTCTTCGCGCCGGACGGCGTCATCCTGTCCGATCCCGTGCCGATGATCGTGTTGACACGCGATCCCACGATGACGCCGGAACTGCATCCCGGCATGACCGAGCGCATGGCCTATGTCTGGCCGCTTGCCGGGGACGCCGCCGTGCCGGCAAGCCTCGCCTTCGGCGTCACCGCCGAGATCTTCAAGCCGCGCGACAATCTCTATGGCACACCAGGCTGGTACAACCCCTACCGGCTCGGCACCGTCACCTTGCCGGTCGCCGACCTGCCGACGGCCGGGCAGTCGCAGAGTGGGCAGTCTCAGAGTGGGCAGCCGGAAAGCGGCCCATGAGGATACGCGTGCTTGGCAATCTCGCGATCCTTTGCGCCACCGTGGTGCTGAGCTACGGCATGCAGATGACGAAGCCGCATTATGCCGACCTCACCGCACCTATCCCCATCGATGGTTCGATGCATGACACGGTGCGCGCGCGCAGCTTCGCTGTCAGCTTGGACAAGGTGATCTTCGCGCGCCAGCTCAAGACCAATCAGTTCGGTCAGGAAAAGCTTTTGACGACCAGCGGCCTATGGGCGGTGGTAACAACAAACCTCACCGCGACCAGCACCTCCACGGCGGTCGCCGACGGCTTCTGGCAAGGTCCGACCGGGCTGCGATATCACCAGACGGAGCGGCTGGGCTACCGCCCCGACATGCCGCCGCACGGCGTCGATCCGGGCCTGGACAACCATGGCCTGTTCGTCTTCGAGGTACCACCGGACCAGATCCGCGGCGCCAGGCTGCTGATATCGGCGCGCCAGTTCGGCCCGCTCGACGCGCAGGCCCGCATCAGCCTCGACGCGCTGCCGACCGGCGCTGACGGCCAGCCGGCCGACATCCTGCCGGAATTCGACCTCGACGCGGCGCCGGGCCTGACACCGCAGGACAAGACACCGCAGGGCAAGACATGAGTGCTGTTTCGACAGACACCCCGACCGAGGACCGGCAATCCGAGCGACGATGGCGCCGGCGCGGCTTGATAGCGCTCGCCATCCTGCTGCCGCTGACACTGGCCGAGACCAGCCATGACAGCGTCCGCGAATGGCTGCATGGCGAGGACCTTATCGCCAGGGATGTCGAGTTCGGCCAATCCGTGCCGTTCGGCGGCAGCGGCTGGAAACTGGCCGATTTGCGCGGCGGCAAGGCCGGCCGCCTGCCCAACCACGCCTTCGCCGTCATCGCTACCTTCACCGTGACCATTGGCGACCCAGACCTGCAGAAACAATGGCTGGGCTGCAAACTGATGCTGACCGATGCCGCCGGGCGCCGATGGCTGCCCGATTTCATCAGCGGCGTCAGCCTGCCCGACGGCGTGATGAATTGCGCTTCGGCCATCTTCTCCGGCGCCAAAAGAAGCGACGTCATCACCATCGGCGACATTTTCATCGTGCCCGAGGACGCGGTGAAAACCATTCGCCCCGCCGTCGGGCTGGGCAGCGAACGGCCGTGGTATCTGCGTTTCCAGCGGCCGCCGAAGTGACAGCGCCCCAGGCTCGGCTCCGCAAGGCCGGCGCCAACAAATCCTCTACTTCCGCGCTTCGACAGTCCCGGTCACCCGCTTGGGCAGCGAGAACGCCGTCTCCAGCACGGCGGCGAGAAAACATATCCTGATCGGCTCGATCAAAATGCCGGTGGAGGAATCCTGGAACGGGCTGCCGAACAGCAGCGTCAGTCCATGGGAGAAAATCTGCCAGACATCGAGCTCGTGCGGGCCAATCAGCCGCGTCGCGCCAAGCCACAGCCAGGCCGCGCCCCAGTCGAGCAGGCGGTAGCCGACGATCAGCGTGCACAAAAGCACCAGGCTGGAACTCACCGTCAGCCGCACGCCATTGGCGATTGGCAGATAGCGCGAACGGTAGCCGGCGACGAAATGCTCGACGAAATCGCGCAGGAATTTCGGCAGTCCGGCATAGCGCCGGCCGAACCGCTCGACGCGGCTGTCGACCCGCATCAACGCCGCGTCGTCGCGCACGTCATAGCCATAGATCAGCGCCGCCATCACCAGCCAGATCAGCGGCAAAAGCATGTAGAAAAACAGATTGACCGCCACCGTCGAGGGCGCGATCGAGGTGATCTCGACCGTCACCACAGGTGCGGCGCTCGTCGCCGTCACCGGGCTCGCCAGCCCGTCGATGGACGCCTGCAGCACGGACCAGAAATTGCGGCTCATCAGCCAGTGCAGCGCGCTGTCCTTCCAGCGGCTGATGACGTAGAGACCGACGAAGATCCAGTTGGTCTCGCAGATCACCACCACGATCTGCCAGAACGACGTTGCCGTCGTCTTCGTCTGCATGAACTTGGCCAACCGGCGGATCAGCCATGACACGGCGACGGAAATCAGCAGCCAGCGCGAATCGAGCACGTCGAGCACATTGCCGCTCTGGCCGAAATCGGCCTGTTCGAGCGAGGCGCGCGAATATTGGCGCACGATATCGCCGAGGAACCCCCAGGCGGCGTAATAGGCAAAGAACGGCAGCAGCGCGATGGTGATCATGCGCACCAGCCGCGAGCCGCGCCGGTCAGTACCTCTCGCCTCCTTGCCAGCGACTTCGCTCTCGGAGGCCGCGGCCTTGTCCGCGCCGCGCTGCGCGGCCAGCACATTGGGCAGGCCTGGCCGCAGCACATGGAACATCGCAACCGTCACCACCAGCTGCGCCAGCGCCACCAGCGTCAGCATGGCAAGCCCGGCGAAATGGTTGGCGAGCGCCACCCTGGCAGCCAGCTGCAGCAGGAGATCGCCGGCCAGCACCCCGGCCAGCACCAGCGCCACGAGCTGCGGCCAGAAGCGCCGCAGCAGCGAAAAACTCAAGCTGATCGGCCTGATGATGTCGGCAACCATGAGATTCTTTCACGCTGCCCCGCGCAAAGCCTTTCTAGCAAGGCGCGGATGTTTTGCAAGAAATGGGGGCAGCTTCCTGGCAAATGGCTGGGGTGAGCGCACAACCCTTGCTGCTCCTATCGCCTCACCCGCGACTTCAGCCAGCGGTCGAACGCCACCGCCAGGATCAGGATCAGCCCGATAACGATGCTTTGCGTGTAGGACGAGACGTTGTTGAACTGCAGGCCGTTCTGCAGCACCCCGATCAGGGCAGCCCCCACCACCGTGCCGCCGACCGAGCCGATGCCGCCGAACAGCGAGGTGCCGCCGATGACGACAGCGGAGATCACCGTCAATTCGTAGCCGATGCCGGCGACCGCTTCGGAAGAATTCAGCCTGGCCGACAGCACGAAGGCGGCGAGCCCGGCGAAGAAGCCGACGATGACATAGACCGAGACCAGGATACGGTCGACGCGCAGGCCCGACAGCCGTGCCGCCTCGGCATTGCCGCCGACGGCATAGACGGCGCGGCCATAGCGGGTGTAGCGCAGCACGATGTGGCACAGGATGGCGGCGATGGCGAAGATGATCGCCGGCACCGGCACCGGACCGATCAGCCCGGTGCCGAACCAGCGCATCGAGGCGTCGAAGCCCGAGATCGGGCCGCCGTTGGAAATGGTCAGCGTCAGCCCGCGGAACACCGTCAGCCCACCCAGCGTGACGACGAAGGGCGGCACTTTCAGCCTTGTGATGGCGAACCCCTGCACGCCGCCGGCGAGCGCACCGACCACGACAGCAGCGAGCAACGCCGCGAACCAGCCAAAACCTTGCGTGCCTGACGTGGACAGCGACAGCGTGTTGGCGGTGCCGCCCTTGGCGACCACGGCCGCGACCATGCCACAGAAGGCGAGCAGCGAGCCGACCGAAAGATCGATGCCGGCGGTGAGGATGACGAAGGTCATGCCGAGCGCGATCAGCCCGGTGATCGAGATCTGCCTGGTGATGTTGAACAGGTTGATCGGGTCGATGAAGCTCGGCTTCAGCACGGTGAAGACGACGACCAGCGCCGCCAGGAACAGCAGCGGCCCAAAGCTCATCAAAAGCCGCGCGATCGTCACGCCGCCGCGCTGGCTCTGTTCCTCGGCGATGCTCATCGTGCCTGCCCCTCCGCATCCTGTGCCGGCGTATCCTGCCTGTCGAGCGCCATCAGTTCCATCAATCTTTCCTCGTTTGCCTCGACGCCCGGCATTTCGCCGGTGATGCGCCCCTTGCGCATGGTGACGATGCGGTCCGACACCGCCAGCACCTCGGGCAGCTCGGACGAGATCATCATCACCGCGATGCCGCGCGCCGCCAGCTGCACCAGGATCTGGTGCACCTCCGCCTTGGCGCCGACATCGACGCCGCGCGTCGGCTCGTCGACGATCAGCACTTTCGGGTCGCGCGCCAGCCAGCGCGCCAGGATCACCTTCTGCTGGTTGCCGCCCGACAGGCCCTCGATCGCCTGCTCGGCCGAAGCCATGCGGATCGACAGCATCTTCCTGAACCCCGACAGCGCGTCGCGCTCGCGCCGCTCGGCCATGAAGCCGAAGCCGTTGCTGAAGCGCCCGAGGGAGGCGACGGAGAAATTCGGCAGGATACCAAGGGCTGCAAAGATCGCCTGGTGCTTGCGGTCTTCCGGCACCAGCCCAATGCCGAGCGCGATGGCGTCGGCCGGCGATGCGGGCGCGATCTGCTTGCCGTCGAGCGTGATCGTTCCCGCCGCGATGCGGTCGGCGCCGAAAATGGCGCGCGCCAGTTCCGTGCGGCCGGAGCCGACAAGACCGGCGACGCCGAGGATCTCGCCCGCCTTGAGGTCGATATCGACACCGTCGAGCACGATGGCGTGCGGCGCTTCGGGGTCGCGCACGGTGCGCAAGCCCCGAACCGACAGCACCACATCGCCGGCCGCCGCGCGTTGCGCCGGACGGGCGTAAAGTTCGGAAGCGGCGCGACCGACCATCTTTTCGATGATGGCGGGCAGTTTGATCGGCCCGCCCTGACGCTCGAGATGCCCGGCAAGCCTGCCGTCGCGCAGCACCGTCATGCGGTCGCAGATGGCGGATGCCTCTTCCAGCCGGTGGGTGACGAACATGATGGCAACATGGTCCTTGCGCAGCCGGTCCATGATCGACAGCAGCCTCTGCACCTCCGTCTCGGTCAGCGCCGAGGTCGGCTCGTCCATGATGATCAGCCGGCTTTTCAAGGACAACGCGCGGGCGATCTCGACCAACTGCTGCTCGGCCACCGACAGCGCCGAAACCGGCGTCATCGGATCGATGGTAAGGCCGACACGGGCAATGATGGCGCGGGAATCCTGTTCCATCTTGCGCCAGCTCACCAGCCCAAGCCGGCCGATCGGCGCGCGGCCGATGAAAATGTTCTCCGCCACGGTCAGCGTCGGGATCAGGCTGAGTTCCTGGTAGATGGTGACGATGCCCAGCCGCTTGGCCTCCTGCGGGCTCGCCGCCTGGTACTCGGCGCCGTCGAAGGTGATGCGGCCGCCGGACGGTGGCATGACGCCCGACAGGATTTTCAGAAGCGTCGATTTCCCCGCGCCGTTTTCGCCAAGCAGGCCGAGGATTTCGCCGGCGCGGACATCGAGCGAGACATCGCTCAGCGCGGTGACGCCGGCGAAATGCTTGGTGAGGCCTTCGACGGCAAGCAGGACGGGGGATGCGGCTTCAGATGGAGACAAGGAGTGCTCCTTGATGCGGTTCAGGCTGTGCTTGAACACCCCCCTCTGGCCTGCCGGCCATCTCCCCCACAAGGGGGGAGATCACCAGTGTCTCTGACCGCGCTTTTCCTGCAACGTTTGAGGTTGGCGAAAGGAGACGAACAGTCAATCTCCCCCCTTGCGGGGGAGATGTCCGGCAGGACAGAGGGGGGTGCTGTCCCGCCCGCCTCGCCAATCGGCCGATGTCCACCCGCCCCTACTTCGTCTCGCTCAACCTCTCCGCCTTGTCGAGATTGTCCTTGCCGATGACGATCGGCGTCAGCAGCACCAGCTTCTCCTTCGGCTCGGTCTTGTCCTTGGCGTAGGCGACCGCGATCTGCACGGCGGTGCGCGACTGCTTGCCTGGGAACTGTTCGACCGTGCCGGCGAGCTTGCCGTCACGCACGGCCACCAGCGCTTCCGGCAGCGCGTCGAAGCCGTAGATCTTGACGTCGCTGAAATTGCGCGCGGCACACGCTTCGAGCGCGCCCAGCGCCATGTCGTCATTGGCGCAGATGATGGCGTCCGGCTTGCCGTTGGCGGCAAGGCCGGCTTCCGTCACCGTCAGCGCCTCGGCGCGGGCGAAGTTGGCGGTCTGCTCGTAGACGATCTGGTACTTGTCCTTCAGCGGATCGAGCACATTGTGCACGCCCTTGTTGCGGTCGATCGCGGGACCCGCGCCCGGCTGGCCTTGCAGGTGGAACAGCTTGGCGCCATTGGGGAACGCCGCCACCACGGCCTGGGCTTCCGCCTCGCCGCCCTTGACGTTGTCGGCGCCGACATGGGCCAGAATGCCCTGGACACCGTCGACGCGGCGGTCGATCGTCACCACGGGAACGCCGGCCTTGACCGCTTCCTCGATGGCTGGCGCCAGCGCGTTGACGTCGAGCGGCGAGATGACGATGGCGTTGACCTTCTGCACCAGCGCCGCCTCGATGTCGGCGGTCTGCTTGGTGGCCGAGTTCTGGCCGTCGCTCTCGGTCAGGTTGACGCCTTGCGCCTGCGCTTCGGCCTTGATCTCGTTCAGCATGTGCACGAAGAACGGAAAGCCGAGACTGGGCACCGAGCCCAGTATGGTGAGTTTGTCCTCGGCGAAAGCCGAGCGTGCGGCGAGCATCATGGCGCCCGCGGCCACGGACGTCATCAGGAATTCGCGTCTGTTCATGGGTTCCTCCTCCACAGAAGCGCACGGCCCCTAAAAACCGGGACCGGTTTCAGGAAGGATCATGCGCCGGTTAAAGTGTTGGAGCATCCTCCTTGCGCCAAGAACGCATGCCGCTCCAGCTGACAGCCGCCTAAATTCCTCCGATCGGCGTCAACAAGAGGATGCTAACCCAGGGTCAACCATTTGTGCAACATCGATATAACAGCCAGGATAGCAACTTGTCGGAATTGTCTGAATTTTGGACTCTTCGGTCCGAAGGCCTTCTATGCCAGGAACGCCAAGGAGCGGCTCCAGAGCTGCGCGGCCGCCGTTGCATTGTAATCGGACAGTGCCGGGTCGGAAAAATAATGTCCCGCGTTTGGATAGCGGAAAACCTGCACATCCGCTCTCGCTGCCTCCGCGCTTTCCTGCCAGGCGCTGACGTCGGGCTCGGGGAACAGTGGATCGGTGTCCGCGACATGCAGTTGGATGGGCAAGCCGGGTCGTGTGTTGGCAGGCACGGTCGCCAAACCATGCAACAGCAGAACGCCCGCTGCCAGCGGCCGCGACTCCCAGAATTCCGCCACCACGCCGGCTCCCATCGAGATACCCGCCAGCACCGCATCCCCCGGCGTCGAGGCCAGAGCCTCTCGCGCCTTCAGGCAGATGGCACCCCAGCCGATCCGCGCCTTGATCGCGAAACCTTCATCGAGATCATCCGTCGCCGCACCCTGATAGAGGTCTGGCAGTGCGACCGCATGGCCGCAGGCGCGAAGGCATTCCGCAAGATGACGCTCGATCGGGCGAAGGCCAAGAACCGAGTGAAACAGGATGATGTCCGTCATGCACCGGCCCCTAGGTCGCGCAGATCCAGTCATTTTTTACCTGCCGGGGCGTGCAGCCTCAAGGCACACCGCATCGGCTTCCATTTTCCCGGTGCGGCACTACCTTTGGGGCGGCCAGGCCGACGAAATGGAGACACCATATGAAGCCGCGCATCATCTGCCATATGCTTGCCTCGCTCGACGGCAGCCTTCATCCGAGCCGCTACACCGAAAGCCCCGACGGCAGCCGGGCTGAGTGGTCGGGCCTCTATGAAGAGATCCACAACGACCTCGAAGGTGACGCCTGGATCGTCGGCCGCGTCACCATGGCCGAGATGAGCAAGGTCGCCGTGCATCCGCCCGAGCATGTGGGCAAGGTCGATCGGCCGCATCATTTCGCGCGGCGCGACGCGGGCAGCTTTGCCGTGGCGCTCGATGCCTCGGGCAAGCTGCACTTCGCCAAACCCGATATCGGCGGCGACCATGTCGTGGTGCTGCTTGGGCATGATGTAGCCGACAGCCATCTGGCCGAGCTCGCCACCGACGGGGTATCCTATATCGTGTCGCAAACGTCCGGCATCGATCTCGCCGCCATGCTGGACGTGCTTGCCCGTGAGCTCGGCATCCGCCGTCTGCTGCTCGAAGGCGGCGCCGGCATCAACGGCTCCTTCCTGGCGGCGGGGCTGGTCGATGAACTCAGCCTTCTCATTGCCCCCGCGCTCGACGCGCGGGCGGCAAACCAGGGCTTTGTCGAGTTCGGTGAAAGCGGCCTTGCCGACAAGGTGCGGTTGTCGCTCAAGGATTGCAAAGCCCTCGCGCATGGGCTCGTCCATTTGCGCTATGCCGTCACCCCTGGCTAAGGCCGCCTCTTGCGCGCCTCAGTATCGCATCGCGTCCAGATCGGCGATCAGCGTCGGGCCGGTCGGACGCCAGCCGAGCCGCGCCTGGGTCAGCGCGCTGGAGGCCGGCAGGTCCATGGGGGCGAACATCGCCATCCAGCCGAAATGCTCCGCCGCCTTTTCCGGCGCGATCGAAACCACCGGCAGGTTCAGTCCCCGGCCAAGCGCCTCGGCGATCGCGCGCACCTCGACGCCTTCCTCGCCGACGGCGTGATAGCGCGCGCCGGGCTGCCGCTTCTCCACCGCGAGCCGATAAAGACGCGCGGCGTCCGCGACATGGCCGGCCGAATAGCGGTTGCGGCCCTCGCCGACATAGGCCGAGGTGCCCTTCTGGCGCGCGATCTCGATGAGCGGCGAAATCAGCCCCTGCTTAAGCGTGTTGTGGACCTGCGGCAGGCGAATCACCGACAGGTTGATGCCCGCCTCCAGCAACGCATTCCCGGCGAGTTCGGAGGCGATGCGCGGATTGGGGTGATCGGGGTTGAAGACATCCTCGACGGCCAGTTGGCCATGGCCGGGACTGCCCATGCCGACGCCCGAGGTGATCACCAGCGGCCGGTCGGAGCCGGCGAGTGCCTGGCCGAGCGCGGCGATGACACGGCTGTCTTTTTCGCAATTCTCGGCGAACCGCGAAAAATCATGGTCGAACGCGGTGTGGATCACGGCTTCCGCCTCCGCCGCGCCGTCGCGCAGGCCTTGGGGATTCTCGAGGGTTCCCCGATACACCTCGGCGCCGGCGGCGGCCAACGCCTCGGCACCGGCATCGGAGCGGGTGACGCCGACGACCTGATGGCCGGCCTGAAGAAGTTCGGGAACGATGGCCGAACCGATGAAACCGGTCGCGCCGGTTAAAAAGATACGCATGCAAAATCTCCTGCACAGTTGCCTGCGTACTATCGCTGCTCTATTATTCCATTAAAGTAGTGATCTTATCATGGTATAATGGCTAACAGGATGTCCAACACTTCCGCCGGTTCGCTCGCGGCATTCCTGAAAGACAGACGCACCCGGCTCGACCCATCCTCGTTCGGCTTTTCCGGGCGCAGGCGCACGCCGGGACTGCGCCGGGAAGAGGTCGCGCAACGCGCCAACATCAGCCCGACCTGGTACACATGGCTGGAACAGGGACGCGGCGGCGCACCTTCGGCCGACGTGCTGAACCGGATCGCCAAGGGCCTGCTGCTGACCGAGCCCGAGCGCGAACATCTTTTCATGCTGGGGCTCGGGCGCCCGCCCGAGGTCCGCTACATCGGCGCCGACGGCGTCAGCCCCAGGCTGCAGCGCCTTATCGACACGCTCGAGGCAAGCCCGGCCCTGATCAAGACGGCGACCTGGGATGTCGTCGCCTGGAACCGCGCCGCGCAAGTCGTGATGACCGATTACAGCACCTTGCCCGCTGGCCAGCGCAACATCCTGCGGTTTATGTTCCTGAGCCCCACCATCCGCGCCAAGCAGCACGATTGGGAGAACCTCGCCCGTTTCGTGGTCGGCGCGTTCCGGGCCGATGCGGCGCGCGCCGGCGCGGTGTCAGAGGTCGCCCAACTGGTGGAGGAGCTTTGCAGCGCCAGCCCGGAATTCGACGCGCTGTGGCGGGAAAACGACGTGCTCAGCCATGGCGACGGGACAAAGCGCCTGAAGCATCCCGAACTCGGCGACATCGAGCTGGAATATTCAGCCTTCGCGGTGGATGGGCGGCCGGATCTGAGCCTGACCGTCTACAACCCGGTGGACAGCAAGGTCGCCGACCGGATCCGCGATCTCGCCCGCCGGCACAAGGAGCGAGAGGCGGACCTGTCGCGTTGACTCTGGATCCCATTCAAGGCGGCGTTCGCACACCCGTTCAGCTTGCGCAAGGTCGGCATCCACCCACGCAATTCTGATTGTCAGGCAACGCATTTGCACGGTTGGCCCGCCGCCAGCCGGCAGCGGGCCAAGCGCCGCTACTGGATGATCTTGACGATCTTGCGGGTGCTTGGATCCACGATCACGGTCCGGTCGTCGACGACGGTGTAGCGATACTTGACGTTGGGGACTTCGTGAAGCTCGACGGTATCGGGCAAGGCCGTGCCGACGTTGAGTTCCACGCCGGGAACCTTGACCGAAGCCAGCGGCTGCTTATGCACATACTCCTTGATCACTGTTTCCTGCTCGGGCTGGATGACGACGTCCTCGGCAGCGGCTGCGCCGACACCTGCGAGCAAGAGAACGGCGGCTACGGCGGCAAGATCTTTTTTCATGAGTACCTCCATCTGAAACCTGCACAGCACAACATTGTCACCGCGCTGCCGGATCGAACTTCAGGCATGTTTGAATGTTCCAGGCTTGGGCTTCGGTCCGGCCAGCACCGGACTTAGGTCCCATCGAAAAACGCAATAGTCCTGCCGGCGCCGCCGCCGGGAACGGCCGTCTTTCGCGCTCGTTGTTCGCTGCAAGTTCATCGCGGATACCTGACGGATGTCGGGCAGCACTGCGGGTGTGTTTTTTGCGAATTGGCGCAGCTACGTCCCTTCCTGCGCCAATAGGGTTCGCTCACTGCTTCAGGCGGTGAGCGAACCCTAAACCCTCGGCGTCAGCCGACAAGTGAGGAGGTTTAATGTTCAGCGACAAGGAAACCCGCCTTATGGAGGCGGCGCTGGTCATGGCGGTCCCGTTGTCGGCCTTGATCGCCGTCCTGCTCGTCAGCCTTACTTTAAACTGGTAGCAGCCCTTGCTGCCTTTATCGCCAATCGTGGGGTGGAGTTGAGGCTGTGGGACAACAGATCCGTCCATACAATCCCAACCTGACCATGCTGGCCCGATCTGACCATGCTGGCTAGCCGCCAAAGGGAGGAGAATCGCGCCTTTGTCGCCGTGGAGCAAGGCGGACGGTACCGGCGCGCTTTCCGCCACCCCGCTGATCGGGCCTTGCCCTCGCTGCGCAACCAGCGCTCACCGCTGCCCGTGGAAATCGCGGTCCGTTTGTGACCCTTTCAGAAAGGAGCCCGGCCTGCTTTGGCGGAGGGCTCGGCACGTTGCGAGCAGGCCGGGCTATGCTCCGGCTGCCACACTTGGCGGAGGCTCGGCCGGTGCAAAGGCAGGTTGTGCGTTTATCGCTCGACCCGCAACTCGGACTGAAGTCCTGCTAATCAGGCGCATTGGTCCCAAACGCTGAACATAGTTTGCTGGCGCTCGTTGCCGAGAGGGACGCGTGAATTGGAGAAGAGCAATGCAGCTTGGTGAGATCATCGCCAACACCTTGGCCATCCTCTTGCTGGTCTGTTTTCTCGCCAGCACATTCTTCCTTTTCGGAAAGCCATTGTGGCCGGAGCAGCATGCCCGCATGATCATCATCGTGCCGGTTGACGCGATGGCGACAGCCTCGACCAGCCGCAGTGGCCCACCCGCGCTGCCAGGCACCTTCGACACCGGCCTTGCCCATCCAAGGCCGTCCTGATGGGCATCGGCGATGGGGGAGCCGACGCTCGCCGGTGCGACGGAGCGCTGCTCGCGGCAAGCCTGCAAGCCTAGTCGAGCTTCTGGATGCGCCCTTTGTCGAGACGGAACACGCCATCGTTGCCGCCTTGTTGCTCGAAGTCGGTCTGCAGCTCATCCCAGATACCAAGATATCTGCCGCACTCGGCGCAACTGATCCGCGTCGATGGTGTCGCATCGGCCGGGATTTGCAGGCGGATGGTGCCGCAAAAGGGGCACTCCAATCGGTGATCGAGATATTCGCCAGGGCGCGTCTGTAGTAGCCTGCGCACAGCTTCCTCCTGGATTTGGGTGGAAGCAGGATGATCGCTCCCAAGCGCCCACGTGTCTTCGCGTCGCGGACGGCCTTTGACAAGTTACGCCAGCCATTGGCGGGGTCAATAAACAAAGACATGACTGCCAATCACCAGCCCAACCCTGGAAGCGTGGCGGCCGCCGCATCTCCAGGCAGACGCCTGACCCCGGCAGCGAATACAGCTTCACGAACGGCCCGGAACCAAACCACCCGGCAGCGGTTTCCCAATGGAAGGGACCGCAAACCACGGAAGCAGCAATGGAACTTTTGACCTTGGAACTTGCCAGGGCGAGGCAGCGACTTAACCGGGCGGAACTCGCCCTTGAACGCGCAAACGCGATGCTGGACGAAGACTGTGGCGTCGGTATCAATCTGCGGCTTTGTGACAGGATAAGATCCGCGCAACAACGCGTCGGCGAAGCGAAGGCTCGTCTTGTGAAGCTCGATCGCGCCAGCACGGATTCAGCTCACTCCGGCTGAAGCTTACGCGGACCGAGAGAGCTTCCCGCCCGGACCCTCGTTCAGGCAATCGCAAGCTCAGCCTTGATCCAAATCCACCGGCAGTGGCCTTGCAAGTCTCATATCTTGCGCCGGGAACCGGTCGAGCGTTGGTCGCTGAGATGCGGGCGCCAGCCATGCACCCGGTCCCGCCCGGCGGCCTTGGCGCCGTAAAGCGCCTCGTCGGCGCGTCTCAGAAGATCGGCAATCTCCATCGCGGCGCCGTCCGCATCGAGGGTGCTCACCCCAATGCTGACCGTGACGATACCCTTTTCGCTGCCGGCATGCGCCATGGCAAGGTCGCGCACCTTGCTCCTGAGGGTCTCGGCGATGACGAAGGCGCCCCGGGCGTCGGTCTCCGGCAGGATGAGCGCGAACTCCTCGCCGCCGTAGCGGGCCGCCGCGTCGGCCGGACGGCGGGCAGTCGCCTGGATGCAGCGGCTCACGGCGCGCAGGCAATCATCGCCCGCCGGATGGCCGTAATGGTCGTTGAACCGCTTAAACCAGTCGACATCGATGATCACCAGGCTGAGCGGCGCCGCATTGCGCCTGGCGCGCGAGAATTCGCGCGCCAGCGCTTCATCGAAGGCGCGGCGCGTCCACAGTTCGGTCAGCCCGTCGCGGTGCGCCAGAAGGTTCAGCTTCTCGTTGACGGCCAGCAGTTCGGCCTCGACCTGCTTGGCCTCGGTGATGTCGGAAAACACGCTGAGGCTGCCGCCATCGCCTGTCGGCCGGGTGCGTACGTCGAGCCAGCGGCCGTCGGCGAGCCGGACTTGGCGGTGGCTGACAAGCTTCTGCGAGGCCATGATGCCGTCGATCCAGCCCTCGACCGCGTCTGGCGGTGTGGTCCCCTCGCCGCGCGCCGCCGAGGCGCTCAGGATGTCGCGATAGTCGGCGCCGGGCACCCTCATCTCAGCCGTCTTAGGAAACATGGCGCGATACTGGTCGTTGCACAGCACCAGCCTGCCGTCCGGGTCGAACATCACCAGACCGTCGGCCATGTGTGTCAAGGCGTCTCCGAGCCGGACCCGACTTTCCGCCAGCTCGGTCTCGAGCTGCTTGCGCGCCGTGATGTCGCGATTGTGCGTGATCAGGCCGACGACGGCCCCGCTCCTGTCGCGAAAGGGCGCCTTCAAGGTCGCCAGCCAGCCTTCGGTTCCATCCTCGTGATGAAGGTGCTGTTCGATGGTGGACGAGACGCCCGACGCCAGCACGGCAAGCTCGTCCTCGCGGAAACCTTTCGCCGTCTCGCGCGGATAGAAGTCGAAGTCCGTCTTGCCGATCAGCGCCTTGGCGTCTGGCGCCTGCATCAGTTCGGCCGTTGCCGGATTGGCCGCGATGAACCGCCCGTCGAGGTCCTTTACGTTCAGGCAATCCGGCAGCGTCTCCACCACGGCCTTGTAGATGCGCCGCGACTGCAGCGCCTCGAGGCGCCGCCGCTCCTGGTAAAGCGTAAGCCCCGACAGCACCACCGAGACGAAGATGAGCAGGGAGGAAGGCAGCGCAACCTTCGGCAGGACTGTTTGCAGCACATCCCGCGGCAGGACGCTGAGGCCAAGCAGCGACGCCGCCGCTGCCGCCGCGCCGAGGGTCATGATGTCGACCATGGTGGGCCGGCGGCCCCTAAGGGCGAGGTTTCCGGCAACACCGACCAGCATGGCGGCCGCGATCCCCACCGCGCCGGCGAAGGCGCCGAGCCCGCCCTCGAAAGTCCGGAACGCACCGGCCATAACCCCGGCGACGATGCCGGCGACGGGACCGCCGAAGAAGCCGGCAACGGCAATCATCGTCGCCCTGAGATCGGCGAGCACGCCAGGCTGCAGCTGCATTGGTGTGAGCATCAGGATGATGGCGCCGGCGCCCATCAGCAGGCCGAAGGTCGCCGCCTTTACGGCGGGCGCCCAGCGGTCCAGCCACACATGGGTGTGGATCCAGACCGACACGAACATCGCCACGACCGCCAGATTGGCCAGCAATTCGGACCAGGGCGAACCCATTGGGCGCCTTTCCTGTTACCGGGCTTTCGCCGTACCGCCTCCTCGATAGACCCTCAATGACAACAAAGTGTTACATCAGGGATTGCCTTTGGTCGAAGGAGCCAGGCCGTCGCCCCCCCTCACCACCGCATCCCGTCGACAAAATCGATGAATGCCCGCAGCGGCGCTGGCGTCAGGCGGCGGCCGGGGTAGTAAAGGAACGGACCCGAGAATTCCTGCCACCAGGGCTCCAGCACGGGCTCGAGCCTGCCATCGTCGAAATAGGGGCGCAGCCAGTCCTCGAACAATGAGACGATACCGCCGCCGTCGACCGCCACGCTGACAGCGAGGTCCATCGCCGTGCCGGTGCTGACCAGCAGCGGGCCGGTCGGGTCGACGCTCACCGTCTCGCCGTTGCGTTCGAAGTCCCAGGGCGGCATGGAGCCGCTGGCGAAGCGGCCGCGCAGGCAGGCGTGATCGAGCAGGTCGCGTGGATGGCCGGGCCGGCCGCGCCGATCGAGATAGGCCGGTGCGGCGGCGGTGGCGAAGCGCTGCCGGCGGGGGCCAATCGGCACCGCGATCATGTCCTGCTCCAGCCGTTCGTCATAGCGGATGCCGGCATCGCAGCCGCTCGCCAGTATGTCGACGAAACTGTCCTCGGCGGTCACTTCGACGCGGATGTCGGGATAGGCCGCGAGGAAGGGCGGCAGAAGGCGCGGCAGCACCAGTTTCGCCGCCACCACCGGCACGTTGAGCCGTAGCGTGCCGGCCGGACGGCCGCGAAACCCGTTGACCACGTCGAGCGCGGCCTCGACCTCGCCGAGCGCGGGGCCGAGCCGCTCCAGCAGGCGCGCGCCGGCTTCGGTGGGCGCGACGCTGCGCGTGGTGCGGTTGAGGAGCCGCACGCCGAGCCCGCTCTCCAGCCGTCGCACCGTCTCGCTCAGGCTGGAGGCGCTGAAGCCGGTCGTCCGAGCCGCCTGCCGAAACCCGCCGGCGCGCGCCACCGCCATGAATGCCTGGAGGTCACCCAGATCCGATGCCATTGTTCACCTTTCCGCACAGCCTGTGCCGATTGCACCATATTATCGCGCGGACGGGGACTGTCTATATCGGGCCGATCCAAAGGAGATCGAGACCCATGACAGACATCAGCAAGGCCGGAACTTTCAAGCTCGGCGACCGCACCGTGAAGCGCCTGGGCTATGGCGCCATGCAACTGGCCGGACCCGGCGTCTTCGGCCCGCCGAAGGACCGCGATGCGGCGATAGCCGTGCTGCGCGAGGCCGTTGCCAGCGGCGTCGACCATATCGACACATCGGATTTCTATGGTCCGCACGTCACCAACCAGATCATCCGCGAGGCGCTGCACCCCTACCCCGCCAACCTCACCATCGTCACCAAGATCAGTGCGCGGCGCGGCGCGGATGCCTCGTGGATCCCGGCGATGTCGCCACAGGAACTGACGCAGGCCGTGCACGACAACCTGCGCAATCTCGGGCTGGACGTGATCGAGGTCGTGAACCTGCGCTCCATGCATGGCATCCACGGGCCCGTCGAAGGCTCGCTCGAGCCGCAACTCGACACGCTCGCCGAACTGCAGCGCCAGGGATTTGTGCGCCATATTGGCCTGAGCAATGTCACCCGCAAGCAGATCGCGCAGGGACGCGGGATGGTCGACATCGTCTGCGTGCAGAACCAATACAACATCGCGCATCGCCAGGACGACGCGCTGATCGACGAGCTTGCCGCCGACGGCATCGCCTATGTGCCGTTCTTCCCGCTCGGCGGCTTCACGCCGCTGCAGTCGAGCACGCTTGCCGACGTCGCGCAAAAACTCGGCGCCACCCCCATGCAGGTGGCGCTCGCCTGGCTGTTGCAGCGCTCGCCCAACATCCTGCTTATCCCCGGCACCTCGTCAGTCGGGCATCTCAGGGAGAACCTGGCGGCCGCCGAGCTTAAGCTGCCGGCGGATGCCGTCCAGGTCTTGAACGGCATAGCAGGCGAGACCGAGCAGGCTGCTTGACGCGTCGAAAGGCCCTTGCCGGATATACCATTGCTGTTTGGCCGGCCTGCCGCCGAGGCCTCGATGCGGCCTCGGCGGCAGCTTGCTAAGCTGACGCTGCTCATGGCATCTGTCCGATACCACGGATCGACCCCAAGCAGCATGGCAGCACGACCACCACCACCCGGCAAGCCACGCAGCGCCGGCCCTCCCGGCGTCAGCCTGAACCGAGCGCTCTCAAAACTCGGCCTGTGCTCGCGCACGCAGGGCGAGGCGCTGATCGCGCAAGGCCGCGTGCGCGTCGGCGGCAAGGTGGTGCGCGATGCCGCGCTGCGCGTCGACATGAACCGCGACAGGATCGTCGTCGATGGCGTCGAGGTGGTTGCCGAGCGCAAGGTCTATCTGATGGTGAACAAGCCGCGCGGGCTGGTCACCACCCGCGACGACCCGCTCGAGCGCGACACCGTCTATGCCTGTCTCGAAGGGCTCGACCTGCCCTTCGTTTCACCGGTCGGCCGGCTGGACAAGGCCAGCGAAGGCCTGCTTCTGATGACCAACGACACACGCTTCGCCAACCGGCTGATGGACCCGGCCTCGCATCTGCCCAAGACCTATCACGTGCAGGTCGCCGCGGTGCCGGATGAAACGCTGCTGGACAAACTCCGCGCGGGCGCCACCATCGACGGCGAGGCCTTGGCGGCCAATTCGATCGAATTCCTGCGCAGCGGCGGTCGCACGGCCTGGCTGGAGATCGTGCTCGACGAAGGCAAGAACCGCCACATCCGCCGCCTGCTCGCCTCTCACGGCATCGAGGTCAAGCGCCTGATCCGCGTCGCCATCGGCCGCCTGCCCCTCGGCGACCTCGCCAAGGGCGCCGCGCGGCACCTCACGCCGGAGGAACTGGCGCTGCTGGCGGGCTGAGCGAAGCCCCAAGGCAGCGTTTTCTTGCGTCTGGCTTTCGCGGACAAATGCCTCGAAAAAGATTTTCGCCACCACCGATGATTTTCCCCCACCCGCTTTGTCCTGATCTACAGGCGTCGGAATGGTCCGCCGCCGGAAGAGCGAGGTGATCCATGGGATCGTTGCAAGATCAAAATGTCGTCGTGGTCGGAGGCAGCCGGGGCGTCGGCCGCTCGATCGTGGAAGCTGCGCTGCGCGAGGGCGCGACCATGCTTGCCGCCGCTCTGGTCCGAACCGGAGCCTGGTCATCGCACCCCCCTCTCCTGACAGAAAGCTGGCAGGAGACCTGGGCTATGCATCGGCTGGGAAGCCCGGCCCGGGCTTCAGCGACCAAGGAACCTAAGCGATGAATTTCGTCTCAGTCCGCATCATCACATCGGATGTCCAGCGCCTCGTGCGCTTCTACGGTGAGGTCACCGGCATGCCGGTGACGGTATACACCGAAGACTTCGCCGAACTGGCGACGCCAGCCTGCACGCTGGCGATCGGCAGCACGCGCACCTTGATGCTGTTCGGCGGCGACATCGCCCGCCCCGCCGACAACCACACGGCCATCCTCGAATTCCGCGTTAGCGACGTCGATGCCGAATTCGCCCGGCTGTCGGACCTCATCAAGAACACGACCGTGCAGCAGCCGACCACCATGCCCTGGGGAAACCGCTCGCTGCTGTTCCGCGACCCCGACGGCAATCTGGTGAATTCTTCCAGCCCGTCACCGCCGAGGCGATCCGGAAGTTTGACAGATAGAGACGGTCGGGATTGGCTA
This sequence comes from Mesorhizobium sp. B2-3-14, assembly GCF_006442175.1. Taxonomy (NCBI): domain Bacteria; kingdom Pseudomonadati; phylum Pseudomonadota; class Alphaproteobacteria; order Hyphomicrobiales; family Phyllobacteriaceae; genus Mesorhizobium; species Mesorhizobium sp. B2-3-14. The sequence goes on along the minus strand of NZ_VFVP01000007.1, from coordinate 35,242 downwards.
GGGTTTGGGAATTGCCAAAGCCTCCCCGCGTTCGTCATCCCAGGGCGGAGCAGCCGCGAAAGCGGCGTCGCGGAGACCCTGGGATCCATGCCGCGATGCTGGCCGTGGAGTGCAGCGGAGCAGATTCCGCACCGTGGCCGCGCTCGGAGGTCACGGCATGGATCCTCGGGTCTGCGCCGCGTCGCTAAGCTCCTTGCTCCGCCCGTGGATGACGAAAAGACGGCGCTTCCGCGCCGAGCCGGTGCACGCCCTACTTCCCGTTCCACTTGCGCACGACCGGCTCGCCGAAATCATGCTCGTAGCCGAGCACGCTGATGCTGGCCGTGTCGAGCACGAACAGCGCCCCGCCTTCCGGCGGCAGGCCGAGCCAGCGGGCGGCCAGCACGCGCAGGAAGTGCGCGCTGGAAAAGATCAGTATGTCGGCATTGGCCTTGCGCAGGCGCTCGATGATCCTGTCGGCGCGGGTGCCGACATCGGCCGCCACCTCACCTTGCGGACAGCCGTCGCGAAACACTGTCCAGCCCGGCCGCTCGGCCAGGATCTCTTTCGTCGTGCGCCCTTCATAGGCGCCGTAGTCCCACTCCTGCAGATCGTCCATCTTGACGCTTGCCGCGCCAAAGCCGGCAAGCACGCTGGTGTTGTAGGCGCGCTGCGAGGGGCTCGACCAGACGGCTGAGAACGATAGGCCTTTCAACCGCTCCGCAACACCCCGCGCGGCCGCCTCGCCGGCCGGCGTCAGCGGCATGTCGGTGCGCCCGGTGTGCTGCCCCGAAAGGCTCCACGCCGTCTCGCCATGCCGGACCAGATGGATCTGCGGAAACGCGTTGCTCATGGGCTGCCTTTCGATGTCGGCGGCACCTTAGAGGACGATGCGGCAAAGAGGAATCCGGGGTAATGGCGAAACCTCGCCTGGCCCTGATTCCCGCCGGATTGGCACAATGATTGAGCGTGCGGCATGACTATCTCTGTCGGATAGTCATCAGGCACGACAGGCAACACCATCATGTACAAACATCTGCTCATCGCCACCGACGGTTCTGACCTGGCCGACAAGGGTGTCGCCCAGGGCCTCACACTGGCCAAGGGCATCGGCGCCGCCGTCACCTTCGTTACCGTCTCGGAACAATTCCCGATCTTCGCCTGGGGCGGCGCCATGGCCGGCTATGCCGCCGGCGACGAGCTGGTCACCTATCAGGAGGAAGCGCGCCGCTATGGCAAGGAAGTGCTCGACAAATGCAAGGCATCCGCCGACGCCGCCGGCGTGTCCGCCACGCTGGTCCATGTCGAGGACAAAAGGCCGGCCGAAGCGATCCTGGAACTGTCGCGGGCTGAAGGCTGCGACCTGATCGTCATGGCCTCGCACGGCCGCCGTGGCCTCGGCAGGCTGCTTCTGGGCAGCCAGACGGCGGAAGTGCTGTCCTACACCGAGATCCCGGTACTGGTGGTGCGGTAGCGGCCGCAACCCGATATTTTCAAGCTGGCGCCATCGGTCAGCGCGGTTTCACCGGTGCGGCTTCATTCGCCAGGGCATATTCGACCCGTGGCGGATGCCCGAAGAGCTGTTTGTAGGCGCGGCTGAAGGCGGCTTCGGACTCGTAGCCGATGCGCAAGCCGATCTCACCCACGCGTGCGTCTCGCCTGGCCAGCAGATCGCGGGCCAGGCCCAGCCGCCATTCATTCTGGTAGCGCAGCGGCGAGCGCCCGACGAGCGCGGCGAAGCGCTCGCAGAAGCTGGAACGGGACATGCCGGCCTTGTCGGCCAGTTCATCGATGCTCCACCGCTGCAGCGGCCTTTCGTGGATGGCCTTCAGGGAACGGGCGATGCGTGCATCCGAAAGCCCGCCGAGCCAGCCCGTGGCGCGTCCTTCATGGACCCAACTGCGCAAGGTGCGGATGACCATGAGATCGATGATGCGGGAAATCATCAAAGCCGCGCCGGGCTGGGCGTCGCTGGTTTCGACCATCAGGAAAGGCAGCATTCCATCGACCCACCCTGCCCCGTGGGCACGCCCGATATGGATGCATCGCGGCAAGGCGAAGATCATTCCCCGCAGGCTGTCAGGATCGAACCAGAAGCGGCAGGCGACGATCGCCACCTGCGGATGCGACGCCACCAGCCGCAACGCGCCGGGACCACGAGGCAGGAGCACGAGGTCGCCGGCCTCTATGACGACAGGGGCCTGATCCCCACTCTCCATGCGCAGCGCGCCGACGGTCACCACGACGATATGGGCTTGGCCCTCGTCGAGATCGAGTTGCTCCGCCTGTGCCAGCGCGCGTGAAAAAACCTCGTCGCCGGTAAGCCTGATCTGCGCCAGCACATGCGAGAGAAGGTCCCCGGAGACACCGGCACGCGGCCCTCCATCCGGAAGAATGGTCAAATTTTCAGGCGATTCCATCATGGATGCGGCCGGCCGGCTCCCCTACATTCTTTACGACGATAACGCATTTTCGTGCTGATTATGCGCCGTTTTTTCCTTGGATCAAAACCAATCCCGCAGCCAAGGCTGCGAGAACGGGCTGTTCCAATCATCCAACCCGGCGGGCGTGATTCCAAATCGATCAAGCGGATCAATCACCGTCCAACAACAAGACAGGAAATTCCAATGAGCACTCAAACCATCCAGGCGCCCGGCGCCGCATCGCAGTGGCTGAAATCCTATTATTTCCTCCGGGCCGGCTTTTCGGTCGCCTGGGTGGCGGCGGCCTTCACCCTTGGCAAAAGCGTGCCGCCGGTCGCGGCGCTACTCCTGGTCACCTATCCCTTGTGGGACGCTATCGCCAATATTCTGGACGCGCAGCGCAGCGGCGGCCTGAAAGCCAATCCCAGCCAGGCGCTCAACGCTGCGGTCAGCACGATCACGGCCATTGCCGTCGTCATCGCACTTGAGCAGGGCCCGCACGCGGTTCTGGCGGTGTTCGGTGCGTGGGCGGTTCTCGCCGGCCTGTTCCAGCTTGCGACCGGTGTGCGCCGTTGGCGGGCAGGCGCGCAATGGGCGATGGTGCTGAGCGGTGCGCAGTCAGCGCTGGCCGGTAGCTTCTTCATCAAACAGGCAATCGGCACCGCGACGCCTGGCATCACCGACATCGCGCCCTATGCCGCGTTCGGCGCCTTCTATTTCCTCGTCTCGGCCGTATGGCTGGCCGTCACGCAGGCACGCAAGCCCACGTAAAGGCCTGGGACTGGTTGCCGCGGCGGCCTTCGCTCAAACCACTTCCAGCACCTTGCCCGTGTCGTGCTGGCGCACGAAATCGACGCGGCCGCCGTCCCAGTGGTAGCTGTAGTGGCGGCCCTGAACCGGGACACCGATGGCGGCGGGCCAGAAGATGCCGATGCACTCCCCATCGGGCATGCGCACGCTGTTCCACACCAGCCCGTCGCTGCCGGCGGCCCGCAGCGCCCGCCCTTCCGCCTGCGACGCCGTGTAGTCGTCGGGATCGAGCACGCCGGGCACGGCGTTGACGTCGTCGAGGTCGCGATCGACGCTGCCGATCAGCACGCGGAAATCGGCCGTCCAGCCGGGCGCCTCGTTGGTGGCGCGCATGAATTTCTGGTGATGGTGGATGGTTTCGGCCAGCGCCACGTCCTCGCTGTCGCCGGCATAGTAGATGCCGTAGCTGCCGTCCGAAAACCGGCCGGGCCGAAGGACGGAACAATGCACGAAAGGCGCCATGACGAAACTGGCGCCAGGGCCGGAAACCCGCCTTGCGGCCGGCACCTTGCCGAGATCGCCAAGCTCCAGCCGGATGCGCGGGTTGGTCTTCTCCTCGACGGCGGCGAGCGCCTCCCAGTCGCGTGGATCGGCGATGTCTTCGAAGAGATCGATCGGCGGATGGATGGAGCGGATGATGCGATAGGTCTGGGGCCAGTGGACGCGGCGCCGGACCGCGAGCCCACTCACCATGCACCACGCTCCGCATCGAGCCATTCGCGCATCGCCGCGAGATCGGAAATGTCGCCGCGCAGCATCACGTCGAGCGCCGACTGCCCGCCAAAGGTGGCATTGGGCTTGCGTATCCAGGCATAGCCGCGCGCCGGCTCGGTGAAGAGGTAACGCAGCCCCTTGTGGATGCCCATCAGATGCGCCATGCGGGTGCGCAGGTCGCGGTCGATCCGGCCGATGCCGCCCTCCTTCCAGCGCGCCCAGGTGCGCGCCGAAATGCCGCCAAGCAGGACGCAGGCCTCGAAGTCGGTGAGGTTCCAGGCCTTGAACAGGTTGACCGTGGTGCGCGCCAAAGCGCCTGCCTCTTCATCCGAAATGGCTGAGCCGACCGTGGCCGGTGTGGCGGTGATGGCTTGAAGCTGCATGTTTAGACCTCGGTAATTGGCAGATATATAGCACGTATATGCCAATTGGCAAGGCGGGGAGCCATTGCCAGTGAAGACCGCACTGATGGCGATTAGATGGTCCGAACAATATTGCATCAACAATTACGGTCGAATTTCCCGGTAGTTGGATTTCCAACTAAGGTCGCGCGTGCCCCTAAACGGTCTTTGGCGCGGTTCCGCGACCCGTGACAAACCGCAAGATCGGTCGAGCGCGTCATGTCCGCATACGCTTTAGCTGGTGCTGCCACGGAGAACGGAATGATGAAGGCGGCGCTTCAAAACTACCATGCCCGGATGCAGAGAGTGTTGGATCATATCGACCAGCATTTGAACGGCAATCTGGACCTGGATGCTTTGAGCGGCATCGCGGCATTTTCCAAATACCATTTCCACCGGCAGTTCACGGCGACCTTCGGGCTGTCCGTGCATCGCTATGTCCAGCTTGCCCGCATGAAGCGCGCTTCATACCGGCTGGCCTTCAGGGATGCCGAAAGCGTCACTGACATAGCAATGGATGCCGGTTACGATGCACCGGACGCCTTCGCCCGCGCCTTTCGGCAACGGTTCGGGCAGTCTCCTTCATCGTTCCGGAAGTCGCCCGACTGGGCACCGTGGCTTGCGGCCTTCGGGCCTATGGACAATGCGAGGAGCAAGCTCATGCACATTACCTATGACCACGACGACGTGACGATCCGCGATGTGCCCCCGACGCCGGTGGCGATCATGGAACATCGAGGCGACCGGGCGACACTCGGCGACACCATTCAGCGGTTCATCGCCTGGCGCAAGGCCGCCGGCCTGTCGCCGGAGACGAGCCCGACCTTCAACGTCTTCCGTTCCGAGAGGATCCCCGCCAACCCAGCCGATTACAGCATGGACCTGTGTGTCGGGACTGACCTGCCGATCGACGCTGATGACGGGCAGATGATGGCTGGCGTGATCCCCGGCGGACGTTGCGCGGTGTTGCGCGTCGTCCACAATACCAACAACCTGGAGCCAGCCGCGCTCTACCTTTATCGCGACTGGCTTCCTGCCAGCGGCGAGGAAGCGCGTGACTTCCCGATCTATTGCCAACGGCACTTTTCGATGTTCCCGAATGTGCCGGTGCCTGATGTGGTCTGCGAATTGTTTCTGCCGCTGAAATAGAGCCTTCTGACGGGACCTGTCCCTTCTGACCGGGCCGGCGTTGCGCCGGCCCGAAAGTCCTGCACTACTCCGCCGCCTCGTACCCCGCGATGCCCTTGATCTCGAGGAAATCCTCGAGCCCGTATTCGGCGTATTCGCGGCCGTTGCCCGACTGCTTGTAGCCGCCGAAGGGCAGGCCGGCGTCCCATTGGGGATAGTTGATGTAGACATTGCCCGAGCGCATGCGGGCCGCGACCTCGCGCGCTTTCTGCAGGTCCTTGGCCTGGATGTAGGAGGCAAGGCCGTAGACGGTGTCGTTGGCCTGCTCGACAGCCTGCTCGACCGTGTCGTAGGGCAAGATCGCCAGCACCGGCCCGAAAACCTCCTCGCGCGCGATGCGCATGTCGTGGGTGACGTCGGCGAACACGGTCGGCCTGACATAGTAGCCGCGATTGAGTTCGGCAGGGCGGCCGGGGCCGCCGGCGACCAGCCTGGCACCCTCGTCGATGCCGCTCTGGATCAGGTCCTGGATCTTGTCGAACTGGAGCTGGCTGACGACTGGGCCGAGCTTGGTGTTGGCGCCGTCGGCCGGACCGACCGTGAACCTTTCCGCCGCCGTCCTGGCATATCCCGCGGCCTCGTCGTGGCGGTCGCGCGGCACGAACATGCGCGTCGGCGCGTTGCAGGACTGGCCGCTGTTGCTGAAGCAGCCGGCGACGCCCTTGCTGACGGCGGTGGCGAGGTCGACATCCGGGAACAGGATGTTGGCCGACTTGCCGCCAAGCTCCTGATGCACGCGCTTGACGGTGTCGGCGGCAGCCTTGGCCACCAATATGCCTGCCCGGGTCGAACCGGTGAACGACATCATGTCGATGTCGGGATGGCTGGCCAGCGCCTGGCCGACGCCAGGGCCGTCGCCGTTGACGAGGTTGAACACGCCCTTCGGCACGCCGGCCTCGTCGATGATCTCGGCGAAGATGATGGCGTCGAGCGGCGCGATCTCCGACGGCTTCAGAACCATGGTGCAGCCGGCGGCGAGTGCCGGACCGACCTTGCAGGTGATCTGGTTCAGCGGCCAGTTCCACGGCGTGATCAGGCCGACGACGCCGATCGGCTCCTTGACCACGAGATGGTTGCCCTTGACGTGGCGGAACTGGAAATTCTTCAGCGTCTCGGCCATCTTGGCCAGATGCGCCAGGCCGATGCCGACCTGGCTGTCGAGCGCCATCTGGCGCGGCGCGCCCATCTCGCGCGACACGGCGACCGCCAGGTCCTTGCTGCGCTTCTTGTAGACCTCGATGACGCGGTTGAGGATGTCGAGGCGCTCCTCGACCGAGGTGAAGCCATATGTGTTGAAGGCGCGCTTGGCGGCGGCCACCGCCTTGTCGACATCGGCCCTGGAGCCGAGCGAAATCCGCGCGAAAGCGTCCTCGTTCGATGGATCGATGACGTCGAGCGTGTTGGGCACGACAGGATCGACCCACGCGCCATCGATGTAGAACTGCAGATCGTGTGACATGGTCTCTCCTTGGGGTGCCGCATGGCCGGTCAAGCCGTGATATCTGGCTAGAAATAACGATGCGCGAACGGCGCTGTCAAACGCAATCCCCGAACCGGTTGAGCCAGCGCTGCAGTGGTTGAGCCAGACGGCTGGACCAGCGAAGGGCGGACTATAGCAGCGTATGCCCGGCTTCGCCCAGCAGCCGTGTTGCCGCCGGCCGGTCCTTGTCCTTCACCAGCAGGTGGTCGCCATCGAAGGTCGATACCAGGAAGATGCCCAGCCCGTTTTCCGACAGCGGCCTGATGACGGACAGCACGATGCCGGTTTCGTCGAACGCGAACGGCCCCTGCAATTTGAAGGCGACCCAGTCGCGGTCATGCTTGACGGCATCGGGCACGCGATCCTGAAAGCAGGTGATCGAGAGCTCGTCGTCGGTCCTGGTGATGCTGACGAAACCTGGTCCGTCCGCCCAGCCGGGGATGCCGTCAGCGGCTTGAAGCCGCGAAATCGCATAGAGCCCGGACAGTTGCTTCAGCGCTACCCTCGCAGCCATCGTCGCGCTCCGATCGTCATGCCAACCTCTTGCTCATATAGACCGTCACCCCATTCATGAACGGCTCTTCCCGGTCGACCGTATAGCCGTGCCGCTTGTAGAGCGACACGTTGGCTTCGAAGGCGCCGTTGGTCAACAGGCGAAGCTCGTTGCGGCCCGCCTCGCGCGCCTTGATTTCCGCACGCTCCAGCAGGAGCCGGCCGATACCCCTGCCCTGCGCTTCCGGCGCGACGCAGACGTTCTCGATCCACAGGTGATCGTCGGCCAGCGTGGTCTCGATCATGCCGACGATGCGGCCGTCCTCGACGGCGAGGTCGAACGGATGCTCGGCGACGGCCTTTTCGTAGTCGGCGCGCATCGGCAGCGGCTCGCGGCCGATCACCGGCACCCATTTGGCATAGGCGGCACGCACAATGTCGCGGATGGCGGCGGCATCGGCGGGTTCGGCCGGCCGAAACCGGATGGCAGACTCGATGATCATGACAGTGCTCCAGGCATGAAAAACCCCGCCGGCTGTTGTCGCGGGCGGGGCTGGAAACGAGCGAAGCGGATTTATCCTGCCGGCCTTTGTCGTCGCGCAATCAGCGTGCCGCTCCACGCTGGGCGGAAGCGGCGTCGCTTGGCGATGACGGGCGCGGGAACGAACATGGCGGCAAGCTGGAGCAGCAACGGTCCCGCGTCAAGACACCGCCTCGGCCTGTCATTGGGCCAAACCGTCGGCAACGCCTTGGCCTGATACGGCTGGGACCCTCAGCGATCGATCCTCGCCGCCTGTTGCGGGGAGTATCGTTCTCCCTGGACGGCAATCGCCGAGACCGCGTTCTCGATATCGCGAAGATCGTCCGCGGTCAGGGCAACGGCGAGAGATCCGATGTTTTCCTCAAGGCGGTTTAGCTTAGTCGTGCCTGGGATGGGAACGATCCAGGGCTTGCGCGCCAGCAGCCAGGCAAGCGCGACCTGTGCCGATGTCGCGTTCTTGTCAGCCGCGATCGCGACGATGGCGTCGACCAGTGCCTGGTTTGCCTGGCGGGCTTCCTCCGTGAACCGCGGAACGCTGTTGCGGAAATCGTTGGCATCGAACGTCGTCCCGGCGTTGATGGCGCCGGTGAGGAAACCCTTGCCCAGCGGACTGAAAGGCACAAAGCCGATTCCCAGTTCCTCGAGGACCGGCAGGATCGCCTCCTCGGGTTCACGCCACCAGAGTGAATATTCGCTCTGAAGCGCGGCGACCGGCTGCACCGCGTGAGCGCGGCGGATGGTGCGCACGCCCGCTTCCGAGAGGCCGAAATGCTTCACCTTGCCTTGGCTGATCAAGTCCTTCACCACGCCAGCCACCTCTTCGATCGGCACGACCGGATCGACCCGATGCTGGTAGAGAAGATCGATGTAGTCCGTCCTCAGCCGCTTGAGAGAGGCCTCGACGACGTCGCGAATATGCTGCGGCCGGCTGTCCATGCCCTGATGTCCGGCCGCACCGGCGATGTCGATGCCGAATTTGGTGGCGATCACCACCTGGTCGCGGATTGGCTGCAACGCCTCGCCGACGACCTCTTCGTTCCTGAACGGTCCGTAGACCTCCGCCGTGTCGAAGAAGGTGACACCGCGCTCGAATGCCGCCCGGATCAGACGGACCGCATCCGGCGTCTCCATCGGCTGCCCATAGGACTGGCTCATGCCCATGCAGCCGAGGCCGATGGCCGAGACTTCGAGGCCGCTGTTTCCAAGTGTGCGCTTTTGCATCGTCAGTGTCCCTTCTTCTCGGCGTCGGCCTGTTCGAAGACCTTGCGGGCGATGCCGATCGCGGTGCTTGCCGGCGGCCATCCAGCATAGAAGGCAAGATGCGTGATGGCCTCGATGAGCTCGTCATGGGTCACGCCATTCTCGAGCGCCCGCTTCATGTGGAACGGCATCTCGTTGATCCGGTATCCCGAGACCAGGCTGGCGACGGTGACGAGGCTGCGGTCGCGCGGCGAGAGGCCGGGGCGTTTCCAGACGTCGCCGAAAAGCACCTCGTCGGTATAGGTGCCGAGTGCTGGAGCGATGTCGGAAAACGGGCTTTTGGGAGGCGCTGGGGCATGGGTCATGAGGATCTCCTTCTTGTGTCGTCGGTGGGCGAGGTCTGGTCGGTCAAATCCCGTATTGTTCGTCGGTGACATGCTCCATCCAGTCGACGACCTTGCCGTCGAGCGCTTCGGCAATGGCGATATGGCTCATCGCCGTTGTCGGCGACGCCCCATGCCAATGCTTTTCGCCCGGCGCGAACCAGATGATGTCGCCGGGACGGATCTGTTGGATCGGGCCGCCTTCGCATTGCACCAGACCGGCGCCCGACAGAACGATAAGCGTCTGGCCGAGCGGGTGCGTGTGCCAGGCCGTGCGCGCGCCGGGCTCGAAGGTCACGGTGGCCCCGCCGACGCGCGCGGGGTCGCTGCCCTTGAAGGGTGCATCGATGCGCACCGCCCCGGTGAAATATTCGGCGGGCCCCTTCGCCGAGGGCTGCGAGCCGCTTCGTGTGATCTCCACGTTTTCCGTCCTTTCGTGATGCCTGGAGGACATTGCCGCCAGGCCAGGAGCGCCGGCTTGTCCGGCCGATTGCAATCTATTTAGGGGCTGCGATGGTCATGAGTAGCTGCTATATCCGGCATGTACTTATGAGAGAAATTCATCAATGCCACGCGACAATCTGAATGAGTTGACCGCCTTCCTCGCCGTCGCGCGCGAGAAGAGCTTCACCAGGGCGGCGGCCAAGCTTGGCGTGTCCCAATCGGCGCTCAGCCATGCCTTGCGCACGTTGGAAGAGCGGCTGGGCGTGCGGCTTTTGACCCGCACCACGCGCAGTGTCTCGCCGACCGAAGCCGGCGAACGCCTGGCCCGCACCGTCGGACCGAGGCTCGACGAGATCGAAAGTGAGCTCGCCGCCTTGAGCGCATTGCGAGAAAAGCCCGCCGGAACCATCCGCATCACCGCCGGCGAACATTCGGCCAACACGGTCCTGTGGCCGGCCATTGTCCGGCTGTTGCCGCAATATCCCGACATCCGGGTCGAGATCGTCGTCGACTACGGCCTGACCGACATCGTCGCCGGGCGTTATGACGCCGGCGTGCGGCTGGGCGAACAGGTGGCGCGCGACATGATCGCGGTGCGCATCGGGCCGGACATGCGCATGGCGGTGGTCGGATCTCCGGCCTATTTCGCAAGCCGGCCGAAGCCGCGCACGCCGCAGGACCTGACCGATCACAATTGCATCAACCTGCGCCTGCCGACCCATGGCGGGCTCTATGCCTGGGAATTCGAGAAGGCCGGACGCGAGCTGAAGGTGCGCGTCGACGGCCAGTTGATCTTCAACACGGCGGGGCTGCGCATGAATGCCGTGTTGGCCGGCGTCGGCCTCGCCTATCTCCCGGAGGATCAAGTGACGGCGCATCTCGCCGATGGCCGTTTGTTGCGGCTCATGGCCGACTGGTGCCCGCCGTTTCCCGGCTACCACCTCTACTATCCCAGCCGCCGCCAGGCGACGCCCGCCTTTACGCTGCTGGTCGATGCGCTGCGTTATCGCGGCTAGCCTACGGGTCCAGGAACCAATTCAGCCGGACAGCGTTCACGGTGGTTAAATGGAACCTTGCGCATGACGGACCTGTCGAACAGTTCGACACTCGATCTATCCCATCAAATCCTCGATAATCTTCCTGTCGCCATCTACACGACCGATAGCGAAGGCAGGATCACCTATTTCAACCGGGCCGCGGCCGATTTTGCCGGGCGCGAGCCCGAGCTCGGAAAAGACCAGTGGTGCGTAACGCACAAGCTGTTCACGACCGACGGCCAGGTGTTGCCGCACGACCAATGCCCGATGGCCATTGCGTTGCGGGAGAACCGGCCGGTCAGAAACCAGTCGGCCATCTCGCAGCGTCCCGACGGCACGCGCGTGCCCTTCCTTCCCTATCCCACGCCGCTCCATGACGACCAAGGCAGGCTGGTCGGGGCCGTCAACATGCTGTTCGACCTCACCGACCGGCATCTTGCCGACGAGGCCAGGCATCATCTGTCGGCCATCGTGGAATCCTCCTTCGATGCAATCGTCAGCAAGGATTTGAACGGCGTCATCAAGAGCTGGAACTCAGGCGCCCAGCGCCTGTTCGGTTACACCGCCGACGAAGCGGTCGGCAGGTCCGTGACGATGCTGATACCCGATGACCATCTGGACGAGGAGCCGCGCATATTGGAGCGCATCCGCAAAGGCGAGCGGGTCGAGACCTACGAGACCATCCGCCGCCGCAAGGACGGCAGCCTAGTGCCCGTATCCCTGACGATCTCGCCCGTACGCAATGCCGTCGGCCGGATCATCGGCGCCTCCAAGATCGCCCGCGACATCTCGATAGCCAAGGAGAGCGAATATCGCATCCGCATGCTGATGCGCGAGGTCAACCATCGGGTCAAGAACCAGTATTCCGTCATCATCTCTATGATCCGCGAGACCAGCAAGAGGTCCTCGACACCGGCGGAGTTCGAACGCCAGGTGCGCGAGCGCATCATGGCGCTGTCGCTCTCGCACGACCTGCTGGTGTCCGGCGACTGGCGAGGCGCGACGATTTTCGAGCTGCTCCTGGCACAAGCCAAACCGTTCGGCAACGAGGAACGGATTTCCATGGCTGGCCCTTCCCTGACGCTGAACCCCAATGCCGTCCAGTATCTCGGCATCGCCTTTCATGAACTGGCGACCAATTCCGCCAAATATGGCGTGCTTTCGGCCGCCGAGGGAACGATATCGGTGCAATGGAAGGTGAGCCAGGCAGGCGACCTGAAACGGTTCCAGCTGATCTGGAAAGAGCGCGATGGTCCTCAGGTGCAGAACATCGGCCATGGCGGTTTCGGCACCGTCGTGCTCCAGCGCGTCGCTCCAGCAGCTGTAAGTGGCACCGGCGTTCTCGAATATGACAGCCACGGCGTTACCTGGACCCTTGAAGCCCCCTTGTCACAGCTCGAAGCCTCGGTCGACAGCGAGCACGTCGACCCACAGGCGATCGACGAGGTGATCGGTGGACCGGAATTCGAAGTCCTTCCCTGATGCCGCACTCGCATTCCGGCATCGCCGCTCTATGTCTTCCCCGAACAAGCATTTCTCGCCGTCCGGAACAGTCGTGGAAGACATGCGGTTGGCAAAGCACCGGAGCATGCTATGACCGATGAAGATCTTGCCAATAGCTATCGTGGTTACATCGCCTGCCTCAACGCCCAGGACTGGCGGAGCCTAGACCGCTTCGTACACCAGGAGGTGCACTACAATGGCGACCGGGTCGGCCTGTCGGGTTACCGCGACATGCTGGAGCGGGATTTTCGCGAAATTCCCGATCTCTATTTCGACATCCAGCTGCTGATCGCCGATACGCCTTTCATAGCGAGCCGCCTTCAATTCAACTGCACGCCGAAGGAAACTTTTCTCGGCCTGCCGGTCAACGGCAGGAAAGTGTCCTTCAGCGAGAACGTCTTCTACGAGTTTCTCGACGGCAGGATCAGGCACGTCTGGTCGGTGATCGACAAGGCGGCGATCGAAGCGCAGCTGTAGGCCGGCCCCTTTCTCAGCTTTCGAGGGCCAAGACCGTTCGTAAAAATCGATCATTCTAACGAAAATAATTCGTTGGAAAGATTAGTCTTGGAATGACATTTCTCCGGCGTACTCGCACGGAGAATTGTATTGTCGTCCCTGACTCCCATCGCAAACGGTATTCCGAACGGCCTGATTTCCGCCGATCTGGCCCAAGGTCGCAAGCGCCTCGATTCCCTGGGAAACGGCGTCATTCCCGGCATCGTGCTGGTGGCCATGATCACGGCCGTCGCCTTCTCGGCCCGCAATGTCTCCGGTTTCGCCCTGTTCAGCCCGATGATCCTGGCCGTCGTCGCCGGCATGATCTATTCCAACGTGCTCGGCACACCGGTGCACGCCAAGGCCGGCATCGCCTTTTCACAAAAGCGCCTGCTGCGCTTCGCCATCGTGCTGCTCGGCTTCCAGCTGACGCTTGGCCAGGTCGTCTCGATCGGCGCCGGCGGCGTTGGCATCGTCGCGCTGACCCTTGGCGCCACCTTCGTCTTCACCATCACGCTCGGCCGGCTGATCGGCGTCGACGCCAAGCTCACCCAGTTGATCGCCGCCGGCACCTCGATCTGCGGTGCCTCGGCGATCGTCGCCACCAACATCGTCACCGATGCGCGCGACGAGGACGTCACCTATGCCGTCGCCTCGATCACCTTGTTCGGCACCATCGCCATGCTCGGCTTCCCGCTGCTGGCGCCGCTGCTCGGCCTCGACCAGCACGCCTTCGGACTGTGGGCCGGCGCCTCCATCCATGAGGTGGCGCAAGTCATCGGCGCCGGTTTCCAGAACGGCACCCAGTCCGGCGAGATCGCCACCGTCGCCAAGCTGACCCGCGTCGCCATGCTGGCGCCGATGGTCATCGTGCTCGGCCTGATGGCACGCCGCAAAAGTGACGACCAGTCGGCTGCACGCCCGCCCATGCCATGGTTCGTCGCCGCCTTTGTCGCCATCGTGGCAATGAACAGCCTGGTTGCGATACCAGCCGAAGTGAAGCAGGCGGTAGTGCTGGCCACCACCATCATGCTCACCATGGGGCTGGCCGCCATGGGCCTGCAGGCGGACATTTCGCAACTGCGCTCGCGCGGCCTGCGCCCGCTGGCGCTCGCCTTCTGCGCCTTCCTGTTCATCGGCGGCTTCAGCCTGATGCTGGTGAAGGTCTCAGGGTAACTAATCCTGGAACGAACTCGCCGCGACATAGATCGCCGCCAGCGCCTCGATGCCGGCCTGGTCGGCACTGTCGAAGCGGCCGGGCAGCGGGCTGTCGAGATCGAGCACGCCGAAAACGCCCTCCTCGTCCTCAAGCAGCACGACCAGCTCGGAGCGCGAGGCGGCGTCGCAGGCGATGTGGCCGGGGAAATCATGCACGTCCTTGATCAGCATCGAGGTGCCGAGCTCGACCGCCGTTCCGCATACGCCTTGGCCGACGGCAATGCGCACGCAGGCCGGCTTGCCCTGGAAGGGCCCCAGCACAAGTTCCTCGTCCGATGCCAGGAAATAGAAGCCGGCCCAGTTGAGGTCGGGCACCATCTGGAAGATCAGCGCCGCGGTGTTGGCGGCGTTGGCGATCGAATCGTGCTCGCCCTCGAGCAGCGCCTTCAATTGCTTGGCAAGGTCGCGGTAGAACGCGGCCTTGTCTGAGATATCGATGGCCTGGGCCGCGAACATGATTTGTCTCCAAACTGGGAATCGCGGTTCCGTTTCCGCAAACCCTGCACCAAACGACCACCTGACCATCCTAGGCAACTCCAGGAAAATGCGAAACGGTTTTCCGTTCGAAATTCTGTCCGTTGGCGCCTTGGCGCTATCTCCTTCCCGGCGCAAGATTTGATTCCGGCGGGAGAAAAATTTCAAAAGTATTATTTCGAAGCGCGGTCTTCTGACGCCGACAAGGAGGCCAAATTATTCGAAAGATTGAATTTTTCCTTCCGGGCGCCTATTTATCGAGAAGTTCATTTTCACGATTTCACGCGCGAAGGAGATTTCTTCAATGGCCGACAGCAATCAGACGATCATGCAAAAAGCTGAAGCCCGCTTTGTCGACAAGCAGAAGAAAACCGCGGAGCGCAACAAGGCAACCGCCGAATACATGTCCGAGGCGAGGGCCAGGGAGATCAAGACGGCAAGGCTGAGGGAATTGCGCCTGGCCAAGGAAGAAGCCGATCGCGTGGCGGAAGCGCTGAACCCGGCGCCGAAAAAGAAGCGTGTGGCCAAGAAGGCATAGAGTCACTCCAAGGACGTGAGCGGTCTCCCGCTGGGCTTGCACCGAGTCAAGGAATGCGGCGGCTCAAGCCACGTCTGACGTTCCAGCCATGCAATGATCCTGCCGACCAAGGGCAAGAGCGTCCAGCTCCACACCGCGGCGCGTTCCCTTTCACCTGCCTTTCGGCCTCGAAGATGCGAAACGTCGCGGCCGCGCGCGAAATAGCGGATGGTACCGAGGAACCCTGATCTGGCCATTTTCCTCTTGATCGGTCCCCCAATCTGGCCTAGCCTTCAAGTTGAGAAAAGGTTTTTCCAGACAGTCCCGATGGGGTTCGGCCGTTAGCCGGGCTTTATTCCGGCCGGTAAGGGAAAACCTTTTTCCAACCAAGGATTTCTGCCGCGATGGCATCGGACGACCAGCCAGTTCCGGTCTTTCCCAAACCCGTCACCTTGCGCGACGTGGCCGCGCAGGCCGGCGTCAGCGTTGCCACTGCATCCAAGGCGCTCAACGATCAGGGGCGCATGACCGCCGAGACCCGCGAGCGCATTCGCGAGACGGCGCGCAACCTGGGCTTCCGGCCCAACAGCTTGGCGCAGAGCCTGCTGAGGCGCCGCTCCTTTACTGTCGGCCTGCTCACCAACGACACCTATGGCCGTTTCTCGCTGCCGCTGATGTCGGGCATTTCGGATGCGCTGGTCGATGCCGGCGTCTCGGTATTCCTGTGCAATGTCGAGGAGGATCCCCGTCTCGGCCAGCTCCATGTCGAGGCCATGCTCGACAAGCGCGTCGACGGCATCATCGCCACCGGCAAGCGCATCGACCGCCATCTGCCGATCGATCTCGCCAATTTGCGCATCCCCGTGATCTACGCCTTCACTCAGCCCGATCCCGACGCCGTCGCCTTCGTTTCCGACGATGCCGGGGGGGCGCGGCTGGCCGTCGACCATTTCTGCCGGCTCGGCCGCAAGCGCATCGCCCATGTCACCGGCCCGGCCAGTTTTGCCGTGGTGCATGAACGGGCGCAGGCCTATCGCGCCGCGCTGATCGAGAACGGCCTGTCCGTCATCGAACCCCTGCTCGGCGCCTGGTCGGAAGCCTGGGGGCATGAGGCGGTGACGATCCTTTTCGATGGCGGGGGAGAAAAGCCGGACGCCGTCTTCTGCGGCAACGACCAGATCGCGCGCGGCGTCATCGATGCTCTGCGCGAGCGTGGCTTGAGCGTTCCCGGCGATGTCGGCGTCATCGGCTTCGACAATTGGGAGATCGTGGCCGCGGCGACCCGCCCGCCGCTGACCTCGGTCGACATGAACCTGACAGCGCTCGGCCGCGAGGCCGGGCTGACCCTGCTTTCCCTGGTCGGCGGCAAGCCCGCCGCGCCGGGCATCAGAAAACTGCCGTGCCGGCTGGTGGTGCGGCAGTCCTGCGGCCGCCTGCCCGACGGCTGAAAAGACGGTTGAGAAACGAAGCGCCGCGATCGGCGGCAAGCCGCGCATCGCGGCCAAATGAGGAGGAGGAGAACATGAGGACTTTGATTGCCAAACTGGCCCCGACCAAATTGGCCCTGACCAAATTGACGTTGACGGCTGCCGTTCTGGGTTGCGGCCTGCAATTTGCCGCCGCCGAAACCGCCAACATCTGGGTACGCGCCGACGGCTCGAACTTCATGCCGAGGATCGTCGACGCCTTCAACAAGGCGAACAAGGACCAGGTCAAGCTCGACATCATCCCCAATGCCGAGATCATCCCGAAATATGGCGCGGCCGCGGCCGGCGGCACGGCGCCCGACGCGCTGTCGCTCGACCTGATCTACACGCCCTCCTTCGCGGCCGCCGGCCAGTTGGAGGACATCACCGACTGGGCGAAGTCGCTTCCCTATTTCGCCAGCCTGTCGCCCGCGCATGTGAAGACCGGCACCTACAAGGACCGCATTTACGGCCTGCCCTTCTCGGCCGACGCCTCGGTGCTGATCTGGAACAAGAAGCTGTTCAAGCAAGCAGGCCTCGACCCTGAAAAAGGCCCGGCCAACTGGGCCGAGATCGAAGCCGACGCCGAGAAGGTCAACGCGCTTGGCGGCAACATCAAGGGCTTCTACTTCTCCGGCAATTGCGGTGGCTGCAACATCTTCACCTTCACGCCGCTGATCTGGGCTTCGGGCGGCGACATCCTGTCGGAGGACGGCTCCAAGGCGACGCTGGACAGCCCCCAATTGCGCGGCGCCGTCGATCTCTACCGCTCGATGGTCAAGAAGGATTTGGTGCCGGCGGGCGCGCAGACCGACACCGGCGCCAATTTCTTTGCCGCCTTCGCCGCCGGCAATATCGGCATCTCGCCCTCCGGCGCCTTCGCCATCGGCGCGCTCAACACGCAATATCCTGATGTCGACTACGGCGTCACCTTCCTGCCGGGCAAGGATGGCAACTGGTCGTCCTTTGCCGGCGGCGACAATTTCGTCGTCACCAAGGGCACCAAAAAACTCGCCGTGGTGAAAGAGTTCCTGGACTTCGCCTATTCGCTCGAAGGCCAGACGATCCTCGCCAAATACGGCAGCCTGCCGGTGCGCGGCGACATCGCCAAGGACGCGCTGAAGGAGCTCGACCCGCGCTACCAGATTGCCGCCGAGGCGATGGCCAAGGGCAAGACGCCGTATTCGGTGGTGTTCAACGACCTGATCAACTCCGCCAACGGCCCGTGGACACAGATGATCAACGAGGTGTTCTTCGGCGACGACGTCGATGGCGCCATAGCAAACGCCCAGGAGACCATGCAGTCGATCATCGACCAGGCGCCGCAGAAGTAGCGCCGCCTCCACCTCCCCTTGAGGGGAGGTCGGACCGCAGGTCCGGGTGGGGTCGTCTCGGCAGTGCTCGACGTTCCTTGATGTCGGCGCGCTTGGCGGAGGACCCCACCCCCGGCCTTCGGCCGGACCCTCCCCTCGAGGAGGAGGGGACGCAGCGCCAGGGAAACAGCCATGACCACCATCACCGCAACCACCGCCCCACCCCGCCTCCGCAAACGCGTTGGCGCCGGGCGCCGGCAATGGATTGGCCTGCTCTATGTGGCGCCGGCGGTGGCGCTGGTCATGCTGTTCTTCGTCATTCCGCTCGGCATGACGGCCTGGATGTCGCTGCACAACTGGCCCTTGATGGGCGAGCACTCCTTCATCGGCCTCGGCAATTACTGGGCAATCCTGCGCGACACCAGGTTCTGGAACGCGCTGAGATTCACCGGCTACTACACGCTGATCGTCACCATCGCGATCTTCGCCGTCGCCTTTCCGCTGGCGATCTTCATCGAGCGGCCGCGCCCGTTCACCAACCTCTACCGCACCATGTTCTTCATGCCGGCGGTGGTCGGCTTTGCCTCGGCGAGCCTTTTGTGGTCGTGGCTGCTCAACGTCGATTCCGGCCTGTTCAGCCCCGCCGCCTACGATCTCGGCCTGATCGACAAGAAGTTCAACCTGCTCGCCACCTTCCAACCGGCCTTCTGGTCGATCATCGCCATGGTGGTGTGGAAGGTCGCTGGCTTCACCATGATCATCCTGATGACCGGCCTGCAGTCGATCCCGCAGGATCTGCAGGAGGCCGCCGTCATCGACGGCGCCGGGCCGTTCGCCAGGTTCCGGGCGATCACCTTGCCGCTGATGCGCCGCACCCTGGCGCTGGCGCTGATCCTGTCGGTCGCGGGCTCCATCCTTGCCTTCGACCAGTTCTACATCATCCTGCGCGGCGGCCCGCGCAACCAGACGCTGACGGCGGTGTACTGGATCTTCAACCAGTCCTTCGTCTCGTTCAAGCTCGGCTATGGCGCGGCACTCTCGATGGTGCTGCTGGTCATCCTGGTGGCGCTCAGCCTCGTCCAGCTCTGGTTGCTGCGCAAACCCGAGGGGCTCGACTGATGGCGCAGGCGATATCGGGCACAGGCAAGCTTGCCGCGCGCTTGGCCAGGCATTCCACCGGCATCGTCGCCTCGGTGCTGTTCGTGGCGCCGATCGTGTGGACGGTGCTGTCGGCCTTCAAGCCGGCACAGGAGGCGCGCCTGCCGCCGCTGCCGCCCTGGCCGACGACGGGCTTCTCGCTGGAGAACTATCAAACGCTGAACAGTTTCGGCGACGGCCTGTGGGCCTCGGCGCAGAACAGCATCTATGTCTCGGTGATGACGGTCATGCTGTCGGTCATCGTCAGCGTGCTCGCCGGCTACGGTTTTTCGCGGTTTCGGTTCCCGTTCAAGGACTTGTTCTTCGTCCTCATCCTGTCGACGATCATGATCCCGTTCCAGTCGATCCTGACGCCGATCTTCCTGGTGCTGACCAAGCTTGGCCTGCACAACACGCTGACCGGCCTGGTCGGCGTCTATGTGACGCTGCAGCTGCCGTTCTCGATCTTCATGATGCGCAACGCCTTCGACGCGGTGCCGCGCGAGATCGAGGAGGCCGCGCGCATGGACGGCGCCGGCAACGCCACCATGCTCATAAAGGTCATGCTGCCGCTGGTCTGGCCTGGTGTCGTCACCATCGCGCTGTTTGCCTTCCTCGGCGCCTGGAACGAATTCCTCGCTGCCCTGGTGCTGATGACCGACCAGTCCAAGTTCACGCTGCCGGTGATGATGACCGCACTTCAGTCCGGCCGCTTCGGCGCCATCGACTGGGGCGCGGTGCAGGCGGGCGTCACCGTGATGATGGTGCCGTGCCTGATCCTGTTCCTGGCTTTGCAGCGCTTCTACATCCGCGGCCTGATGGCCGGGGCCGTCAAATAGAGCATGATCCCGAAAAGTGGGAACCGGTTTTCGGAAAGATCATGCTCCAACAAAGAGATAGACGTCAGATCGAATGGAGTGAGTTCATGACCGCATCGCCATCCCCCCGCCACGCCACCCCAAATAAATCGCAGGGGACGGGCAAGCCGAAGCTCGCCTTCCGCCCGCTGCCGGTGCCGCAGGTCGACGTGCGCGGCTTCTGGGGCGACCGCGCCGAGGCGGTTGCCACGCGCACCGCCGACATCCTTTACGACCGCTGCGTGGCGGCGCGCATGCTGGAGCAGATCGATCCGGACCAGCCCTCGCCAGGCGTCGTCATTCCGTTCCACTCGCCCTCGCCCGACGAGGCGGCCTCCGCCGGCTTCACCGGCTCGACGGTGACCACGCAGATGTTCTGGGATTCCGATCTCGGCAAGACGATCGAGACCGCGGCCTATTCGCTCTACCGGCGTAAGAATCCCGAACTGGAGAAGAAGATCGACGCCGTCATCGACATGTATGGCAGGCTGCAGCAGGAGGACGGCTATCTCTCCAGCTGGTACCAGCGCATCCAGCCGGGCAAGCGCTGGACCAATCTGCGCGACTGCCATGAGCTTTATTGCGCCGGCCACCTCATCGAGGGCGCGGTCGCCTACTACCAGGCGACGGGCAAGCGCAAGCTGCTCGACATCATGTGCCGCTATGCCGACCACATCGCTTCGGTGCTGGGACCCGAGCCCGGCAAGAAAAAAGGCTATTGCGGCCATGAGGAGATCGAACTGGCGCTGGTCAAGCTGGCGCGGGTGACGGGCGAACAAAAGTACATGGAATTGGCCAAATATTTCATCGACCAGCGCGGGCAGCAGCCGCACTATTTCGACGAGGAGGCGCGCGCCCGTGGCGCCGACCCGAAGGCTTATCATTTCAAGACCTACGAATACAGCCAGTCGCACATACCGGTTCGCGAGCAGGACAAGGTCGTCGGCCACGCGGTGCGGGCCATGTACCTCTATTCGGGGATGGCCGACATCGCGACCGAATATGGCGACGACACGCTGCGGGTGGCGCTCGACCGGCTGTGGGACGACCTCACCACCAAGAACCTCTACATCACCGGCGGGCTCGGCCCGTCGGCGCACAATGAGGGCTTCACCAGCGACTACGACCTGCCCAACGAAACCGCCTATGCCGAGACCTGTGCGTCGGTCGGGCTGGTGTTCTGGGCGAGCCGCATGCTCGGCATGGGGCCGAACGCGCGCTACGCCGACATGATGGAGCGCGCGCTCTACAACGGCTCGATCTCGGGCCTGTCGCTCGACGGTTCGCTGTTCTTCTACGAGAACCCGCTGGAAAGCCGGGGCAAGCATAACCGCTGGAAATGGCACCGCTGCCCTTGCTGCCCGCCCAATATCGGGCGCATGGTCGCCTCGATCGGCAGCTATTTCTACAGCCTGGCGGACGACGCGCTGGCGGTTCATCTCTATGGCGACTCCACCGCCCGCTTCGACATTGCAGGCACACCGGTCACGCTGACGCAGGCGAGCCGCTATCCCTGGGATGGTGCCGTCGAGATTACCGTTGAGCCGCAGGCGCCGGTAGAGTTCACGCTGCACCTGCGTGTGCCGGCCTGGAGCGGCAACGCCGGCCTGGCCGTCAATGGCGAGACGGTCGACCTCGAGGATTTGACCAGTGACGGCTACGCCGCGATCCGGCGCAGGTGGCAGAAGGGCGACCGTGTCCGGCTCGATCTCGAAATGCCGATCGAGCGGCTCTATGCCAATCCCGAGGTGAGGCAGGATGCCGGCCGCGTCGCACTGTCGCGCGGGCCGCTGATCTACTGCGTCGAGGCGACCGACAATGACAATCGCCTGCATCGCCTGACCCTGCCGCGCACGGCCGGCATCGAGGCGCATGACGAACCGGATCTGCTCGGCGGTGTGGTGACGCTTTCAGCCACGGCACAAGCCGATGCCGGGGATGGCTGGCAGGACGGCCTTTATCGCGCCGATCCGCCGGCCAGGGTCGAGACGCGCCTGACCGCCATCCCCTATTTCGCCTGGGACAACCGCGAGCCCGGCGAGATGCTGGTTTGGCTGCGGGATGGTTGATACCGGCGGCAACGCCGTGGGGCGGCCGGTTATGTCCGGCTCGACTGGGCGGCGGCGGTCAGCGGCTTTTTCGGCGCTGCTTTCGCGGCGCTGCCGTCAATATGCGCCCAGGCCGGCCGCTCGAACAGGAACATGCCGAAGCCGATGCGCTGCACGATGAAGTAGAGCACGATGGGACTGACGATCGAGACCAGCAGCACCGCCAGGCTGAGCAAGCCCGTGTCGGTCAGCAGGCCGCTTGCCAGCGCCGCGCCGCGGAACAGCGACATCGGAATGGTGAAGGCGACATAGACGACCAGGGAATGTTCGCCCAGCCAGCGCAGCCATTCCATGGCGGGAAATTTCGACAGGAAACCGCCAAGCACGCAAAGCGCCACGGCACCGGCGACGGCCAGGACGAGATGCAGCGGCGGCCATGCCGCCAAGCCCATCTGCATGCCGACCGGCTGCATGGCATAACCCGGCGAATAGACCAGCAGGCCATTGACGACAGCCCACAGGACGAGCCCGGAGACGGTCAGCGCCGGGCGGGCTTGCGTCCATTCGACGAGCCGGAACACCAGCGGGGCCATGACGAAGCCGACGTAGAAAAAGACGAAATAGGCGGCGAATTGTTCGACCGCGTAGCTGTCGGGATGCGGCGCCCACATCTGCAGGCCGGCCGCGATCGGGATGACGATCCAGGCGGGCACGGCAAGCTGCCGCAGCAGTTTCGCGGCAAGACCGAACACCGCCAGCATGTAGATGAACCACAGGACGCCATAGGGCTGGACGACGGCCATTGCCAGGTCGTGCAGCATGCCGGCGGGATCCCGGCTGAAGATGCCGATCTTCAGCCCGATCGAGATGATCGCCCACAGCACGTAGAAATAGAGGTAATGGACGACGCGCCGGTCGATATAGCGCAGCCACGGCCGGTCGATCACCTGCGACAGGAACAGCCCCGAGATCAGGAAGAATTCCGGCATCCGGAACGGCGTCGCGAAGCCGATGACATAGTGGAGAAAGCCGACGCCGCCTGTATACTCGCCGGTGTTGTAGGCCGAGTACATCATGACCACGAGGATGATCGAGAGGCCTTTGGCCGTGTCCACCCACGGCATGCGCATTGGGCTGCTGTTCATGGCGGCGAATCCAAACCGGCCGGCCCGGCTGGCCAGCCATCATCCCGCGATGTCTAGCACCATCAAGCTTCCCAGATCGTAAACGCGGCTGTCTTGCGGTGAGGCTGGCAGCGCCCGCGGGCCGCCGTGTTGAAGCCGTTGGCAATCATCTGCCGTCCGCGCTGCCCCTCGCCTGCCTGCCGGCATCATCCCCGTAAACGGGGCGAGGGACGCCGTTCTCGCCGATTTCGCCAATCGCCGGCGTTGCAGAAAGAGCGTCGGCCTCGCGGGCAGCCCTCTCGCCCCGTTTACGGGGAGAGATGTCCGGCAGGACAATGAGGGGCAGCGCCGACCGTGACCTCTATGCACAATGAACGATTACTTTCGGGACTTGGATTTGTTCAAAGCCACCGCCGCGCGTACCAGCGCCTTGAAGGCCTCCTGGTCGACCTCCTCGCCTTTCTGGAAATCGATGGCGCGCCGTGTGTTGCCTTCGAGGCTGGAATTGAACAGGCGCGAGGGATCGGGCAGCGCGGCACCCTTGGCGAAGGTCAGCTTGACGACGGCCTTGTAGGTTTCGCCGGTGCAGATCATGCCGGCATCCTCCCACACCGGCACGCCGCGCCATTTCCACGTCTCGACCACGTCGGGATCGGCTTGATGGATCAGCGTGCGCAGCCGCCCCAGCATCTCGCCGCGCCAGTCGCCCAATTCCTTGATCCTGCCGTCGATCAGCTCGGAGGGAGATTTGCTGTCCTGGGTGGTCGTCATGCCGTTTCTCCTTCGAATGCTAGATAGGGCACTCACATGCGCTCGCCAGGCAAGAGGCTCGCCTGCTTCACCCAGGCGCTGAACTGCGCTTCGTCGAACGCGTCGTCCTCATGAATGTTGAGGTAGCGCGTGTCCCGACTTTTGGATTCGCCCGGCGGCACCGGATCCAGCGACATGCCGCGGAAGAAGGCCACCTTGATGTATCTGGTGAAGCAATGGAAGCTGAGGAACCAGCCCTCGCCCTCGACGCCGTAGAAGGGCGAGTTCCATTTCACCGCCTTGTTTACGCCGGGCACGGCGCGCTCGATGAGCGCGTCGAGCCGCCCGCCCATCTCGCGCTTCCAGCCCGGCATAGCCACGATATAGGCCTGCACCGGAGCGTCGCCATAACCCTTGGCGATCTGCGGATTGCCACCGGAAAGCAGCTTCGGCTCAGCCTTGGCCGGGGTCGCCTTGGCCATGCGCTTTCCTCCTATCCATTGGCCCGCTGTGCGCTGCGTCCTTTCGCGACATAGGGCAGCACGAACATATAGAGGCCGCTGAACAGCATAAGGAAGAGCGGCGGCAGTGGCGAATAGACCACCCAGGCCGGCGGCTGTCCAAACGCCATGGTGACGAAATTGGCGACGACGGTCGCCGTGAAGATGATCGACAGCCAGCGATGCGCTTGCCGCATCCATTTGCTCCAGTCCAATTCTGCCTCCTCTTGCGCTATGCGTTGAAACCCGGCGCCCTACCAGCGCGCCAGTTCGGTGATCTGGATGAGATTGCCGCAGCCATCCTCCAACTTGGCGATGGTCGAGCCGGTCACGTCGGTAGGCGCCATGGCAAAGGCACCGCCATTGGCCTTGATGCGCTCATGGTCGCCCTTGATGTTGTCGGTGAAGAGCATCAGCGCCGGCTGGCCCTGCTTGAAGATCGCCTGCTGGTAGGCCTTTGCCGCCGGGTTGTCGTTCAGCGCCAGCTGCAATTCGGTGCCGTCGGGCTCTTCGGCCGAGACGACCGTCAGCCAACGGAACGGCCCATTGCTGAAATCGGCTTTTTTGGTGAAGCCCAGCACGCCGGTGTAGAAGGCAAGCGCCTTTTCCTGATCGTCGACATAGATGCTGGTCAGTTTGATCTTCATCGCTTTTTCTCCATGGTTTTGACGGCGGAGAACCCGCCCTCTAATATTTCTGTGTGGCTTTCAGTTCGAGACCTCAGTCCGTCCGCGCCAGAAGCTCTTCCAGCTTTTCCAGGAATTGCGGCCAACCCACCTTGGCGCCGCCATAGGCCCGCTTCTGGTCGGGCCGGAAACCGGCCTGCTCCATGCGCAGATGGGTTCCCGTTGGCGTCGGGGTGAGCGTGAAAGTCACCACGCTCCTGAGATCGAACGCTGGGTCCTGATGCGCGAGGTTCCAGCTGTAGGACAACCTCTTGTGCGGCTCCACGGCAAGCACCTCGCAGTCCAGCACGCCGCCCCAGTCGGCGCTGATGTTGAAGCGATGGCCGACGGCGGGTTTGAAATCGTTCTTCATCAGCCACTCCTCGATCAGATGCGGTTGCGTCAGCGCGCGCCAGAGTTTTTCGGGCGGATGAGAGATTTCCCGCTCGACGACGACAGTGCGGGTTTGCTGTGCACTGTCGTTCACTGGTCCATCCTTTTGAGCAAATCCTCGAGGTCGTCGAACCGGCTTTCCCAGAACCCCGCCATATGGCGTGTCCAGTCCATCAGCGGCGCCAGCGCGGCAAGCTGGGCGCTGTAATGCGTCTGGCGGCCTTGATGGCGGTCGCGCACCAGCCCGGCCTGCTTCAGCACGCCGAGATGCTTCGACACCGCCGGCTGCGAGACGCCGGACTGGCTGGTCAGCGCCCCGACCGTCTGCTCTCCCTGGCGGCACAGCCGCTCGAAGATCGCCCGCCGTGTCGGGTCGGCGAGCGTCCTGAAGAGCGTGTCATGAGCGTCTGGCATCTCTAATCGATAACCCGTTGGCTATTGGTTGACGTATAACCACAGGGATATATGTTCGTCAAGCGAAAGATTGCAGCGTCCTGAATACGGTGGTGGCTAGACGGCGACGTGGCTGCGACCGATCTCGCGCGCCACCAGTTCCTGCAGTTGCCACAGATTGCGGTCGCGTATGCCGCAGGCGTCGAGATGGCGGATGGTCTCGAACAGATATTGCGCGCCCGAGCCCCAATGGCCGACGGCGTTCGCCAGCGTCGCCGCGACCGCGGGCTTGTCCAGTTTGCCGGCATAGCGCGGGTTGGCGGGATCGACGACGAAGCCGAGCGCCAGGCACGGCCCGCTTTCGGTGCTGACCCGCAGCCAGCGCGGCACGTTGACGGCGGGCAGGATGGTCATTTCGCGGCGCAGCAGCGCTTCCAGATTTTCGGCAACCGGTTCGGCGATCTCGAACACCATGCCCTGGCACTGGCCGCCACGGTCGAGCGCCATCATCAGGCCGGGCTGCTCGAGCGTGCCGCGAAAGCGCTGCACCGTGAAGCAGAACGACCGGTGCCAGCCCCGCGCCACCGCCCGCTCGCCGCCCCTCACCTCGCCCGCCGGCTTCCACAACAGCGAGCCATAGGCGAACAGCCTCAGCGGCCCGGCCGGTGCCGAGGCCAGGATCTCGTCGCGAAACCGCGCATAGTCGTCATCGGTCATCGGGATCATGCCCGGCACCGGCCCGGCATCCTCGACCACGCGCAAGGTGCGCGCCACCAGCGCCTCGGTCAGCGCCATCGGCGCCTTGCGTGGCGCTGATTTGCGCGGTGCGGCGGAAATCGGCTTGCTCATTGTCGTGCCTCGGCCATGGCAGCCATGTTGCTGAAGGCTAGGGGATTCTCAAGAGCCAGATCCGTTCGAAACCTGTCCCTACCTGAGCCATCCCGTGCAGCAGCTTGATCGGATTCAACAAATTCGGACGACGTCAGCATCCCTGACACCTATGACACCAGCGGCATCGGCAGCTTGAGCCCGTCGATCAGCGCGTCGCGGAACAGCGCGATCGGGCGCCCCAGCCGCCCGGCAGGCGGGCGGTGCAGCAGCCAGGCGCGCACTTGCGGCTTGAAGTCGGGGCAGTCGATCACCTCGACGGCATCGCGCCAGCGACTGTCGGCGAAGGCGCCCGGCGTGACGATGCCGATGCCATGGCCGCGCGCCACCAGCGACATTCTGAGATCGACGCTGAGCGCTTCGACGCCGACCTGGAAAGGCAGCCTCGCGGCATCGAAGCTCTGACGGATGAAGGCGCGAAAACCGCAGCCGTTTTCGTTCATCACCCAGGCAAAGCGCGATAGATCGGCAAGCTTCGCCTGCTTCGGCACGCCAAGTCCGGGAGACGCGACCAGCAGCACCGATTGTACGCCGAGATCGTCGCAGACCAGTTCGTCCGGCGGCGCCAGGCCTTCGGCGAGGCACACCGCCACCGCGTCGACCTCGCTGCGCGCCACCTGCTCGACCAGCCTTGGCGACCAGCCCGAAGTGATGCGCAGCGTCAATTGCGGGAAGGCGGCGCGCAGGCCATCGAGCGGCAGCGCCAGCGCCGCATCCGAGAGATAGGGCATGATGCCCAGGCGGAATTCGCCCCTGACCTCGCCTTGCGGCGACACGCCTGCCTTCAGGTCCTCCAGCGAACGCAGCACGCGCCGGCCATGCTCATAAGCTTCGCGTCCCGAGGCGGTCGGCTTCAGCGGCTTCGACTGGCGGTCGAGCAATGCTGTCGCCAGCCCATCCTCGAGGTTCTGGATGCGGCGCGTGACGCCCGGCTGGGTGAGATTGAGCCTGGCCGAGGCGCCGACGATCGAGCCAGTTTCCACCACGGCGACGAAAGCTTCGAGATCATGGATGTTCATGCGCATCTCGCATAATCATTATCGATTTGATTGAATTGTAGCATGATAAAACTTCGGCATAAAGTCCTCACGGGATATGCAACTTCATTGAGGATTTCATGCTCGATACCAATGATGGTCAATTGGCCGGACGGCTGCCGGCTCGAACCATCACCGGCCCGCAGACGCTGCTTTTTGCAGCCTCTACCGGCATTATCGTCACCAATCTGTTCGCGCCGCAGACACTGGTCGGCCTGATCGGTCCCTCGCTCGGCGCCGGCGCCGCGAGCGTCGGTCTGGTCGCCATGGCGACGCTGCTCGGCTATGCCGCCGGCCTGTTCTTCCTAGTGCCGATGGCCGATCTCGGCGAAAACCGCACCCTGATCCTGCGCATGCTGGGCTCGGCGGCTCTTGCGGCCGGCATCGCCGCGCTGGCGCCCACCATCGCCTCGCTGCTGATCGTCCTGTTCGTGCTCGGCGCCGCCTGTTCGGCGATCCAGATACTGGTGCCAATCGCCGCCTCGATGGCGCCGCCCGGCGAGGCCGGCCGCGTCATCGGCGATGTGATGAGCGGACTGATGATCGGCATCCTGCTCGCACGGCCGCTGGCCAGCCTCGTCGCCGATGCCTGGGGCTGGCGCGCCTTCTATGGCCTCAGCGCCGCCGCCCTGACGCTGCTCGCCATCGTGCTCGCCTTCACCCTGCCGCGACGGCGGCCGGAGGTGAAATCGTCCTATGGCGCGCTGATTGCCTCACTTTTCCATCTGCTGCGCCAAGAGCCGGTGCTGCGGCGCCGCGCCTTGACCGCGGCGCTGGTGATGGCGGCGTTCAGTCTGTTCTGGACGGCGGTGGCCCTGCGCCTGGCGCAGCCGCCTTTCGGCCTCGGGCAACGCGGCATCGCGCTTTTCGCGCTCGTCGGCGCCGGCGGTGCCGTGGTTACGCCGCTGTTCGGTCGCGCCGGCGACCGTGGCTGGACGCGGGCGGCGACGATCTTCTGCCATCTCCTGCTGATTGGCGCGCTGGTGCTCGCGGCCTGGGCCGGCTCCTTTCAGTCCGGCGCGTCATGGACACCGCTCGCGCTGATGGGCGTCAGCGCCGTGCTGCTCGACATCGGCGTCACCGGCGACCAGACGCTCGGCCGCCGCGCCATCAACCTGCTGCGTCCCGAGGCGCGCGGCCGCCTCAACGGCCTGTTCGTCGGCATCTTCTTCATCGGCGGCGCCATCGGCTCCTTGCTGGCCGGCATCGGCTGGACCCTGGGCGGCTGGCCCTGTCTCTGCGCCGTCGGCGCCGCCTTTGGTCTCGCTGCCCTGCTGGTCGACGGGACCGGCGGGCCCGAATGACCGCTGGCCGGAACGACATTGCCTCATAGGCGTTGTCGGCGGG
This sequence comes from Mesorhizobium sp. B2-3-14, assembly GCF_006442175.1. Lineage (NCBI taxonomy): Bacteria > Pseudomonadati > Pseudomonadota > Alphaproteobacteria > Hyphomicrobiales > Phyllobacteriaceae > Mesorhizobium > Mesorhizobium sp. B2-3-14. The sequence goes on along the minus strand of NZ_VFVP01000007.1, from coordinate 6,025 downwards.
GAGGAAGTCATGAACGATGCGCCGGCAACGCCCGTCGGCAGGCCGCTTTCGCCTGGCGAGCTGGTCACCGTGATGTCCCATTTCCATCGCGCCGAGATCGCCCGCATGGCGGGCTGGCGCGACCGCCTCGACCGCACCAGCAATTGGGCGATCACCGTTGTCGCGGCGATGCTGTCGGTGTCGCTGTCGACGGCCAGTGCCCATCACGGCGTGCTGCTGTTCGCCATGCTGCTGGTGCTGCTCCTGTTGTGGATCGAGGCGCGCCGCTACCGCTTCTTCGATGTCTATCGCGCCCGCGTGCGCCAGTTCGAGCGCCATTATTTCGCGCAGATCTTCTCGCCGCAGCCCGACTTTGCCTCCGACTGGCTGCTGATCCTCGGCGAGAGCCTGCGCACGCCAAAATTCCTGGTCTCGCAGCGCGTGGCGCTGGCGCGCCGCTTGCGCCGTAATTACCTGCACATGATGCTGATCCTGCTGCTCGCCTGGATCCTCAAACTGTCGACCCCGAGCCTGATCGACCAAGGCGTGCCGGTCGGCTTTGTCGGCACGATGCGCGAAGCTGTCGGCGCCGCGGCGCTCGGTCCCATTCCGGGCGTGGCGATCGTCGCCGTGGTTGCCCTCCTCTATGCCGTCCTGCTGGCAGCCGCCTTCCTGACACCGGGCGACGACGGCGAACTCTCCTTCGGCGACGTCCACGTCTGAGTTCGATATCTCGTAACGGATGGCTGCAACGCAAACCCCGGCCGCGCGTTGTGATGGTCAGTCCGCGGCGGCGTCTTGAAGGGACCCATGATCCACCCACCGGCAACAAGGTCGCACGGCACTGCGGCCGCCCTTTCGCTGGCCGCCGCCCTTCCGCTGGCCGCCGCCCTTTCGCTGGCGATTGTCGCCCTCGCCTCGGCAAGCCAGGCGCTGGCCGCGCAGCCGGCCGGCCACGCCTCGGGCATGGGCGGCTCGGCCGAAGGCCTGTTCGTCGCCGAGATCGTGCTTCTGCTTCTGGTCGGGCGTGGCTTGGGTGAGATCTTCCAGCGCTACCGGCAGCCGGCGATCATGGGCCAGCTGATCGGCGGCATCCTGCTCGGGCCGTCGCTGTTCGGCTGGCTCTGGCCCGGCGCCCAGCATCTGATCTTCTCCACCGATCCGGCGCAGAAAAGCATGATCGATGCCGTCTCGCAGCTCGGCATCCTGCTGCTCCTGCTGCTGACCGGCATGGAGACGGATCTGCGGCTTGTGCGGCGGGTGGGTGCGGCCTGTTTTTCGATCTCGATCACCGGCGTCGTCCTGCCCTTTGCCTGCGGTTTCGCGCTGGCGCAGGTGCTGCCGGATTCGCTTCTGCCCGAGCCGAGCGAGCGCATCGTCGCCGGGCTGTTCCTCGGCACCGCGCTGTCGATCTCCTCGGTCAAAATCGTCGCCATGGTGGTGCGCGAAATGAATTTCATGCGCCGCAATCTCGGCCAGGTCATCGTCTCCTCGGCCATCATCGAGGACACGATCGGCTGGCTGATCATCGCCGTCACTTTCGGCATCGCCACCAATGGCAGCCTGCAGGTGCTGCCGCTGGTGCTGACGGTGGCCGAAGTGGCGCTGTTCATGGTGTTCTCCTTCACCATCGGCCGCCGCCTGGTGTTCACCCTGATCCGCTGGAGCAACGATTCCTTCCGCAGCGAATACGCCGTCATCACCGTTATCCTCATCATCATGGGCGTGATGGCGCTGATCACCAACCTGATCGGCGTCCACACCGTGCTCGGCGCCTTCGTCGCCGGCATACTGGTCGGGGAATCGCCGATCCTGTCGGACCACATCGAGGGCCAGTTGCGCGGCGTCATCACGGCGCTGTTCATGCCGGTGTTCTTCGGCATGGCCGGCCTGTCGGCGGACCTCACCGTGCTTGCCGACCCGACGCTGGCGCTGCTGACGCTGGCGCTGGTGGGGATCGCCAGCATCGGCAAGTTCTCGGGCGCCTTCCTCGGCGGCCGGCTGGCCGGCATGTCGCTGAAGGAGTCTACCGCCGTCGGCAGCGCCATGAACGCGCGCGGCTCGACCGAGGTCATCGTCGCTTCGATCGGCCTGTCGATGAACATCCTTTCCCACAATCTGTTCACCATGATCGTCACCATGGCCGTCATCACCACGCTGGCCATGCCGCCAATGCTGCGCTGGGCGCTCGGCCGGCTGCCGGTCGGCGACACCGAAAAGCAGCGCGTCGACCGCGAACTGCTCGACGAGCGCGGCTTCGTCTCCAAGCTGGAGCGGCTGCTGCTGCTCGTCGACGACAGCCCGGTCGGCAAGTTCACCGCCTACCTCGCCGGTCTCGTCGGCGGCGGCAGCGGCATGCCGACCACGCTGCTCCACCTCGAGGATGGCAAACTGACAGGCCCTGCCCGCGACAAAGGTCCCGAGCGGGCCTCCAAGCAGGTCAAGAGGGGCGCGGCCAGAAGCGCCAAGGCTGTCAGCAAGGCCGAGGATACGCCCGTCGACAAGGTCCACCTCACGGCCCGCACCGAGCTTGAAGCCACCGCCGAGACGATCGCCGCCGAAGCCCGCAAGGGCTACGGCCTGCTGCTGGTCGGGCTGGACAACGCGCTGGCCGAAGGCACCTTCAGCGGCACGCTGAACGCCATCACCAGCGGCTTCGACGGCCCGCTCTGCCTGGTGCTGAATGGCGCCAAGGCCGATGGCAAGATGCCGATGCTGCGCGCCGGCGCGACCATCCTGGTTCCCGTCAACGGCACCGAGGTGGCGCGGCGCGCGGCCGATTTCGCGCTCGCCTTGGCGCGGCCGCACCGGGCGCGCGTGAAAGTCCTTTATGTCTCGCAGGCCCGCAAGGGCAGCCGGCCGAGCTCGGTTTCGCACCGCCGCGAGGAGGCCGTGCTCAAGGACGTCGCCGATCTCGCCGACCGCTATGGCGTCGCCGTCGACACCGCGATCAGGACGCGCGCCACGCCCGACAGGGCGATCGCCAGGGAAGCAGCCAAGGGCGCCGCCATGGTGGTGATGGGCGTCACCCAGCGGCCAGGCGACGAACTGTTCTTCGGCGACACGGCGAGCGCGGTTCTGGCCGCCGCCGCCTGCCCGGTCGTGCTTCTGGCCAGCGACCGCGTGCGGCGAACCGAAGCCACCGCCGAGGAGACGGCAGCCGAGACTGGGGCTTGATGCCTGTCGGCCTTGCCGGAGGACGCGATTCCCCCGGGGAAGCGCTACGCGCTGTTCCTGGAATTGCGCCTACAGGCCGAGGAATTGCCGCCCGATCATGTAGCCCAGCGCCGCCGCGACGAGCGGAAACAGCGCCGGCGCGACCTTGCCGAACAAGGAGACGCTTGTGTCCTTGGGCGGCACATAGCGTCCATTGCCAAGATTCTTGGTCATTGCGTACCCCACGCCACCGGATAATTAGCAGATGCTTATTGACGCATGGCCGCATTAACGGGTTGCAAAGAAATTCGATCGAAAGCCGGCCATTCGACTGGATGACTGGCGAATGCGGCTTGGCTTGGCCTGGATCTCGGAAGCGGGTATGCCCCGGCCTCGCGCAGCCGCCGGGGGCATCGGTCGTCGCGGCCGAGCGCTAGGTCCGGCAGACCGCCACGACGAAGAACTCGCGGTAGCAGAAATCGGGATCGTCCAGCAGGCGATCCGGCCGCTGCTTCAGCTCCCGCCAATAGGCCTGGTCGGCGTCAGGCAGGGCGTAGCCCGGCGCGACGCTGGCAAAATAGGCCAGCAGGTCGCGAACATAGTCGCGCGTGAAGCGAGGCGCCGGCGCCCAGCGCTCGACCAGCCAGCCCTTGCGGCTGACGACCTCCAGGCCCGCCTGCCGCAGGCGCGCCGGAAGCGTCGAGCCGCAATCGGTGCCGAGCACGCCCCGGTCGCGGAACCCTTGCAGCCTGGCGGCCATGAAGCGCGCCAGCAGGGCCCGGTCCATGGGCAGGATCTGCAGGATGGTCGAATCGAAATCCTTGACCGCCAGGATGCCGCCCGGCTTCAGCACGCGCCTGGCCTCGCCGACGGCAAGCTCGAACTCGGCCGGCGTCAGATACTGCATGACATTGCCGGACCAGACGCAATCGAACGATGCGTCGGCGAAGGGCAGCGACAGGATGCTGCCGACATGCGTGGCAATTTCAGGCGGCTCGGGCAGCGTGCCCGCGAGCGCCTCGACCCGGGCGATGTTTTCGGGCGCGAGGTCGAGCGCGGCAATGAAGCCGGAGGAGCCGACGGCGCTCGCGATGAGCGGCAGGAAGCCGCCGCTGCCGCACCCGGCATCGAGCACGCGCCAGCCCGGGCGGATGCCGGCGTCGAGCAAGGCCGCCTCGTATTCGGGCCGCGACGATTCGAAATGAAGATCGAGCCAGCCGGCCTCGCTCGCTTCGTGACCGGTGGACGTTTGGTTCCTGCCAGACAAATGATGACTCCCCATGGCGCGGCAGGGATAGAAGCGCACCGGACGCCATCACGCAATGCCCGCGCGGCGTGGAACCGACGCCGGTCTACGCCGGCAGGGACGGCTCGGTGTTGGGTTCCAGCGCCTCTTCCGCCTCATGGTCGTCCGGAAGCACGTCGCCATGCACCGCCAGCGGCCGGCCGATCCAGATGGGATCGACCAGATGGTCGCGCTTGGGATTGCTCGTGTTCGGGTGGACGAGGATGCTCAGCCCGCCATGGTTCAGCATCAGCCACGGAACCAGCGCGCCGAAGATCCCGGTCGCGAAGGAGACCTGGTACATGGCCTTGTCATGCGGCCCGACCTGTCCGTCGTGCCAATTGCCCAGGCGCACGCGGAATCGTTCCGCGATGTGCTGCCGCAGCCATTCGGCATGCTGCCGCTCGGCCGGCCCGTCGAAATAGACATGCGCGTGATAGCTGGCGATCTCGGCAAGTGGCCGTGGACTGTCTTGGCTCATCTCGATGCCCTCCTCCTCCCGCCATTCAGCCCGAGAGCGCGGTCTTAAGCAAGGTCACCGACTGCCGCTCGACCCGCCGGGAAGATCGGCACCGCTGGACGCGGTTCCCGCCTCCCAGGCATGCCGTCACGCCGCCGGCGCCGCGAGGCTTTCGGCCCCGCGCACATCGTGTAGTCTGGTCGTCCCCTTGGAAAATGACAAGATGAACACCGCCGAAACCCTGCCCTATCTGTCATCCCAGTTGCTCGACCGCCTGTCGATCTCGACAGTCGACATGGTCGACGAGATCGAACGCCAGATCGTCGGCCAACGGCGCGGCGAGGTGTGGTGCGCGCCGAAGGCGGTCGTGCTGCCGGGCGACGACCGCTACATCATGGCGACGCTGGGCGTTGCCTCCACACCGCCCGTGCTGGCGACGAAATCGCTGGTCGTCAATCCGCGCAACGCCGGGCGCGGACTGCCGACGCTCAATTCGCTGATCACGCTGCTCGACGCCGAGACCGGCCTGCCGCTTGCCCTTGTCGACGGCAATTGGGTGACCGAGAAACGCACGGCTGCCTTGAGCGCCGTCGCCGCCAGGCGCATGGCGCGCGGCGATGCGTCATCCCTGGCCTTCATCGGCTGCGGGGTGCAAGCGCGCGGTCACCTCGAAGCCTTCGCCGACCTCTTCCCCTTGCGCAAAATCCGCGCCTTCGGCCGCGGCACCGCCAACCGCGACGCGCTGTGCCAAATGGCGCGCTCGCGGGGTCTGGACGCCGCGCCCTGCGACACGGCAAGGGCCGCGATCGAAGGCGCCGACATGGTGGTGACGACGGTGACCCTGGTGCCCAAGCCCGAACCCTTCCTCGACGCCAACTGGCTGAAGCCAGGCAGCTTCACCGTAATGACCGACCAGGCCCTGCCCTGGCTGCGAGACACCATGCCCCGCTTCGACCGCATCATCGTCGACGATCTGGAGCAGGAGAAAAACATGGCCAAGCCGATGGTTGATCCCGGACTGGTTGTGGGAGATTTGACCGGGCTGGTCTGCGGGGACTTTGCGGGGCGGGAGCAGCCGGGTGAGACAACGGCGTTTGTTTTTCGAGGGCTGGCTGTGGGGGATCTGGCGGTGGCGGGGTTGGTGT
>NZ_VFVP01000006.1:0-331273 GCF_006442175.1 Mesorhizobium sp. B2-3-14 | reverse complement strand
GTTGGTGTATGGGCGGGCGAAGGGGGGAGCGTAGGGAGCGCGAAGCGGTTGGGCGGGCATGATGCAGGAAGCGCTGGAGGCGAATTACGCTACAGGCCTAAGGTGATGGCCAAGCCACCTACTCGTCAGTCGCTGTCCTCGCCCCCAACGAACGCTCAATCCATCACACGCGTCCGCCCTTCTTCAGGACTTCAGTGGCATCAAACGCGCCTTGGGCGCCGGCCTCATCTGCATGGAACACTATCACAGTCACACCGATATCGGCCGTCGGAGCATACATGGGCGTGCTGATGGTTGTTCCGCTATAAGTGCCGTAAGCCGTACTGCCCATGACTGTTGCATTTGCGTTCCCAAACGTATTGCTGGACATACCGACAAACCGAGAGCCGCTCGCAGTTGAGGTTTGGTCAAAACGAAAATGTGTATAGCCACGAGACAATGTTGCCTCAGCTGCCTTCTTCATCGTGATCGCGCCGGCAGATCCGGTGAAAAGAGCGCCGCTGGCGTGAGTATCCAGCCGGACTACATTTGGTGCCAGTGGCATTTCTGATGTGGTTGCGCAGCCAGCAAGCGCCAGCCCGGCGGTCAAAGCGACAGCCCGATACATTGTGCTTCCCCCCAGATTCGGGTGATTTAGAGCACAGATCTTCCAATGCGTCGAATTCCGGTGAACGAAGGCGCTGCCATTTTAAGGCACTGTCAGGGATCGCCAGCTACCAAGCTCATATCCACTATGCCGGGCAGAGCGAGCCGCATCGAGCCGAATGGCTGGGCCCGCGCATCGCTGTCGTGCACGGGGGATCCTTGGCACGCACGACGCGTTGGCGGCCTCTGATTGCACGCACCAGAAGTCAGACCACCTATTGAACCTCGACGCGCAGCGATAGGAAGCCTACATGACCATGCGAACGAACAAAGAACAAATTCCTTGCAAAAGCTTCATGGAGCCCGCAGATTGGCCTCGGTTGGCGAGAATCACTGTAGCAAAGGTAGAGCAATGCATCGTCTTTACGCGCAGTGAGTTACAATGCAGCCAGCAGGGCTAGACGGGGGAGCTATACGGGTGATCTGGGCAAACCGACTGCTGTTCTTTTTCAACCTGCTGTTCTTCGTAGGGTTGGCAGCCTTTCTCCATTGGCACGCAAGCGGCCTGATTGTTCCCGGCGTTTGGGAATACAAAGATTTAGTCGCCGTACTTCTGACGACAGTGACCGTGGTCCTTGCGTTCATTGGTGTGATTGTCGCCGGAGCAGCAATTTGGGGATACCAGTCCATCAAATCTATTGCCGAAGAGAAGGCTGAAGCGACCTCCAAGGCCGGTTGCGACGACTATTTGAAATCCCCAGTGTTTCGAGAGCAGGTGGATCAAGCTATCAGGCAACGATTAGCTGCCGAAGCGAAAGAAGCTGTCCAGGATGCTCTGGGACCGGCGGTTCTGAAAGCGGACGACGCGCCAGAATTTCAAGAACCTGTGGATGCGGGTGCTCACGCAGGCAACGCTGAAGGAGACCAAAAGTGGCGCGATTAACACTGGCGGATGTCCCGCATTCGGCAGCAGAGATCATTGCGCGCCACCAAACTGAAGCCCCCGTCAGAGTTGGTGCAATTGCCGCCGATTTGGGGATTACTGTTTTGGTCAGCGATCTGCCGCTTTCCGTCTCAGGAATGTTGTCCAGAATTGAGCCAGGGAAGGACAAATGGTCGATCAAAGTCAATCGGCACGAACATAGAAACCGGCAACGCTTTACTATAGCACATGAGATCGCTCATTTTGTCCTTCATCGCGACGCAATTTCGGATGGCGTAATTGATGATACCTTTTATCGCAGCGGACTCTCAGAGCGTCGAGAATTCGAAGCGAACGCATTGGCTGCCGATATCCTAATGCCTTGGTCGTTGGTGAAGCACTTGATGTCGAAGCATGGTACATCGGTTCCTGCACTTGCAAATGCTTTAGAAGTTTCCGAAGCTGCGATGCATATACGACTCGGACTGCCAACATAATAAAGCAGGAACGCGATTGAACGGCAGTAAGACCTACTTCCCAGCGATTGCAACTCGACAGGCTGAGATGCGGGCGCTTGGCCGTCTGGCCGGTCCGACGAAAGACCTGCTGCTCCCATTGATCAAGCTCCAAGCTTGGCCGCGCATTAAGCAAAGCGACACTGGTTTCGTTTCGCGAAGCCTTAATGAGCTTTTTGAAGCTTTTGGCGCGAGAAGAGTAATTATCGATCTTGCTTCGCCGCGGTATGATCGTGAGAGCGAGGCGGTTGCTTGCGGTCGTGCAGAAATCTCGGCGCTACATGCTCCCATTGAGGGGTTCAGAGCATGGGTCGACCTCATGCGTTTGCATGCGCAGTTTATTCCCGTTGTGCAGTGGACGATCGATCAGGTGATTTTACGCCAGGAAGTTCAAGAGCTGTTGGCACTAGATCGCGGCCTCGTTTTCCGATTGAAGAGAAGTCAGAATTGGAACCGGGACGGTATCGACTTGCTTGGTGGCATCTCTTTTAGGGGGAGTAGAGTGTTGGTTATCGTCGATTGTGAGCAGATTGCGCTTCGAGACGATTTGACGCTCCTCGCAAGCGCTGCGCAAAGCACTATCCTCTACGCGAAAAGTAAACTTGCAGCGCCGGACCTACATTTTGTGGTCATCGGCTCCAGTTTCCCAAGCAGTTTTTCAGATATCCATCCGACAACGGCAAAACTCGATATCCGGGAGCGGCAAATCTTCTCTCTGCTTAAAGAGAGTCCTCCTCTCCTCAGGCAGGGGATACAACTCCAGTACGGCGATCACGCTTCGGTCTACGCGGCAGAACGAACCCCGTCGTTCAGAGGCTCGCCAAGGGTAGACTATCCTGCGCCTCATCGTTGGATTTATCATCGTCGACCTGCATCCGAGGGGTTCGGGGTAGCTGCAAAAGCCATTACTGACGAGGACGATTGGGACAAAGCTCTTCTGTGTTGGGGCGCGCAAGAGATTAGGCGTGCAGCAGCCGGGGATGTAGCAGGCTTGAACTCGGCATCGCCGTGGACCGCCGTGCGGATCAATGTGCATCTGCATCAGCAGGCCCATTTCTCCGCTGGTGGGGCTTCTGTTATCGAAGAGGCCTGGACCGACTAGACCTTTGTGAAAGCTTTTGTGATCTCGGGCGGGGCTTGGCCGAAGCTTTGCCCGACATACTGGAAAATCTCCCATTCCTGGGCTTCGTTATCATCAAGCGTCGAAGCTTCAATCCTGTGCAGCCGACGCAGACGCAACAAATCTTTGCATTTCACACTCCTTTGAGCACCCGAGGCAAAAGCCTTAGAGGAGACGCGATAGCGATCTCGAAGAAAGGCAATAACCGCTGCGCGCGCATCTTCAATCGACATGGCTTGCGCGTGTTGCATCAGGTCAGCCCGCTTTTTCGGCAGTCCTCGGCCGCCAAGGACGAGCCGGAGACGATCAGCCGGCAGCAGTTGCAGAAGGAATTCGACAGATAAATGAGAAGACGTGGACGCTTGCCGGTGGACAATAATCTCCGGGGCCTTCGGCGCTCCAGCAAGTTCCATTACTCCGACGAAATCGGGCACAAGAGCGCGCACCGCCGAGAGGTGCTTGCTCGCAGCCACTACCGTCGTCTCGTCGAAGCACCTTGTGAAGGTGTCGAGTTGCTTCGGGAGACGCACGAGAGTGTCGGCGTGAGTTTTAATTTCGAAGCAAGATAGGCGGTCGTTGGCGAGTACAATGTCAGCGCGATTGCTCTGTCCTCCGACCACCAGTTCGGACATAACCGTTGAGCGCGACAGCTTCCGAGCCATTTTAAGTGCGCTCAAGAGGGCCGCTTTGGCGGTAGGCTCTGCCTTTTCACTATTCATGTATGTTTTCACTTCAGAAGGTGGTTCTTCTCCGGCGGTGGTGGCAATACACGTCTAAGCTGGATCGGGCACGGATTTTGGATTTCAGTTTCGAAACATCTTAGCAAATTATCACCCAGACGTCCGAGATGAGGCGCAGCAGGGTTCGCCGATATTGGCGAACCATCAATTGACGATCGAGACCGCAATGATCGTAGCCTTGGCGGCTGAACAACGGCAGCCTTTGACATTCGAGCGATCTTCATTGATCGCAACAACGAGGCACAACCGCCGTCTCCGGAGTAGTCGCCGATAATGTCGGATTCCAAGACATCGGCAAGGCTGCTCCACTTCAAAGCGCCGTCAACACACCATCTCGCGAATGCTGTCACAGCTTGGAAGCCCCAGCCCCCTCACCCCCCAGCCAGCCTCGGCAGCAAAAATATCTCCGCCCCCTGCGGCAATTCCTTCCCCCAAGTATCGCGATAGATCACCCCGTCGATCGCCACCGCGATGCCCTTCTCGATCAGCGGCTCCAGGGCGGGATACTGTTCAGCCAGTTTCCTAAACAGCTCCCTGATGTCCTTGGCCTCGACCTTGACCTTACTCTGGCCTCCGGCAAGCTGGCTGAGCGCGCCCCAGAGCGTGACCTCGACCATCGCTTAAGGTGTGCCGATATTCAGGTGAGGCTGGCCTGCAAATGGCAGGTTCCTGCGCTTCCGGTGCTCACGTACTTCAAGTACGCTCCGCTCCGGTTCTCGGAACCCGCCACTTTCGGCTCGGCCTGACCTGAATCTCAACACACCTTATCCCTAGCTTTCGCCTTAGCCTTCCCGTTCCGCCTCAATCGCCGCGAGAATCCGTGGCGGCGACATCGGGATGTGGGTCATGCGCACGCCGGCCGCGTTCGACACCGCGTTGGCGATCGCCGCCAACGGCGGCACGATCGAGGTTTCGCCGACGCCGCGCACGCCATAGGGGTGGTTGGGGTTGGGGATTTCCAGGATCTGCGTGTCGATCATCGGCAGGTCGGAGCACACCGGGATGCGGTAGTCGAGGAAGCCGGCGTTCTGCAGCCGGCCGTCCTTGCCGTAAATATACTCCTCGTTGAGCGCCCAGCCGATGCCTTGCGCCGCACCGCCCTGGTACTGGCCCTCGACATAGGTCGGGTGCACCGCCTTGCCGGCATCCTGCACCACCGTGTAGCGGATCACCTTGGTCGAACCCGTCTCGGGGTCGACCTCGACGTCGCATATATGGGTGGCGAAGGAGACGCCGGCGCCGTCGGCGACGAGCTCGCTATGGCCGGCGATCGGCCCGCCTGTGGTGCCCGATTTGGCCGCGATCTCCTTCAGCGACAGCTTGCCGAGATTGCCGTGCTTCTCGCCCTTGGCGACCGCATGCCCCTGTTCCCAGATCACGTCGTCGACCGAGATGTCCCACATCTGCGCGGCGCGCTCGCGCAGGATTTTGATCGCGTTGCGGGCGGCCGAGATGGTCGCCATCGAGGACGAGAAGGTGCCGCGGCTGCCGTCGGTCATGTCGTTGTAACCGAGGGAAGAGGTGTCGGCGACCACCGCCTTGAGCTGGGAATAGTCGATGCCGAGCTCCTCCGCCGCGACCAGCGACAGCGAGGCGCGGGAACCGCCGACGTCGACCGTGCCGACGGCCAGCGACACCGAGCCGTCCATGCCGATGTTCAAGTCCACGCAGGTCTGGCCGCCGAAATTGAACCAGAAGCCGCAGGCCATGCCCCTGCCCTGGTTCTCCTTCAGCGGCGCCTTCATGTGCGCATGGCTCTTCACCGCTTCCAGCGTCGGGCCGATGCCGATCGGGCCGTAGACCGGGCCGTAGGACGAGCGCGTGCCTTCCTGCGCGGCGTTCCTGATGCGGAACTCGACCGGATCCATGCCGAGCTCCTTGGCGAGCTCGTCGACGGCGCTTTCCACCGCGAAGGCCGCCATCGGCGCCGACGGCGCGCGATAGGCGGCGGTCTTCGGCCGGTTGACCAGCACTTCGAAGCCCACCGTCTTGACGTTATCGAGACGATAGCAGGCGAACGCCGTCATGGCGCCGATCTCGGCCCAGGAGCCGGCATAGGGGCCGGCGCTGTAGCGCAGCGTCGCTTCGGCGGCGGTAATGGTGCCGTCCTTGCGGGCGCCGATCTTGACGTCGATCGAGGTGGCGCTGGTCGGACCCGAGGCGCGGAACACCTCGTCGCGGGTCATCACCAGCTTCACCGGGCGGCCGGCCTTGCGCGACAGAGCCAGCGCCACCGGCTCGGCCCAGACATGGGTCTTGCCGCCGAAACCGCCGCCGATCTCGGACGAGGTGACGCGCAGCTTCGAGGCTTCCATGCCGAGCAGCTGGGCGCAGTGCTGGCGATAGACGAAATGGCCCTGCGTGCAGACCCAGAGATCCGCCGTGCCGTCGGAGCTGACATTGGCCACGCAGGCATGCGGCTCGATATAGCCCTGGTGCGTCTGCTCGGTCTTGAACGAGCGCTCGACGATGAAATCGGCCTGCCCGAAACCCTGATGGACATCGCCATGGCCGAACTGGCTGCGCTTGGTGACGTTGGAAGCCTTGACCGGCTTTTCCTCCAGCCCCTCGGTGAAGACCGTGTCGTTGATCAGCGGCGCGTGGTGCGCCATCGCCTCGTCGACATCGGTGACATGCGGCAGCACCTCGTAGTCGACCTCGATCAGCTTCAGCGCTTGCCGCGCGGTGCGGGCGTCGATCGCGGCGACGGCGGCCACCGCATGGCCGTCATAGAGCGCCTTGGTGCGCGCCATGCAATTGTCGAGGATGTCGTACATGGCGGCATCGCCATCGGTGAGGTCGGGCAGGTCGGCGGCGGTGATCACCGCCTTGACGCCGGGAAGCGCTTCCGCCTTGGAAGTGTCGATCTTGCGGATCTTGGCATGCGCGTGCGGGCTGCGCAGCACGCGGCCGACCAGCTGGCCGGCCATGTTGAAGTCGGCGCCATAACGGGCGCGGCCGGTCACCTTGTCGACACCGTCGGGGCGGATCGGGCGCGTGCCGACGGATGCGAACTTACGCCCCGAAAAACGCGGATCGAAATTCATCTCAGGCTCCCTTCATAACGATGGCCGCGTCCTGGACGGCGCGCACGATCTTGTCGTAGCCGGTGCAGCGGCAGAGATTGCCGGCCAGGCCGAAGCGGATTTCCTCTTCGGTCGGGTCGGGGTTCTTGGCCAGGAGATCCTTGGCCGCGATCAGGAAACCGGGCGTGCAGATGCCGCATTGCAGTGCGGCGTGCTCCAGGAATTTCTGCTGCAGCGGGTGCAGCCTGTCGCCATGCGCCATGCCCTCGACGGTCTCGATGCGGCGGCCTTCCGCTTCCGCGCCAAGCACCAGGCAAGAACAGACCAGCCGGTCGTCGACGATGACGCTGCAGGCGCCGCAGTCGCCCGTGCCGCAGCCTTCCTTGGCGCCGGTCAGTCCCAGCCGGTCACGCAGCACGTCGAGCAGCGTCTCGTCGGGCTGGCAGAGATATTCGACATTGTCGCCGTTGATCGTGGTTGAAACCGCTACGCCAGCCATCATTTGCCTCCTGCACGTGCATAGGCGGTCATTGCGGCCCGCCTGGCCAGCACGCCCGCAACCTTGCGCCTGAATTCGATTGTGCCTCTTTTGTCGTCGATCGGGCGGCAGGCCCCGGCGCAGACCTTGGCCAGCCGCTCCAGCGCTGCCTCGTCGAGCTTGCGGCCGATCAGGGCCTCGGCCCCTTCTTCCACCAGCAACACGGTCGGCGCCGCGGCGCCGATCGCCACACGGGCCGCTGTCACCACGCCCGCCTCGTCCAGCGTCAGGTTGACGCCGGCGCTGACCACGGCGATGTCCATCTCCGTGCGCGGAATGAACCTGAGATAGGCATCGGCCGAACGCGGCGCGGGCTTGCCTAGCAGGATCGCCTCGATGATCTCGCCCTTGGCGAGCGAGGTTCGGCCCGGCGCGGTCGGCACCGTCTCGACGGCAATGGTGCGCTTGCCCGACGGGCCGACGACCACGGCCTTGGCGCCCGCCGCCACCAGCGCCGGAACGCTGTCGGCCGCCGGCGAGGCGTTGCACAGATTGCCGACAATGGTGCAGCGTCCCTGCACCTGCTTCGAACCAATCAGCTTGGCCGCCTCGACCACTCCAGGCCAGGCCTTCTTCAAGCCGGCGTTCTCGCCCAGCACGGCGCAGGGCACGGCGGCGCCGATGCTGAAGCCGTCGGCGGTTTCCCTGATGTCGCGCAGGCCGGCGATCGACTTGATGTCGATGATCAGTTCGGGTTCGACAAAGCCGCCCTTCATCCTCACCAGGAGGTCACTGCCACCGGCAAGGATGGCGGCCGGGCCGGCCGATCCGGCCAATTGGCCGACGGCGTCTTCGATTGAAAGCGGACGTATGTAGCGCATCGTCTCCCCTTGGTATCGCGATTTTCAGCGACCGTTATAAACAATCGTCTCATAATGACCATCCGTTTCCCGAGCCGAGGCGATTGGGCCAGGTGCGGCAAAATGCGGTCCACTCGACCTGGAACATGGCCGCGAAGCGTCAGCCAGTGGGGGCCGATTGGGGCTTGACCGCCCCGCGCCGTGCGTCAATCCTTCCCGGCCAAGGGAGGAATTTCCATGCGACGTCTGTTGGCTGTGCTTTGCGCCGTGATGCTGGCCGCGCCGGCTGGCGCCGCGACGCTCTATTACGGCGCCCGGGTTGGAATGGAGCTTACCATCGTCAAAAAGTCGGGCATCGGCTCCACGCACGCCAGTATCCTGGCCAGGCACGACAGGCGGAAGGCCCGCCTCTACTGCCGCGAATATGGCCATGATTTCACCCAGGAGTGCATTGATGCGGAAATGAAGGCGCCCCTGCATTTCGAAATCACCGCCAACTGCAAGACCGGCGAATTCACCACCTTCTATGGCGCCGCCATGCTGTTCCAGGGCCGCAACAAGGGCACGGATGTGACGACGGATTACCGGATCACCGCCGTTGACGAAAAGGTGGTGCTGGATGGCTCCGGCGCCTCGGGCTACGATTATACGCTGGACCAGTTCAAGGCGCTCTGCCCCAACGCGTGAAGTAGACCGGTCGCGAGGCCTGGCCCGCCAAAGCCCCGGACTTGGACCGTGGTAGGCACGGCCGTTTATCGCTAGCACAGGACCGCAGTGGAGGCGAAAGACCATGACCCTGACCAATCGCGACATTGTCGAACTGACCGAGTGGCGGCGCAAGCTGCACCGGCAGCCGGAAATCTCGAACGAGGAGGAGAAGACGGCGAAAGAGGTCGTCTCCTTCCTTGCCGACACCGGGCCGGACAAGGTGCTGACCGGCCTCGGCGGCCACGGCGTCGCGGCCATCTACGACAGCGGCAAAAACGGACCAACCGTCCTGTTTCGGTCCGAACTCGACGCGCTGCCCATCGAGGAACTGTCCGGCGTGCCGCATGCATCGCAAATTCCTGGCAAGTCGCATATGTGCGGCCATGACGGACATACCGCTATCCTGGCCGCCCTTGGCCGCCAGTTCGGGCGCGAACGGCCCGCCAGCGGCCGCGTCGTGCTGATGTTCCAGCCGGCCGAGGAAACCGGCAATGGCGCGGCCGGCGTCGTCGCCGATCCGCGCTTTGGCGAGATCGCGCCGGATTTCGCCTTCTCGCTGCACAATCTGCCTGGCGTGCCGTTCGGCGAGGTCAGGCTCAAGCCCGGCGTGGTCAATTGCGCCTCGCGCGGCATGCGCATCGTGCTGGAAGGCAAGACCGCGCATTCCTCCATGCCCGAGACCGGAACCTCGCCCATGCCGGCGATCTCGGAGCTGATGCCGGCCCTGCCCGCGCTCGGCCGCGCGACTTTCGCCGACGATGATTTCTCCATGGTCACCGTCACCCATGCGCGCATGGGCGAAGCCGTATTCGGCATCGCGCCCGCCCACGCCGAGGTCTGGGCGACGCTGCGCACGCGCCGCGACGAGCGCATGGCCGACCTCTGCGCCGCCGCCGAAACCCTGGTCAAGGAGATTGCCGGCCGCCACGGCCTCTCCGCCAGCTGGGATTATCACGAGATCTTCGTCGCCAGCGTCAACGCACCGGATGCGGTCGAGCACCTGCGGCGCGCCCTCGATGAAGAGAGCGTCGCGCATGGCGAGGAAGCCTTGCCGATGCGCGCCTCGGAGGATTTCGGCCTGTTCGGCCACAGCGCCAGGTCGGCGATGTTCTTCCTCGGTGCGGGCGAGCGGCACCCTGCCCTGCACAATCCCGACTACGACTTTCCCGACGATTTGATCCCGATCGGCTCGAAGATCTTCATGAGGACCGCGCGCAACCTTCTCGGCTGATCTCGGCGGCATCCGGCCAGCACTGTGGCAAAGCTCCGTCCCCGATCGACTGGCCACCTGGATGCCTCGAACTGGATATTTCCAACGGGCCGGATTGTGTGGCATCTGTGAGGGCAATGCGAGGAGTTCGAAAATGTACACGCCGCCCGCCTTCCGCGACGACGACAAGGATAGCCTGATCGCGACGATCCGCGCCGCGCGGCTGGCCAATCTCGTCACCGCCACGGCGGACGGGCCGCTCGCCACCCCCCTGCCGCTTTTTCTCGATGAAACCGAGGGCGAGCACGGCGTCATCCATGGCCATCTGGCCAAGGCCAACCCGCAGTGGCGCGTTCCCGCGATCGGCGACGGGCTCGCCATCTTCATGGGCCCGGACGCCTATGTGACGCCGGCCTGGTACGCCACCAAGCAGGAAACCGGCAAGGTCGTGCCGACCTGGAACTACGCCGCGGTTCATGCCTACGGGCCGGTCGAGTTCTTCGAGGATGCGGACAGGCTGCTGGAAGTCGTCACCCGGCTGACCAACCTGCATGAGGGCGCGCGCGCCGCGCCCTGGGCCGTGTCGGACGCGCCGCCCGACTTCATCCAGTCGCAGCTTCGCGGCATTGTCGGCCTGCGCATGCCGGTCGTCAGGCTCGAAGGCAAGCGCAAGATGAGCCAGAACCGCAACGCCGCCGACCGCGCCGGCGTGGCCTCCGGGCTGGCCGCGAGCGAGCGTCCATCCGACCGCGAGGTCTCCGCCCTCATCTCGTGAAGGCACGGCGCCTCACCTTGCCAGCACCAGGTCCGCGTCGTCGAGAACGTACCGGACATAACGGTAGTCGCGAATGAAGCTGATCCGGCCGTCGCGCCATTCCAGCCACATGAAATGACTGGGTTTCGCGTCGGCCCGGTCTTCGAACACCGCGATCACCTCGCGGCCCTCGACCCATGCCGGCCTGAGCCACAAGCCGTCGCTCCTGGCGTAGATGGTGAAGAACATGCCGACGTCGGCGGCCCCCGCCCGCGGCTTGTGCGTGGACTGGTGGAGCCTCACATCGTCGGCCAGCAGCGCGCGCAAGCCGTCCCAGTCGCGTCGGTTGAACAGATTGACGTAGCGCAGGATGGCCGCCGATGCGATGCGCGCATCGGGGAGCGGATTGGCCTCGGCGTTGATCCGCCGAAGCCGGGCGCGGCCGCGCGCCAGATGCGCCTTCACCGCATCGACCGTGATGCCGAGCAGGGCGGCGATGTCGGCCAGCGGCTCGTCGAGCACATCCCTGAGGATGACCACGCTGCGTTGCGTCACCGGAAGCTCGGCGAAGCGCGACACGGCGGTTTGCACGGCTTGCCTGCGCATCAGCACCTCCACCGGGTCGGCTTCGTCGGCTATCTCGAGCGCCGCCTCGATCGGCTCCGCGGCGCGGATCGCGCGGCTGCGCAACAGGTCAAGCGCGCGGTTGTGGGCGATCCGGAACAGCCAGGGCTTGAGCCGAGGCACCTCACACGACTCCTCCAGGGCAACGACGGCGCGCGCGAACGTGTCCTGCACGACATCCTCGCCGTCGATGACCGAGCCCATCAGGCGCGAACAATAGCGGTGCAGCTCCGGCCGCAAGGCAGTGGCAAGGGCAAGCAGCCCTTCCTGCCGGTCGCGCTCCCCCGCTGGCTTTCCGTCGTTCAAGGACCCGCGCCCTCCATGATCGTCACTCCCGCGTCGCCGCTGAGGCCAAAGACGACGCCCTCGCCATATTGCGGGTCTTCCAGCAGCGAGACCACCCTGTCGCCGAACGCCCGGGGCGGCATCGGCGCGCCGAAGCGGGTGACGAATTGTTCCGGCGTGATGCCCATCGAGCCGGCATAGGCGCCGGCGGCCGCATCGCCGATGCCGGTGTCGAGGATCATCTGCCGTGGCACGATCGCCTGGAAGCGTATGCCGAGGCCTTTCTCCTGCGCCACGCCATTGGCGTATTTGGCCATGAACCAGAGCATCCGCTTGGCGCCGCCATAGCCGCCCGACATCTGCGACCCGGTGACGGCCGCACCGCTCGACCCGACCAGCACCCGGCTGCCCGGCCCGAGCGGCAGGTTCAGCGCCGCCTGCAGCCAGTAGAGCCCGGCCTTGACATCGGTTTCCCAGGCAATGGAGAAGTCCTCCCACTTCAACTGGTCCAGCCGCCCCATCCGGGGCGTGGCGCCGGCGTTGAGCACCAGTATGTCAGGGCGGACCTCGCCAAGAATGCGATAGGCGGCGCCCTCGTCCGTGACATCGGCGGCGATGGTGGCGACTCCAAGCCGGGCACCGACCGCCTGCAGCGCCTCGGCGCCCCGCGCGACCACGGTCACGCCGGCACCTTGCTCGACCAGCGCTTCGACCAATCCGAGGCCAAGCCCACGGCTGCCGCCGGTGACCACGATTTTCTTATCCCTGAGGCTCATTTGACCCTGCTCCAGTGTTTCACTGTAGCTGAGACGTTTGAGGATCTGGAAAAGAGTCAGCGGTGGGGGAGATTTGTCGTCAGCCAGAAATCAGGTCGACGGTCCGCGCCGCTGCTCGCTATCAATCTTGACGAAAATTGGTGCGCCGGTTTGGACATTGGGGCGCAACATGTGCTCCATGGGCAGGTGACGAAGCGGTGGGGAAGAAGTGAAGCGCGTTTTTCGATTGTTTGCGGTGGCGGCCGTGGCGTCCGCACTGAGCGGCTGCACCAGCGTTTCCTACTACGCGCAATCGCTGGAGGGCCATGTCCGGATCATGGCCGCGCGCCAAGACGTTGGAAAACTGATCGAGGCCCCTTGGACGCCGGAGGCATTGCGCGCCAAGCTGACGTCGGCGAGCGCCATAAGGCGGTTCGCGACGGATGAGCTGGCACTGCCCGACAACAGCAGCTATCGCAGCTATGTCGACATCCACCGGGATGCCGTGACCTGGGCCGTTTTTGCCGCCCCGCAATTCTCGCTCACGCCCAAGACATGGTGCTTTCCGGTTTTCGGCTGCGTTCCCTACCGGGGATACTTCGATCGGAAATCCGCGACCGAAAGCGCCGTGGCACTTCATCGACAGGGGCTGGACGTCTATGTCACCGGCATCACCGCCTATTCCACGCTGGGCTGGTCCAGCGACCCGCTGCTCTCGACCATGCTGCGTCAGGACGACACCTATCTGGCGAGCCTTGTCTTTCATGAACTCGCGCATCAGCGCCTCTATGTGAACGGCGATTCCGCATTCAATGAGGCTTTCGCGGTCGCCGTCGAAACCACCGGCACGAGAAAATGGCTCCGCGCCGCCGGCGATCGCGCCGGATTGCGCCGCTACGAGGCCGATCGCAAGCGCAGCGCCGATTTTCTCGCACTGGTGTCGAAAACCCGCGACGAGTTGCGGCAGGTCTATGAAAGCTCCCGGACCCCCGACGGGATGGCGGCGGCCAAGGCAGCCACGCTCGACAGGTTGCGGACGCGCTACCGGCAAATGCGCGACGGAAGCTGGGCCGGATACCGGGGATACGACGCCTGGTTCAATGCGCCGATCAACAACGCAAAGCTCGCCGCGACGTCTGTCTATGGCGAACAGGTTCCTGCGTTTATTCGCTTGTTCGAGCTGTGCTCCAGCGACTATCCGAGATTCTACGCTTCCGTTCGACGGATCGCTGACCTGCCGCAATTGTCCCGTGCCGAAGCGCTCAAGGCCGCGACCACGTGCGATTGACTTGCAGAGCACGGTGGCCCTTGGCGTGCTCCGATGGCTCTAAGCCTGGTTCGCCAAGACCTACGGTCCTATGTGCGCGTCGAGCACGAAACGCTCGCATTGCTCGCCGTCGGACTCGTCGATGAAGCTGTCGACATGTGTGAAGCCGAGCTTCGCCAGGATCCGCAGCGACGCGACATTGCGCGCCGCCGCCTCGGCCGTCACCTGTGCGAGTGCCAGGGTCTCGAAGGCGTAGCGAACCACTTCGCGTGCCGCCTCGGAGCACAGTCCCTGCCCCCAATGGGTACGCCCCAGCACAAATCCCAATGCGGCCGACTTGGCGTCGTTCGCGCCGAAGGACAGGGTTATCGTCCCGATCGCGTCCGCCACGCCTGTCTGGTCTATCGACCATTTGATCGCCCGGCCGTCGGCGAACCGCTGACGCGCAAGGGCGAGCCATCGCGCGCCCGCGCCGATGTCGTCGGCAACGGGATCGCCGGCAAGGGAGGCGGATTCGACATCGCTCGCGCGCGCGAACCACGCCGGGATATCCCGCTCGCCCGGCGCCCGAAGCACGAGCCTTGGTGTGGTGAGCCTGGGAACTGCTCTCATGGAGGGCATTTTCGCCCCGGGGTAGCGCCAATGCAACGGCGCGGAGGGCCGCGGCGGCTGACCGCCAGGACAGAACCAAGGTACGCCCGCCTTCAGCCTCAGCGCCGGGCGCTTCAATCACTCCGGGGCCACCCGGCTACCGCCGGTCATGGCGTGAGATTTGGTGATGGCACCAGCCCACCACAGGGCGGGACTATGACAACGCGCGTTGGGGATTCGCGATGAACGGCCGTTGTGGGGCCGAATCCAGGCTGACTGGCTTCGGGCCTGCACAAACGAAAGCTGCTGTTTGGCGATCGACTCCTTTAGGATGACAAGACAATCTGCGAACGGTGATGCAGTAGCCTTCGTGAGTGCATGGAACAACGCCCCGAACCATGCGTAACGATCAATAATCAACGATGCCGCGCTGCGAAGAGTGTCTCGCCAGGATCAAGGTCGTTGAGGACCGCGCGTTTAATAATGGCTGGCACCGACGCGTCGTCAAGGTCGTAACTGCCAAGACCGCTTAGGGCAACGCGCCGGTCGATCTCAGTCCCGATGAAATCCATGACAACGCGAGCCGCGGCAATGGCCCGGGCTGGGCCATGGCTGACGCTAACGGTTAGTCCGTTCATTCGCCTCGACTTACGTCCACGCGGATACAGGAACATCGTGGAGACTTCTCGGCCGGTCCCACGGTGATAGTCGATATTGATCAACCGATCGCCAACGCTGCCAACGATACCACGGTAGGTGATAAAGGCTGACGAGGCGTCCGCCCCCTCGTCCTCTCCGAGGTAGCGCTGTTTGACCGACGATACGAGCATACCCTCACTCTCGTACCAGTGCACCAGCTCACGCTTGATCCGGTGGCCACCGAGGTAGGTGTAAAAATACTTGAAATAGAAGCCTTGATACTCGGCCAACTGAGGCAACCCAAGGACGGCGCGACGAAGATCGTCCCAGCGCCGTGATGCCGGCTCAGCCTCTACCATGGTTCGGGGCTTGAAGGATGCCGCAAACGCGGAGCTTGGCATGAACAAATGTTCGGGTTCGAGGCCGAAAAAGTCGCTGATAAGCTTATAGTTATGCCGCGACGGAAACGCCGTACCAGCCAAGTAGCGGTTGAATTGCTGCCGGTTAATCTTCAATCGCCGGCATACCTCGGACACGGAACGGTAGTGATCGCAGCAGAGTTGGAGATTTGCACAAAAATCGTCCTTGCGTTCGGCGAGGATGAGCTGAGGCGGAAACATACAGACTCCACTTTTAAGCGACTTGAAGCGTAGATCGCTAAAAGTCGCTTAATCTAGCACACAAGCCTTTGATGGCGTCAAGAAGCAGCGCGTGAGACGCTCGGAACTGGTAACGCACTGGTTCTGGCGATGAAAATGATGCGCAAACTTCTCCTGACCTGGCTTGCTTGGGGTGTGGCATTGAGCATATCCGCACCGATCTTCTTGATGCTGCTGACAGCACTGAAATCGAATGTCGACGCCCTTGAGCCGTCACGGCTCCTGTTCATCCCAACGCTGGACAACTTTATCGCAGCCGGCTCACCTAGCGGCATTCAGCGGCCACTGTTGAATAGCGTCGTGGAGGCTGGCGGAGCGACGGCTCTGTGCTTTTTGTTAGCTCTGCCAACGGCCTATGCATTGGCGCTCTGCAATGCCAAGCATCGAAGGGCGGTGCTGCATGGCATGCTGATGACCCGGTTCATGCCCGGCATCGGTGTGGCGATACCGATGTATCTGATCTTCAACGCCGTCGGCCTGATTGACACCAAATTCGCGCTCATCGTCATCTATACCACAACCAATCTGCCGATCGTGGTTTGGATGCTATTCTCATATCTGCGCGAGCTCCCACCTGGTATTCTGGAGAGTGCCCAGATGGATGGTGCGACCGTACGGCAGCAGATTATCTTTGTGCTGGTGCCCTTGTGCTTACCCGGCCTGTGCTCGACCGCACTTCTATCCGTCGTCCTGTGCTGGAATGAAGCATTCTGGAGCGTTCAGATGACATCGTTAGAGGGTGCGCCCCTGAGCGCTTACATCTCCACCCTGTCAAACGATCTGTTATGGGGAAGGCTGTCTGCAGCTTCTCTGCTGGCGATCGGTCCTATTCTTCTGATCGGCTGGCTGACGCAGCGCCAGTTCGTGCGTGGGCTGACGTTCGGTGCCGTGCAGTAAGTGATTAGGTGTCTGAGAAGCGTTGCGTCGGCTTCCAGCGTGGCGAACAAACCAGTGCCGCCTTCAATCCCCGTCAAGGCGAGATGATCTCTCCCTTCGCGGCTTAGCCGTAGTTCTTGAGGTCCGCTTCCCACCCCAAAATAGAAAGGACAGCAACGTTCTCCATGAGCCGAAGGGGTCATCCGCAATGGAAGCGGCACTCCATCGTTCGTTCTTGGCGGGTATGAAACCTGGCGTGCACAGGATTCGGACTTTCGCCTGACCATGGACTTAGTTGTATGATTCGTGTCTGGTTTGGAAAATTCCGGGGCTAGATTTGAGTGACCGGAAGGCAGGCGCACATGTCTGGAGTGAGTGGCCGTGCTTACTTCTGTCTATTTTCAATCTTTAGATTTGGGAGGTCGGGTCGCTTGGATACAACACCGGCCTCCTTCAAGGCTTGTATCCAACCTTTTTGAGGAGCTTCTCTGTTTTGGCGCGCTCCTCATCGAGAGCGCTCTCACGTTTGACCTTGGGCATGCGTCCTCCATTTAGTTGATTGTCGTTCGCCAGCAACTGGATTGCCAGCACTATCGCCGAGGATGTCAGCTTTGAGGTCGCGGCAGGGACTATTTCAACGTCCGAAATGCGGCGCATTCCTGACGTAGCCAACCAACGTGCGTCTCGTATCACATCTTGCGCCCACCGGTGGCAGCACGGCGGCCCAACCCGCCTGTCCTACACAAAGCTGTCACCAACTGAGCTTATCCGATCCTCGGGAATGAACCATCCACATGACACGCCTTGAAACCGCCCGGCCGGAGGGCGATCGGGACATGTGGAATGCTGTTTTCGGAGACGACCATGCTTGAACGGACGGACAGGGCCGCACCCCATCGGAATCAGCTGAAGAAACAGGATCTGTGGTTGAGCGAATTCGAGATTGTGCTGCGCGACCGTGTCATTGCCAATGGCGCGGTCAGGATCGAAGACGGCCGGATCGCCGAGATCCGAGACCAGCCTGTCGAGAATGCCGACTTCGTCGGCGGCGGCCGCCTGCTGCTGCCTGGTTTCATCGACATGCATGGCGACATGGTGGAACGTGAAGTGGAGCCGCGCAGCGGGGTCCACGTGCCGATGGAAATCGGCATCGCCGAGCTCGACAAGCGGCTGGCCTCCTGCGGCGTGACCACCGCCTATGCCGCGCTCTCCTTCATCGGCAACAGCGCCACGGCCGCCTTGCTGCGCTCGGAAGAACACACATCGTCCATCATCGAGACCATCGCCGGGCTGAAAGACCACCTTCTGGTCGATCACCGCATACATGCCCGCTTCGAGGTGACGTTCAGCGCGGCTGTCGGCGTGCTGGAAAGATTGATGGATGCCGGCAAGCTGCATTTGATTTCGCTGATGGATCACACGCCTGGCCAGGGACAATACCGCGACGTCGAACTGTATATCGCCCGCCTGGCCAAGGAGCGCGGCATGTCCATTGCCGACGTATCCGAGGTCGTCGGCAAGCGCATGGCCGATCGAAACGGGCATGGCGGTGTGCTCGGCACGCTGCAGAGCCTGTCGGCGTTTGCCCGCGCGCGCGGCATCGTGCTCGCCTCCCACGATGACGACACGCCGGAAAAGGTGGAATTGGTCCACGGCCTGGGAACTGTGCTCAGCGAGTTCCCGGTGACGCTGGAGGCGGCGCGGGAAGCCCGCCGGCTGGGCGTGTATACGGCCATGGGCGCGCCCAATGCGCTGCGCGGAGAATCCTATTCCGGCAATCTTTCCGCTCGCCAGGCCTATGAGGCCGGGTTGCTCGACATGCTGGCCAGCGACTATCACCCGGCCTCGATCCTGCCGGCCGTGCTCGGCCTGGCGAAACTGAGCGACGGTGGCCTGGCGAAGGCGGCGGCGCTGACGAGCGCCAACCCGGCCGCCGCACTCGGGCTCACCGATCGCGGAGCCATCGAGGCTGGGCTGCTGGCCGATCTCGTCGTGGCCGACCGCCAGCCGGTGCCACGTGTGCGAGCCACCTTCCGCGCCGGCCGCATGATCTACGGCGACGGTACGCTTGAACCGGCGCGGAACAGGGCGACCGAGGGAGGCCGCGACCGGCCGCTGCCAGCCGACCGAGGGCAATCCCAGGACTAGACACCTAGGCAACTAGGGCTTAGCGGTTCTCTGGGGAAAGCGCGTTGCGCTTTCCCCAGTAGTTGCTAAACATCGAGCGCCACCATCATCCCGCGCACCTCCGCCATTTCCAGCAGCAGATCCTGCAGGCTTTCGGTGGTCAGCGGCGCACCTGATATCGCCGGCAGTTCCGCGATACTCTCCCTCATCGAAATCACGGGAGCCCCGGTTTTTTCCGAAAGCAGCCGCGCGATGGCTGCGCGGACAAGCGCAATCTGGTCAGGCATGATTCCCCTTTCATGCTACGATAACGGCACCATTTTCTTCATGCTGTATGCCTTGCCGCAACTTATGCGAGCATTCATTCACGCTTGCAAGTCGTCTCGTTGATGTTCGTACGATCGACAGCCGCCCAACGGGGAGAGCGACGGCATCCCGCGTCGTCGTCTTCCATGGCGCGGAGCAGGGCAAGCGGCACTTCGTGCCGGCAGAGCCCGATCAAAATCCTGCCTTGCACCGTCACCGGCAATTCGGTGTATCTGTCGAAAATGGAATACGTGCCTGTCGGCTCATTCAAAATCTCGAAACGGTCCAATGCAAACCTCAACCTTCCCCGGAACGCAGCAACGCACGCGTCCATCGGAGGTTGCCTAAAAAATCGATTTTTTCGGGGAGGCGCGAAAGAGTTCCAATTGGCTCTTGCCGAAGCCGGCGGGCTCGCTCATCCATGGCGTACAGACACTGGGGCCAATGATGACCGAGACCAGCCTTCACCTCGTCGAAGCGTCGATCGACCAATTGCGCCTAGCGCTCGACAAAGGCGCCGTCACCAGCGTCGAACTGGTCGCAGCCTATGTCAGGCGGATCGCGTATTTCGACCGGCACGGCATCGCGCTGAACGCCGTGCCGGTGCTCAACCCTGAAATGTTCGAGGATGCCGCCGCTTCCGACGAGCGGCGCCGGCAAGGAAAGACGCTTGGCCCGCTCGACGGCATCCCCTACACCGCCAAGGACAGCTACAAGGTCAAAGGCCTGACGGTGGCTGCCGGCTCGCCCGCCTTAGAGCATCTCGTCGCCAACGAGGACGCCTTCACCATCGCCCGGCTGCGCGCCGGCGGCGCGGTGCTGATCGGCCTCACCAACATGCCGCCCATGGCCAATGGCGGCATGCAGCGCGGCGTCTATGGCCGCGCCGAAAGCCCCTACAATGGCGACTATCTGACCGCCGCCTTCGCGTCGGGCTCCTCCAATGGCTCGGGCACCGCGACGGCGGCCAGCTTCTGCGCCTTCGGGCTTGGCGAAGAGACGTGGTCGTCCGGCCGTGCGCCGGCCACCAACAACGCGCTGGTCGCCTACACGCCCTCGCGCGGCGTCATTTCGGTGCGCGGCAACTGGCCCTTGGTGCCGACCATGGATGTCGTGGTGCCGCACACGCGCAGCGTGCCCGACATGCTGGAACTGCTCGACATCATCGTCGCCGACGATCCGGAAACGCGAGGCGATTTCTGGCGCGCCCAGCCTTGGGTGGCGCTGCCGAAAAGCTCCGCGATGCGGCCACGACGTTATACCGACCTGACGCTTGCGGGTTCGCTGAAGGGCAAGCGGCTCGGCGTACCCAGAATGTATATCGGCCGCGACACGGAAATAGATCGCCCGATCGAAACCCGCGCCTCGGTACTTGATC
Source organism: Mesorhizobium sp. B2-3-14 (assembly GCF_006442175.1). Classification (NCBI taxonomy): domain Bacteria; kingdom Pseudomonadati; phylum Pseudomonadota; class Alphaproteobacteria; order Hyphomicrobiales; family Phyllobacteriaceae; genus Mesorhizobium; species Mesorhizobium sp. B2-3-14. The sequence goes on along the minus strand of NZ_VFVP01000006.1, from coordinate 310,848 downwards.
TCTGGGAACAGGGGGCCGCGGATCTGCGGCGGCTCGGCGCCGAAGTGGTCGAGGTCGACTTTCCCGTCGTCTCCAACTATGAGCGCGACCGCCCAGGCGCGCGGACCATGGTCGAGCGTGGGCTGGTGCCCGGGGACTTCGCCGACCGCGAAATCTGGGATCTCTGCATCTGGGGCTGGGACGATTTCCTGCGGGCCAACGCCGACCCTGCTCTGCCCGATCTCGCCTCGGTCGACGGCCCAAAAATCTTCCCGCAGCCACCGGGCACGCTGCCCGACCGCTATGAAGGCGGCTTCGATCTGGCCGAGTATGTCGAGCGGGCAAAGCTCGGCGTCGCGCCCTTGACCCACATTCCCACGATCGCAGATGGCATCAAGGGACTCGAAGCAACAAGACGCATCGACTTCGAGGACTGGCTGGACGCACAAGGCCTCGATGCCGTGGTCCTGCCGGCCGCCGCCGATGTCGGCCCGGCCGACGCCGACGTCAACGAGGCGTCAGCCGATCTGGCCTGGCGCAACGGCACCTGGGTCGCCAACGGCAATCTGGTCTGGCGCCATTTCGGCATCCCGACCGTCACCGTGCCGATGGGCACAATGGCCGATATCGGCATGCCGGTCGGCCTGACCTTCGCCGGCAAGGCCTATGACGATGAAAGGCTGCTTTGCATGGCCGGCGACTTCGAACGTTCCACGCAGCGCCGCACCCAGCCGCCGCGCACGCCTGAATTGCCTGATGATGTCTTTTCGGATCATCCCGGCCAAGCCGGCACAGGCAAGACGCCGGCGCCAACCATCAAGCTTGCGGCCGAGACGCGCGCTAACGGTGATCAGGATGAGATTGCCATCACGATCGAAATGGTTGGCGAGATACCTGAAACGGCCAGCATCAAGGTCCATGTCAACGGAGAGGCCGTTGAGATGCAGCGAACCGGCATGCGGTTCACCGGGCAGGCGCTCGTCCCTGCCGCCGAGCATCGGCGCCTGCACAGCGTCTGGCGCGGCTCCTACGGCTCCATCGTGACTGCTGTCTTGCGGCTTCAGGATGGGCGCACCGCCGGTGCATACGCGGTCACCGGCGGAATCGAGTGATGATGCGCCGTACGGGCCGCCTTACCATGCACAACGGGCCAAGCCACGGAACCCAGCCATGATCAAAGTCAAGCAACTCGCCCATGTCTGCATTTTCGCCAACGACCTGGAAGAAACACGGCGCTTCTACGAAAATGTCCTTGCCATGGACATCCAGTTCAATTTCCTGCGCGATGGCGCGGTTTTCGGTTTCTACCTCAATTGCGGCGGCCGCAGCCATGTCGAGGTCTTCCAGAAAGAGGGCGCGCGGTTCAGCGAGACGGATCAGATCAACCATTTCTGCCTGGAAGTCGAAGACATCGACGCCGCGATCGCGCACATCGCGTCCATGGGCGTGGACATCACCGCCAAAAAGCACGCCTGCGACGACACGTACCAGGCCTGGCTGCGCGACCCCAACGGGGTGAAGATCGAACTGTTCGAATACACCGGCAAAAGCGCGCAATTCACCGGCGGCGACCGCGTCGCGGACTGGTAGGCTAGTCGCGCGCGGCCCACAGCAAACCGCGCTCCGTGATTAGCGCCATTTCCGGCACCGCGAACTCGTCCGCCGTATGGCCAAGGGAACTGTAAAAAACCTTGCCCGCGCCATAGCGGCGCTTCCAGACGACCGGCATGACGACGCCGCCAATTCCGGGAAAATGCGCGTCGGTAAAGGTGGTGGTCGCCAGCACCTCGTTGCCCGGGTCGACATGCATGTAATATTGCTCCGACCGGTAGGCGAAATCGCTGACGCCTGTCGTGACCGGATCGTCCGGCCGGGTGATGACGACATGGTAGTCGATGATGTTGCCGGGATGCGCGACCCACTGGCCGCCGGTCATGAACTGGTAGTCGGGCTCCGCGCGAAAACTGTCGCCCATCGTGCCGTGAAAGCCGCCGAGCCCGCTCCCCAGGCGAACCGCCTGCGTCAGGTTGTTCAGCTCGGCCTTTTCGATCGTCGACATGGTGATGACAGGCACGATGAGATCGAATGATGCAAGGTTCGGATCGGCGAACATCGCTGTCCCCTCGCCGAGCGTGACCGCGAAGCCGTTACGCTCCAGCATGTCGCGGATGATGTTGGCGCTGCGCTCTGGCGTGTGGCCTTCCCAGCCTCCCCAGGCAATCAGGGCTTTCCTGGACATGCGGCAACCTCCCTCGATCCATTAGACCGACGACCGCTCCCCGCACCGGTCAGCGCCAGCCTAGCGCCGGCGCGACATGGGTGAGGATCGCCTCGATGACATGGGCGTTGTAGTCGACGCCGAGCTGGTTGGGAACCGTGAGCAAAAGCGTGTCGGCCTCGGCGATCGCTTCGTCCTGCGCCAGCTCCTTGATCAGCACGTCCGGCTCGGCGGCGTAGCTGCGGCCGAAGATCGCCCTGGTATTTTCCTCGATGAAGCCGATCTGGTCGCGGCTCTCATTGCCGTGCCCGAAATAGGCGCGGTCGCGATCGTCGACCAGCGCGAAGATGCTGCGGCTGACCGAGACGCGCGGTTCGCGTTCATGCCCGGCCGCCTTCCAGGCCTCGCGATAGATGCGGATCTGCTCGGCCTGCTGGACATGGAACGGCTTGCCGCTCTCGTCGAATTTCAGCGTCGAGCTCTGCAAATTCATGCCGAGCTTCGCCGCCCATTCAGAGGTGGCGTTGGTCGCCGCGCCCCACCAGATGCGCTCGCGCAGGCCCTCCGAATGCGGCTCGAGCCTGAGCAAGCCGGGCGGGTTGGGGAACATCGGCCGTGGATTGGGCTGGGCGAAGCCTTCGCCGCGCAGCGTATCGAGGAACACCTCGGCGTGATGCCGCGCCATGTCGGCGTCGCTTTTGCCTTCCTGCGGCACATAGCCGAAATAGCGCCAGCCATCGATCACCTGCTCGGGCGAGCCGCGGCTGATGCCGAGCTGCAGCCGGCCGCCGGCGATGATGTCGGCCGCACCCGCATCCTCGGCCATGTAGAGCGGATTCTCGTAGCGCATGTCGATGACGGCCGTGCCGATCTCGATGCGGCTGGTCTTGGCGCCGACGGCCGCCAGCAGCGGGAATGGCGAGGCGAGCTGGCGGGCGAAGTGATGCACGCGGAAATAGGCCCCGTCGGCGCCGAGCTGCTCGGCGGCGACGGCGAGATCGATCGATTGCAACAGCGCGTCGGATGCCGAACGCACCTGCGATTGCGAAGAGGGCGACCAGTGCCCGAATGACAGGAAACCAATTTTTTTCATGGTCCTGAAGTATATGCGGGCGGCACATGCTTCAATGGCGAAAGAACAGGGTTACACACCGTCGCCCTCCGCAATAGCTTAAACGCGCAACACCAGAGGCGTCACCAGAGAGTCGGCCGCTGTGGAGGATGGATGCTCAGGGGAATCCGCATCGTCGAGATCGAGGCGCTGGGACCGGCGCCCTTCGCCGGCATGCTTTTCGCGGACCTCGGCGCCGATGTCATCATCGTTCACCGCAGGGAGCCGTCCGTGCCGGGCGCGCCCCAGCGCTCGCTGCTCGATCGCGGCAAGCGCTCCATCGCGCTCGACCTGAAGAATATGGACGACGTGGCCGTGCTGACGCGCCTAATCGCCACCGCGGACGGGTTGATCGAGGGGTTCCGGCCCGGCGTCATGGAGCGTCTCGGGCTTGGCCCGGAGGTCTGTATCGCGGCCAATCCGCGCCTGGTCTACGGCCGCATGACCGGCTGGGGCCAGGACGGTCCGCTGGCCGGCACCGCCGGCCACGACATGAACTATATCGGCCTGTCCGGCGCGCTCTGGTACGGCTCCTTGCCGGGAGAGCCGCCCATGGCGCCACCGACGCTCGTCGGCGACGTCGGCGGCGGGGCGCTCTATCTGGTGATCGGCATGCTGGCCGCCATGATGAACGCGCGCGCCGGCGGCCAGGGCATCGTCGTCGACGCGGCGATCGTCGACGGCTCGGCCCATATGATGAACCTGCTGATGTCGCTCGCACAGTCCGGCGCGCTTGCCGCCGACCGCGGCCGCAGCCTTCTCGACGGACCGCATTGGTGCCGCGTCTACCGGACATCGGATGGCGGCTTTATCAGCGTCCAGTGCGTCGAGCCGAAATTCTACGCGCTCTTCCTCGACAGGCTTGGCTTGACCGCCGATCCGCAATTCGCCAACCAGTTCGATCGCGAACTCTGGCCGCAGCTGGGCGACCGGCTGGCGGCGATCTTCGCCACGCGACCTCGCGACGCATGGGTCAAGTTGTTCGCGGGCTCGGACGCCTGTGTCGGCCCAGTCTTCAGCCCCCATGAAGCGGCCCAGCATCCGCACATGGCCGCACGCGGCACATGGCTGACGGTGGACGGCGTCCTGCAGGCGGCGGCCGCGCCGCGCTTTTCCGGATGGCAACAAAAGACACCGGCCAAGAGCCCCATGCGCGGCGAACATGACGCGGAAATCCGCGCAGGCTTGCCGAGTTGAGGCGAGGTCCATGACAGTTCGGTCGATCGTAAAATTCCCCAATTCCCTCCTTCGCGCCGTGGCCGAACCCGTGGAGCTGTTCGACGACGATCTGCAGGCCTTGGCCAGCGACCTCATCGACACCATGCGCGCGGCCCCCGGAATCGGTATCACCGCCCCGCACATCGGCATTCTGAAACGCCTGGTCGTCATCCAGCTCCCTTCCGCGGCAAAACCGGCGATCTATGTAAATCCGGCCGTCGTCCAGGCCTCGACCGAAATGATCCGTCATGAGGAAGGCAGCGTTTCGATGCCCGGTGTCACCGAGGACATCGAACGGCACGCCCGCATCCGCGTTCGCTATCAGGATCTGGATGGCGGTGAGCGGTTCGAGGACGCCGAGGGCCTGCTGGCGGTTTGCCATCAGCATGAGATCGATCAGCTCGACGGGCTGTTCTGGACGCACAGGCTGACCCGCCTCAAGCGCGACCGGCTGATCAAGCGCTATGGCAAGCTGATGCGAACCTCGTAGACGCCACGGGGCGGATCGCAATGTTACGCCGGGCGCGTGGCCGCGCCGGCGGACCGTGTCACGTTCGCAACGTGCTAACCTGATCGCGGACGAAACGTCCGCCGGTCATTTTCCGCAGTGGTGATCGTTGATCTTGTTTATCGCAAAACCGTCCGGACCAGTCCGGTGGTAGGAGCAGGCTCCAGCGGCCGTTGTGAACAACTGCTGGTCATAGTAGCGCGGGCCGCCGAAGAGGAAGTCGATGAGATCGTCATTGGCGGGAACGTAGCGCTCCTGTTCGTCCTGGTGATGACGGTGCTTGGCGCCCGCGAAAGCCAACGAGGACATGCCGAAGCCCATCGCGAGAGCAAGAGCGCAGATCGCCAATCGTTTCGTCGTCATCGCAAACACCCTTCTGTTCGGGATTCGATCTTATATCGAAAATCGCCAGATGACGAAAAGTTCCTGAACAAGGGCCTTGCTCCGGCCGATGCGCGGCAGTCGGCGACGGGCCCGGACCGCGGGCGCCCTCACCTGAACATCGCCACGCCCTCAATCCGTCTGGATCCAGACGGATTTGGTCTCCAGATACTCGTGCAGATGCTCGATGCCGCCCTCGCGGCCATGGCCGGACATCTTCATCCCGCCGAAAGGCACGGCCGGATCGATGGCGTGGTACATGTTGACCCAGACCGAGCCGGCCTTGATGCGGCGGGCTAGCTTGTGCGCGGTGCCGAGGTGGGTGGTGAAGACGCCGGCCGCAAGCCCGTAGGGCGTCGCGTTGGCGCGCGCGACGGCCTCGTCCAGCGTGTCGAACGGCATCGCCGAAATAACGGGTCCGAAAATCTCCTCCCGCGCGATGGTCATGGTGTCCGACACCGCGCCGAAAACGGCCGGCGCGATGAAGTTGCCGCCATCATAGAGTTCGCCTGTCAGCCGCGCCCCGCCGACGACCAGTTGGGCGCCTTCGTCGCTGCCGGCCTTGATGTAGTCTTCCACTTTGCCGGCCTGCCTGGCATTGATGAGCGGCCCGATTTCGGTCTCCGCCTCGATGCCGTGGCCGATGCGCAGTTTTCCGGCGAACTCCGCCAGCCGGCGCACGAATTCGTCATGGATCTCGCGCGCCACGAACAGGCGCGAGCCGGCAATGCAGATCTGGCCCGAATGCACGAACACCGCCATCGCCGCGATTGGGACAGCCTTGTCGATGTCGGCGTCGCGGCAGACAATGATCGGTGACTTGCCGCCGAGCTCAAGCGAGACGCGCTTGAGGTTGGTGACAGCGGCCCGCGCGATCGCTTGACCTGTCAGCGTCGAGCCGGTGAAGACGATCTTGTTGACGTCGGAATGTTCGGCGAGCCGCGCGCCCGCTTCGGCCCCGGTTCCGGTGACGATGTTGACGACGCCGTCGGGCACGCCGGCTTCCTGCATCAGCCGGCCGATCAGCAGCGGCGTCAGCGATGCCTCCTCGGACGGTTTCAGCACGATGGCACAGCCCGTGGCGAGCGCCGGCGCGATCTTCCAGATCGAGGCCGCGGTCGGCGCGTTCCAGGGAATGATCGCGCCAACGACGCCAACCGGCTCGCGCCTTGTGAAGGTGACGATCTCGCCGGGGATCGAATTGTCGATCGCCTCGCCATGCAGCGCCGTCGCCATGCCGCCATAGAAGCGCAGCATGCCGATGACGCGGCGCCGGTTGGCCAGCGTGCGCGTGATCGGCAGTCCCATGTCGAGCGTGTCGGAAACGCTGAGCTCTTCCCAATGTGTCTCGAACAGGTCGGCGATCCTGAGCAGCACGCATTGCCGCTCATAGGGCGAGAATTTCGACCATGGACCTTCGAAAGCCGCGCGCGCTGCCGCGACCGCCGCATCGACATCGGCGGCTCCGCCACGCGGCACCGTCGCCAGCACCTCGCCGGTCGCCGGGTTCAGCGCCTGCATCACCTCGCCGGACTGCGCGGCGACCCACTTGCCGCCGATGAACATCGGCCGGAATTCGCCATGGTAGAGCGACGTGGCCTTCGCCCTCGGGTCGAAATTCACCGTCATCCCTTCCTCCTCGCAAATTCCCGGGCGACTATTACTCCCGGCGCGGGCGACCTCAACAAGGAAAGCTGAAGGGCGTTCGGGTAATCGGACCGCCAGCGTCCGCGCCCATGTTCACCAGAAAGGCGCCACAACAGGTCCGTGCGGGTTTAAAGATGCCTAGTCCCCGCCGCCCGGCGTGCGTTCCGACAGGAATCGCGTTAGAGCGCCTGGCATCCCGTTGCGGATCTCGACGTCGTTCCGGCGCACGATCGCGGCGCGCACAAGCTTGGCGCCGAGATAGCGGAACGGTTCCGGAGGCATCGTCTTGCGCCGATCGAGCCCCACCAGCCCACTGCTGCTCCAGCGATCCTTCCGTTCCAGAACAAGGCTGGCGAGGACGCGGCCGCCGATTGGGGTCTGGGCAATGCCGGTCCCGTTGTAGCCCATGCCAAAGAAAATGTTATGATGACCCTTCAAGTGATCGAAGACGGGGACATGCTCCGGCACGCAGTCGATCGGGCCCGCCCAATCATAGTCGATCGCCACCCCTCGCAGTTCGGGGTAGACGCGGCCGAGTTCGCGGATATTGTCCCGTCCGTGTTCGGGGCTGCGGTTGAAGCTTTGGCCGAAATTGCCCGCATAGGCGATGTTGCCGCTGCCGCGGCCGAAGACCACCCGGCCTTTCGGAGTGCGCTGGTAATAGAGGACCTGGCGCTGCGCGTCGCAGATGGAGGCTCCGTCGCGCCAGCCGATCCGGTCGAGCAAGTCAGGGATTTCCGCGGTCGCGACCACCTGGCTCGCGACCACGTAGAGATGCCGTCGCAGTTCGGGCAGCGCCGACAGCCAGGCATTGGCCGCCAGCACGACCTTCTCGGCCCTCACCTCGCCCTGCGCGGTCCGGACCAGGCAGGTCCTGCCGGGCACGATTTCGGTGACGGGGCTGCGCTCATGGACGACCACGCCGCGAGCGATCGCCAGATCGCGCAGGCCGGTGGCCAGCTTGGCTGGATGCACGGTTCCGGCATTCGCCTCGACGACGCCGGCATAGGAGGCGGAAGACCCGGTCCGCTGCTTGATCTCCTCGCCGGTCAGCTGCCGGAAGCGGTTGGCCCCGGCTGCCTCGGTCATCGCGACAGCGCGGTTCCAGGCTCCCTCCTGGGCCGTGGAACTGGCCGTCCACAGCCAGCCGTCGAGACGAAGATCCATATCGATCGTGCCGTCGCGCTGAAGTTTCTCCAGCTCTGCAATGGCATCGACGCTATCGGCGCAAAGCGCCCGCCCCTCCTCCTCGCCGACGACGGCGCTGATCTGATCGAGCTCGGCGAACCAGGAATGCACCTGTCCGCCATTGCGCCCCGAAGCGCCCGAGCCGCACTGATCGGCCTCGAGCACCATGACGCGGGTTTCGGGAGCCAGGTCGCGGATCCGCAACGCCGTCCACAGCCCGGTGTAGCCGCCGCCGACGATTACCACGTCGGCCTGCTCGCCGCCGACCAAGGGTTGGGTCGCCGGGGCAGCGGCAATGTCCTGCAGCCAGAACGACCGATCGGCTGTCGCCGCGACCGCCGGCTGTCTCATCCGTAAAGTGGCCATGTCAGACCCTCGTCTCGCGATTGATCACGTCGGCATATTTCAGCGGCAGCCAGTCGGGGATAGGGCGCGGTTTCTGCGGGAAGCCGCCGAGATGCGTGCAGGTCCTGCTGGCGTCGAGAGAGGCTTTTCGCATGGCATCGTCGGCGTCGAGACCCGCGAAGCAGAACGCGGTGATGAAGGTGGCGATAAAGCTGTCTCCCGCACCGCACGTGTCCACGACGGCGGTCGGCGACGCCTCGACATGGCGAACGCCTTGACTGTCGCGGAAATAGGCGCCGCGGCTGCCGCAGGTGAGCACGACCTGGCGCGCCCCGGCCGACCGCAGCGCGGTCATGAGGGGCTCGACCGGCACGCTCGGCTCGTCTGGACCGGACGCGAAGACCAGAGGCACGCCCTCCAGTGGCAAGGCCAGATGCGCGGTCGAGACGTCGAGACTGAACGGCACGCGCTCGCGAACCAGGCGGCGCACGAGATCCTCGTTGGCATTGGTGCCCAGATGCACCCAGTCGGCTTTCGAAATGACCTGCCAGCTGCGCGGCGCGGGCATGTAATTCTCGCCGACGCCGAAGGATTCGAACAGGAAAGTACGGTCGCCCGACTGATCGCGCAGCAAGGTCACCGCAGTATCGCCGGAGATCATCTCGACATCGTTGCGGGACAGCCCGGCGGTCTCGATCTCGCGGAGCGTTATCTCACCTTCAGGATCATCGCCAACGGCGCCGAAATAGCGTGCGCTCCAGCCATTGCGGCGCCATTGAACGGCAACGTTGAGGGCGTTCCCGCCGACGGTCAGGAGGTCCTTGTTGAGATAGACGTCGAGGCAGTTGTCACCGACGGCGACCAGATTGGGCGATACTCCTCCGGTCATGCTGCTGTCGGCGCCCGCGTCATGTGGGGCTCGATCGCCTTGAGATTGCGTGTCCACGCCGCGACCGGGTCCAGAGCATAGGAGCCATTTCCGAACGGCTCGAAGGTCAGTTTCCCCCGATAGCCCGACGCGGCGAGGTCGTCGAGATACTGGCCGATCGGAAGCTTGCCGTCGCCCCAGACAAGATGCCCCGCCGGCAGCCCGTCGACGATCTGCACATGCGCGAGGCGCGGCCCGAACAGCCTGACATAGTCGGCCACGGTATCGCCGGCAGTGGCCATGCCGACGGTGTCCAGGACCACGTCCATGGTGTCGGCGCCGATCTGGTCGAGCATTTCGCGCAGGCCCGCCGCATTGGTGACGACGTTGGTTTCGACGCGTTGCAGCGGCTCGAGCAGGCAGCGCACGCCGAGCGAGGACGCATGGGCGGCGATCTCCGCAAGCGACTGGGCCGACCGTGCCCACGCCTCTTGCGGCGGGTCGTGTTCATATCCACGCCCGGACGTCAGGAACAAATATCGGGCGCCCAGTTCGGCACATATGTCCGCCGCGCGGCAGAACCGCCTGACGCTGTCGCGGCGGTATGCGCCGTCGCCCGACGCGATGTTAATCGGATAGATCACCTGCTCGGGCGTGAAGCACCAGACCGTCAGGCTGTTCTGCGCAAGTATCTCGCGAACCGATCGAACATGCGCGTCTGTCGCATTAAACAGGTCGAGATGCGGCGCGATGCCCCAAAGCTCGATCTCCTTGAAGCCGAAGCCGCGAAGGATCTCGGCAACGCGCTCGAATGCGTAATGCTGGAACGCGAAGTTGGCCCCAATCAGCTGGTCGACCTTGAATTGCGGCATGGATGTCCTTCCCGGTGATTTATTTGCCGATGCCTTCGGAGAGGCCGCGGATGAAGTACCGCTGTGCGGCGAAGAAAAGCAGGACGATCGGCAGGGCCGAGATCGTCATCGCCGCGAAGACGACGCCGTAATTGGTGCCGTTCTTGGACATCAGCGAGGTGAGGCCGACGGGCAGCGTCTGCACCGCCGATCCATTGGTGAAGACCATCGCGAACAAATACTCGTTCCAGGCGAACAGCACGTGCAGGATGATGCAGGAGATGATGATCGGCTGGCACAGCGGCAGGATGATACGCCAGAAGATCTGCCCCTCGCTGGCGCCGTCGATGCGGGCCGCCTCGTCGAGATCCTTCGGCAGCCCAAGCATGTAGGCGCGGATCAGGAAGGTGCTGAACGGAATCCGGAACGCCGTGTAGAGGATGATCAGCGCCCAGTAGGTGTTGTAGAGGCCGATGGCCTGCAGCATCCGCACCAGCGGGATCAGCGCCACGGTCGGACTGAGCATGAGGCCGCCAAGAACCAGACCGACGATAAGCGGCTTGCCGGGCATTGGCGTTCGCGTCAGCCCGTAGGCGGTCCAGGCGCTGATCAGCACCGTGCAGATCGCTGAAGCGACGGTCACCAGCAGGCTCGAGACCAGATAGTCGCGGACGCCCCGGTTCCAGGCCTGCACATAATTGCCCCAGGTCCACCGCGACGGCAGCGCGAACGGGTCGCCGAAGATCTGCCCATTATCCTTGAAGCCGTTGAGCGCCATCCAGACCAGCGGATAAAGCACGACGATGCCGAGACAGATCAGGAACGAGTACAGAAAGGCTTTCGCAAGAGCGCTCCCGAAGGCCGGGCGCGCGGTCCGCCCGCTGGCCGCCATCACCGTCACAGCTCGACCCTCCGGCGCCTGGTGTACCAAAGCTGGGCCGCTCCGGTGATCATGGTCACGGCGAAGATCACGGCGGCGATCGCGGCGCCGTAGCCGAAATTGTTCTGGATGAAGCCCTGCTGGTAAAGCCATGTGCCAAGCACCTGGCTGCGGTTGTTGGGGCCGCCGGCGGTCATGACCATGACCTCGTTGAACACCTGGAACGCGCCGGTGATGGTGACGATGATCATCAGGCCGGTCATCTCGCGGGTCAGCGGCAGCGTCACGCTCCACAGCCTGCGCAGCGGTCCGGCTCCGTCCATGACCGCGGCATCATAGAGATCGCGCGGAATCTTCTGGATCGCGATCGCGAACAGGAGCGTCGAATAGCCGAAGCCCTGCCACTGGCTCATCGCGATGATCGCGTAGATCGCCGTGTGCTCGCCGCCGAGCCAGGGCTGGATGAGTTGTTCCAGGCCAATGCGCCTGAGCCCGGCGTTCAAGAGCCCGATATCCGGCTGGTAGATGAAATAGAACAGCAGGCCGGTCACGGTGATCGAGATCGCGGACGGAATGAAATAAATCGCCCGCCAGAAGCGCCTTTGCCGCTCGCTGCCCAGCCCCTCGATCAGCGCCGCCAGCACGAAGGCGCCGCCGACCTGGAAGACGATGGAGATCAACGCGTAGAGCGTGTTGTTCCACAACGCCACCCAGACGACCGGGTCGTGCAGCAGCCGCTCATAGTTGGCGAGGCCGATATTCGTGGTCTCGCCGGTAAAAATATCCTCGTCGGTGGTGCTGACGATGAAGTTGTCGACGATCGGGTAATACACGAACCAGCCGACCAGGATCACGGCGACGGCGACCCACCGGAGCGAGCCCCAGTGGCGGAACCGGCGGCCGGCTTTCGCCGCCGGCTCGCCCTTGGCGTTGCTCAAGGCAGCGCCTTCCATTCTGGCCAGACCGGGATTCGCCATTGGCCTATTTCGATGCCGCGGCCGCCTGCTTGACCTGCTCCATGACCTGTTCCGGCGTCATCGAGCCGCCGGTGAGGGCCTGGAGGCTGGACAGCCAGGCGGAGGCCACGCGCGGCGGGTTCACCGTGTCCAGCCACGGCATCAGGTAGGAAGCGGAGGCGATCTCCTTGAGGCCGGCCACGACGGAAGGGTTCATGTTGGCTTCCGACGCCCCGCCGATGGTCGCGCTGGGCTGCCCGTAGGGCGGAGCCGAGAGCACCTGGCCATTCTGCTTGGACGTGACGAATTTCATGAAGTCGATCGCCAGCGGGATGTTGGTGGAGGCGGAACTGATCATGTAGCCTTCCGGCGCGCCTTCGATCGCTTTCGCGTCGCCCTTCGCGCCGTTCGGCACAGGCAGGGTGAAGAAGCCCAGATCGGATACTTTCAAAGCGGAATCCGCCGAAGCGCTCTGATCGAACTCGATGATTTCCTGGTAGTACATGGCCGATTTCGTGTTGCTGAAGGTCTGGATGGCCGACGAATAGGAGGTGCCGTTCACCGAGGCGCCGCCATCCGTGCAACTGTCGATGAGCTGCTTGTACTGGGTGAGCGCGGCGACATAGCCCGGGTCGCTATAGTCCGCCGTGCCGGGGTCGAAATCCTTCTCGAGTACCGCCTGCGGAACGTCGTAGGCGAGCAGCTGCCCCACATAGTGGATTGCCGGCCAGGCTTCCTTGTTGCCGAAAGAGATCGGCGTCATGCCCGATTTCCGGATCGTCTCGCAGGACGACAGGAGCTCCTCGAAGGTCTTGGGCGCGCTCAGGCCGAGTTTGGAGAACGCCTGCTTGTTGTAGCCCATGAATTTTGCGTCGAGATAGAGCGGAATACCGTAGTATTTGCCATTGTACATGAAGGCCTGAACGGCCGCCGGCGTCAGTGTCTTGCCCCACTCGGTATCGGGCCCGATGACCGGGGTCAGGTCGACGGCGCGATGGCCGCGCACGAAATTTCCGCCCCAGCTGCCGGTCCAGGAAAAGTAGATGTCCGGGAGCGAGTTCGACGCGACCAGCGTTTTGGTCTTGTCCTTGACGCTGTCGTCGCTTTCCTGGATGAGTTCGATCTTCACGCCGGGATGAAGCTTCTCATAGTCCTGGGCGACGCCGACAAAATACGGCGCGAGCTGCTGCGCGCCGAATTTCGTCAGGACCGACAGCGTTCCCTGGTAATCGACCTTAGCGTTCGGATCGGCCTGGACCGCCTCGGCGCCGATACCCTGTCCCATAGTCAGACCCAGTGCCGATGCCGCGGCAAGCGCGGCGATTGCCGCCTGTGTTGAATATTTCATGATCAGTTCCCTTCTTCGTTTTTATGAGGTGAGGTGATCAGTATTCGACGCGCTTGTAGTAGCGGCGCGTCGTCAGCGGGTGATTGCGCAACACTTCCAGATGCGCGCTCACCCGTTCCAGCAACGTCGCAAGCACGATCGGCGAGATCAGCTTGCGGACAGCAGGCGAGATACCGGGCAGTTCGACCGACGCGGCATCGAGAACGTGCACCTTGTCGGTATATCGTTTGATGAAATTTTCGACGCGATCACCCAGCGGACGGCTGGCATCTTCCCCCTTGAAGAGGAATACGCTCACACCCGGTTCAACCAGCTCCAGCGTGCCGTGGAAGAAGTCGGCGGCATGGACCGGTCTGGTCCTGATCCACTGCATCTCTTCCAGAATGCACATGCCGTAATAGTAGGCTTGCGGCCAGACGGAGCCGGCGCCGGTGAAGATGTGATAGGTTTCGTTCTTGATCGTGTCGGCGAGTTTCGCCGCGCTGTCTTCGTAGGCCGCCTTTGCCCCAACCAGCAGTTCCGGCAGTCTCTTGAGCTCGGCCACGGTGGCGTCGAAGTCCTCGTATTCGCCTCGCTCGGCCAGCAGTGCCAGCACGATCAGCAGCGACTGCAGATAGAAGGACTCCGAAGAGGTGTCGTCCTCCGCGAAGTTCGTGAAGGTGAAATCGGCTTCCCTGGCAAGCGGCGTGTCGGAATGGCCGGTGAGCGAGAGCGTGCGCACGCCTCTCTGCTTCAGGAAGGAAAGCAGCTGCACGCTTTCCCTGGTCGTGCCCGAAAGCGACGGGATGACCACGAGCGATTTCCGGTCCAGCCCGGCGGGCGGATCAAGCACGACCTGCGCCGGATACTCTCCCCGCACCGGGAAGCTCGTACTGCGCTCGGCCAGCTCGATCGCTGGAAGGGTCAGAAGCTGCACGCCACCGGTCCCCATGAAATAGAGCCGCTCGACGCCCTCGCCGAGCAGCCGGTGCATGAGCGCCCTCGCCTCTCCGGCGAAGGAGACGGCTCCGCCCTGGATCTTGATGAAGCGGTCTTTGTCAAAGTTGAGCATGCAGGTCTTCCTCGTATTTTCGCTGCGGCAGGGCGTCCGCTCGTTGCAGGCACCGCCGGCGATCGCCGCGGCCACCATCGATCAGGCTGATTGTGAGATCGATCTCACATATTTAACGCACGCATTTCAGAGGTTGGCAAGCCCCCTCGCATGACCAATTCGCGGAAGAGCCTAGTTGGATCGGGCGATCAGCGCCCGTGCAGCCGCGAGACCGAGCCGCGAACGATGAGACGGGTCGGGAAGCGCGTGTGGCGCGCGGCCAGCTTCTTGCCGGCCAGGCGGTCGAGCAGCATTTTGGCGGCAAGCGGCCCTATTTCGGCTGTCGGCTGCGCAATGACGGTGATCTGGGGATCGGTGAAGGTGGCGAGGTTGAAATCGTCGAAGCCGACCAGCGAAACATCATGCGGGATCGCCAGTCCCATCGAGCGCAGGCCGAGCAACGCGCCTTGGGTCATCAGGCTGTCCACGGTGAACAGGGCGGTCGGACGATCGCGGCGGCTGAACAGTCGAATGGTGGCTTCGACAGCATGTTCCACGGTCGAGCGTGATACGCTGACCAGCGACGGGTCGAGGGCAATGCCATGCGCCGCAAGCGAATTCTGGTAACCGGCAAGGCGCTCCTGCGCGGTGAAGATGCGCGATTCGTCCCGCAACAGGCCGATGCGCTCATGGCCATTGGCAACCAGGTAGTCCACGGCCGCGCGCGCACCGCCTTCATTGTCGACGACGACGCTGTCGCAGTGCACTTCCTTGACGACACGGTCGATCAGCACGACCGGCGTGCCCTCACGGGCGAGCTGCACGATATGCTGGCTGTCCGTCGCCGAGGTCGGCGCGAGAATGAAGCCACGGATGCTGAGCGAACGCAGGCTTTCGAGCAGTTCCTTTTCCTGTTCGACATTCTCTTCGCTGCTGGCGATCAGAAGATTGTGGCGGTGCCTGCGCAGTTCCGCCTCGATATCATGGGCAATGCGCGCGAAGAACGGATTCTGGATGTCGCCGGGAATGAAGCCGACGATCGGCAGTTGCCCGCTGCGCAGGGCCTGCGCGACGAGGTTGGCGCGATAGCCCAGTCGCTCGGCGGCTTCCAGCACGCGCAAAGCCGTACCGTCGCCGACGTAACCATAACTGTTGAGCGCCCGCGCCGCCGTGGCGCGCGAAACGTTGGCCGCGGCGGCCACGTCTTTCAGGGTGATCCCTTTCTGCGTCACGATCATTGTGCTCCCGGGACGGCAATATCCCGTTTGGCGAACCCGCGGGCGAACTTGCCCGTACGCTATTGGTAAATAACAACAATGGTGGGCCCGGAGGGACTCGAACCCCCAACCAAGCGGTTATGAGCCGCCGGCTCTAACCATTGAGCTACAGGCCCCACGCGGGCTGGATTAATGTTTTTCGCATCGCGGCACAAGGCTTTCCCGGCGGGCTTTCGCAGATCGCCCAAATCAACCCATAATCGCGCTCTACGCGCCCCCCTGCGACTTGATCGCAGACCAAGGAGATTTTCATGACCAGACATCTTTTGCCCCTCGCGCTCGCCGCTGCAATCGCTTTTCCGGCGATGGCTGGAGCCACCGATCTGCCGACGCCGCCCCGCATCATCGTGTCCGGCGAGGGCGAAGCAACCGTGGCCCCCGATCTGGCGGTGCTGACGCTCAGCGTCATGCGCGAAGCCAAGACGGCGCGTGCCGCACTCGACGCCAACAATGATGCCATGGCCGCGGTGATCGCCGCGATGAAGGCCGCCGGCATCAAGGATCGCGACCTGCAGACCGCGGGCATCCAGATCAACCCCCGCTACAACTACACCAACAAGCCGGACGGCAGCCAGGAGGCCGAACTCGTCGCCTATCAGGTGACCAACACGCTCTCGGTGCGCGTGCGCGACGTCGACAAGACAGGCGAGATCCTCGACAAGGCGGTGTCGCTCGGCGTCAACCAGGGCGGCGGCATCGCCTTCACCAATGACAATCCGGCGGCCACCGTCACCGAGGCGCGCAAGAAAGCTGTCGCCGACGCCATGGCCAAGGCCAGGACGCTGGCCGAGGCGGCCGGGGTCAGCCTGGGCCGGGTGCTCGAGATCACCGACCAGAACATCAGGCCGGCGCCGATGCCGATCAACGCCAAGGCATTCGACGCCGCGGCCGGCGCGGCGCCGGTACAGGCCGGCGAGAACGCCTACAATGTCCAGGTCACCGTTACCTTCGAACTGAAGTAGGCGGCGCTGGACGCCGTGGCCGAGCATT
This sequence comes from Mesorhizobium sp. B2-3-14, assembly GCF_006442175.1. NCBI lineage: Bacteria > Pseudomonadati > Pseudomonadota > Alphaproteobacteria > Hyphomicrobiales > Phyllobacteriaceae > Mesorhizobium > Mesorhizobium sp. B2-3-14. Next base: position 294,053 of record NZ_VFVP01000006.1, on the reverse strand, counting down.
GCTTGGCCACGGACCTGCTCAAGACAGACCGCCGCGGGCATTAAAAACCCCGCGGAATCGCTTCCGCGGGGATTTCGGGCCACTTCTTTCCCGAGGGAAAGGGGCTCCAGACCTTCACAGAAGGTCCACGCCTGAGATTCTCAGCGGTTGATGACCGGGCAACCGCGCTCGTTGGCGAACACGATGACGACGCGGTCGCCGTACTGACGGCCCATCACCTTGACCACGCGGCGGTTGACATCGACGATGCGGGCACGGTGCAGCCCCATGCGCTCGGCCTTGTCGAGGGCGCGGTCCGGCGAGCAGCCACGGCGCCAGTCGTCGCGGCGCTCGTCCCGGCGATGGCGATAGCCGTCGTCGCCGGCATAGACGCCGAAGCGCGGATCCTGGTTGTTGCCGAAGCCAAGATAGAGGCTGTCGGCATGGGCGGGGATGGCCGCCAGCGTGCCGAGGCCGACCAGAGCCGAAAGCGCTGCCGTCTTGATGGTGGTGTACATGGTTCTCTCTCCTTGTTGCGGGCTTGCGCCCTCCTCGTGAAACCGATGGCGGGAGAATGCACCGGCCTGTCTGAACTATTTACGAACTGCCCGTTCATCCGCGGTTCATGTAGCGCCACACGGGCAAAGCGCCGACCTTGCAAATCTCGCCGGCCAAATCCCTCGCCGGCCAAATCCCTTGCCGGCATTCAACAATATCGCGCCAGGCGCCTCGCCCTCGCACGGTTCCCGACAGGCAACTCCTGACGATCTACCGCGCGCGTCAGGGCTCGTCGTCGAGCATAAAGTCAAAATAGTCTTCCGGCTCGGCCAGGTCGGTCTCGCTCGCCTTGACCCGGCCGCGCATGGAAATGCCGGCCTCGTGCACGGTCTCGACACTGCCGGAAACCAACCGATGCCACCAGTAGAGGTCGCGGCCCTCGGCCACCAGCCGGTAGGCGCAGGTGCTGGGCAGCCAGCTGATGGTGCGCACATTCTGCGGCGTCAGGCCGACGCAGTCGGGAACGCGCGCCAGCCGGTTGGCATAGTCCGCACAGCGGCAGCTCTCGGCGTCGAACAGCCGGCAGCCGACGCTGGTCCAGTAGATTTCACCGGTGTCCTCGTCCTCGAGCTTGGACAGGCAGCACTTGCCGCAGCCGTCGCAGAGCGATTCCCACTCGGTGGGGCTCATCTCTTCCAGCGTCTTGGTCTTCCAGAACGGGGTTTCCATTTCCGGCATGTGGCCCCAGCCGCCACCAAGGTCAAGCGCGGCGACAGCCGGAATGAGGCTGCAAAGGGGGCCGAATGACATGAAGTTGCCTTCAAAAGGTCGGCCAATAGCCCTGTACAGCCCCTAACGATGGGCAACTGGAACCAATTTCGTTAAAAGCGGTTTCGGCAAGGATGGGACCCCACAAGGAGAATTTCGATGAAACGCCAACCACGGATTCTGGCAGGCACAGCCCTTGGCCTGTTGATGGCATCCGCGCCGTTAGGCGCGTCCCCGCTTCAGGGGACAGCCGCGTTCGGCCCCATGCAACGCGGGGGGACACCGCTGATCATCCTGGCGCAGGACACCCCCACCGACCAGGGACAGGGCGACGAGGAACAGCCGCGCAAGAAGAAGCGCGAGCAGCAACAGCAGACCGAGACCGCTCCGGCCGCGCAGCAGCCCGCCCCCGCGGCTGAAGAGCAGCAGCCGCGCAGGAAGAAGCGCGACCAGCAGCAGCAGGCCGAGCAGGCGCCCGCCGGCGAGGCCGCGCCCGCAACCGACGAGCAGCAGCCGCGCAGGAAGAAGCGCGACCAGCAGCAGCAGACCGAACAGGCGCCCGCCGGCGAGGCCGCGCCCGCAACCGACGAGCAGCAGCCGCGCAGGAAGAAGCGCGACCAGCAGCAGACCGAGCAGGCGCCCGCCGGCGAGGCCGCGCCTGCCAACGACAACCAGCCGACCAAGCCTGGCAGGAAACACAAGCTGGACCAGCAGAAAGAGGCGCCGTCCGCCGTGCCGGAGACCGCTCCGACACCGAAGCAGGCTCCTGCCGGCGAAGCGACGCCGAAGGTTGAATCCCCTCCCGCCGGCGAGCAGGTTCCCGCCCAGGGCGAGCAATCCCAAGACAAGACGAAGAAGCACGGCAGGAAACCGGCTGGCGAACAGCCGGCGAATGGCGAGCAGCCCGCGACCGGCGAACAGCCGCAGACCGGTAGGCAGCCCACCACCGGCGAACAGCCGGCGACGGGAGAGCAGCCCGCCACCGGTGGGGCCGCTACCAATGGGAAGGCCGCGCCTGTCCAGGGCGAAAACCCGGTTCAGGGCGAAGCCCCCGCCGACAAGAATGCCGCCCCCATCCTCGACAGCCAGAAGGATGCCAGGCGCAAGGGTCGCGGCGAGAACGGCCAGGGCGGCGGGAACCCGGCCACCCAGCCCGCCAACCAGAATGGCGAACAGCAGAACGGCGGGCAGCAGAATGGTGGGCAGAATGCCCAGCAAGGCGGTGACCAGGGCCGGAAGCCGGTAGTGGCGCCGGTGGATCAGGGTCCGCCTCCAACCGACGACAGAGCCGCCCAGGAGGCGATCAAGACGGAAAAAATCGTCCCGGTGACGCAGGAGAAGGGCAAGCGGCTCGAGCGCGCGCCTGACGAGGACATCCGTGACCGCCGCCGGCCCAAGGGCGTCGACGTGCTCAAGGAAATCGGCGACCGGGTGATCGTCCAGTTCAACGACCAGACGTTCGTCCAAAGCAACGATCGCCCGCGCCTGACCCGCGGCGCCAAGGATGTCTACTACGAGGACCTGCCGCAAGGCCGCACGCGCGAGACGGTCGAGCGCGACAATGGCTTCCGGATCGTCACCATACGCAACCGCTACGGCGACATCCTGCAGCGGTCGCGCATCGCGCCCGACGGTCGCGAATATGTGCTGAGCTATGTCGACGAGCGCAGCTACCAGGACGAAGATGACTGGCGCGATCCCGGCGATGACCTGCCGCCGATGCGGCTGACCATCCCGCGCCGGGACTACATCCTCGATTCCGAGGATGTCGAAAGCCCCGACGACTACTACACCTTCCTCGAACAGCCGCCGGTGGAGAAAGTGCAGCGTCTGTATTCGATCAACGAGGTCAAGCGTTCGGCCCGCGTGCGTGACATTGCACGGCGGATCGACCTCGACACGCTGAATTTCGAATTCGGCTCGTCCTCGATCTCCGACACCGAGGTACAGAAGCTCCAGGGTGTCGCCGACGCCATGGAGAAGCTGTTGAAAAAGAACCCGGCCGAGACCTTCCTGATCGAGGGCCACACCGACGCCGTCGGCACGCCCGAGGCAAACCTTGCTCTGTCGGACCGTCGCGCCGAAGCGGTCGCCGAAGCGCTGACCAACGCCTTCGGCATCCCGCCCGAGAACCTGACGACACAGGGCTATGGCGAGGAGTACCTGAAGGTCGACACCTCGGCGCCCAACCGCGAGAACCGGCGCGTCGCCATCCGCCGCATCACCTCGCTCGTGGCGCCGGTGGCGAGCAACAACTGACCTGCTTTTCCAGCCACTTGCAGTGATTTTTGGAATCAGGTCGGCAACAAGGTCCCATCCCGATCAACCGGGATGGGACGAACTGCCGACGGCACGGCCCGGGTCAACAAGAATTGTACAGGCCTTGGAGCCGGCTCATTGAATCACCGGGCTTCGCACCCCAGATTCCTGACTGGGCGTTCCCTGCCCCGTCCCGACTCCAGCGGGACGCATTGAGCCCCGCCGGCCCTCTCCGGCGGGGTTTTTTGCTTTCAGATCCACTTGATGCCTACAGAAGAAAACGGCGATCAGAGGCTTGAGCAGCTTCGTCGGGAATCGATGAGGGCACCAGCCACATGAACCGGAGCCGTTCGATGTCGAGTCCTTTTTTGAAAGCAAGCGGCGGCGGCAGAATCCCCTTCAGTAGATGTTCCTGATCTTGCTGTCCGTCCTGGCAAACACCTCATCCGGCACAAAAAAATCTCCGGCCAGCGGTCCGGTTGCGTTAGGCGCATAGACCGAGAAATCGCTGACGCCCTCGGCGCGCAGCACCTCTTCGTCGATATAGAAATTGCCTGATGCCTCGCGCGACGGCCGCATGAAGATCGCGTGCGCGGCATCGGCCATGATGTCGGGCGACCGGCTCATCGCCGCGACCGTCGCTCCGCCCAGAAGGTTGCGCACCGCGGCCGTGTCGATGGTCGAGATCGGCCACAGCGAATTGACCGCGATGCCATCCCTGGCGAATTCCGCGCTCATGCCCAGCGTGCACATCGACATGCCGAACTTGGCCATGGTGTAGGCGACATGGTTCTTGAACCATTTGGCCTTCATGTCGAGCGGCGGCGCCAGATTCAGGATGTGAGGGTTCTTCGCCAACTTCAGGTGTGGAATGCACATTTTGGACACGAGGAAGGTGCCGCGCGTGTTGATCTGATGCATCAGATCGTAGCGCTTCATGTCGGTTTCCAGCGTGCCGGTAAGCTGGATGGCGCTGGCATTGTTGACGCAGATATCGATGCCGCCGAATTTCTCGACGGTTCTGCCGACCGCCTCGGCCACCTGCGCTTCCTCGCGGATGTCGCATAGCACCGGCAGTGCCTTGCCGCCGGCCTGCTCGATCTCTTCAGCGGCGCTGTAGATCGTTCCCGGCAGCTTCGGATGCGGCTCCGCCGTCTTGGCGGCGATCGTCACATTGGCGCCGTCGCGCGCGGCGCGCAGCGCGATCGCCAGCCCGATGCCACGTGACCCGCCGGAGATGAACAGCGTCTTTCCCTTGAGCGACATTTTTCCTCCGCCTGGATTGTCTTGTGTCGCGATCCTTGCGCGCGCCAGAGCGGGATACAAGAGCTTGTGGTGCGACGCGATGGTGACGTAGCGGAGGGTACCGTGCCTTGTCGGCTGCAAACGACGTGGCGCCGAAACCGATTTGGCGTATGATTCCATACCGGATGGCAGATCACCAAATGGCTTTGTTCATCAAGAATGTCGAAGTGGAGCGGTTGGCCCGAGAACTTGCCAAGAGCCGTGGTGTGCCGGTGACCGAAGCGATCCGGCAGAGCCTCGAAAACGAAACTGCTCGCGAACACCTGACTTCTCAGCAAAACGAGTCTGACCTGATCGCGAGGCTGATGGAAATTTCAGAGCAAGCAGGCCGGATACCTGATCGGGACCGCCCAATGACCGAAGACGAAGTACTCGGTTACGATGAACTCGAAACACCGAGCAGCTGACGGATACTTCGTCCGCACCGTCGCGCCGCCCCTCATTGCCCTGCCGGGCATTTCTCCCCGTATAGTGACGGGGAGAAAGACGCTCTCATCGCGGACTTCGCCAATCATCACCTTTGCAAAAGGAGCGCCGAGGTCGCGGCAACTCCCTTCTCCCTGTCATTATACGGGGAGAAGGTGCCGGTAGGCGGATGAGCGGCAGCGCCGACCTCTGAAGATAATCGTCAGACTTGCCCGACATCCACTCCTAAACCAGAACCAGCCCCTGCCGCATCGCGATCGCGATGGCGTCCGTACGATTGGCGGCACCGAGCTTGATCAGGATCGCGGCGACATGGAACTTCGCTGTGTGGACGGAGATGTTGAGCCGCCGCGCGATCACCTTGTTGGGCGCCCCTTCGGCCAGCAGCGCCAGCACTTCCGCCTCGCGCGGCGACAGCGCTGGCCGGGCGGCGGCGCCATCGTCGACCGTTTCCTCGCCGAACAACCCGCTATGGCTTCCATCCCCATCGGCCGCATCACCGCGGTCGAAATCCTCATGCCTATCCAGCATCGAACGCCCTTCGCCGGACACCCGGTAGCCGGCGGCGGCCAGCCTGACGGCAGCGGCGATCAAAGCTGCGTCCGCGGCCAACGGCAGCACCGCAAACACCTGGCCTTGCGGCCCGCCCGCGCGGTCCGAAAGCAGTACCCTTGGCGTCGTGATGCTGCCGACGCCGGCTCGATCGACAGAGGCCGCGCTGTTGGCGACGGCGTCATCGACGATGGCGACATCGGCGACCCCGCCGCCGGCCACGACCGGCAGCAGATCGTCGGCCATGGCAAGCGAAGCCGACAAGCGCTCGGCACGCACGGCATCGCGCAGTGCGATCAGCACCACGAGCTGGCGTTCGCCGCGCGCCACGTCAGGCCTTGTCAGCGTGTCGCTTTCCATCCGTCCTCTCAGCTCAGCGGCTTTTCGCCGATCGTCAGCACGACGTCGCGCTGTTCGCCGCCGCGCACGACACCCAGCTTCACCGAAGCACCGGCGCTGTCGGGCCCGAGCCGGCGGATCAGATCTCGCGGACCATGCACAGCCTCGCCGTTCCACGCCACGATGATGTCGCCGAGCGAGAGGCCAGCGGCCTTGGCCGGGCCATTGTCGTCGAGGCTCATCACCATTGCGCCACGCGCGTCGCGGTCGCGTACCGGATGCAGGCCGGCGCCGAGGTAACCACGTGCGACATGACCCTTTTCGCGCAGCGTCGCCACCGCGCGTTCGATCGTCTCATAGGGCATGACCAGCGCGCGGCCACGCGGGCCGAACAGAAGCATGCCGATCAGCGCGCCCTTGGCGTCCAGCACCGGGCCACCCTCGAAGCGGCCGCCGGCACCGACAGCCAGGTTGATGCGCCGGTCGATGGTGCCGCCGCGCATCGAGCGCCAGGCCGGGCCGACTTCGCCGACCGAGCCCGACACGGCCAGCACCGAGCCCTGGCTGCTGCCGACAGCTATGGCGATATTGCCTGGCCGAACGGGGCTGGCTCTATCGAGGACAGGCGCGGTGGCCGCATCCGCGGGCTTCAGCAGGGCGACGCCCGTCGAAGGATCGCGGCCGACCAGTTCGGCCTTCGCCGTCTCGCCGGAGGCGAGCGTCAGTTCGATCTCCTCGCCGGCCTCGACGGCTTCCTCGGCGGTGACGAAATAGCCGTCGCCCCAGTGGAAGGCGCTCGCCGTGCGGTGATGATGCGTGGCGAAGCTTGCCGTTGTCGGCGTCGCCTTGGCGGCGATATCGGCGATGGCATCGGAAAATGCATTCAGATTGAAGTCGCTCATGATGATCTCCTGGGTTTTCTCATGCCCCAGATATCGCTCGGCAGTACGCCAGGAGGTACTCGCCTGACGGCTAGTTGCGGGTTCGACTGGCCATCTGGTCAGGTCGCGGCGGTTCCGGCCGCTCCGCACATATAGTCACGATCAAGCCTGAAAACACGGAGCCCCCATGGCCCTCGCCGCGCCAAAATTCCAACCGGACGAGACATTGCTCGACGCCTATTCGACGACGGTTGCCGACGCGGTCGACCGCATCGGCCCGGCTGTCTGCCGCATCGAGCGCATCGGGGGGCCGGGCGGCCATGGCTCGGGCTTCGTCATCGCGCCCGACGGGTTGGTCGTCACCAATTTCCATGTCGTGGGTGACGCCAGGACGGTACGCGTCTCGATGCCGGACGGAGCCTCCAGCGAAGGCCGCGTGCTCGGCCGCGACCCCGACACCGACATCGCCCTGGTGCGCGCTGACGGCAGCTTCGCCGACGTGGCGCCGCTGGGCGATTCCAAGCGGCTGCGGCGCGGCCAGATCGCGATTGCCATCGGCAATCCGCTGGGCTTCGAATGGACCGTCACCTCGGGCGTCGTCTCGGCGCTCGGCCGCTCGATGCGGGCTTCGACCGGCAGGCTGATCGACGACGTCATCCAGACCGACGCCGCGCTCAACCCCGGCAATTCCGGTGGTCCGCTGGTCTCGTCGGCCGGCGAGGTTATCGGCGTCAACACCGCCATGATCCATGGCGCGCAAGGCATCGCCTTCGCCGTCGCCTCCAACACCGCGAACTTCGTCATTTCCGAGATCATCCGCTTCGGCCGCGTGCGCCGCGCCTTCATTGGCGTCTCCGCCGACACGGTAAACCTGCCGCGGCGCGCGGCTCTCTTGTCGCAGGTCTCGACCAGCACGGCGGTACGGCTGCGCAGCGTCGAGAAGGACGGCCCGGCGGCCAGGGCGGGTCTCAGGGAAGGCGACATCATCGCCGCAATCGACGGCCGCCCGGTGACCGGCGTCGACGACCTCGTGCGCATGCTCGACGCCGAGCGCATCGGCCGCGAGACGCTGTGCACTGTGGTGCGCCGCACCGGCGTCAGCCAGGTGGCGGTGACGCCGGTGGCGCGGGCAAGTTGAGGCTGCCGTTCAAGCCCCCGTTGGCGCCTTCCGCATACTGCGCCAGGAATTCCTCGCTGGGCGGGATCGGCTTGATGACGTCGATCAGCACGCCGTTGGGATCCCTGGTGATGAAGTGGCGCTGGCCGAAAGGCTCGTCACGCAGCGTTCGCAGGATAGGCAGGCCGGCAGCAAGGATCCGGTCATGGACCGCATCGGGATCACGGACCTCGAAATTGATCAGCAGCCCGGAGGTTCGCCCCCGCCACTCCTCGGGAATCGTCTCGTGGTCGCCCTGGACGATGCCGAGATTGACGCGCTTGTTGTCCACCGACTGCAGATGCACGTACCAGTCGCTCTCAAACAACGGCCGGAAACCGAAATGCCTGACATAGAAGGCCGCGGTGCCGGCGACATCGCCGGTCATCAGCACCGGGTAGTAGCTCGTCGTCTTCATCTTTCCTTCTCCCGTCAACTGACATACAGTTTGCATGTAAATTGAATTAACATACAGGCTGCATGTATGCAACAGAAATCCGCGTGTCGTTCCAATCGCGATCGCACCGAGACAACGCGCGCCGACCTGATCGCGGCGGCGCGCAAACTGTTCACGGAAAAATCCTATGCCGAGACCGGCACACCGGAGATCGTTGCCGCCGCTGGCGTGACGCGCGGCGCGCTCTACCACCATTTCGCCGACAAGCAGGCGCTTTTCGCCGCCGTGGTCGAACAGGAAGCCGCGGCGGTGGCGCGAGAGATTGACAGCGCCTCCCCGCCTTCGCTCAGCGCCCGCGATGCGCTGATTGCCGGTTCCGATGCCTATCTCACGGCCATGCGCGCGCCCGGCCGCACGCGGCTCTTGCTGCTCGACGGCCCCGCCGTGCTCGGCCGCGCCGCCATGGACGCCATCGACAACCGCCACGGCAACCGCTCGCTGCGCGAGGGCCTTGTCGCGGCGATGCGGACGCAGTCGATGAAAAGATTGCCGCCCGAAGCGCTGACCGCCCTGCTTGCCGCCGCCTTCGACCGCGCGGCGCTCGCCATCGAGGCCGGTGCGTCGGGCGAAGACTACCGTGCCGTGCTGACGGCGCTGATAGACGGACTGTCGCGCGCCTGAAGTGCCCCCGCGAATGTATCGTGCAGTCATCGCCCGGGTGCGGGGCGACGATGTCGCCATGCGTAAACTTGTCGCCGGCTGCCACTGCCCGACCAGGACATCACGATTGCCGCAAGCCGCGGCTAGTCCGTCCAGCGCCGGAACAATGCGCTGGCGTTCACGCCGCCAAAGCCGAAGCCATTGGAAATCGCGTAGTCCATCTCCATCGGCCGGGCGTGGTTTGCGACGAAGTCGATCCCGTCGCTTGCCGGATCGGGGGCGCTCAAATTGAGGGTTGGCGGTGCGACCTGGTCCCTGAGCGCCAGGACCGTGAAGATCGCGCCAAGCCCGCCGGCGGCGCCAAGCAGGTGGCCGGTCGCCGACTTCGTTGCGCTGACGGCTATGCCGAAATCTTCTCCGAAGACCCTTTTGATCGCGGCGATTTCCCCCAAGTCGCCGACTGGCGTGGAGGTCGCGTGCGCGTTGAGGTGGCGGACCTCCCGTGCCGAAATACCGGCTTGGGCAATCGCGATCTCCATGGCCCGGCGCGCACCGTCGCCATCCTCGGGGCCGGAGGTGATGTGATAAGCGTCCGCCGTCGTGCCGTAGCCGACCAGTTCGGCGAGCGGTTTGGCGCCGCGCGCAAGCGCGTGGCTCAATGCCTCGATGACCAGGATGCCGGCGCCTTCGCCCATGACGAAGCCGTCGCGCGACATGTCGAACGGGCGGGAGGCCTCCTCAGGACGATGATTGAAGGACGTGGAAAGAGAGCGTGCCGCGGCAAAGCCGCCGAGGCTGACCGTATTGATGCAGGCTTCCGTTCCGCCGCAGACCGCGATGTCGGCCTCGTTGGCGCGGATAAGACGCGCCGCATCGCCGATCGCCTGGATGCCGGCCGCGCAGGCCGTCACCGGAGCGCCGAGCGGACCCTTGAACCCATATCGGATCGAAATCTGTCCCGCCGCCATGTTCACCAGGAACGACGGCACCGTGAACGGTGAGAGACGCCGAACACCGCGCAGGTCGACGGTTCGCACCGCTTCGGTTATCGCGGGAAATCCTCCGACACCCGACGCGATGATCGTCGCGGTGCGGGTCCTGTCATCGTCCGAGACCGGGTTCCACCTGGCCTGGGCAACCGCCTCTTCCGCAGCCGCCAGCGCAAAGACAATGAAGCGGTCGGCCTTGCGCTGGTCCTTCGGCGCCAGGACGATGTCTGGATCGAAGCCAACTTCGGGGTCTTCCAGCAAGGAAGGAACCATTCCACCGACCTTCGCCGGCAGGTCTCGCACCATGTCGTCCGGAAGCTTTCGAAGCCCCGAACGGCCGGCCAGCAGGCGCGACCATGACGCTTCGACATTGGCCGCGAGCGGCGTGACCGCTCCCATGCCCGTAACAACGATCCGTCGCATCTATTCTCCTATCACTTGGCCAGCGCGTGCGGCTTTCAAGCCGCGACGGCTTTGCGAACCTGAGCGGTGGCGGCACTCAGAAAAGCCTTCGCGAGATCGGGATCATTGACGGCGCGCGAGAGGACGACCGCGCCGACCATTGTCGAGAGAACGGCCATGGCTTTACCGCCGGGCGCATCGCCGTCCGCCTCGCCAACCCATGAGCCCAGCATCTCGAGGTATTCTCGGATGCCGGCCTCAAATGATGCCTTCACCTCGGCGCCTTGCCTGGCAGCATCCGAGCCAAGCGCAACCACCGGGCAGCCGTCCATCCTTTCCTCGCGATGCCCCGTGCTGAGATAGAAGTCGATCACGGCGCCAAGCGGGTCCTCAGGGCTCGCCGCGGCCGCCGTCGACCATCGGTTCGCAGCGCTTTCCAATGCCCGTCTGGACGCCTGCGCGACCAAGTCGTCCTTGGACGCGAACTGCTTGTAGAACCCGCCTTGGGTCAGCCCGGCGCCCTCCATCAAATCCTTGACGCCGATGCCATCGAATCCGCGCTCCCGAAAAAGCCGGCTCGCTACATCGATCACGGTTTGCCGGTTCTGCTCAGCTTGGCTGCGAGTCACACGCATCATTCGTCTCCTTTTTTGATTGCGTTCATAATCTATATCAGTTATAGAGTACGAATGCAATCTATTTTCACAGAAGGCGATGGGCATGAAAAAGAAACTCATTATTGGGCTGGGGAGCGTTCTGGTCGCGGGGTTTGGGGTGGCTGCATTCGTCACACTTCCCATTCGCACACAGGCAGCCGCCGTCGTGGCTGACCCGAGGCAGGAAGCACCGATCGTCAGACTGGTGACGGCAGTGGCGGTGACAGGATCCGAACGCGGCTTCACGGGTACAATTGCCGCGAGGGTGCAGAGCAATCTTGGGTTTCGCGTACCCGGCAAGATCATCGAGCGCCTTGTAAATGTCGGCGAACAGGTCAAGGCGGGCCAACCGCTGCTGCGGATCGATGATACCGATCTTGCCCTTGCCCTCACCGCCAAGCGCAACGCTGTCGCGGCTGCGCGCGCTGTCCTGGTTCAGACCAGTGCGGACGAGAAACGCTATGCGGTTCTGGTCAAGAAGGAGTTGGCCGCAACCCCGCAGCGTTACGAGCAGGCGAAGGCAGCACTCGATACCGCGACTGCACAGCTTGCCGCCACCGAAGCGGAAGCGAAGGTCGCGGAAAACGAGGCGGCCTATTCCGTCCTGGACGCGAACGCCGACGGAACCGTCGTCGAAACGCTTGGCGAGCCAGGACAGGTTGTCGCCGCGGGACAGACCGTGGTTCGGATCGCGAACGCCGGCCCCCGTGAGGCGGTGGTCACGCTTCCCGAAACGATCCGGCCGGCGATCGGCTCGGTAGCCGAGGCGGGCTTGTATGGGGGCGATGGGCGGCATTTTACGGCGCATCTCCGGCAGTTGTCGGACGCTGCCGATCCCCAGACTCGTACCTATGAGGCCCGTTATGTGCTCGATGGTGAGGCCGCGGCAGCACCGCTTGGCGCGACGGTAACCATCCGGCTTGCAAGCCAGGCAAGTCAAACGGAAGTCCAGGTGCCGCTCGGAGCCGTGCTGGACGATGGTCAGAAGACCGGCGTTTGGAGTTTGGACGGCGCAACCTCGACCGTACACTTTCGGCCCGTCAAGCTTGTTCGTGTAACCAGCGAAACCGCCGTGATCTCCGGGCTGAGCTCGGGCGATTCGATCGTTTCGCTCGGTGCTCATCTCCTGCAGGAAGGCGCTCGCGTCAGGACTGCCTCTGAAAACAGGAGCAACTGATGAGCCTCAATTTTTCCGCGATCGCCGTTCGCGAGCGAGCCGTTACCCTTTTCTTCATCATTCTGCTCGTCGCCGCCGGCGCCTACGCTTTCCTCATGCTTGGACGTGCGGAGGATCCCAACTTCACCATCAAGACCCTGACGGTCACGACCGTATGGCCGGGCGCGACGGCGCGCGAGATGCAGGACCTCGTCGCCGAACCGTTGGAGAAGCGACTTCAGGAGTTGACCTGGTACGACCGTGTGGAGACGACGACACGGCCAGGCTATGCCTATTTGACGGTCACGCTGAAGGACAGCACACCGCCATCCAGCGTGCAGGAGGAATTTTACCAGGCCCGCAAGAAGCTCGGGGATGAAGCCCGCAACCTGCCGCCCGGCGTGCTCGGCCCCTTCGTCAACGACGAATATTCCGATGTGAGTTTCGCTCTTTACGCCCTTAAGGCGAAGGGCTTGCCCATGCGGGAACTCGCCAGGCAGGCCGAGACCATTCGCCAGGACCTTCTGCATGTGCCCGGCGTCAAGAAGATCAACATCCTCGGCGAACGTCCCGAACAGATATTCGTCGAGTTTTCCTATGCCAAGCTGGCAACCCTCGGCGTGTCGGCGCAGGATATCGTCGCTGCCCTGCAGCGGCAGAACACCGTCACACCGGCGGGCTCGATCGACACAGAGGGGCCGCAGGTCTTTATCCGGGTCGACGGCGCCTATGACAGTGTCCAGACGATCGCCGACACGCCGATCGTCGCCGCGGGACGGACGTTGAAGCTCTCCGACATCGCCGTGGTCCGGCGCGGCTACGAGGATCCTGCCACCTATGTCATCCGTCACCAGGGTGAGCCGACCATCATGCTCGCGGCGGTGATGCAGGAGGGCTGGAATGGTCTTGAACTCGGCAAGGCACTGGAGGAGAGGTCAGCAGCGATCGCACAGACGCTGCCTCTCGGAATGACGCTGGCCAAAGTGAGCGATCAGGCCGTCAACATCGGCTCGTCGGTCAACGAGTTCATGATCAAATTCGCGATGGCGCTTGGCGTGGTGCTGCTGGTGAGCCTGCTCAGCCTCGGCTGGCGCGTCGGCATCGTCGTGGCGGCCGCCGTCCCGCTGACGCTCGCCGTCGTCTTTCTCATCATGCTGGAAACCGGCCGGTTCTTCGACCGCATCACGCTTGGTGCCCTCATCCTGGCGCTGGGCCTCCTCGTCGACGACGCCATCATCGCCATCGAGGTGATGGTGGTGAAAATGGAAGAGGGCATGGATCGCATCAAGGCGGCGGCCTATGCATGGAGCCACACCGCGGCGCCGATGCTGTCGGGCACGCTGGTGACGATCGCCGGGTTCCTGCCGGTGGGCTTCGCGCGCTCGACGGCCGGCGAATACGCCGGCAACATCTTCTGGGTCGTGGGGTTCGCCCTCATCGTCTCCTGGGTCGTCGCGGTTTTCTTCACCCCTTATATGGGCGTCAAGATGCTGCCCGCGATCAAACCGGTCGAAGGCGGCGTTCACGCCATATACGACACACCGAACTATCGGCGCCTCCGCCGGCTCATCACCTTTGCCGTGCGCCACAAGTTCGTGACCTGCGCTGCCGTCGGCATCGTCTTCGCGCTTTCGGTTGTCGGCATGAGCGGTCTCAAGCAGCAGTTCTTCCCGACATCCGACCGTCCCGAAGTGCTGGTCGAGGTTCGCCTGCCGGAGGGCACCAGCATCGAGACGACGACCGCCACGGTCGAGAAACTGGAACACTGGCTTGGCGGCCAGCCCGAGGCCAAGATCGTCACGAGCTATGTCGGTCAGGGCGCTCCCCGCTTCTTCTTCGCCATGGCGCCCGAATTGCCTGATCCCGCCTTCGCCAAGATCGTCGTCCTGACCCCGGACGCGGACGCGCGCGAGGCCTTGAAGCACAGGCTCCGTGAAGCGGTTGCGACAGGGCTTGCCCCCGAAGCGAACATCCGCGTTACGCAACTCGTGTTCGGACCTTACACGCCGTTCCCGGTCGAGTTCCGGGTCATGGGGCCAGACCCGCGGCAATTGTACACCATCTCCGAAAAAGCGCTCGACATCATGCGCGGCGTACCGGACGTGCGGCAGGCCAATCGCGACTGGGGCAATCGCACGCCGGTACTGCGCTTCATCCCGGATCAGGACCGATTGAACCTTATCGGCCTGTCGCCGGCGGAAGTGGCCCAGCAGCTCCAGTTCCTCCTCACCGGCATCCCGGTCACGCAGGTCCGCGAGGACATCCGCAACGTCCCCATCGTGGCCCGCAGCGCCGGCGGCGAGCGACTGGATCCATCGCGTCTGGCGGATTTCTCGCTGATGAGCCGGGAGGGCCGCCAGATTCCACTCGACCAGATCGGTCACTCCGAAGTTCGTCTGGAAGAACCGATCCTGAAACGCCGCGATCGCACACCCGTCATCACGATCCGCTCGGACATCAATGAGGCGACCCAGCCTCCAGAGGTTTCCAAGCAGATCATGACGGCCCTTCAGCCGCTGATTCAATCCCTGCCTGCCGGCTATCGCATCGAAATGGGTGGATCGATCGAGGAGGCAACCAAGGCCAACACAGCGCTGGGCAAGGTCTTTCCGGCCATGCTCGCCGCCATGCTGATCGTCATCATACTGCAGGTGCGATCCTTCTCGACGATGGCGATGGTCATGCTGACGGCACCTCTCGGTCTCGTTGGCGTCGTACCGATGTTGCTGGCCTTCAACCAGCCTTTCGGATTCAACGCCATCCTGGGCCTGATAGGCCTGGCAGGTATCCTGATGCGCAATACGCTGATCCTGACCGAACAGATCAAGGAGAACCGTGCCGCCGGTCTTGACGACTATCAGGCGGTCATCGAGGCCACGGTGCAACGCACAAGGCCGGTGATCCTGACCGCACTTGCCGCCGTTCTGGCTTTCATCCCCCTCACGCACTCCGTCTTCTGGGGATCGATGGCGTTCACGCTGATCGGCGGCACGGCTGCCGGCACGGTGCTGATCCTGCTGTTCCTCCCTGCACTCTACGTCGCGTGGTTCCGGATCAAGCCGGCCACGGATGAGGTCCAGGAGAATTCAACGGAGGAACCGGAAGTGCCGGCAGCAATGGCGGCCGAGTAGGGCTCCGTTGTCGCAGGAGACGGTTCGAATTCTTGCCCGTTGGCTCTGCCTGGACACAGGGCCAACGGCACGAACTTGCCGCTTACAGACGATCGTCCACGCGAGTCCGGCCGGTTCGCTTCATCAATTCTGGAGACATGCATGAACCGTCCAGTTCGAACACGAACTGATCCCGACGAGATGCGCGCGCGCATCCTGGCTGTGGCGGACGAGCAGTTTCGCCGCCTCGGCACCCATAAGACATCGGTGGCTGATATCGCCTCCGAACTCGGCATGAGCACGGCAAACGTCTATCGTTTCTTTCCCTCCAAGGGTGCGATCATCGAGTCCGTCTGTGGACGGGTCGTCAACGAGGTCGCCGGGATCGCCTCTGCGATCGCATGCACGAGCGCGCCGGCCCCGGAGAAACTCGACCAACTCCTGACCGCGATGCACCACCACAGCAAGACCACACTGGTCAAGGAAAGGCGCATGCACGAGATGATTGTCGCCGCCATGCAAAACAACTGCGCGATCATCCAGGCGCATACCGAGCGGGTGGTAACGATCCTCGAAGCGATTATCCGCGAGGGCATCCAAACACGGGAATTCAAGGTCGAAGATCCAGTGGAAGCAGCGCGCGCGGTCAAGACCGCCTTCACCCCGTTTTTCCACCCGATTCTGATCGAGCACCGCCTTCGACACGGCGAAGATGACGAAGCTGGCCTGCGCGAGCAGATTCGCTTTATCCTGAAAGGTCTGGGAAAGTCCGAGTGAGGCGCGTGCCGTTGGTCCGGCAGGGCTTAGCGATGGGAGGCGACCAGAAGATGGAGGTCGACACATTGGTTTCGCGACGACCGCAAAGTGGAAGGACATTATCGCGACCGGCTGTGAAGCATGGAGTTCCCCAACAGTCTCCGAAAGGCAGGTGATCGTGTCCTTGTACGCAGCGGAGAATGCAATGGCGAGGCAACCGAAACCGTCCAATCCCGTTGTGGCTGGCTCACCCACCTTGCGGGCTCACATTTGGGATGGACACATGAAAAGGACCTATGAAAAACCGACACTGCGCAAATGCGGAAAATTGACCGCCCATACGGCGCAGCTCGTGGTTTCCGGGGTGACGCAGATCGAATGATTTTCGGCTGAGTTCCAGGATTCAGCCGCCGGCGTTCGCATCACCGTCGGTGTCCGGCTCCTCTTCGGGCACCTCGCCCGGCTCGAACTCGTTGAAGCAGCCGAGCCCGCGCTTGAACCGGTCGATCAACCAGGCCGCCGCCGGCTTTGGACTGCGATCGTTGCGGTGCATGGCAAACAGGGGCGAACTCACTTCCTTGTAGGGTTCGAGGTCGAGTTCCACCAGGCGGCCGCTGGCCAGGTCGTCGGCGATCAGCCAGCGCGGCAGCCCGCCCCAGCCGAGCCCCTCGCGCATCAGTATGTGCTTGGTGCGCATGTCGGTCAGTCGCCACGTGCGGTAAGCGAAGACGCCGTAATCGCGTCCCTTGGTGCGCTCGGACTGGTCGATCACGACAAGCTGCGTATGCTCGCGCACATCCTCGAGCGCCACCGGCTTCGGCAGCAGGGCCAGCGGATGATTGGGCGCTGCCGCCGGCACCAGCGACATGAAGCCGATGCGCACGAGATGCACGTCGACATCGCCTAGCAGGCCGCCAATGCCGAGATCGGCCTGTCCGCTGACGACAAGATCGGGGATGAGACCGAGCGTGCCGATATACAGGCGCAGCATCACGGTCGGAAACCGCGCCTCGAATGCCTTGAGCACCCGCACCAGCACGGGGGAAGGCAATGATACGTCCACCGCCAGCGCCACCTCGGCCTCCAGCCCGTGACGGTGCCCGTCGACGCGCGAGCGCATGCGCTGCAGCACGCCAATCATGCGCCGCGCGTCTTCCAGCATCGCCCGGCCGATCTCGGTCAGTTGCGGCTCGCGCGTGCCCTCGCGCTCGAAAAGCTTCAGCCCGAGCTGCGCCTCGAGATTGGCGATACCGTAGCTGATGACGGATTGCGCGCGGTTGAGCTTGCGGCCGGCTGCCGAGAAACTGCCGGTATCGGCAACGGCGACAAGGATTTGGAGCTGGTCGAGGGTCGGGTTGGGCTGCATCGTTGTATCTACTTTATGGATGGATCGTATCGAAAATATACCAGTTTATCTGATTGGTCGATGCCCCATATATGGCGGGACAATTCATCCCACTGGAGAGACCCGCTATGTCCATTCTTCTCGTCACCTCAAGCCCGCGCGGCGCTGCCTCGCACTCGACCCGCATCGCCACCGAGTTCGCCCAGAAGCTTCTCGCCGCTGACCCGTCGAACACGCTGGTCGTGCGCGACCTCGTCGCCAACCCGCTGCCGCATATCGATGCCGACTATGCGACCGGCATCTACACGCCGGCCGATGCCCGCACCCCGCGCCAGGCCGAAGTGGTCGGCGTTTCCGATGTCGTGCTTGACGAGCTGTTCGCCGCCGACACGGTGATCCTGGCCACCGGCTTCATCAACTTCAACATCTCCTCGACGTTGAAGTCCTGGGTCGATCACGTCGCCCGCTCCGGCAAGAGCTTTGCCTATGGCGAGAACGGCCCCAAGGGTCTCGTCACCGGCAAGAAGGTCTACATCGTGCTGGCCTCCGGCGGCATCTATTCCGAAGGTGCGGCCGTGCAGTTCGATCACGCCGTCCCCTACCTGCGCAGCGTGCTCGGTTTTATCGGCATGACCGATGTCGACGTCATCCGCATCGAGGGCGTCTCCAAGGGACCTGACGCGGTGGATGCCGCGCTCGCCAAGGCTACGGCCACGGTCGATGCATTGGTTGCCGCCAGCCGTGATGTCGCGGCTGCAGCGTAAGACTCTCGGTCCATGGTTTGTCAAAGGCAGGCGTTCGCGCCTGCTTTTTTCGTTCTAGCCGATCAGATGCCTCAACAGGCTGGCCGAAGCGACCCCGATCAGCACGGTTGGCAGCATGGAAAGCCGTGTCGCGGCGACCAAGGTGATGGCCAATGCCGCGAGATCGGCGGGATTGCGCGACACGAAGGCCGGCGCGATGACAGAGATCAGCACGCAGCCGGGTGCTGCCTCCATCACTGCCGTGGCGCGGGGACTGAGCACGCGGTTGCGCAGCACGACATAGCCGCCGATCCGCGTCAGATAGGTGACGCCGGCCATCAGCACGATGGTGAGAAGGGTCGCTGCGTCGATCATGCATCACCCGCCATCAGCCAGGCCGCGGCCAGCCCCGACACCGCGCCGGCCGCGACATACCAGGCGCCGGGAACGAAGAGGTAGACCAGCGCCGCGACGGCCAGGCTGACAAGCCAGGGCCGCGCCGCCGCGACGCCCTTCCACATGCCGCGCATCAGCACCAGGAAGACGGCCGGAAACGCCATGTCGAAACCGTAGATCTCGACATGGCCCAGCATCGGGCCGAGCAAGGCGCCCAGCGTGGTGAAGGCTACCCAGGTCAGATACATCGCCAGCGCGGCACCCATGTAATAGCGCGGGCTGAAGGCCGGTGCGACACCGGCGGCGGCGCGCTGTTTGGCGTCGGCCAGGCCCAGCGCCCAGCTTTCGTCGCATAGGAAGAACAGCGCCGGAAACACCTTGCGCCGCGGCAGGTCGCGCAGGAACGGCGCGAGCGCCGCTCCCATCAACAGATGGCGGCTGTTGACCAGGAAGGTGATGGCGACGATGAGCAGGATGTGCGGCGGCGACGTCCACAGCTGGACCGCCGCGAATTCCGAGCCGCCGGCGAAGTTCAGCCCCGTCATCATGGACAACTCGACCGTGCTCAGCCCTTTCTGCACGGCCTGGGCGCCAAGCACCAGCGCATAGGGGATGGTGCCGAGCAGCACCGGCGCGCAGGATGCCACGCCACGGCGAAACTCCGATCCCGAACCATTGCCGACCGTCTCGACTGCCTGTGAAATGCTCATACCCTGCCATTGGGCGGCCCCACAGCCGCCCTGCCCTGCGTTTGAAAATCCCGTGATGTCAGGGGCAAAACATACCTACAGCTCTCCGCAATTTGGTTGCGAAGATTGTTGTCTTTCGTCAGATTTTGGCATTCACTGTTGCGAAGCCGCAGGAAAATGGAATTCAACGCCATGAAGCTCGACGACATCGACAAACGCATCCTGCGGGCGTTGCAGCGAGACGGCCGCATGGCCAACAATGATCTGGCCAATGAGGTCGGCCTGTCGCCCTCGCCTTGCCTGCGGCGCGTCAAGCTCCTGGAGGAAGCCGGTATCATCGACCGCTATGTCGCCGTGATCAATCCGGCCAGCATCGGCAAGGGCCTCACCTTCTTCACCCGCATCTGGCTGAAGGCACAGGACGAGGACACGATCGAACATTTCGCCACCGAGGTCGCCAAGCTGCCGCAAGTGATGGAGTGCTATCTCATGCTCGGCGACTGCGACGCCATGGTGCGTGTCGTGGCCGCCGGCATCGATGACTACCGGCGCTTCCAGTCGGAGCATCTCAGCCGCATCAAGGGCGTGCAGAACGTCAAGACCGACGTACCGAGCCAGACGATCAAATACACATCGGAACTGCCGATCTAGGACAAGCCAGCGCAAATCCAAGGGTCTGTATCCGTCAAAGCCCTAACGTCCAGACTGGATAAAAAATGCAACCGGATTGTAGGATGGGCGCTGGTGCCGGCGTCCTTCGGACGCAAGGGCACGGCGAAGCTGGACCGTGCCACCACAAGACCGCGTTCCGGCATGGGAGAAAACCATGAACCATTCCTACCGTTGGGTCATCGTCGCGGCTGGCGCGCTGATGTCCTGTGTCGCCATCGGCACGATGTTTTCGCTGGCGATCTTTCTCGAACCCATGGCGCTCGATACCAATTGGTCGCGCGCGGGCATTTCGAGCGCCATGACACTCAATTTCCTGGTGATGGGCCTTGGCGGTTTCGCCTGGGGTGCCCTGTCCGACCGGTTCGGCGCCCGTATCGTCGTCACGATCGGCGCCGTGCTGCTCGGGCTGGCATTGGTGCTGGCAAGCCGCGCCGGTTCGCTTCTCACCTTCCAGATCACCTATGGCGTGCTCGTCGGGCTCGCGGCCAGCGCCTTCTTCGCGCCGATGATCGCGCTGACGTCAGGCTGGTTCGACACCAATCGCGGACTGGCCGTATCGCTGGTCTCGGCCGGCATGGGCGTGGCGCCGATGACGATCTCGCCGCTCGCCCGCTGGCTGATCTCCGCCTACGAATGGCGTAGCGCCATGTTCGACATCGGCATTCTGGCCTGGGTGCTTCTGCTGCCCGCCGTGCTTCTGGTGCGCCAGCCGCCGAAGCCTGTCGCCTCGGGTGCCGCCGCATCAGGAGCCGCCGAAGGCGCCGGCCTCACGGTCGGCCAGGCGCTGCGCTCGCCGCAATTCATCGTGCTGGGGCTGACCTTCTTCGCCTGCTGCGCGGCTCATTCCGGCCCGATCTTCCACATGGTCAGCTACGCCATGCTGTGCGGCGTCGCCCCGATGGCCGCTGTCTCGATCTACAGTGTCGAGGGTCTGGCAGGCCTCGGCGGCAGGCTGCTCTACGGCGTGCTGGCCGACCGGCTCGGGGTGAAGCCGGTGCTTATCGCCGGGCTGGCGATCCAGGCGATCGTCATTGCCGCCTATCTCTCGATCAGCCAGCTCGACCAGTTCTATATGCTGGCCGTCATCTTTGGCGCCACCTATGGCGGCGTCATGCCGCTCTACGCGGTGCTGGCGCGCGAATATTTCGGCCAGCGCATCCTCGGCACCGTATTCGGCGCCGCCACCATGCTCTCCAGCCTCGGCATGGCGCTGGGGCCGCTTGCCGGCGGCATGATCTTCGACGCCTATGCCAGCTACCATTGGCTGTTCATCGGCTCGGCGCTTATCGGCCTGGGTGCCGCGGGCATAGCGATCGCCTTCCCGCCGCTGCCACGCAGGGCGTTGCAGACGGCATAGGCTTCTCCGCGCTGCAATCGTCGCCAGAGGGCAGACGGGCTTGACGGGCGATGGCCGGTCAAGCCACGCCTATCTCGCGGTCACGCCGACTTGAGAACCGTGAACGGCCGCTTTTGAATGGCCCGCTTGGTCTGGAAATTCGCGGCCGGAGCGGGACGGCCGACGTGAAAGCCCTGGACCTTGTCTATGCCGAATTGGCGCATGAGGACCATCTGCTCTTCGGTCTCCACCCCTTCGACCAGAATCTTGTGGCCGCGATTTCTGACCAGCGCGATGATGTCCTGCAGCATTGCCATGCCCTTAGGGGTGCCGCAGTCGTGAAGAAACGAGCGGTCGATCTTGACCGTATCGAAGTCGATGAGACGAAGCCATGAAAGGCCGGCGAAGCCCGTCCCGAAATCATCGAGCCAGATCCTGATCCCGAGCAGCTTCAGGTCGCTGATGCAGCGCAGGATGTCGGAATGCATCTCCATCTCCAGCCCCTCGGTGATCTCGAAGGCCAGCCTGTTTCCGGTCACGCCGGTCTCGCCCAGAATGGTCGCGACCGACGTCGCGAAGCCGGGCGTCTTGAGCTGGATCGGCGAGACGTTGACGCTGACGACGCGCACGTGATCCTGCGCCAGGAGTTCGGCGCACACCGTCCTTATTGCCCAGCGCCCGAGCTCGAGGATGGCGCCGGTTCGTTCCGCGACGGGAATGAACAGGCTCGGCGGAACCAGGGTGCCGTCGAGCATCTTGAGGCGCATCAGCGCCTCCACGGCCTCGAACCCGCCCGACGCGACGTCCTGGATGGGTTGGTAGACGAGCGAAACGAGGTCCTGGCCAATGGCGATCTTCAGCAAGGCCGCCAGGTTCTCGCTCTCGTCGCTGCTCTGGGGATCGGTCGGATCGAACAGCCGGGCACAGTTTCGGCCGCTGGCTTTTGCAAGATAGAGCGCTCGATCGGCCTCGTGGATGATCTTCTCCAGCTTGGCGGCGGTCTGCTTCCTGGTGAACGCCGCGCCCACGCTCGCCGTCACGATCGAGATGCCATCCCGGCGCAACTCATGCGCGATCGCCAGGTTCTCGATCGTGCGGCAAATGGCTTCCGCCAGATCCGCGACCTCGCCCTTCTTGTCCATGCGGGCCAGGACGATGAATTCCTCGCCGCCATAACGGCCGATGGAGCCATCATGTTGCTTGATCAGGTCGCTGAGCGCATCGGCGACCTGGATCAGGCAACGGTCGCCTTCCTGATGGCCATAGCAATCGTTGAACTTCTTGAAGAAGTCGACATCGATGAGGATCGCCGCGAAACCGTGGCCAAGCTTTTGCCAGTCGTTCCAATAGTCGCGCAGTTTTTCGTCGATCGCGCGCCGGTTCTCCAGCCCTGTCAACGGATCCGTCCGCGACAGCCTGAGCAGGGCCTTGCCGCGCTCGGTCGCCTCCTTGTGCTGGATCTTGGCTTCCAGCGCGTTCAGGAAGACGTTGTAGCGTTCTTCGTTCAGCTTCCAGTTCACATAGGACGTGAATGTGAAGCACGAAACGTAGAAGGTGCCGAAGACCATCTTGTATATCAGCGTAGCGGGTAAAAAGTAGTTCACCACATACAAGATGCACAAAATTATCGTCGACGTTATGATCGAGACCTTGAAGCGGAATGTGAAGAAGAGATTGGCACTCATCATGAAAATGGTGCCAAAGACCATATAATAGGCGACGCTTTCCTTGTTCGCGCCCATGGACGCGGGGCAAAGCCAGCCGATATAGCCAAAGATGATGGCCGCGGCGCAGGTTACGTCAAGCCAGTCGGTGGCGGCTCCCCTGCGAAGCTGTGCTTCCAGGACCAACAGTGCAGTCAGTCCGACAGCGAAGCGGGCCGTGATTGTAAGGGCGGCCACGTCGGGTATCAGCAGCAGATCCGATACCGAAAACAAGACGTAGATGACGACGGCGATCCAGAGGCCTGGCCTGGCTTCCTTCCTTCGCTTCGCCTGGGCTTCCGTGCGGTAAAGGGTTCGAAGTTCGGCCGCCCCCAGCTCCTGGCGCGGCGGTTCCGCATCCACCGCATCGGCCACTGCGGATGACGCGCGTTCGTTCACGACAAATCCCGACTGAAGGACATTTCGCGTTCCGAACTCTTTTCCAGCTTCTGCCCCCAACGCAGACCGACTCCTTGGCGCGACACAACTTGCCGCGCGATCAAATGCAATGACGCAGGACAAGTTTCCGTTAACTCGAACCCGGAATCCCGCCCTCAAAAACCCCAAAGAATTGATATGGTTAGCGGGAAATTAATCATATCGATAGAATGCAACGGAGCCGCCGTTGGCAAATCGAGTATTCTACGCAATAAGTTAACTGACTGTTAACTATGGAGCCTTGGTGTGCAAACTGTCTTTGACGGCCAGAGTCTGATTACTGCTGAAGCAATCGCCGGTGGTCTCCGTCGAGGAAAGCCCGAGCATCATGGCGAAGCGTTCGAAACCGCTCGCGCGGAGCTGGCGCTCATCCTCCACGCCACACAGCAACAGGTCGAGCAGCAAAAATTTCCCGCCGAGATCGTCCGCCGCCTGCTGTCGCTTCTCAACGCGCTGCGCGCCAAGGTCCATCCCGACGTTTGGCAGGCCTTGATACCGGTGGCGCAGAACCACCCGATCCAGAGGTACTTTCTGGAGGATCCGCTGACACATTGGTCCTTCACCAAGCCCAGGGGTTATTCCGGCGACGCGCAGTTGCTCGACTACATCTATTGCGACCCGCATGTTGCCGAGAGCGTCGCAAGCGCCTCGGAGGTCGGCAAGGCGCTTTACAGCCACACCCAGAACGTTCCGTCATGCGTCGCCGCACGCGAGCGCCGCGATCTGCTGACCCGCTATGTCGATGAAACCGCGGCCAGGAACGGGCCCGAAACGGAAGTCCTGGCGATCGCTGCCGGCCATCTGCGCGAGGCGAACCGTTCGGCCGCATTGGCCGAGGGCGGCCTCAAGCGCTGGGTCGCGCTCGACCAGGATCCCCAGAGCGTCGGACTGATCGCGCGCGACTTCCAGGGCACCGCGGTCGAGGCCATCGACGGCTCGGTGCGCACTGTGCTCACCAGAAGCCACAAGCTCGGCAAGTTCGACCTCATCTATGCCTCCGGCCTTTACGACTACCTCCAGCACAATGTCGCCGTGAAACTCACCAAGACCTGCCTGCAGATGCTGAAGCCGAACGGGACCTTCCTGTTCGCCAACTACGCCGAGGGCACTCCTGACGCCGGCTACCGGGAAACGTTCATGGACTGGGTGCTGCTGCTGCGGTCGGAGGTCGACATGTGGAACATCATCAACGCCAGCGTCGACCGCAACGCAGTCGACGCGCAGGTCTACTTCGGCGAGAACCGCAACGTGCTTTACGGCGTCATCCACAAGCGTGGATAATACCCGTCTGGATGCAAACCGGCTGACGTAGGACCTCGAGCGCTTCGACCGCGGTGCTCGAGGGTTCGGTCCTCTTACGCGCACCCCAGGCTCGCTTCGGGAACGGCATGCCCTAGCCGAAAATCCGCTCGCCCTGTTCGTCGACGAGCTGGATGCCTTTCTTGATCGAGATGTCGACGGCGTCGTCCAGCCCGGCGAAACGGTCGGCGCGGATGAATTTGTGCTCCTTCACCACGCCGTCGACTTCCTTGGAGACGACGCCGCAGGTCTGGTACTGGCCATCAGCCTTGTAGGGCGTGGCGCTGATCGTGAAGCCCTTGTGCTCGACCTGCTTGGCCGGTGCGGCACTGCCGGGCTCGGCCGCTTCGCCGCCACCGCCGAAAAGACGCTTCAGAAAAGACATCGCTCAAATCTCCCTGTCGCCGGCGATCGCGGTTCGCGTGCGATTCACGACGTTGTTCCTCCAGCATGCGCGAATGTGCCGCCGCGTTCCAGTCCCCTGATGAAGACGGAGACCAGGAGCTCGATCTGCTGGCCGATCTCATCGGTCTGGCGGCGGTCGGACCTGGCGGCATAGCCGCTGGTGACGATGCCATGTACGCTTGACCAGAGGGTTCGCGCGGCGATCCGGCGCGTGTCCTCGTCGAGATCGAAGCCGCCATCGGCAAGCACGCTGGCGATGATCTCGAACAGCTGGTCGAGCCGCGCCTCGTAGACATCGGGCTCGGTCAGCACCGGACGCCTCCTGTTGAAGGCAAGCAGCGCCGGCCAGCTGCCGGGATGCGCCTCGACGAAGCGAACATAGGCGCCGGCCAGTGCCAAAAGCCGCTGGCGCACGTCGGTGATGCCGCGCCTCGCAAGCTCGGCCATCGCCGCGGCGCCCGCGCCCCCCAGCCGGTCGAGCAAGCGCATGTTGACGGCGCGGTGCACCCCGTCCAGATCGGAAAACAGGTTGTAGACCGAGCCGACCGAGATGCCCGCCTGTTCGGCAATGGTCCTGGCCTTCAGATTGTCCATGCCGCCCTCGTTGAGCAGCGCTTCGGCAATGGCCAGCACCCGCTCGCCCGTCTCTTCCTTGTCGAGTGCCATGCTTTCCTTCTGAATGAGCGCGCCTTGCAGATGACCTGCTGTTTTCGACCCGACGCCGCTTCGTTTACCACATCCAGGGTATCGTGAACAGTGTTCAAAAGGTCTTGAACGAGGTTCATTCCTGCTATCGGCTACTGGGCCATGGGCATCCTGCTGCTCACCGGCAGCCTCGTGAACCTGGTCAAGTACCGCACCGACGAGCGCATCTCCGCCGGGACCGCCAAGATCGAGAAGGCGCGCACGAGAAGCTGATCAGTGAATATGTCGGCAAGGAATGATGCCGACCTGCCCTGACGAGAAAAGCCCGGATCTCCCCGGGCTTTTTGTTGAGCTTTCGCGCTTCAGGAGACGCGCCGCATCGTGGGTTCAGCGATGTGTCAGCGCTTCCAGCGCTTCGGCGGCGGCTTCCAGAATGGCGATCGCCTCGGCCTGCTTTTCGGCCGGGGCATCGACGATCTCGCCGAGTGCCGCGCGCAGCCGGTGGCGGATGGCGCGGAATTCGTCGCGCGTTTCGGAGCGCTCGCCACGTCCACCCCGGCCGCCGCGACGATCCTCGCCGTCGTCGTTCCAGCCGAACCAGTCGCGCGCCTTGGCCATCTTGCGGCCGAACCGCTCGAGATGATCGAGCACGCCGTCGATCATCTCGCGATTGTCGGCCAGATGCGCCTGCCCGGCCTCGGTGATCGAGAACACCTTCTTGTTGCCTTCGCTCGACGACACGGCATAGCCAGCCTCTTCCAGGAAGGTCAGCGTCGGGTAGACCACGCCCGGGCTCGGGGTGTAGATGCCGCTGGTGCGCTCTTCCAGCGCCTTGATGATGTCGTAGCCGTGACGCGGCGCCTCGGCCAGCAGCGACAGCGTGATCAGCTTGAGGTCGCCGTCGGCCAGCATGCGCCCGGCGCGAAAGAAGTCGCCAGGTCCACCGCGGCCGCCGCCGCCCCTGCCCCCGAACGGACCGAAGCCGCCGCTCCCCCTGCCACCGAACTTGCCGGCCATGTGCATGAACATGCGCTCGCCGAAATGATGACGGTCGGAATGATTGTGCCCAAAATTGTGCTTGTGCATTGATTGCTCCTTGAGTTCTATCTCACGATATATCTTAATTAGGAACACCCTGTCGGTGAGTCAAGATATATCTTACGATGTATCTGAACCAAGGGGTGGCGTCGAGGCGTCAGGCGCGGCAGGAATGGATGGTGTGTGAATGGGCTACCAGCGGCCCTTGCGCCGATTCCAGCCGTACAGCAGATCGGCGAAGCGATCGTAGGCAATGCGGGTCGGCGGCAGCATGAGCCGATTGCCGAACAGGCGCGCCAGCCATCCCTCGCCAGGCGTGGTCAGCCAGACCGCGATGGCCACGTCTGCACCGACCAGCAGCCTGCCCTGGGCGTCGGTCGCATGCAGCCGGCAGCGGATGTCCTCCAGCGCGATGCCACGCGACGACAGCGCATCCGGCTCCAGGTTGATGTCGCGGAATTCGATCCGACCGGCCTTGACCGCCTCGACCAGCCGCCGCTTCTGCCGACCGATGCCGGCATCGCAGACGGGGCAGCGCGTGTTGTACCAGACGGTCAGCACGGGCCTGGACATGTGTCAGCCGTGATCGTGCCGGTGGTGCAGATCGGGATAATGCGGATGCTTGTGGCGCAGCGGCGCATGCCGGTGCAAGTGCGAATGCGGCTTCGTCACCGGCCCGTCATGATGATGCTGGTGGTGCTCGTCATGCACATGGCTGTGCTCATGCTCCAGCGCCTCGTGCTCATGCTCGTGATCGTGGCGTTCCGACAGATGCAACCAGAGCCCGACGCCCATCAGCAACCCGGCAATCGCCAGCTTCAGCGTCACGGCATCGCCGAGCATGACGATGGCCAGCAAGGCACCGATGAACGGCGCCAGCGAATAATAGGCTCCGGTGCGCGCCGTTCCGAGATGGCGCAGCGCCAGGATGAACATCACCAGGCTGACGCCGATGCCGAAGAAACCGACAGCCGCCGCCGAGGCGACAATCGGCGCGGCGGGAAGCGAGGCGCCGCCGATCAATGCCAGGCCGACATTGACGGCACCGGCCACGAGCCCCTTCAGCATGGCGATCACCACCGGGTCTGTGGCCGATATCCGGCGCGTGAAATTGTTGTCGAGTCCCCATGCCAGGCACGCCCCCGCGACCAGCAACGCGCCAAGGTTGAAAGTGACGCCATTACCTTGCCACGAAAGCAAAACAGCGCCAGTGAGAATGGCGAAGGCACCGAAAAGCAGGTGCCGGTCGACATTTTCGCGATAGACGAGCCAGGCGATCGCCATCGTTGCCAGCCCTTCGAGGTTGAGCAGCAATGCAGAACTGGATGCCGTGTTGAGGATGAGGCCGAACATCAGCAGGACCGGTCCAACAATGCCGCCCATGCCGATGGCCAGTGCAAGCCATGGAATATCCTCGGCGGCCAGTCGCGCCTCGCCGGCATTGGCTTGCCGGTCGCGCAACAGGCGATAGAGGGCAAGGCCAAGGCCCGCGCCGAGATATAGCAGGCCCGCAAGCATGAACGGATTGACGCTGTCGAGCAGCAGCTTGGACAGGGGCGGCGTCGCGCCGAACAAGACGGCTGAGCCGAGGGCAAGCGGTACGCCGGGCCAAAGATGCGAATGGGAATGGGTCATGGCTCACCCTATCATGATGGCACGCCATGTCATCGACCACACCGCCAGGCACGGTTGCGAGATCGCCCAAGGGAAGTCCGCGCCTCAGTTCCGATGCATGACGGCCCGACGCGTCTGTTGTCGCGAAACAGCGCCCACTCTTCACAGAGGCGCCCGTTGGGCAGGTGGCAAAACCCGTTGCCGGGCCTTGTCCTTCTTGATTGTCAGGCGTCCGCCAATCGCGGCGCAATGGACCGATGCGGGATTGACCGTGCCGACCTGTTTGCGCAAGGCGGATACCGTCATCCAAGCGACGAGATGATCTCGCGGTAAGCGAGCTCCGGGAAAGCCTTCATCGTCTGCGACCTGATATTGCCGCCCGCGGCCAGCATCAGCGCGAAACGCGCCAGCACCGCATCGTCGGGCGCCTCGACCACCGCCACCATATCGAATTCGCCCATGGTCAGGTAGAACGACTTGAACGATCCTCCCATCTCGCCCAGTTGCTTCCTGGCGGCGTCGAGGCGCTTGGGCGAGTCGCGCACGTTCTTGGCGCCGTGCTCGGTCCAGTTCATCAGCATGATGTAGGTCGTCATGGTAGGCCTCTCTCCGGGGCCACGGAGCACGGCACTCAGGCCATGGGCTTGTCGACACGGCCTCGGCCGGGGCTGGCTTCCGGGGGTTGTCGCCCGAAAATGCATCCGACGCAGGAGTATCCTCCCGCTGCCGACGTCCTGCAAGCGCTACTGCGCGGGACCAATGCCGTGTGAGTGCGACCTCACGCCAGCCGACGCAACAAAGGCGCTCGCAGGCATCAACCGCAAATCAGCCGGCGGCGGTCAGGTAAAGCCGGTTTAAAAACCCGCCTGAGTGCGGCAATCTCCGTCGTGGCCCCCAGGCCGGCAATACCTCATCCGGGCCAACCCAGCCGCAGGAGAGCTTCATGCGCGAGACATCAGAGCTGCCGCCGGAACAGATCGAAATTCCCGCCGCCTGGGTCGGCGAGGACATGGCGAAGCATCCTGAAAAATGGCTGGTCGACCTGGAGCCAGAGGACGTCGCGGAGTTGGAAGCTGCCGCAACCGGCTTTCTCGCCGGCTCGCACGATATCAGCAGTCTGACCAAGGCTGATTTCCCCTTGCCCCGGCTTGCCGGCCACCTTGCCGCGCTTCGCGAAAAACTGATTGCCGGAATTGGCTTCGAGGTGCTGCGCGGTCTCCCGGTCGAGAGATATTCCACCGAGATGGCGGCAACGATCTTCCGCGGGGTTGGCGCCCATCTGGGAAGCGCTCGGTCCCAGAATGCCCAGGGCCATATACTCGGCCATGTCCGCGACATCGGCGCCGACGCCAAGGACCCCAGGACACGCATCTACCAGACGTCGGAACGCCAGACATTTCACACCGATTCCGCCGATGTCGTCGGCCTGCTCTGCCTGCGCGATGCCATGCAGGGCGGCGAGTCCCTGCTGGTGAGCACGGTGACGATCTACAACGAGATGCGCAAGAGACGGCCCGATCTGGTCCGCCTGCTGTTCGATCCGATTGCCACCGACCGGCGCGGCGAGATCCCGGAAGGCGAAAAGCCCTACTTCGAAATCCCGGTGCTCAACTGGCATGCCGGACTGCTGACCGGCATCTATCAGCGTCAGTACATCGACAGCGCGCAGCGCTTCCCCGATGCCATGCGCCTCACTCCAGCCCATGTCGAGGCGCTGGATCTTTTCGACAGCCTTGCCAATGATGTCAGGCTGAACCTGTCGATGCGGCTCCGGCCTGGCGACATGCAGTTCGTCTACAATCATTCGCTGCTTCACGACCGCATGGGCTTTCGCGATTGGCCGGATCCCGACAAGCGGCGCCATATGCTGCGCCTGTGGCTGTCGGTCCCCGGCGACCGTCCGCTGCCGGACTGCTTCCGGCAGCGCTATGGCTCGATAGAGATCGGCAACCGGGGCGGCATCACCGTCAAGGGCGCGCGGCTGAACGTGCCGTTGCTTTGACGCCCGAAACGAAAAAGGGCGCCGATCGGCGCCCTTAACTGTTCGCGACAAAAATGAACTCAGCTATCGAGGAAGCTGCGCAGCTTGCGCGAGCGGCTCGGGTGCTTGAGCTTGCGCAGCGCCTTGGCTTCGATCTGGCGGATACGCTCGCGGGTGACCGAGAACTGCTGGCCGACCTCTTCCAGCGTGTGGTCGGTGTTCATGCCGATGCCGAAGCGCATGCGCAACACGCGCTCCTCGCGCGGGGTGAGCGAAGCCAGAACGCGCGTGGTGGTCTCGCGCAGATTGGCCTGGATCGCCGCGTCGATCGGCAGGATCGCCATCTTGTCCTCGATGAAATCGCCCAGATGCGAATCCTCCTCGTCGCCCACAGGCGTTTCGAGCGAGATCGGCTCCTTGGCGATCTTCAAGACCTTGCGCACTTTTTCGAGCGGCATGGCGAGCTTCTCGGCCAGTTCCTCCGGCGTCGGCTCGCGGCCGATCTCGTGCAACATCTGGCGCGAGGTGCGCACGATCTTGTTGATCGTCTCGATCATGTGCACCGGAATGCGGATGGTGCGCGCCTGGTCGGCGATCGAACGCGTGATCGCCTGCCTGATCCACCATGTCGCGTAGGTCGAGAACTTGTAGCCGCGGCGGTACTCGAATTTGTCGACGGCCTTCATCAGGCCGATATTGCCTTCCTGGATCAGGTCGAGGAACTGCAGGCCACGATTGGTGTATTTCTTGGCGATGGAGATGACGAGGCGCAGATTGGCCTCGACCATTTCCTTCTTGGCGATCGCGGCTTCGCGCTCGCCCTTCTGCACCTGGTTGACGATCTTTCGGAATTCCAGGATCGAAATGGCCGTTTCCGTGGCCAGATTCTGGATCTCGGCGCGCAAATCCTTGATCGCGTCCTTCTCGTTCTTGGTGAATTCCTTCCAGCCGCGCGAGGTCAGGTTGGCGATCGAACGCGTCCAGTTGGGGTCGAGTTCCGAGCCCTGATATTCCTTCAGGAATTCCTCGCGGCGCACGCCATAGCTTTCGGCCAGGCGCAACAGCTTGCCCTCGTTCTGCACCAGCCGCTTGTTGATGTCGTAGAGCTGCTCGACCAGCGCCTCGATGCGCGCCGTGTTGAGCGACAGCGACTTCACCGCCTTGATCAGCTGGTCCTTCAGCTCCTTCAGCCGGCGGTCCTGGCTGGGCGACAGCGTGCCGGCGGCGGCCAGACGGTTCTCGACCTGCTGGTCCTGCAGCTTCCTGAGCTTCTTGTAGGTGTCGGCGATGACGTCGAGCGTCTCCATCACCTGAGGGCGGAGTTCCGCTTCCATCGCCGCCAGCGACAGGCTCGCCTCGTCCTCGTCTTCCTCGTCATCATCGCCGATGCCGCGCGTGTCGGCGCCGACATTGGTGATGTCGTCTTCGTCATCGCGTCCGCGACGCGACTTTTCCTCGACCTTGGGTGCTTCCTCGACGCGTTCGACCACCGGCGCCTGCTTGGCTTCGGGGCCGGCATAGGTGGCTTCGAGGTCGATGATCTCGCGCAGCAGGATCTTGGATTCGTTGAGCTCGTCGCGCCAGATGATGATGGCCTGGAAGGTCAGCGGGCTTTCGCACAGGCCCGCAATCATCGTCTCGCGCCCGGCCTCGATGCGCTTGGCGATGGCGATTTCGCCTTCGCGCGACAGAAGCTCGACCGAGCCCATCTCGCGCAAATACATGCGCACCGGATCGTCGGTGCGGTCGGTCGGCTCTTTCTTGGTGGTGGTGGCGGCGACCGCGGTGCCGGTCTGCTCGGCCAGCTCGTTGGCGTCTTCCTCGGCATCGGCGGCGGTGTCGCTGGCCTCGGCCTCTTCGCCCTGCTCGTCGTCCTCGACGACGTTGATGCCCATGTCGGACAGCATCGCCATCGTGTCCTCGATCTGCTCGGAGGTCACTTCCTCGGAAGGCAGCACCGAATTCAGCTCGTCCATGGTGACATAGCCGCGCTTCTTGGCGGCCTTGATCATCTTCTTGACAGCATCATCGGAAAGGTCGAGCAGAGGCCCATCGGTGGCGCCTTCGCGTTCGGTCTCGACCTCTTCCTTTTCCTTTGTCGCCATAGTCTTTATCTTCTCCTAGCGGCCGGCCATCGGGGCCGCGTAAGCTGTCGGACCAGTCAAATCGGATACGCCCGTTTTCTAAACGCGCCTTACCCGGCCCACAAACTGCATCCACTCTTTTGTTTGGTGCATGCCGTTGCCCCAAAACCGGGTTTCACTCTTGGGCGGCATACATTAAGTCCAGATTAACCCTGATATCTGTGGCAGGCGGGCCGCCTGTCCAGTGACCAAGTACCTTGCATCGCTTGTTTCCCGTCGACGCGGGTGCGGGTTAACGTTTCGAATCGTCCTGATTCCGTCATTCTGTCCGAAGGTCAAGCGCCTCTGGCATGATTCGCATGAAAAAAGCGAATCAATTACCCGACTTAGCGCACCGCGCCCCCAAGGGAAGCGCGGCCGCGCCTTCATTCCTGCACTCAGCTGCACTTAGGCTCGCCCAGCCCTGCCCGACGAAACGCCAAATCCTTCGATCAGCGCTTCCGTCGCTTGTACATCCTGAAACTGCGCCTGAATTTCGATCAGATGGCGGAAATTTTCGTCCGAAGGGTCCGCCTCGAGCGCCGCTTCCGCCTGTTTCAGCTCCTTATGTAAGGTGCGCGCGCTGCGCTGCAAGTGCAACGCCTGGTTCAGGGCGTCGCGGGCATCCTCGAGCGCCGCCGTCTCCAGCGCCGGCCATTGCCGCGCCCGCTTGATCAGGCCGACGGCGCGCTCCCAGATCTCGGCGCAGCCGGCCCGCTCGATCGTCGCCACCACGGCGTGGCGGTCGTTGGCCATGTCATGCGCCATCGCATCGAGGATGGCGGCATGCAGCCGGGTCAGATCGGAATTGGCGAGATCGAGGAACTCGACATGAGCGAAGTTCTCGTCGATCAGCGCCGGATGGTTGATCAAGGCGACGATGATCGTCGCCTCGCGCACCGACATCCCTTCGCTGCCGCGCTTGACCAGCGCCGACTGGCCGAGGCTTTCGGTGATCGCCATGCGGCCGCCACCAGGCTTGGCGAATTGGCCACCGGGTGCGGTTGCCTTGCCCTGCCCCGGTTTCCAGTCCTGGCGGCCTTGGCGCGCATTGCGCTGCGAGCCGAAGAAGCTCAGCACCCGCTCGCGCATTTCCTGCTGGTAGTGGTAGCGCGTGCTTTCGTCGCGGATGCGGCTGCTGAGTTCCCGCAGCGTCTGTCCCAATTCCGCCCGCCGCTCCGGCGTGTCGAAGACGCCGCCCGCCGTCTCCCGCATCCACAGGAGGTCGACCAGCGGCCGCGCATCGGCCAGCACGGCGCGGAAGGCATCCGGCCCCTCGGCCTTGACCAGGTCGTCGGGATCCTTGCCTTCCGGCAGCAGCGCGAAGCGCGCCGAGCGTCCGGCCTGTACCGACGGAAGCGCCATGTCGGCGGCCCGCCACGCCGCCTTCAGCCCGGCCTTGTCGCCGTCGAAGCACAGCATCGGCTCCGGCGCCATGCGCCACAACAATTCGAGCTGGTTTTCGGTAAGCGCGGTGCCGAGCGGCGCCACGACATTCTCGAAGCCGGCCTGCGCCAACGCGATCACGTCCATGTAGCCCTCGACGGCGATGACCGTACCGCCTTTCGCCAATGCCTTGCGGGCGCGGGCGAAATTGTAGAGGACATTGCCCTTGTGGAAGAGCTCGGTGTCGGGCGAGTTCATGTATTTGGCGAGCGCGTCGGGCGCCAGCGCGCGGCCACCGAAGGCGATGATCTTGCCGCGCGAATCCGGGATCGGAAACATGATGCGGTCGCGGAACCAGTCATAGGAGACCGGGATATCGTCGCCATGGCGCACCAGCCCGCAGGCCTCGATATCGGCCTTCGGCACGCCCTTGGCCGCCAGATGTTCCTTCAGCGCATTGCGGCTGTCGGGCGCGAAGCCGAGCCGGAACGACTGCTGCGTCGCCGGCGTCAGCCCACGGTCGCGCAGATAGGCGCGGGCTTTGGCGCCTTCAGGCCCTTGCAGGCGTTCCTGGAAGAAGACGGTCGCCATTTCCATGACGTCGGTCAGGCTGGCGCGTTCCTTCTCGCGCCGCTCTTCCTGCGCATCGCGAACCGGCATCGGCACGCCGGCCATGTCGGCGATCTTCTCGACCGCCTCGGGAAAGCTCAGTCCCTCGAGTTCGGTGAGGAACTTGAAATGGTCGCCCGAGACCGAGCAGCCGAAACAGTGGTAGCGCCCCTTCCTGTCCTCGCAGTGGAAAGACGGGCTCTTTTCGCCATGAAACGGGCAGCACGCCCAATAATCGCCACGCGAGGCATTGGTCTTCTTGCGATCCCACGCGACGCGCAGGCCGATAACCGATGAAATCGGCACGCGGTCGCGGATCTCGTCGAGAAAGGCGGGTGGAAAGCGCATTAGGGAACTCGTTTCCCCACCATATAATCATGCCCGCGATTTCAGACGACCCCTAATGCGGACGATGCCCGGTTTCCACAGGCCAGATAGAAAGGCGGCCATTGCGGACCGCCTTTCTTTTTCAGTCCGGCACCAGTCGGAACTTACTGCGCGGCAAGCGCGCCGAAGACGACGCCGGAGAGGATGCCGACCAGCACATAGTCCTTGCCGACGCGGATCCATTCCTGGCCGCGGCCGGGACGGTGCAGGCCATAGCGGCCATAGTCGCGGATCGGCCGGTGCTGCCTCCAGCCGGAATATTTCTGGCCATTGCGCCAGTTGTTCCGCTTCACCACGACCTTCTTCTTGAACACACGCTTTTTCATATCCCGGTGGTCGCCGGGCCTCTGCCAGTCGACCTTGGTGTAGTTCGACTGTGGCGCGACCGGAGCATTCATCGGCGCTGCCTGGCCGGTGAGTGAGGTGGCGGCCAGCATCGAGAAAGCCAGAGCGGAAAGAACAATGCGTTTCATCGGAAGTCTCCTTGGTTGTCGATGCCAGAGGAATAGCCGCCAGGGGATGAACCGAAACTGAACGCCAGCATTACAATTGTGTAATGAATCTCGCTGTTTAGTCCGAATATTTGAACATAAGCGCAAGCAGCGGCGCCAACACCCTCGCAGGTCCGGCCGACCCACGGCTCAAGCCCGTGCAACCATTTGCGGACCCGTCCATTTTCCGACACCGGCCGTCGCCTCGCGACGAGCCCTTGAAATCGACAAATTTTTATTATCCGGCTAAAATATTCCGGCTATATTCCAAGGCTGCCATGACCATGATTCGTACCCTCGCTTTAACCACCGGTCGCCATGCTGCCCGCCGCGCGCGCCATGCCGCCATGCAGGCCCCGCGATGAGCGGCTCGGTCGTCCTCCTGCATCTGGCCGGCGCGGTGGCGCTGATGCTGTTTGCCACCCGCATGGTCAAGACCGGCGTCGAACGGGCCTATGGCGACGTGCTGCGTCATCGCCTGCGCGCCACCATGCGCAATCCGATCATGGCGGTGCTGGCCGGCACCGGCCTTGCGATCGCGCTGCAAAGCTCCACCGCCGTCACCTTGCTGGTCGGCTCCTTCGCCGGTTCAGGCATCGTCTC
This sequence comes from Mesorhizobium sp. B2-3-14, assembly GCF_006442175.1. NCBI lineage: Bacteria > Pseudomonadati > Pseudomonadota > Alphaproteobacteria > Hyphomicrobiales > Phyllobacteriaceae > Mesorhizobium > Mesorhizobium sp. B2-3-14. The sequence goes on along the minus strand of NZ_VFVP01000006.1, from coordinate 257,861 downwards.
GGGCGCCGCCGGTCAGTTGGCCGTGCGTGGCGCCGAGATCGGCTCGGCTCTGGTGGTCAAGCTTCTGACCTTCGACCTCACGCTGTTGGTGCCGCTCTGCCTGATTGCCGGCACGGTGATGTTCATGGCCACGGAGCGGCGCGACTGGCGCCAGACCGGCCGCATCCTGGTCGGCATCGGTCTCCTGATCCTGTCCCTCGAAATGATCGGCCAGGCGTCCGAGCCGCTGCGCAACAGCCAGCTGCTGCCGGTCATCCTCAATTACTTCTCCACCGATTCGATCACCGCGTACCTGCTGGCGGCAATGATCACCTGGCTGTTCCAGTCGAGCATCGCGGCGGTGCTGTTGATGGCGACGCTGGCCGGCCGTGGCTTGATCAGCCCTGAACTCGGCCTTGTCCTCATCCTCGGCGTCAATCTCGGTTCGTCGCTGATCGCGCCGATGCTGACACGCTCGGCCAGTCCCGAAGTGCGTGTCGTGCCGGTCGGCAATCTCTTGATGCGCGGGCTGGGTTCGCTGATCATGCTGATCCTGTTCATGATCTTCCGGCCGCATGTTGCCTTCCTCGGCCCGACGGCGGCCGATCAGATCGTCAACGCCCATATCCTGTTCAACGTGGTCATCCTGCTCGCCGGCCTGCCGCTGGCCGGTCTGGTCTACCGAGCCTCCGAAAGGATCGTGGCGCTCGGCGCCAAACCGGCGCCGGCCGCTGCGCTCGACGTCGTCGAACTGTCGGCGCTCAACGAAAGCGCGATCGATGTGCCGAGCCAGGCCCTGGCCAACGCCACACGCGAGGTGGTGCGTGTCTGCGAGACGGTCGAGATCATGCTCAAGCGCATCATCGAACTCTACGAGGACGCAGACTCGGACAAGATCAAGGCGCTGGCGGCCCTCGACGACCGTGTCGACCGCAGGCACGCGGCCATAAAGCTCTACCTCGCCAAGGTCAGCAGGAATCCGATGACCGAAGACGAGGCGCTGCGCTGCCAGGAGCTGATCGGCGCCTGCGTCAAGCTCGAGCAGGTCGGCGACATCATCGTGCGCAACATGCTGGTGCATGTGAAGAAGAAATTCGACCGCGGGCTGGAATTCACCGACGAAGGCTGGAGCGAATTGTGCGCCTTCCATGGCTCGGTGTTGGCCAATGCCCGGCTCGCCTTCAACGTCCTGGTCTCGCGCGATCCCGAAACCGCGCGCCAGCTCGTGCTGGAAAAGGACCGGCTGCGCGACCGCGAGAAGGAAACCAGCGCCAGCCATTTTATGCGCCTGCGCGAAGGCACCGCCAAAAGCGTCGAAACCAGCTCGATCCACCTCGACACCATCCGCGACCTGAAGCAGATCAACTCGCTGCTGGCCTCGATGGCCTACCCGGTTCTGGAAGAGCGCGGCCTGCTCACGGGATCGCGGCTGAAGGCGAGCTGACTGGCGGAAGCTTCCTGCAATCGCACCGATTTGGAACACGCTTCCATCATTCGGGAAAGCGCGCCAAATTTAGCCTTTGCTTATCCAGCCATCCGTCGGCTAAGCATCCGTTTCCACCGGGAGGAAATCGATGGATACCCATTCGCGCAGTTTCGCCAAGGCGCTTTCCTGGCGCGTGACCGGCACCATCGATACGATGATCATCTCGCTGGTGGTGACCGGAAGCATCAAGCTTGCGGCCGCCATCGGGGTGACGGAGGTCTTCACCAAGTCGCTGCTCTATTATTTTCATGAGCGGGCATGGCTGAAGATTCCTTACGGACGCAAATCCGTGACTTGAAGGGCTTGCGATCGATCGGTCCCGTCAAGAAAACCTAAACCGGCGACAAAAATTTCTGGATTGCCTGCCAAGGCCATCCATGGTTTGAGCCCTGCATTCGGGGGTTCCTTTTCATGTCGCTGCCGCTCATCGCCCTGTTCATCGCCGCCTTCGCTTTCGGCACCACCGAATTCGTCATCGCCGGCGTGCTGCCGCAGGTGGCGCAGGGGCTAGGCGTTTCGGTTCCTTCCGCCGGCTACCTCGTCTCCGGCTATGCCTGCGGCATCGCCATCGGCGGGCCGCTGCTGGCGCTTGCCACCAAGAGCCTGCCGCGCAAGACCTTGCTGCTTGGCCTCGCCGTCGTCTTCACCCTCGGTCAGGCGGCCTGCGCGCTGGCACCCGACTTCACCTCGATGCTGTTGCTGCGCATTGCCGTGGCTGTCGCGCATGGCGCCTATTTCGGCGTCGCCATGGTGGTCGCCGTCGGCCTTGTGCGCGAGGATCAGCGCGGCATGGCGGTCGCCGTCATCCTGTCGGGTCTCACCGTCTCCAACGTTATCGGCGTGCCGGCCGGCACCGCCATCGGCAACATCTGGGGCTGGCGCGCGACCTTCTGGGTGATGTGCGCGCTGGGCGTGGCGGCAACGCTCGCCATGGCGGCCTTGCTGCCGCGCACCACCGGATATCAGGCCAGGTCGGCGAGCCTTGCCAGCGAGGTCCGCGTCCTGGCGCGCCAGCAGGTCTGGACTTCGCTGATCCTGATGCTGATGCTGATGCTCGGCCAGTTCTGCCTGTTCACCTACATCACCCCGACGCTGCTGGAGGTCACCGGGCTCGATGAAAACCTGGTGCCCTGGGTGCTGCTGCTCAACGGCGTCGGCGCCACGCTTGGCGTCTTCCTGGGCGGCAAACTGTCCGACTGGAAACTGATGCCGTCGCTGATCACCATGCTTGCCCTGCAGGCGGTGACGCTGGCCATCATCTATGCCGTCAGCCCCTATCCCGTACCGATGGTCGTCGCGATCATCGTCTGGGGCGGCCTCAACTTCGCCATCGGCACGCCGATCCAGACCCGCATCCTGGCCTGGACGGCCGACGCCTCCAACCTCTCCGCCTCGCTCATCCCGTCCGGCTTCAATATCGGCATCGCGCTGGCCGCATCGCTGGGCGCCGCCATGCTCAATGCCGGCTACGGCTATCGCAGCCTGTCGCTTGTTGGCGCCTTTGCGATGCTGGTCGCCGTCATCGTGGCTGTCATCTCCCATCTCTGGGAACGGCGCAGCGACATCGGCCCGCCAGTACCGGCGGCCGCCGAATAAGATGGCAAGGACTGTCGCCGATTTCGGCCTGACCTGCGGCACCTTGCAGGCGGGCACGCACAACGCCATCACCGATGTGCCTGGCGTGCGCGTCGGTCACCGCACGCTGCGCGACGGCGACATCAACACCGGCCTGACCGCGATCCTGCCGCATGGCGGAAACCTGTTCCGCCGCAAGGTGATGGCGGCCAGCCATGTCATCAACGGCTTCGGCAAGACCGTCGGGCTAATGCAGGTCAAGGAACTCGGTACCATCGAGACGCCTATTCTCTTGACCAACACGCTCTCGGTCGGCACCTGCGCCACGGCGCTGATCCGTGACGCCATCCGCCAGAACCCCGATATCGGCCGCACCACCGGAACGGTCAATCCGGTGGTCGGTGAATGCAATGACGGTCCGTTGAACGACATCCAGGCCATGGCAATATCAGAGCAGCATGCCCTTGCCGCGCTGGCGGATGCCCGAGAAGGCGCGTTCGAACAGGGCAATATCGGCGCCGGAACGGGAATGAGCTGCTTCGGCTTCAAGGGCGGCGTCGGCTCGACCTCCAGGAAAATCGCGCTCGCCGGCGGACATCATCTTGGCGTTCTCGTCCTGTCGAATTTCGGCAGGGCCGGCGACCTCGTCCTGCCGATGGGCGCCGGCCCGACCCCAGGCGGCAGGCCGAGGCCGAACGCGGCTCGATCATCGTCGTTCTGGCGACCGATGTGCCGCTCGAACACCGCCAGCTCGAGCGCCTGGCGCGCCGTGCGGGCGCCGGCATCGCCAGGCTCGGTTCCTTCTGGGGCAATGGCAGCGGGGACATCGCCATCGCCTTCAGCACCGGCAACCCGGTCGACCACGATGAAAACCGCGATCTGGTGCCGCTGCTCGCGCTCAACGAAGCACGCATCGACATCCTGTTCCGGGCGGCGGCGGAAGCGACGCAGGAGGCGGTGCTGAACTCCATGCTGTCCGCCGAGGCATTCACCGGCAGGGCCGGCACCCATCGCGCATCGCTCGCCGACTGGCTGGGCGACCAGCCCGAAAGGCGATAGGCGCGGAAAACGCCATCAGATGGCCGCCGGCGTGGAGTTTCCAAACCGCCTCTTACAAATCGATCCGGAACCGCAGGCTCTGCACCCCGCCATAGGCGGCGTCCTCGAAGAAGCGCTCGACGAGTTTGCCGCCATTGGCCAGGATCACCTTGTGCGAGGCCGGATTGCCCGGCTTGGCGGTGATCTCGATATGGGGAAGGCCTACCGCCCTCGCCTCGTCCAGCATCAGCCGCAACGCTTCGGTGGCGTAGCCGCGCTGCCGCTTCCAGGGCACGACGGCGTAGCCGATATGACCAAGCACGTGCGAAGGCAGTCCCGCCGTGCCCTTCTGCCAGCGAAAGCCGATCGAGCCCGCCGCCTCGCCGTCCCAGATCCAGCGGCGGAAGCCCGGCAGGCGTGGCACCCGTGTCCCGTCGGGCAAGGCGATGGGCGGCCCCTTGGCTTCGGGATCGTCGAGGCTGGCCAGGAACGCCACCGGGTCTTCCTCTATTGCCGCAAGCTGCTCGCGCGTCGCGTCCAGGAGCCGCACATTGTCCGGCGACCAGCCGCGTTCGAGCGCCGCCTTGTAGCTCGGCAGATGTTCAAGCGCCGGTTTGACGATCTCGACCATGATCGATGCCTCCTGAAAAACGCTGCAGGCATAGCCTTGGACAGCAGGGGGCTCAAGCCGCCTGGAAGTGTATCTCTCCCTTGTTCAGGAAGCAGGTCTTGCTGAACAGCGACAGGTCGAGCGGATTGGGCAGCCTGATATCGTCGATATCGGGGACTGGTTTTTTCGACAGTTCGTACGAACGGTCGACCTGCGCGATGAAGACCAGGATAAGCCCCCTGTCGCGCGCGAATGATCGCAGCCTGCGTACCTGGATCATCAGATCCGGATTTTCCCGCTTCTGGTCGAGCAATTGCAGGTAGTCGATCACCACCAGCGTGCCGGCTCCGGCCGAGGTCAGCCGCGCCACCATGTAGTCAGCCGAGATGGCATCGGAACTGTCGAATTCGAACCGACCCTCGAATTGCCGTGGCTCGACCCCGATCGCGCGGAAGCGGTCGAGAATGTCCGCCTGCGTATATTCCAACGTGAAGAACACGCTGCGCCGGCCGCGCCTCATGGCTTCGACCGCCAGTTCCAGGCTCATCAGCGTCTTGCCCTGGCCCGGCCGCGCGCCGACCAGCAAGAGGTCGCCGGGCGCCAGTTGTGCAAACAATCTGCCTGCGGGCCCAGTTTCCGCGGCCTTCGCCGCAAGCAGGCTCCAGCTCGCGAAACCTTCTTGTGCCGCGATACGGTCGAGCGCCTGGTGGAGCGGTATTTTCACCTCGCGGGACAACAGCCTGGCTTGACGCTTCAGATGATAGACGGGCCAAAACAGCCTCATCGCAAAACCTCCTGGTGCGAGCAGTTTTTGCAACCCCTCCTTATGCCTGGTGTTCGAACAGTCGGTGCGGTGATTGGATGGCCCCGCATGAACGATGCTTTCCCGGCGGAGGGAGGAGGCGTGGGCCGCGCCAGAATCAGATCATAGCCCAATCGCGCCGGCTCGAAAATCGGGCGTTCGTAGATATGGAGGCTCCCGCCGCAAGCCTTGACCCAGCATGTCCGTTTATGGATGGTTGCGCGTCGGCCTGGTCTTTTCGCGCCTACTTGCCGGTGCGCTAAACAAGATGTGTTTCGCCTGACGGCGCGCCGCGTTTTATGATCGCCTCGGGTGATTCCGCGGGGATCACAAACGGCTTCGACAGGAGAATGGGTCCGGTGCGGTTGAGATCTGTCCCGTTGGGTGTCGTTACGTTCCTCGGTCTCCTCGTCGTCGTCATGGCCTTGATGGCATCGGCCCGGTCCTTTGCCGCGCCATCGGCCATTCCGGCCTGGCTGCAGGCCCATGTCGGAGATGGCGATGGCCAGATTTCACAAGTGGTGCTGGAGCGGGCGCGCGCGCTTTACCTGAAAAAAGTCGCCCAGGGCGTCGTCCGGAACCCCTGCTACTTCGCCATGGACGCCACCCGTCCCGGCGATTTGGGCAATGGCGTGCTCGGGCGCCGCTACTATATCGTATGCGAGGCCAGCCAGTCGTTTCGCGCGATTTCGTCGGGTCACGGCGGCGGCCGCAACCTGAAAGGCACGGTGGATTTCTCCAATGGCAGGCGCTGCGCCAGGAATTTCGGCAATGCCATGGATTCGGAACTGACCGCCGGCGGTCCCTACATGACCCGCGAGGCGAAAACCTCGTTCAAGGGCTATTATCGCATCGGCGCCAAACAGGACGTGGCCTTCCAGCGCACTTTCATCCAGTTCGACGGCGAAGGCGAAGCCGCCAACGCAAGGCAGCGCGTGATCGGCGGCCACGCGGCGCAGGTGCTGCGCGGCATGTGCCTGCGCAAGAGCCCGAGCAGTTCCTATGCCGACCATGACGGCTTCGTGCCGTTCGGCAAGCTGGTGGACTATGCCGGCGGCCGCAGCAATGGCTGCACCAGCTGGTCGCCGGCCGATGCCAGGCAGCTCATCTCGATGGTGAAGGACAACCCCACCACGCTCTATATCTATCCGGAATCGCGCGACATCGCCGCCGTGGCAAACGGCCATTCCGGTTCAGGCACCTACTGGAACGCATCCTGCCTGAAAGAGATCGGTACGCCGAAATTCTGGCCGCGAAAAACCCTCGAGCCGGTCATTGCCCAGTACAAGAAGGACCACCCGGCGGCGCCCCCGCAGCCACTGCCGATGTGCAAGGAGCCGTGAGATGGAGCCACGGCACCCTGCTCCGGCTCAGTGCAGGAAATCGAGCACGGCCTGCATGAACTCGGTGGGGTATTCCACGTTCGACAGGTGAACCGCGGGCAGCACGACAAGCTTCACCCCGGGCACGGCTGCCGCGATCAGTTCGCTGTGGCTGGCCGCCGTCACCGTGTCGTGCTGGCCGGCGATTACCAATGTCGGCCGGTCGATCAGGGCCACCGTGCGGCGAAGGTCGGCGTCGCGAACCGCGGCGAACAGACCCGCCAGGCCTAGACGGTCGATCTCAAGCAACATGGCGCGGAATTTCTCGATGACGGGCTCGTTGGCCGCTACCATGCCGGCCGGGAACCAGTTGTTGAGGAACACTTCGGCGGTTTCCGACATGTCCGGCGCCTGCCGCACGACGGCGATCCGCTCGTCGAAATAACTTGCCGGCGAGAGGTGAGATGAAGTGTTGCTCAGGATCAGCCGGTCGACCCGCTCGGGCGCGTGGATGCCAAGCCACTGCCCAACGAAACCGCCCAGCGACAGGCCGAGGAAATGCACCTGGCCAAGGCCGAGCGCGTCGATGAGTTCGATCACGTCGCGGCCAAGCCGGTCGAGCGAATAGGCGCCGATCGGCACGCTCGATCCGCCATGGCCGCGAAAATCGTAGCGCAGAACGCGGAAACGCCTGGACAGTTCGCCGATCTGGCCATCCCACATGTGCAGCGTCGTGGCGATGGAGTTGGACAGCACCAGCACCGGTTGCCCAGCGTCACCGTCGAGCTGGTAGGCAATGCGCGTGCCGTCGCCGACAGTCACGAAATTCAACTCACTCATGATTAAAATCCTTTTGGAACGTTGAATGAGGCAAAGCGTAGCTGTGGCTGGGATTTGGTGATATTACAAAGATAGGACAATCTCTGTAATCAAAGCTGACATGGCCGAATTCACCTTGCACGACCTCCAGTGCTTCGACGCGGTGATCCGCTGCGGCGGCTTTCAGCCGGCCGCGGCCCTGCTCCATCGCTCGCATCCGGCGGTGTTCGCCGCCGTCGCCAGGCTCGAACGACAGCTCGACCTCGTCCTCCTGGATCGCGGCGGCTATCGCGTGCGGGCGACGGAAGCGGGGCTGTCGTTCCATCGACGGGCTAAATCGCTGCTGCGCGAACTGGAAGGCCTGATCATCCACGCCGCCCAGCTCTCGATGGGCGAGGAAAGCGATATCCACGTCGTGATCGGCGACCTCTGCCCGCGCCCGCAGGTGCTGGGCATGCTTGGGCGGTTCTTCGCCCAGTGCCCCGGCACGCGGCTGCATCTCCATTTCGAAGCCGTCGGCGGCCCGTGGGAACGCCTTTTTGACGACAAAGCCGATCTCATCCTGCACTGGATCGACAAGGGCGACGTACGGGTGGAATGGATCGATCTCAGCAAGGTGTCGTTCATTCCCGTCGTGGCGCCGGGCTTTCTGCCGGAGCGCGTCGACCAACCGGTCACACTGGAGAAGATGCAGGCATTCACCCAGTGCGTGATGCGCGACACCGCCCTGCATTCGCCACGACAGGACTATTTCGTGGCCGAGGGCGCGCCGCGATGTCTGGTCCCCGATCAGGCCATGAAGAAGGAACTCATCCTGCAAGGGCTCGGCTGGGGCCACCTGCCTCACTTCCTGATCGCGGAAGAGCTGCGCGACGCCCAGCTGTTATCCATAGCCGGCCGTCATCTGCCGGGCCGCACCGACGAATTGGTGGTGGCGCGCCGCCGCGACCGGCCGCACGGCCCGATCGCCAATCGCTTGTGGGACCATATCCAGCGGGAAGCACCCGCATTGCGCCGCGCGTTGGAGCCTCGGGTCTAACAGCAAGCCGCAGCTTGGCGTCGAGTGGCCGTGTTGGAAGCCGACGACGCGAGAGTAGAAAGCCCTACTGCAGCAGCGCCTTGACGATGCCGCTCGCCTTGCCGAAATCCATCTGGCCGGCATATTTCTGCTTCAGCGCCGCGATCACCTTGCCCATGTCCTTCTGGCTGGCCGCACCGGTCGCCGCTATCGCCTCGCGCGCCGCCGCCGTGACCGCGGCATCGTCAAGCTGCGTCGGCAGGAAGCCGCGGATGATCTCCATCTCGCCGCGTTCCTGCGCGGCCAGTTCCGGGCGCTTGCCGTCCTCGAATGCCTTGGCCGATTCCTCGCGCTGCTTCACCATCTTGGCCAGGATCTGCAGGATCTCCTCATCGCTGGCGGGTTCCTTGCCGGCACCGCGATTGGCGATGTCGCGGTCGTGGATGGCGGCCTGGATCAGCCGCAATGTCGGCAGCCGGTGCTTGTCCTGCGCCTTCATCGCGGTCTTCAGGGATTCGGCGATTTTCGCGCGCATTGCTCTCTCTCCTTCGGTCGGCGCGGACAATAGCGCCGGGTACAGGCCAACGCAAACTCTGATATTCCAGGGCAAGCCTATGATATTCCTCAATGAAATAAATCGCGACCCTCTTTCGCATGATCATTGACCGCCCTGTCCCCTTCCCCTATGTACTGGGCCTTGCATGAACTGAAGCTTGGGTGCGTGGAGGCCGCGAATTCGCCGCTTCGCGCCGTTTGCCGCGCCAACGCCCGCCGGGCTATGGAAGCGCGCGGCTTGATAGGAGTGCCGCCATGGCCGAGATGACGCCCGCCTGGGCCACTGAAAAGCCGACCGCCCTTCTGGTGCTGGCCGACGGCACCGTCATCGAGGGTCGCGGCCTCGGTGCCACCGGCTCGGCGGTTGCCGAGGTCTGCTTCAACACGGCACTTACCGGCTACCAGGAAATCCTCACCGACCCGTCCTATGCCGGCCAGATCGTCACCTTTACCTTCCCGCATGTCGGCAATATCGGCACCAATGGCGAGGACATCGAAGACCTCAATCCGGCCGCTCGTGCCGGCGCCGTCGGTGCCGTGTTCAAGGCCGATGTCACCAACCCGTCCAATTACCGCGCCGCCGGCCATCTCGACCAGTGGCTGAAGAAGCGGGGCATCGTCGCGCTCTCGGGCATCGACACCCGCGCGCTTACCGCGCTGATCCGCGAAAAAGGCATGCCCAATGCCGTCATCGCGCACGCGCCCGACGGCGTCTTCGACCTCGACGAGCTGAAGCGGCGTGCCGCCGCTTGGTCGGGCCTGATCGGGCTCGATCTCGCCAAGGAGGTCACGTCGGGCCAGTCTTCTGTCTGGCGCGAGACGCCTTGGGTGTGGAACGAAGGCTTTGGCGAACAGGCCGACCCTTCGCTGCACGTCGTCGCCATCGACTACGGCGTCAAGCGCAACATATTGCGGCTGCTCGCCGGTCTGGGCGCCAAGGTAACGGTGGTTCCGGCCAGCACCGGCTCGGAAGAAATCCTCGCCATGCGGCCCGACGGCATCTTCCTCTCCAACGGCCCCGGCGACCCGGAAGCCACCGGCGACTATGCCGTGCCGGTCATCCAGGACCTGCTCAAGACCGACATTCCGGTGTTCGGCATCTGCCTCGGCCACCAGATGCTGGCGCTGGCGCTGGGCGGCAAGACCGCCAAGATGCACCAGGGCCATCACGGCGCCAACCATCCGGTCAAGGATCACACCACCGGCAAGGTCGAAATCGTTTCGATGAACCACGGCTTTGCCGTCGATGCCGACTCGCTGCCCGCGGGTGTCGAGGAAACCCATGTCTCGCTGTTCGACGGCTCGAATTGCGGCATCGCGTTGACCGGCCGCCCGGTGTTCTCGGTCCAGCATCACCCCGAGGCTTCGCCCGGCCCACAGGATTCGCACTACCTGTTCCGCCGCTTCGTCAACCTCATCCGCGAAAAGCGCGGCGAGGAATTGCTGGTGGAAAGGGCCTGAAACGCGTCGCGCCGCCCCTCACTTGCCTCCCGCTCATAGCTGGGCTCCATCTTCCACGACATCGTTCGTGACAGTCATGACTGTCGCCGGCCTAGCCACCTTGGTGACGAAGACGATGACCGCCAGCGCCAGGAAGCATGCACCGACCAGATAGGGCGCGCCGCCGAAGGTGACGGGCGCGCTGGGGCCGGTGAACCAGGAAAAGATCGCGGTATAGAGCAGCGGCGTGACGATCGAGGTGATCGAGAAGATCGAGGTCATCGCGCCTTGCAATTCGCCTTGTGCCGAAGGGGGAACCTTGGCTGCGGCGAGGCTTCTCAGCGGCGGATCGGCCAGCGCTTCCAGGCAGCCGACGACGATCACCGCGTAGACCATCCAGCCTTGCGAGGCGAAGGCATAGCCGAAGGCGCTGGCCGCGGTGAACGTCAGGCCGATGACCGCCGTCCTCCACTCGCCGAGCCTGGGGATGACGCGCGGCAGCACCGTGCCCATGATGATGGCGCCGCACAGGCCGAAAGCGCCGAGCGAGAAGCCGATCTGCTGCTCGCTCCAGCCGTAGCGGTAGTTGGAGACGAACGACCACACCGCCGGATACATCATGTGACCGAGCGTCATCAGGAAGAAGACCAGCCCAATCCAGCCGATGCCCTGATATTGGCGCATCTGCAGAAGCGTGCCGACCGGGTTGGCGCGTTTCCACTCGAAGCGGCGGCGGTGCTTTTCATCGAGCGTTTCGGGCAGGAAGAACATTGCGATGAGGAAGTTCACGAAGGCGAGCCCGGCGGCGAAAAAGAACGGCACACGCGGCCCGAACGTACCGAGCAATCCGCCCAGCACCGGCCCGATGACGAAGCCGACGCCGAAGGCGATGCCGAGCAGGCCGAAATTCTTCGCCCGGTTCTCGTCGTTCGAAATATCGGCGATGAAGGCCGACGTCGTCGAATAGCTGGCGCCCGAAATGCCGGCCAGGACGCGACCGATGAACAGCATCGGATAGGACCAGGCGATGGCGCAGATCAAATTGTCGATGGAGAAGGTCAGCACCGAGGCAAGCAGGATCGGCCGTCGCCCGAACCGGTCGCTCAGGCCGCCCATGATGGGCGCGAAGAAGAACTGCATGGCCGCATAGACGAAGAACAGCCAGCCGCCCTCGATCGCCGCTTCGCTGATGCCGACGCCGGTCAATTCCCTGAGAAAGGCCGGCAGCACCGGCATGATCATGCCGAAGCCGATGATATCGAGCAGCAGCGTGGTGAAAACCAGCGCAAGGCCCCGCTTGGCGGTTTTGGGATCGATCATGATGGGTCAAGCTCCTCTGGCCGCCTGGGGGGCGCGGGCGGATGCACCTTATAGGCGAGCCCGCGGAAAGGAACAGTGCGGGAACAGGCAGGAAGCTTTGATCCTGACACTCCCTGACGGCGCGTTGGCCGCCAGGTCCATGTCCGAAAACGGCTGCTTAGAGCGGGCCGCTCATCGTGTTGCAGTCCGAAAGCTTGCCGCTCTTGTATCCGCGTGTCAGCCAGGTCTGCCGCTGCTGCGAGGTGCCGTGGTTGAAGCTTTCCGGCACGACATAGCCCTGCATCTTCTTCTGCAGCGTATCGTCGCCGATCTGCTTGGCCGCGTTCAGCGCGCTTTCGAAGTCGCCCTGCTCCAATAGGCCCTTCTGCCCGGTGTAATGCGCCCACACGCCGGCGAAGCAGTCGGCCTGCAGCTCGATGCGCACCGACAGCTGGTTGGCATCGGCTTCGCTCATGCCTTGCCGCATCTGGTTGAATTTCCCCATGATGCCGGTGAGGTTCTGCACGTGGTGGCCGACCTCGTGCGCGATGACATAGGCGCGGGCGAACTCGCCGGAAGCGCCGAACTGCTGGTCGAGCTGCTGGAAGAAGGTCATGTCGAGATAGACCTTGTGGTCGCCCGGACAATAGAACGGTCCCGCCGCCGCCGAGGCAAAGCCGCAGGCGGAGCGGACCTGGCCGGAAAACAGCACCAGCTTCGGGTCCTCATAGGTCAGGCCTTGCGACTTGAAGATGCCGGTCCAGGTGTCTTCCGTCTCGGCGAGCACGGTCGCCACGAACTGCTTCATCTCGTCATTGGCTGGTGTTGCGCCGCTGTCCTGGCCGCCGCTGTTGTCCGATATCTGGCCACCGCCGCCCGGCAGCAGGCCACCGTCGCCACCGCCCAGGATCGTTGAGGGATCAAAGCCGAAATACCATCCGGCCAGCACCACCAGGATGACGAGGAATATGCTACCGCCGCCACCGGCGCGGCCACCGATCGGGATGCGGAACTGGCCGCCGCCACCACCGATCCCGCCGCCGCCGCCATCGCTGCGGTCGTCCTCGATATTGTCACTCTGACGACGGCCTCTCCAGAGCATGGCAACTCCTCGTGCTGCGAACTTCCCCATTGCTCCGGCAGGACCGGCTCAATCCAACAAACAAGTATCGCAATGGTTGCTCCAAGTCACAGCATTTTTGCGGCCAGGCAGCGCCGCATGGCCGCTCCACCGCACTGGCCGGGAGCGCGCAAGGCCTGTCGCATCGCCGGCATTGGGAGGGGTTCCAGGCTTGAGGACGATCAGGGGTTTCCTGTCGCTGCTGGTGGCGTTGCCGTGCCTCGGGCTGCGAATGCCGGCGCGGTGACGCTCGATCCCAGCGTCGCCGTCACCGATCCGGCCACGTTGCAGGCGCTGGAACGCGGCGGCCTGTCGATCAGCCGTTTGCTCGGCCCCGCGCTCGGCGTCACCCGCGACGTCGACAATCGCGGCCCTTACAAAAGGCGGGTAGCTTGATATAAACAGGTTGGCGGCCCGTAGCTCAGGGGAAGAGCGCCAGTCATGTGCTGGAGGCCCCCGGTCGAGACGGGCGGGTCCGCCACCAAATTTCAAACTGAGACACTACCACCGCCCCAGCCGGCTTCCAGGCTCCGCCAAAACTGGAGGACCGTGGCGGCGATCGCCTCCGGCGCGTCTTCCTGGACGAGATGCTTGGCGCCGGGGACTGTCTGAAACGTCGCGCCGGGAATGCGCCGCGCCAGCTCCCGGCCGTCCTTTACCGGTATCCAATCGTCATTTTCGCCCCACAGGATGGTGACCGGAGAGCGAATCTCGCCATATCGCCACTCCACTTCCTCCGTGTACTTGTCGTCCATCTGCGCGACTTGCCTCCAGAACGCCTTCTGGCCCTCGTCGCCAAGCCATGGACGCAGATAGGCCTGCATCTCGTCTGTGCGCAACGAATTGTCCGTCGCGCCATCGATGTAGGCCCGCAAGATCGCTTCGTGGACATATGCGGGCAGCCCGGCAAAAACCTTCTCGTTCTGCTTGGCTGCCTGGACCAGCGGCGAACCTTGCGGGCTGATCGCCACTGGATCGATCAGCACCAGCGAGCGGAACTCCAAACCGTTGAGCAGATGACCGCGCAGAGCGGTCGATCCGCCGAAATCATGCGCGACCACGTCGGGCCGTTCCAGCTTCCAGTGGGCATAGAGCGCCGCGAACAGCTCGTTCTGCATGCCACGCGACACATCGCCGTCCGGCTTGTCCGACCAGCCATAGCCAAGCATGTCGAAATAGTGGACGCGTCGCTGCTTCGCCAGCCATGGCGCGATGCGGCGCTACTCGACCGAGGAGAATGGCGTGCCGCGGAGAACGACGGCGGGCGGTCCTTCCCCCATGACGCCCCAGGCGATCGAATGTCCCTGAAAGACAAAGCGTTCAGGCGGGCGCCACTCGATGGTCATCCGCATCGGTCCAGAACTGCTGCCGCTTACTCTTTCTGCTTGGCGCCGGCGCTCTTGCCGTCGGAGCTTTTCGAGCGTTCCTCGAAACGATCGGCGCCTTTCTTCAGCGGATGTCCCGTTTCGGCCTCGGTCTTGCGCTCGTCCCTGGCGGCCGCCTGTTCCAATCCTGTGGCTGCCTGCTTGCCTTTTGCGGTCGGTGCCTGCTCGATGCCCATTGCTTCCTCCCTGGCGCGCGATAGGCGCGCAATGAGAGGGGAACGCGCATAAGCGCCGGCAGTTCCAGCGGCTAACATGGTCGAAAACGCGGCAATGAAGCGCTTCAGCGCGCCGTCATCGCCTTGCGGAACGCTTCCAGCGTCTCGGCGCTGACATGGTGTTCGATGCCCTCGGCATCGATGCGCGCCGTCTCGGCGCTGACGCCGAGCGAGCGCAGAAAGGCCTCGACCGTCTGGTGGCGGATGCGGCTTTCCTCTGCGACCTTGCGGCCGGCATCGGTCAGGAACACGCCGCGATAGGGCTTTCGCGACACCAGCCCGTCGGCGCATAGCCGCGTCAGCATCTTGGCCACCGTCGGTTGGGCGACGCCGAGGCGCGCGGCGATGTCGACCTGGCGCGCCTCGTTGCCGTCCTCGATCAGGTCGGCGATCAGTTCGACATAATCCTCGACCAGCGCGCTGCGGCGCGCTTCGCGCGTCTGCCGGAACCCTTCCGAATGGACATCGGCATCGAGCAACGGCTCACGCGGGACCGGTCTGTTCTTCAGCGCCAATGCGCGCTCCTCCTCGGGAGTTTGCCGTCCCTGCTTTTATAGCACGGGCTCTGATTCTTCAGGCCGTTTATTTGCATTCCGAGAGAGGCGCAACCGGCGTCTCCGGGGGCGTCATCCTCGCACGCACAGCGCGACATGCTAAAAAGCACCGACAATGAAATATAGCCTATTGCATAATGTTGAGCCATGGCATACCTTGAGGGCATCCTCCGGAAGTCGCGGAAAGCCTTTTCATGTCAGAAGCAGACGTCACAACCTCCCGGTCCGCATGGCGGTTCGCCAGACGGGATGAAGACGATCAGCCCAGCCTGCGCGAGGTCAACTCCTCCATCGCGGTGCCGACATCAGGCGTCTGGTTCCGCCGCTTGTTCGCCTTCATGGGTCCCGGCTACATGGTCTCGGTCGGCTACATGGACCCGGGCAACTGGGCGACCGACCTCGCCGGCGGCGCGCAGTTCGGCTACACGCTTTTGTTCATCATCATGCTGTCCAACCTGATGGCGATCCTGCTGCAGGCGCTGGCCGCGCGCCTTGGCATCGCCACCGGCCGCGACCTCGCCCAGGCCTGCCGCGCCTACTATCCGCGCCCCGTCAATCTCGTGCTGTGGATCGCCTGCGAACTCGCCATCATCGCCTGCGACCTCGCCGAGGTGATCGGCACCGCGATCGCGCTGCAGCTTTTGTTCGGCATCCCGCTGATCGGCGGCGCCATGCTCACCGCGCTCGACGCTTTCCTGGTTCTGCTCCTGATGAACAAGGGGTTCCGCTATCTCGAAGCCTTCGTCGTCGCGCTTTTGGTCATCATCTTCAGCTGCTTTGCCATCCAGATCTTCGTTGCCGCTCCGCCGGCCGGCACGATCCTGCATTCGATGTTCGTGCCGTCCTCCGAAATCGTCACCGATCCAGCGATGCTCTACATCGCCATCGGCATCATCGGCGCAACGGTGATGCCGCACAATCTCTACCTGCATTCCTCGATCGTGCAGACCCGCGCCTATGAGCGCACGGAGGCCGGAAAACGAGATGCCATCAAATGGGCGACGACGGACTCCACCATCGCCCTGATGCTGGCGCTGTTCGTCAACGCCGCCATCCTGATCGTCGCGGCCGTCGCCTTCCACGAAACCGGCCACCAGGATGTCGCCGAGATCGACCAGGCTTTCAAGCTGCTGTCGCCGCTGCTTGGCCTCGGCATCGCCTCGATCCTGTTTGCCGTGGCACTGCTGGCGTCGGGCTTGAATTCGACGGTGACGGCGACGCTCGCCGGCCAGATCATCATGGAAGGTTTTCTGCGCCTGCGCATCCCGAACTGGGCGCGGCGCCTGCTGACCCGCGGCCTCGCCATCATACCGGTGGTGGTCGTCACCGCGCTCTATGGCGAGAAGGGCACTGGCCAGTTGCTGGTCTTCAGCCAGGTGGTGTTGTCCATGCAGCTGCCTTTCGCGGTCGTCCCGCTGGTGCAGTTCGTGTCCGACAAGAAGAAGATGGGCAATCTCGCCATCCCGCGCGGCGTCGCCGCACTGGCCTGGGTGGTCGCGGCAATCATCCTGGTGCTCAATTTCAAGCTGCTCTACGACACCATGTTCGGGGTTGGCTGAAGTTCCGTTTAATCACGGGACAAACCGCCGGATCGCGCTATCTTCCCGATGCCATGAGCGACCTCGAAGACATCCGGACATTCTACGCGCGGCTGATGGCGGTCAACGCCGCCTCATCGGACCCGCGCCTGGAAGAGGTGTTCGCCAGCGTACCGCGCGAGGCCTTCCTCGGCCCCGGCCCATGGACGGTCATCACCGGCAACGGCACGGTCACCACGCCAAGCGCCGATCCGGCCCACATCTGCCAGAACGTTCTGGTGGCGCTCGATACCGACAAGGGCATCAACAATGGCGAGCCCTTCCTGCACGCCATGTGGATCGGAAAACTCGCGCCAAAGCCTGGTGAGGCCATCACGCATATCGGCGCCGGCAGCGGTTACTACACAGCTTTGCTGGCCAAACTGGTTTCGCCATGCGGCACCATCACCGCCTTCGAGATCGACGAAAACCTGGCCGGGTTGGCGCGCAAGAATCTCGAAACCTACGGCAATGCGACCATTGTCCATGGCGATGCCGTGACGTCGCCGCTGCCGCCGTCCGACATCATTTATGTCAATGCCGGTGTCGTCGCCCCTCCCGCCGGATGGCTGAAAGCGTTGCGCCCCGGCGGCCGCATGATCTTCCCCTGGCGTCCCGCCGAGCGCGTCCCGCTGGCGATGCTGGTGACCCGCACCGAAAAGGGCTTTGCCTGCGATCCGTTCATGCGTGCCTGGTTCATCCCATGCTTCGGCGCCTCGCTCGCGGATCTTGCGGCGAAGATCCCGACACGCGAGCAGGCCACGCGCAGCCGCTCGATCTGGCTGGTCGAGGACAGGCAGCCGGACCGCACCGCCACGGCGATCTTCGAGCATGTCTGGTTCTCGTCGAAAGCCGTGAGCGTCCGCGGCTGACCTATCGAGGGCGGACCAGATCTCGCGGCCTTTGTCGGGACGGGCGCGGTTGCTCCGTCCTTGGGTTGAAATCCGGCCGCGATGGCGTGGCCGCAAGCAAGGGAGAGCACAATGAGAAAGATCATCGCCGCGACCTTCGTCAGCCTCGATGGCGTCATGCAGGCGCCGGGAGGGCCAGACGAGGATCCGGTCGGTGGCTTCGAATTCGGCGGCTGGACATTCCACTACTTTGATGACGTGGGAGGCGCGGCAATGGAGGAATTGTTCTCCAAACCCTTCGCCCTGCTGCTCGGCCGCAGAACCTACGACATCTTCGCCGCGTACTGGCCCTACCAGAAAGATCCGATCGCGGATGCGTTCAACCCCGCGACCAAGTATGTGGCGACGCATCGGCCGGATACTTTGACCTGGCAGAACACGCACGCGCTTGGGCCCGATATCATCACGGCTTTGCGTCGCCTCAAGCAGGACGATGGACCTGACCTGCTCATCCAGGGATCTGGCGATCTCATTCAGACCCTGCTCGCCAACGGGCTGATCGACGAGATCCGGCTGATGATCTTCCCGCTGTTGCTGGGCAAGGGCAAGCGGCTGTTCGGCGCGGCAGCGATGCCGGCCGCTTTCAAGCTTGTCAATTCGCAGACTTCGACCACCGGCGTCATCTATGAGCGCGCGGGCGAAATCAAGGTCGGCTCCTTTGTCACGGGCGAGCCATCCCCGGCCGAACTCGAGCGGCGCAAGAACTGGAAGTAAATTCGGGCATCAGGCAGCCTGCGATCGCCGCGCCAACCCATCGCGTATATGGCGTGCGAATTCCTGCGCCGCCGTGCTCACGCCATGCCTCGGCAGGTGCAGGTTGATGGCAAAATTCGGCAGCGGCGGCAGGCCGGTGTCGAACGGCAATATGTCGAGATCGGCTGGCACGGTGGCAGCGAGCCATGTGGTGACGGCGAGGTCGGAACGCACCGTCGCGGTCGTCGCGTCGATGTTGCCGTTCTCGAACACGCTGCGCCATTCCAGCCCATGCTCGTTAAGTGCCGCCAGCACCACCGGCCGGAAGGCGCAGGTGTCGGCAACGATCGAGACGGGCAATGGCCGCTTGGCGCGAGCCACCCCACCCCTTGCGCCGACCCAGACCAACCGATCGATGGCCAGGCATTCGCCAGAGGTCGGGCCGACCCGCTCCTCGATTACCGCGAGGTCGATGGTTCCGGCCGCCAGTGCCGCCGCCAGTTCCGGCGAGGAGGCGCAGACCAGCGATATCTCGACCTGCGGATAGGCCTCGGCATAGGCCTTCAGGACGGGAGCCAGCAAGGTGCCGACAAGGTCGTAGGGAACGCCGAGCCGCACCTGTCCGGCGACAGCGCTCCCCACCATCTCGGTCCATATCTCGTCATTGAGGCTGAGCAGGCGCCTTGCCTTGTCGAACAGCCGCTCGCCGGAATGGGTCAGCCGCAGACCGCGCCGGTCGCGCTCGAACAGCCCGCAGCCGAGCGTGTCTTCCAGCCGCTTGACCTGCTGGCTGACCGCGCCCTGCGTCAGGTGCAGCGCGTTGGCCGCCGCCGTCATGCTGGCCTTGTCGGCGACGGTGACGAAGGTGCGCATGAGACTGGTATCGAGATTGCGGATCATCATCAGCATTATAAATGCTAATGATCATCATCGCAAACATTGCATTTACTGATGTCACGCTCAGTCTACCATGAAGCCTCCGACAAAGGACGCTCCATGCTCCAGCCGATCCTGCCGCTCATCCTGTTTGCCTTCGTGGCCACCGCGACGCCGGGCATCGCCACGACATTGTCGACCGCTTCGGGTGCGCAGTTCGGCTTTCGCCGCTCGGTTCCCTTGATGGTCGGCAGTGCCGCCGGTCTCGCGACCGTGACGGGGGCGGCCGCCGCCGGGCTCGCCGGGCTGCTGCTTGCCATGCCGTCGCTGCAGCTTGCCATGAAGATCGCCGGCTCGCTCTACCTCGTCTGGCTGGCAATCAAGATCGGCCGCGCCGGCCCGCCCAATCTCGATGTCGCCATGGCCAAACCCAACAGTTTCCTGGGCGGCGCCGGAATCCAGTGGATGAACCCCAAGGGCTGGGCGATGGGCCTGGGCGCGGCGGCCTCCTTCGCCGCGCTTGCCGACGGTCCGGGACAACTCGCCTTGCTGCTCGGCTCGACCTTCGGCCTCACCGCCGCCATCTCGCTGTCCGTCTGGTGCGTGGCGGGCATGGTGCTGGCGCGGCTGCTCAAGGCCGAGTGGCAATGGCGCGCGCTCAACATCGCGCTGGCGCTGGTGCTCGCCGCCTCGATCATCCCGATGTGGCGGACGGCCTGACGGCCGGCCGCCACATCAGCCTAAGCCGCGTAGCGCGGGGCCGGCTTGTCGGCATGCAGGCTGCCATAGAAGGCCTGGCGGGCGCCTAGGAATGTGTCCAGCTTTCCCGTGTCGGCAAGCGCCGGCACGGTGACGGCCTCGCCCCTGGCCAGGCCAACAAGGGCGGCGTCGACCATATCGTCGGCGGTCATGACGATCTCCTTCGGCAACTGGTCGATATCACCGCCGGAAAGCTCCCAGAAATCGGTTCGGGTCGCGCCCGGCAGCACCACCTGCACCGTCACTCCGGTGCCCGCGACCTCGCGATGCAGGGCTTCGGTGAAGTTGACGACATAGGCCTTGGTGCCGCTGTAGATGCCGCCGAACGAGGTGTCGAAGGCCAGGACCGAGGCGATGTTGACGATCCCGCCCCGGTTGCGCGCCAGGAACCCAGGCAGCACGGCACGTGTCAGCCGGGTCAGCGCCACGACATTGACCTTGATCATGCGCTCGGCCGCGTCGGCGTCGGCGGTTGCCACCACTGCCTGACCGCCAAGGCCGGCATTGTTGACCAGCAGCGTCACGGTTTCGTCGGCTGATATCGACTGCTCGACACGGCGCACATCGCCGTCGTCGGACAGATCGGCGCTGATCACGCTGACGTTGCGGCCGTGGGCATGGCGCAGCTTCCCGGCCAGCGCCTGCAGCCGGTCGGCACGGCGCGCCACCAGCACCAGGTCGTAGCCCTGCCTCGCCAACCGGTCGGCATAGACGGCGCCGATCCCCGATGAGGCGCCGGTAACGACCGCCGTGCCCTTGTTGTCATTCTTGCTCATTGTCACGTTCCTTGTGTTCGCTGGCTCGGCCCCGGCGGATAAATATCGGCCGGCAAGGCTGTTATCCGAATTAGTGGTATATGCCACTTTCTTTGAAGTAGGTATATGCCACCATCTTGTCAACGGCGGCGGCGAAAACTATTTCTGCGGCAGGCTGGCGCACCTGCCAGGACAATTCCAGCAAGTGCCCAGCGGTTTTGCGTCCGGAATTGCGTACAAGACAGAGCATTGGAGGCGATGCGTTTCGCCGGAGATGCTCCACAAGGAGCGACCATGAGTGAAGCTGACGGATTTAGCCGTTGCAACAATGCCACCTTGCGGCGCACCGCACGCAGGCTCGGCCGGTTCTACGACGACGCGCTGGCGCCTTCCGGCCTGAAGGGCACGCAGTTCGGCCTGCTGTTCCAGATCAGTGTCGGCAGCGAGCCGGCGATGGGAGCCATTGCCGAGGCGCTGATCATGGATCTGTCGGCGCTCGGCCACACGCTGAAGCCCCTGGTCCGCGACGGCTATGTCGAAACCTTCCCCGACAAGGACGATCGCCGCGTCAAGCGCGTACGGCTGACGTCATCAGGACAGGCCAAGCTCGACGAGGCGATCAAGCTATGGAGCGTCGCCCAGCGGCAATTCGAGGCCATGATCGGCGCGGAGCAGGCCGCGAAACTGCGGGCCACGCTCGATGAAGTGGCTGCGTTGAAGCTGGAATTGCCCGCGGCCACTCCTTCCAGTTGAAGAAGCGGCCGCGAAAAAACAAGGATGCAAGCCTCGGAGCCGGCCTTATTCCGCCGGCATGGTGACGGCCCGGGCAAACACCCGCCCCGCCAGCACGATGCCGAGCCCGACGATCGGAAACACCGCCGCGACCAGGCCGAGATCGGCGGGCGCGCCGTAGCGCAGCACGCCACCACCGACCACCGCGCCCACCGCCACGCCCAGATAGAGCGCCGAACCATTGAGCGACAGCACGATTGGAGCGGCGTCCGGCGCCAGCTTGATGATGCGGCTGGCCTGCGCCGGCGGGAACGCCCAGCCGACGATGCCCCACGGCACCATCATCGCCATCAGCGCCGGTCCGGCAATGTGCTGCGGCAGGAAGGTCGGGATGACCGACAGCATGATCAGCATGGCGGCACTCAACGCCAGCGACCAGCCGACGGTGCGCGTGGCGCCGAAACGGTCGGCCGCCTGGCCGCCTGCAATGTTGCCGACGACGGCGCCGACGCCGAAGGCGAGCAGCATGCCGGGCAGCGCGATCTCGCTCAGCCCGCCGCCCTCGATGGCAAGCGGCGCGACATAGGCAAAGACGGTGAAGGCACCGACCAGCGCCAGCAATGTCGTCACCAGGATCGGCATCACGCCGGGACGCATGGCGGCCGCCAGCCGGCGCTTCAGCGGCAGCCTGGTGCCGATGATGCCGCGCGGCAGGCGGTACCACAGGATGGCGCCGGACAGCGCGCCAAGGCCGGCAATGGCATAGAAGGTGCCACGCCAGCCGGCGATGGCCGCGACAAGCGCGCCAAGCGGTGCACCGACAGCGACGGCCACCGTGGTGCCGCCGACGACGACGGCGATGGCACGGGCGCGGTGATGATCGTCCACCAGCGCCACCGCCGTGCCTTGCGCGGTCGCCGCGAACAGGCCCGACGACAGCGCCATGATGATGCGTGCGACGAGCAGCACTTCGAAGGATGAGCTCAAGGCGGCGACGACATTGCCGACGACGAAGAACACCAGCGTCCACAGGATCACGCGGCGCCGGTCCCATTCGCCGGTCAGCGTCGCCAGGATCGGCGTGCCCACGGCATAGGCGAGCGCGAAAGCGGTGATCAGCGAGCCGGCGAGCGGCACCGAGATGCCGGCATCCCTGGCGATATCGGGCAGGAGGCTGGAGATGACGAAGCCTTCGGTCGAGATCGCAAACGATCCGAGCGCAAGCCAGAAAATTCTCTTGTCCATGGGAAAGCGTCCTTAGTTCAAAAGTTATTGAACAATTGGACATAAAAGGGCATCATGTCAATGAAGCCAGGCAAAAATAGCATAACCATGCTGACAGCCCTGTGTCAGGACGGCCATGAAGTGGAGAAACAGTGTGTATGGACCGGGCAGGATCGACGCGTTGAAATCGGCCCGAACTGTGCTTAGGTTCCAGCCATGACCTTGCCACACCCCAATACGGACCAGATCAGCCTGCCCATTGTGCTCGGCGTGCTCGGCGACCCGACGCGGCTTGCGATCGTGCGCTATCTCGCCAGCAAGGAAGGCGTGCCGCTGAACTGCAGCCGCTTCCTCGATCTCGGCTCCAAGACCAATCTGAGCTACCACCTCGCCAAGCTGCGTGAGGCCGGTGTCACCCGCGCCGAAGTGGTCGGCACCAACCGCATGATCACGCTGCGCCGCGCCGATCTCGACGCCCGCTTCCCCGGCCTGCTCGACAGCGTCATCGCCGCGGCCGCGGACGACGCCGCCCTGCCGGCCGTCGGCGGCCACGACATCGAAGTGTCGGCCTGACACATTTCCTTTCCCTCGCTAAGCGGGAGGAAATCATGTCCCTGTCAGGGTCGCCCTTTCGACCAGTCCTTCGCCAGCCTGTGGAGCCCCCTCGAAAATGCGCTTAGCCCGCGACGGCATCATCACCTTGGGCGGCGCCGGCCAGCCGGATCGCTTCGAGACGATCGCCGTCGAGTACGACCACGAGGCGGCGGCACGGCAGGCTGAACAGGCGGGACGCCCGGAACGGGCGCACGCGCTCAGGACGGGATTCATGCCGTAAGCATCCTGCCTGCACAAGTGCTGTAGGCATTCTCCTTCGGCTGGGCAGCACCTGTCAGGATGCCGCCACTCATTCGATGGAACTAGACAGGGCCGGTAAGTCTTCTCAGCGCCTTCGCGGCTTCCGGTAGAGAGACCAGATCGGAAACGCCACGAAACCAGCTAAAATCACCGCTAGTCCGCTCCAATAGAGATAGGGGCTTTCGCTCCGGTCTATGAGGAAAACACCGCGTCCATAAATTAGTGCGATGCCTTTTCCTGTCCAGAGGAAGGCGATCAGCGCTATGCTTCCAACAATCGCTTCCGCAATGAAAATGCCTTTGATGATTGGCGAATATCCGTCCCCGGCCATGTAGGTCCCCGCACACGCTCGAAGCGTATCCGATGGACGGCGGGCGTCAATACCGCCCAAGCCAGCACCGCCTATACCAAGGCTTCGCAACAATTTTCGGGCTTACATGGCGGCGCGTCGTCCCTTATAAAACCGGCCGGACATGCGGCAAGATGGCCGCGGCATGGAACTTCGAGTATCGGCGCACGGCCAGATGATGAGGCGCACAGTTACGCTCCGAACAGGTTTGCATGCGCTGGTTGCGGTTCCGCTGCTGATGGCGGCGTGGCCGGCTGTTGTCCCGGCCCATGCGGAAGAAGGTCCCTTTATCTCCGTTGTCACCGGGCTCGCCCCCGACGACCTGCTCAATGTGCGCGCCAAGCCGTCGGCGATCGGCAAGACCGAGGCCCGCCTGGCGGCCGGTGCGAGCGTACGGAACCTCGGCTGCAACGACATTGACGGCCATCCCTGGTGCAAGGTTGAGTCAGACAATCCCAAAGCCACCGGCTGGGCTCCCGCGCGCTACCTCATTCCTCTCAATCCGGCGACCGTGCCCGACGAGGCCGCGGATACGCCCGCCATGGCCACCGAAGCCGCAGCGACGCCCGATGCACCCGACCTGACCGCTCGGCTGGGTGGTGCGAGCCAACCGACCAGCCCCGAAGCCATACCGAAATCCGCGGCGGAGATCGCCATGCAGGATGCCTATGGCCTGGCGCTGGCTGCAACTGAAAACGGACCCGCGGCCGAAGAGCCAACCGGGGCCACGGCGGCCGTCGATGGCGCCCTGCAAATTCCCTGCGCCCGCTACGTTGGACAGCCCATGGCGCCTTGCGCGGCGAGCGTGACGCACAAGGGCACGGACAAGGCCGACGTCACCGTGACCTGGCCCGATGGCGGCAGCCGCGTCATCTCCTTCGCTGCCGGCCTGCCGGCAAGCTCGGACGCCGGCAGCGACTTCCGCTTCACCCGGGAAGGCAAACTCAACATGATCCGCATCGGCGTGTCGGAGCGGTTCGAGATCACGGACACGGTGGTACTGGGGGATTAGAGTTCGGCGACTTTTGCCGTGGCTGCCTGATTGCTGGGGTTTGCGCCGCCCTCATTGCCCTGCCGGGCATTTCTCTCCGTATAATGACGGGGAGAAAGATGCTGGCCGCAACCTTGCGCTCTTCTTGCAACAGCGGTGATTGGCGACACCGGCGACGGCAGCACCCCTCTCCCCGTCGCTATACGGGGAGAGGATGCCGGCAGGCAGGTGAGGGGCAGCGCCAACGCACTGCAAGATACCCATTCAAACCCAACGCGCGCGCCCAGCCTGTGCAGCCCCGCCCAATCCCGCATTTTCGGGGTTACATCGGGCAAAACTCTTCCCTATAAGGCCCTCCTAGCCTGATACCAGAATCGCGAGCACAACCGGCCGGGTCTTCCCGTCCCGGTTTTTTGTGCAAGCCCGCTGCCGAACGGAATTCATAGACATGCCCAGACGCACCGACATCAAGTCGATCCTGATCATCGGGGCCGGCCCCATCGTCATCGGCCAGGCCTGCGAATTCGACTATTCCGGCACCCAGGCCTGCAAGGCGCTGAAGGAAGAGGGCTTTCGCGTCATCCTGGTCAATTCCAACCCGGCCACCATCATGACCGACCCGGAACTGGCCGACGCCACCTATATCGAGCCGATCACCCCAGAAGTGGTCGCCAAGATCATCGCCAAGGAGCGGCCCGACGCGCTGCTGCCGACCATGGGCGGCCAAACCGCGCTCAACACCGCTTTGTCGCTGCGCCGCATGGGCGTGCTCGAGCGCTACAATGTCGAGATGATCGGCGCCGACGCCCATGCCATCGACAAGGCCGAGGACCGCGCGCTGTTTCGCGAGGCGATGAAGACGATCGGGTTGGAGACGCCGAAGTCGATGCTGGCCAACGCCACCGACGTCAAGAACGCCGACCGCAAGACGCATGAGGCCGAGCGCGCCGCGCTGAAGGCCGAGAAGCCCGACAATCTCGACGCCGAACTCGATGCGCTGGAAACTCGCTGGAACCTCGGCGAAGGCGACCGCAAGCAGCGCTATATCAGCCACGGCATGGCGATCGCGGCCCAGGCGCTCGACCATGTCGGCCTGCCGGCCATCATCCGCCCGTCCTTCACCATGGGCGGCACCGGCGGCGGCATCGCCTACAACAGGGCCGAATTCTACGACATCGTCCAGTCCGGCCTCGACGCCTCGCCGACCACCGAAGTGCTGATCGAGGAGAGCGTGCTCGGCTGGAAGGAGTATGAGATGGAGGTCGTCCGCGACAGAGCGGACAATTGCATCATCGTCTGCTCGATCGAGAACATCGACCCGATGGGCGTGCACACGGGCGACAGCATCACCGTCGCCCCGGCGCTGACCTTGACCGACAAGGAATACCAGATGATGCGCAACGCCTCGATCGCGGTGCTGCGCGAGATCGGCGTCGAGACCGGCGGCTCCAACGTGCAGTTCGCCGTCAACCCGGCCGATGGCCGTCTCGTCGTCATCGAGATGAACCCGCGCGTCTCGCGCTCGTCCGCGCTCGCCTCCAAGGCGACCGGCTTCCCGATCGCCAAGATCGCCGCCAAGCTTGCCGTCGGCTACACGCTGGACGAGCTGGAGAACGACATCACCGGCGGCGCCACGCCCGCCTCGTTCGAGCCGAGCATCGACTATGTCGTGACCAAGATCCCGCGCTTTGCGTTTGAAAAGTTCCCCGGCGCCGAGCCGGTGCTGACCACCGCCATGAAATCGGTCGGCGAAGTCATGGCCATCGGCCGCACCTTCCAGGAGTCTTTGCAGAAGGCGCTGCGCGGTCTCGAGACCGGCCTCACCGGCCTGGACGAGATCGAGATCCCCGGCCTCGGCGCGACCAACAGCGCCGATGACCGCAACGCCATCCGCGCCGCCTTGGGCACGCCGACGCCCGACCGGCTGCGCATGGTGGCGCAGGCGATCCGCATGGGCACCTCGCTGGAAGACGTGCACGCCATGTGCAAGATCGACCCGTGGTTTCTCGAACAGATCGCCGGTATCGTCGCCATGGAAGCCCGCATCCGCGAGCACGGCATTCCGGGCGACGCCGTCAATCTGCGCATGCTGAAGGCGATGGGCTTCTCCGACGCCCGCCTCGCCTCGCTGACGAAGACCGACGCCGAAGTCGTTCAGAAGATTCGTGAAAAGCTCGACGTTCATCCGGTTTATAAGCGCATCGACACCTGCGCCGCCGAGTTCGCCTCGCCCACCGCCTACATGTACTCGACCTATGAGGTGCCCTTCGCCGGCGCGCTCGCCAATGAGGCCCAGGTCTCGGCGCGCAAGAAGGTCGTCATCCTTGGCGGCGGGCCGAACCGCATCGGCCAGGGCATCGAGTTCGACTATTGCTGCTGCCACGCCGCGTTCGCGCTGCGCGACGCCGGCTATGAAGCGATCATGATCAACTGCAACCCCGAAACCGTGTCGACCGACTACGACACCTCGGACCGGCTCTATTTCGAACCGCTGACGGCGGAGGACGTGCTGGAGATCCTGCGCGCCGAGCAGGCCTCGGGCGAACTGGTCGGCGTCATCGTCCAGTTCGGCGGCCAGACGCCGCTGAAGCTGGCCGATGCGCTGGAGAAGGCCGGCATTCCGATCCTCGGCACCTCGCCCGACATGATCGATCTCGCCGAAGACCGCGACCGCTTCCAGAAGCTGCTGCACAAGCTCAACCTCAGCCAGCCGAAGAACGGCATCGCCTATTCGGTCGAGCAGGCCCGCCTCGTCGCCGGCGAGCTCGGCTTCCCGCTGGTGGTGCGCCCCTCCTATGTGCTCGGCGGCCGCGCCATGCAGATCATCCATGACGAGGGCATGCTGCAGTCCTATTTGCTCGACACCGTGCCCGGCCTGGTGCCGGAGGACATCAAGCAGAAATACCCCAACGACAAGACCGGCCAGATCAACACGCTGTTGGGCAAGAACCCGCTGCTGTTCGACACCTACCTCTCCGGCGCCATTGAGGTCGATGTCGACTGCCTCTGCGACGGCAAGGCGACCTTCGTGTCAGGCATTCTCGAACACATCGAGGAAGCCGGCATCCATTCGGGCGACAGTGCCTGCTCGCTGCCGGTTCACTCGCTGCCCTCGGACCTCGTCGACGAGCTGGAGCGGCAGACGGCGGCGCTCGCCCGCGCGCTCAATGTCGGCGGACTGATGAACGTGCAATACGCGATCAAGGACGGCACGGTCTATGTGCTGGAGGTCAACCCGCGGGCGTCGCGCACCGTGCCCTTCGTCGCCAAGACCATCGGCCGGCCTATAGCGAAAATCGCCGCCCGCATCATGGCCGGCGAGACGCTGGAAGACGCCTTCGCCCATTACGGCGCCATGCCCGACCCCAGGAACCCCGGCCACATCGCGGTCAAGGAAGCCGTCTTCCCCTTCGCCCGCTTCCCCGGCGTCGACATATTGCTCGGGCCGGAAATGCGCTCGACCGGCGAGGTCATGGGCCTCGACCGCGACTTCGCGCTCGCCTTCGCCAAGAGCCAGTTGGGCGCCGGCGTCGACCTGCCCCGCTCCGGCACGCTGTTCGTCTCGGTGCGCGACGAGGACAAGAAAGGCATCCTGCCGGCGGTCAAGCGCCTCGCCGGCCTCGGCTTCAAGGTGCTGGCGACGTCAGGCACCGCCCGCTTCCTCGCCGAAAACGGCGTCGACGCCCAGAAGATCAACAAGGTCCTGGAAGGCCGCCCCCATATCGAAGACGCCATCCGCAACCGCCAGGTCCAGATCGTCTTCAACACGACTGATGGCCAGAAGGCGGTGTCCGACTCCAAATCGCTCCGCCGGGCAACGCTGATGCAGAAGGTGCCGTATTACACGACGCTGTCGGGGGCTGCGGCCGTGGCGGAGGCGATTGCCGCGCTAAAGGCGGGGAGCCTGGAGGTGAGGCCGCTACAGGAGTATTTTGCTTGAGCAATTAGCTCTCTTCTCCCCGTTCAACGGGGAGAAGGTGCCGGCAGGCGGATGAGGGGCAGCGCCAAGTGGCATTAGCTAGCGCAACCGCCGTACGCATCGGTCAATTGGTAGTTTCAATATACCTTGCTTCCAGAGGGCTCGGAGCGTGTATCCATCAGCCCGTTGAGCCGCGCAATCTCATGCAGCGCCTCTAAGTCCGCAACGCCGCCGGATCGTTTGTAGTAGGGAGCAATAATCGCTTCCCATTCACCATTCTCAGGGCGCTTTGACCATGCATCGCGTTGATCGCTGGTAATATCCATCGTCTACCCTTTCGATCATCTCTAATCTGAGACTAGCGCAAAGTAGGTTGAAGCAGAAGCGCCTCGCCGGCCTCGGCTTCAAGGTGCTGGCCACCTCGGGCACGCAGCGCTTCCTCGCCGAAAACGGCGTCGACGCCCAGAAGATCAACAAGGTCCTGGAAGGCCGCCCCCACATCGAGGACGCCATCCGCAACCGCCAGGTCCAGATCGTCTTCAACACGACCGACGGTCAGAAGGCGGTGTCGGACTCGAGTCGCTGCGGCGGGCAACGCTGATGCAGAAGGTGCCGTATTACACGACGCTGTCGGGGGCGGCCGCGGTGGCGGAAGCGATCGCGGCGCTGAAGGCGGGGAGTCTGGAGGTCAGGCCGCTGCAGGAGTATTTTGCTTGAGTGATTGGCTCTCTTCTCCCCGCCTCTATAATACGGGGAGAAGGTGCCGGCAGGCGGATGAGGGGCAGCGCCGCAACGGTCGCCTCTAACCTGATCTAGCTGGTTCGCCGTCGCGCAACTCACGGCGCAGCCGCTTCCATTTGCTTCCGAACCGAGTGGCCGCGTCCGACTGCGCTGCGATCTGCTCTGCAATTTCGAAGCTCAGCGATGCCAGCACTTGGCTAGCGGCGGCAAATGCCCTCAGGGGCTCCTTACCCGGATTTATATCTAGTCGAATTCCATCGAGGCTTCTGAACACGATACCCCTAAGATCGTCCAAGGATGTATGAGACCCTTTAATTGGGAACCAGACACCGAAGTCGTGACTGTAATTGATACGATTCCGAATTGTCGAAAGCCAATTTCCTGCAGCTCCGCCGTAGGCTTTGGTGATCTTTGTGAGATCTTCAATCTTGGATACAATTATTCCGGCATCGACATATCTATCTCGAATAGATTCGGCCTCTATTTCTTGTAAAAATCCAGAAAAAACTCTCCAGAAACCGTCATGAGCGCCACCAGTGTCTGAAAGCTTCTGCAAAATCACATTGATCGTCAAATCTGGATTCTGAATTGTTCTGACGTGATAAGTCCCCGTCCCGACATGGAATCCGGGCGCCATAAATATTGAAACAAGCTCCGAGAGACGCTTTGCTTGCCCATGCTCTATACGAATGACTGCCTCCCCCACCACTCGCATAGCTGCGTGGGCACCAAAGAACGCAGAGTAATATAATTTCAGAAAAGGCCACGCGAGCAAATTATGAGAGTTAGACTCCTCTTTATATACGGAAAAACTCTCCCAGCACGACAACGCAAATCTTTCATAATCAAACATAAAATAAGGAAGAATTTCAGTAATAGTTATATTCTTCAAAATTATTATAGAATCAGTGCTTTGATCATCAATATAGAAACTGCCACTTTCAATCCACGTTCTGATGCCATCAGCTCGAGCGACATACTCTCCGATGCGCGGCAATGACCTCCTAACTATGGCTGACGAAAGTCCCATGGCTATAGTGTTAGCTTGCTGCGCAGTCTTTTTTCAAAATAATCTCTCAAAGCCACCCAACTTGTTCCGGGTACATCCAGCTTATTCTTTGGCATGCCGGCAAAGATACCGCTAACGATCTCGAAAAAATTCGCCTCCGAGTAGTCGCCACTGAATCTGTCCAATACCCTCTGCGCTACCGAAGGGAATAGCCCCATCAAAGCTCTGAACACAACGGGTTTTGCCACCACTTGTGAATCCCACTTCGGGTCGACACACCTTCTGACGGCGCTCAAATAATTATTCAATATGTCATAAATGTCGACAATATCCCTTCCGGAGAAAATCTCGAGAAGCGGCTTCACAGCCGAATTGAACGTAACTCTAGTTATTTTATTTTTGACACTTTCATACGGAGCCATCATACCGAAAAGAGAGCTCCTTATATCAGAGTTGAAAGAGTCGAACACCTCACGAAGAATACCTTCGCTTTCATCTTCAATGTCTGCGAGCTGCTTTATGTCAAGCAAAAGCTGAGCTGGAACCGGGCGCTGCTTAGTGTTTATGTCAATAAACAATCGAGATTCGTCCCGGCGCGACAATCCATTATAGACGACTACAGGTACTCGCAATTGCGTTGAGGCCTTGGAAAACCCATAGACGCGGTGCTGACCGTCCAAGATTAGGAATGCTCCGGGCGTATCAGAAAACTCAAGGGTTTTACCTCTGCCGATAACCTTTAGGTTCGCGGCAGGTTGCGCAGACAAGACGATTGAGTTTGGTATCGTTCCCATACCAGTGTCGATATAATTGGCAATCTCCAGGGCTCGCTTCTCATCCAGCACACGCTGAAAGCCATGCTTCGGGTCTTCTTTTCTGGAGCTAACGACGCAAGTCCGCGCCAGGACATTTGACGGCATCGTCAACGTATAAAAGGAGTGCCTTCCTTGGCGCACTAGACTCACGCTGAAGCGTAGGCGCTCATTTTCGGACGCCGAAGAAGCGTCAACGTTCTCACTATTTGCCATAGTAGAATCCCCCTAACTTCAATTCATTGCACAGTTGTGTTCGTTTGCGAAGGCAGGGCTGCTGGAATTGCTGCCAATGTCGTTGTTGGCCTCAATATTAGTGCCGACCCATTGCAGGCTTAGGACGGCGGCAGCCTTGCCGCTATTAATGTCGTTCGTTCACCCCACCGCCACGCACTCAATCTCGATATCAAACTCCATCGGCCAAGACGCCACCGGCACGAAACTCCGCGCCGGCGGGTTCACGCTGAAATACCGGGCATACACCCTGTTTATCGCGTTGTAGAAGCCGGAATTGACGGCGTAGATGCGCACCATCACCACGTTTTCCAGCGAGGTGCCGGCCGCTTCCAGGCAATGTTTGAGCGCCTTCAGCGAGGCCTCGGTCTGGACCTCGATGTCGCCGCGCACCATCTCGCCGGTCACCATATCCACCGGCGGCGTCGCCGAGATGAACACGAAGCCGTTGGCCTTCACCGCCGTCGAACAGGGCAGGCCGAGCGCCCGCACCTTGTCCGACATGACGGGCACTTCGATGACTTCTTTTTTCATGGTGGTGCTCCCTGGGTTGGCAGGGAGCTTAGCGGGCTGCCGGGCGAACGCCAGCGGCGGGATGTGGTCCAGGCGTCACCCCTGCCCAAGCTAATCGCATAGGGCGCTCCCCTCTCCGTCCGCTACGCGGACGGAGAGGGGGCTAGCGCCGCCCTATGCGATTGCCCTCACCCCTGCCCCGGATAAGGCGTGCCGTCCTTGTGCAGGAAGCGCCCGTCCGAACTCGGGCTCATCATGTCGATGTCGGAGCAGGTGATGACATCGTCCGGAGAGCGCGAGCCGACTTCCAGGTAGCGCGCGGTAACCGGCGAGCGGTTGATCATGTGATGGCCGTTGCCGCTGTTCTTGGCGAAGGCAGCACTGTCGCCGGCCTTGAGCAGCGTCTCGCCGCCATCCTCGACCAGCACCAGTTCGCCTTCCAAGACATAGACGAGCTCGTCCTCGTGGCTGTGCCAGTGACGCTGGCTCGACCAGCCGCCGGGCGGCAGTGTCATCAGATTGACGCCGAAATCGGTAAGCCCGCCGGCATCGCCGAGGCGCCGGCGCGTGCGGTCGGCGCACGGGGCGTCGAAGGGTGCGGGGTAGCCCGAGCCCTTGCGCACGGGCACGAATGCGAGATCGATCTTGGGCATACGATGCTCCCGAGGTGAGGCGGCAGTGTAGCGCATGGCGGGTGGAGGCACAGGGCCAAGTTGCGCGTTTTGCCTGGGCGTATGCGACGTAGCGCCCTACGGCGCCCCCCTCTGTCCTGCCGGACAATCTCCCCCCAAGGGGGGAGATTGGCTGTTGTCGCTGCTTTCGCCAATTTTCAACAGCGCCAGGAAGAGAGCCGGCCCCGAAGCCGCCAATCTCCCCACTTGAGGGGGAGATGTCCGGCAGGACAGAGGGGGGCGCCGTAGAGCGCGGATCTCGAACCGTTCTCGCCCTGGCCACCGCCCCCTAATGCACCGCGCCGAGCTCCTTCACGTGCTTCTCGTGCATCTTCAACACGGGCAGCGTCTTCTTGGCGAATTCCTTCAGCGCGGGGTCGTCGCCCGATTTCGCATAGGTGCTGAACAGCGCGACCGCCTGCTTGTGGGCCTCGGTCTGCATCATGACGTATTTCTCATCGAACGCCTTGCCGCTGGCGGCTTTCAGCTGGTCCAGCATCTGCTGGTCCTTGGGCTGCAGCGCCGGTCCGGCGGGCTTGATCGAGGCGGTGGTCTGCCCTTTGCTCAGCGCCTGCTTGAAGTCCTCGCCGGCCTTGGTGTGGTCCTTGATCATCTGGGCGGCGAAGGCCTTGACGTCCGCCGAGGCGGATTTCTGTTCGGCCAACTGGCTCGACTGGATCTCGAATTCATTGGCACTGGGCACGGTGCCGACAAAAGTCGGGGTGTCGACCTTGCTGTCGGGCAATATGGGCGCGACGGCATTCGAGTTGGTGCCGTTCGTCTGGGCAAGGGCGGCGGGCGCGACGGCGGTCAGCGCGACGGCGACCATGGTCAGGAGCATTTTCATCTGGCGTCTCCGATCGGAATGGTTCCCTCGAGGATTCCAACGCCGCAGATGCGGCGAGGTTGCCAGCCGCGTCCCTTCTCGTCGCGGGAGGAGGGAAAGCAGCTTGGCGACCGCGGCATGATCTCTCCTTACGGACGACGAGACCCCAGCAGAAAGGCTGTCATCGTCGCGCTCACGCACGCCACCGCCAACAAGGGGACAAAGCCCGAAGAGCCGGACCTTCGGTGCATTGGAACAAGGCTTTCCGGAGCCGGAGCATTTTGAACCAACCCGTCCAGGTCGGACCTGCTCCCCCGTCGAACGGAATAGGCGCGCGTCAACTCCGCACCGAGCAGAAAGATTTCCGATGAATAATAGACCCAAAGCAGTATGACGAGCAGCCCTCCGGCCGCACCATAGGACGATGCGATCGCACTCGTGCCGATATACCAGCCGATAAGCGACTTTCCCAACGTGAACAGAGCGGCGGTCACCACGGCACCGATCCCGACATCCCGCCATTGCAAGGCACGGTCCGGCAGCACTTTGTAGATCGCGGCAAACATCACGGAGATCAGGGAAAAGGAAATCAGGGTGTTGATGGCGCTCAGAACAAATTGGCCGAACGGCAGATAAGCGCTGATCACGCTGCCCAGAGCCGAGATCGCCGCGCTCGCCGCCAAGGATACCAGCAACATGAAGCCAAGGGCGGCGACCAGGCCCAGACTTGCCGCACGCGCGCGCAAGAGACGCGACAGCGAATCCCCTTTCGCTTCAACCTTCCATATTGCATTCAGGGCCTGCTGCATCTCGCCGAACACCGCGGAGGCGGTGACGAGCAGAGTGGCCACGCCGATCAGGGCTGCCAGGGTCCCCGATGATTTGCTGGATGCCCCTTCGAGCGCCGTCTGAAGCAGCGCTGCGCTTTCCCGGCCCATCAGCCCCGATATCTGAGCAGACAAGGCCAACTGTGCCGCGTCATGACCAAAAGCGATGCCAGCTATCGCGACGACGATTATCAGAACCGGGGCCAGCGACGTGGCGGCATAAAACGCCATCGCCGCGCCATGGCTAAGAGCATTGTCGTTGACAAAGCCAACCACGCTTTCTCGCACCAAGTCCCATACGTCTTTAACTGCAGGGCGCACGTCTAATCCGTGAAGCGGGTCGCAAACCGTCTCCTATCAATGCAGCGGATGTTCCGATGTTCCGGCCGACCTGAGCGAGAGCTTCAGCAGCCACGTGATGCGCGGATCAAGAACACGGGTCAAACACAAGGCATCGCCGGCGAGCCGGCCTGCCTCATCGAACAAGCCGACGGCGACCATGTGCTGAAGAGCCACTCGGAACCGAAGCGTGCGGACTGAGCGTCCTCAGTGGCAGCACGCCTCGCCATATTGCAGCTGCTCGCTGAAATTCGGCCGGTCCTCCGGCGTGAAATCCATCAGGTTCCACAGGATCTCGCAGGTGCCGATGGCGCGCGGGTCCTGGCCGGGCTCGGTCGGTGCGAAGCCGAGTTCCGACGACCAGAAATGCCTGACGCCGTCACCGTCGCGGTGGAACACCGACAGCAGCGGGATCTGCGCACCGTCCGCGTCCTCGGCATTGTAGTCGCGCTTGAAGCTGTTGTTGGCCGACGACACCAGCCGCATGTTGCGCCAGCCGCGATCGCGGCCGAGCGTGACGAGGTTTTCCAGCGCCGTCTTGGCCACCACGGCGAAGTTGAAGCCGGCCGCTTCGAGATGGCCGACCGCGCCGTCGAACTGGTCGAGCAGGGCGGTGCAGGACGGGCATGGCTGGTCGGGCCGGGCGAGCTTCGCGGTGCCGCCGCTGGTCGCGACGTCGCGCGTCTCCCGCGGATGGCGCGGGAACATCATGTTGTAGAGGATCAGCGTGTTCTTGCCGGGCGTGAACAGCTCCGACAATTTTATCCTGGCGGGCTTGCCGGCGGCATCGAGCCCGTCGAATACATAATCCTGCGGCACCAGCCCGCCCGGCGGCAGCGCGCGGCGCGCCTCGGCCACGGCTTCCATGGCGCGGCGCAGCTCGATTTCCTTGTTCAGCAGCTTTTCGCGCGCGGTGCGGTATCTGGCGGATTCGTTGGGAAAGGTGATCATGATCGGCTCCTTGGTTCCGCGCGCCGGCGTCCCGGCGCGATTGCTCTGCGACCCAAGGACGTTTGGCCGGAACCGGTCCCGACATTTCGCATCGGGACAGGCCCGGCCTTGCCACATCCCCGTTATCGGCTACAGCTGCGAGTGGAGAGAAGAATGCACGAAGCCGACGAGATCGACCTGCGCTGCCCGCAAGTGGTGGCCGACAATGCCGCCAAGGGCCTGCGGCTGCGCAAGCAGTTCGGCCGTGGCGGCACCGAGATCGGCGTGGCGCGGGCGACTGAGCTGAAGAACCGGGAGAAGCTGGCGCCTTCCACCATCCGCCGCATGGTCAGCTACTTCGCCCGCCACGAGGTCGACAAGCGCGGCAAGAATTACGGCAATGAAGAAAACCCTTCGGCCGGCACCATCGCCTGGCTCTTATGGGGTGGCGACGAGGGCCGCGCCTGGGCGCTGGAGATCAAGCAGAAAATCGGCAACGCGCCCGATATCTGAGGATGCCCTGCCCTCCGCTATGGCTTCGGGCGTTCGTCGCTTCAATCGACAAATCGTTGTCGATTGATCGGCTTCGCCGACCACTCCTCACCCCTTGACCCCGCCGGCGGTGAGGCCGGAGACGATCTTGCGCTGGAAGATCAGCACCAGCACCACCAGCGGCACCGTGACGATCACCGAGGCGGCCATGATGTTGCCCCAGGGGATTTCGAACTGCGAATTGCCCGAAAGCAGCGCGATCGCCACCGGCACGGTCCGCCGCGCGTCGTTGGAGGTGAAGGTCAGCGCAAACAGGAACTCGTTCCAGGCACCGATGAAGGCCAGCAGCCCGGTGGTCGCCAGCGCCGGCCACATCAGCGGCAGGAAGATGCGCGTGATGATGATCCACGGCGTCGCGCCATCGAG
The DNA here is from genome assembly GCF_006442175.1 of Mesorhizobium sp. B2-3-14. Taxonomy (NCBI): domain Bacteria; kingdom Pseudomonadati; phylum Pseudomonadota; class Alphaproteobacteria; order Hyphomicrobiales; family Phyllobacteriaceae; genus Mesorhizobium; species Mesorhizobium sp. B2-3-14. Next base: position 221,183 of record NZ_VFVP01000006.1, on the reverse strand, counting down.
GATCGCCGCCTCCTCGACCTCCACCGGCAGGTCGCGCACGAAAGCGGTGAGCACCCAGACGGTGAACGGCAGCGTGAAGATCATGTAGGAGAAGATCAGCGCGAGGAGCGAATTGTAGAGGCCGAACAGCCGCACCAGCTCGAACAGCCCGGCCAGCACCGTCACCTGCGGAAACATCGAGACCGACAGGATGGCGAACAGCAATGCCGAGCGGCCGCGAAAACGGATACGCGCCAGCGCGTAGGCCGCGGTGACGCCGAGGAACAGCGATAGCGCCACCACCGCGCCTGAAACCACCAGCGAGTTCAGCAGGTTGCGCAGGAAGGCGCCTTCGGACAGCACGTTGCGATAATTGCCGAGGTTGGGCACCTTCGGCCACAGGTCGGCCTGGAACAGCTCGGTCCCCGATTTGAGGCTGGTGACGATGGCGTAATAGAACGGGAACACCGCGATCAGCACGATTGCTCCGACCAGCAGATAAAAACCTATGCGCTTCAGCAGCCACATCTCAGCGGCCTCCGTCCAGGCTTAGCCGGCCGATGCGGATGGTGAGCATAGTGAGCAGAGCGAGGATGAGGAAAAGCAGGGTCGACGCGGCCGAGCCATAGGCGAACTTGTCGAACTCGAACAGGCTCTCGCGGGCGAATACCGACATCGACTTGGTGTGCGCATTGTTGGGCGTCAGCACATAGATCAGGTCGAAGATGCGCAGCGCATCGAGCGCCCGGAAGATCACCGCCACCATCACCGCCGGGCGGATCAGCGGCAAGGTCACCCGCCAGAAGATCTGCCAGGGATTGGCGCCGTCCAGCCTGGCGACCTCGATGATCTCGCGCGGCAGCATCTGCAGCGCGGCAAGGATCAGCAGCGCCATGAAGGGCGTCGTCTTCCAGATGTCGACGATCAGCACCGCCGCCATCGCCGTGTCGGCGCTGGCGGTCCAGGCGATCTTGTGGTCGATCAGACCGAGATTGACGAGCACGACATTGATGATGCCGAACTGGTCGTTCAGCATCCACTGCCACATCTTCGCCGAGACGATGGTCGGGATCGCCCAGGGGATGAGGATCGCCGCCCTGACGATGCCGCGGCCGGCGAATTCGGCGTTGAGCACCAGGGCGACGACCATGCCGAGGATCGTCTCGCAGGTCACCGAAACCACCGCGAACCGCACCGTGTTCCACACGGCGTCCCACCAGACCGGGTCGAGAAGCAGCCCGTCATAGATGACCCGCCCGCTCGGCATGCGCAGGACCGAGACGTAATTGGCCAGGCCGACCCATTGCCGGGCATCGAGGTCTGACAGCGAGGCATCGGTGAAGCTGAAATAGACCGTGCGCGCCAGCGGCCAGCCGGCAGCGGCGGCGAGCACCACAAGCATCGGCGCCAGGAACAGCCATGCCGAGCGCGCACGCTGGCGCGTCAGGCTCGAACCAGAGCGCGCATCGGCCGGATGCACGCTCACCAGCCCTTGCCTTTCAGCCGGGTCAGCGTCGCTTCGAGGTCGGCCAGATTGTCGGCGGCGCTGCCTTCGCCGGACAAGGTCTTGTGGACGGCGTTCCAGAACTGGCTCGACGCCTCGTTGTACTTGTTCCTGGTCACCGCCGAGGGCCGAGGCCCGGCATTGAGGAAGACCTCTTTCCAGTGTGGAATGATCGGCTGTTGCCGGGCGATGTCGGCATCGTCATAGAGCGCCTGGATGGTCGGCAGGTTGGCGGTCTTGAGCGTGCGGTATTTCTGCATTGCCGGCGAGGCGATGAACTTGATCAGCTCGATCGCGGCATCCGGGTGCTTGGAATATTTCGAGACCGCGAGATTCCAGCCGCCGAGCGTCGCCGCCGGCCGGGCGCCCTCGCCCGTGCCCGCCGGCAGCGGTGCGACATCGAACTTGCCCTTGATCGGCGACCCCTGGCTGTTGCCCAGCGCATAGGCATAGGGCCAGTTGCGCATGAAGACCGCATTGCCGGTCTGCCACACGCCGCGCGCCTCCTCTTCCTGGTAGGCGAGCACGCCGGGCGGGGCGATGGTGCCGATCCAGGCCTTCGCCATGTCGAGCGCGGCCGCCGCCCGGGGGTTGTTGATGGAAATCGCGCCATCCGGCTCGACGATATGGCCGCCGCCATTCGACACCACCCATTCGAACGCGTCGCAGGTCAGCCCCTCATAGGCGTTGCCCTGGAAGACGAAACCCCAGATATCCCTGTTGCCCGACGCCCGCTCCTTGTCCATCACCAGCCTGGCGGTGTCACCCAGCTCCTTCCAGGTGGCCGGCACCTTGGCGCCGTATTTGTCGAGCAGGTCCTTGCGGTAATAGAGCGCCGGCGCATCGGTGAAGATCGGCAGCGCCACCAGCCTGCCGTCGACGGTCTGCGACTGGATGATCGACGGAAAATGCCTGGCCACGACATCCCTGGTCGCTTGGGTCAGGTCGACGAACTGGCTGGCGAGCTGCGGCGCCCAGATGACATCGGTCTGGTAGACGTCGACGTCGCTGTTGCCGGCGGCGAGCCACAGCCTGTACTGGCCGAACTGGTCGGTCCCCGACGACGGCATGGCGACGATGGTGACCGTGTCGCCGCTCTCCTTCTCATAGCGGTCGAGGATCTCGCGCAGCACCTTGAGGCCGTTGCCGGTGTCGCCCGACACGATCGACAGCTCGACCGCGCGCGCCGGACCCGCTGCGAGCACGACAGCGGCGCTCAACGCCAGCCATGCATGGAAAAGCTTCATCGCGGTGGATCTCCCTTGGCAGCCGGCGGCGCACGGCACCGGCAGCCGGTCAGGACCCCACCGTTCATTGAATGCGGAGCAGCGCCTTGGGTTCCCGAACAGCCATCGCCGCCAGTCAGCCTTCCCAGGCGACGGGCCTCATGCCCAGCCGCTCGTAGAGCCGCACGGCGGCGGGGTTCTCGAGCGTATTGGTCTTGAGGTCGACATGGGCGGCGCCCCGGTCGCGAAAAATAGCGAAGGCGTGCCACATCAGCGCTTCGCCGACACCCTTGCCGCGCGCTTCTGGATGAACGGCCAGATCCTTGACGAACGCCGAGCTCCAGCACAGTGCAGCCGCCGCCAGCCTGCCCTTGGCGTCGATAACGAGGAAACACAGCGCCGGGTCGAATTGGGGATCTTCGGATATGCGTGGCCACCATTCGTCGAAGGGTCCGTCCGTGCCGTCGTCGAACACTTCGCCCAGCAACGCATGCAGGGGCAGCGCGTCACCGCGCTCGAACGAGCGCATGACGAAGCCGTCCGGCCAATGCGGTGGAACAAGTGTCTCGTCGAGGATCTTGCGCAGCCGGATGTCGTTCGGAGCCGGCGGGCGCGGTTCGGGCATCGCGCTCAGGCGTCGGGCTGAAGGCGCCCGCGCTTGCGGTCGACGCCGAGGCCGGTCGCCTCGAGAAGGCCCTTGCGCTTGGCGTCGAAATAATAGCCGGTCTGGTAGAGCCAGTCGGCCTTCTTGGCGTTGCCGTTGGACACCAGCCAGGCGCCGCGCAGATATTTGACCGCGTATTTGAGGTTGGTCTCGGCGTCGAACAGGCCCTTGGCCGGCCCATCATAGCCCATGCCGCGCGCCGTCGCGTGCTTGATCTGCATCAGCCCCCAATGGCCGTTATTGTAGGCCTTGGGATTGTAGGTGCTTTCGCGGTTGACGACATGGCGCACCAGATCGACCGGCACCTGGTAGAAGGCGGCGTATTTCACGATCAGCCGGTCGACGTCGCCGCGCATGCCGGTCGCATGCTGCTCCGGCTCGACCGGCTCCGACGGGAACTGCACCAGGGCAGCCGGGTTCTGCGGCACGACATAGGCCACCTGCTGCACGCCGGGCAGTTTCTGGCCGCCCTTGGCAACCGCCGGCACGATGAGCCCGGCGGTCGTATAGGTCTCCGCCGACTGGATCGGCCGGCCGGCTTTCGCCGGGGCCGGCGCCTGCCAGGCATTGGCGGCCATCACGGCGGGCACGGCAGGCGCGGTGGGGGTCGCCCCGGCAAAGGCCGCGGTCGCCGCGGCCGGCTGGGCGACGGCATCGAGGGCCGGTGTACCCGCGCTTGGAGTCGACTCGGCGGTCTGGACGGGGCTGATTCCGGAGGATTGCGGCAGCACCGAAACCGTTTCCGGCAAGGGGATGGTGAAGCCGGCATCGCTGCCGGCAACGGTCGCGGTTTCGGTCAGCGACGGCGCGGCCTTCATCTGCGAGGTCGAGGTGCAGCCGCTGATGCCGGCAGCCGCCACGATCACGCCGATGGCGATAAGGGTTTGTTTTGCTGGCAAGCCGCGTTCGGTGTCCGGTTTGTCGGGTGTTAAGATTTTCCTTACACCAGCGATTCCTGGGTAGCAATCGGGGCCATCTGGTGGTTTTCGGGTGGCGGGATGCAGGCAGCGATGCCATATTGTTCCTGATATGTACCGGCAGGAATCCCGGATTTCGCCGCTTTGCGGAAAGGAGCGCAGCATGGAAACGACATCTTCGATCACGGCCGGCCACGCAGTGTTAGAAACAGTGATCGGTTTCATGGGCATCGCCTGGAGCGAAAAGGGCCTGATCCGGCTTTGCCTGCCCGAACGCAGCCGCGAAGCGGTGGAGCGGCGGCTGATGCGCCATGCCGGTATTTCCGCCTCCACGGCCCAGCCGTCATGGGTGGTCGAACTGATCGCCTCGATCAAGGCTTACGCCGCGGGCGAGGACGTCGATTTCACCGGCTTTCCCGTCGACCTCGACGGCATCGACGATTTCCGCCTCGCCATCTACGACGCGGCACGAAAACTCGGCTACGGCGAAACCACTACCTATGGCGAACTCGCCAAGCGCGCCGGCCATGCCGGCCTGCCGCGCGAAACAGGGGCGGCCCTTGGCGCCAATCCGGTGCCGCTGGTCATCCCGTGCCACCGCATCCTTGCCGCCGGCGGCAAGATCGGCGGCTTCTCGGCGCCCGGCGGCTCGACCACCAAGGAAAAGATGCTGGCCATGGAAGGCGTGCATGTCGGCCCGCCGCCGCCGGCGCAGGTGTCCTTCGGCTTTTGAGAGCAGTAAGCCGCTCCCGGGTGCTAATGGCGCCGGATGAATCGATGCCTGAAATGCTCATTGTCCGGCCGCTTGCAGTTGTACCACCGGGCAGGACTTGGTGTCGGCGCTCGGCACATAGGCGCGTGTCCGCACCTCGCCCATGGTGCAGAACTGCTGGCTCTGCACATAGCGGTCATAGAGCGGCAGCCCCGGCACCCGGTTCGACTGATAGCGAAGGATAACCGCACCTTGGCGCGCGATCGTCGACTGGACCTTGCCGCAGCTCAGACGTGTGGGGTCGTAGCGCGAGATGGCCTGCGCCTGGGCGGCCAGCAGCGTGAGGCAGGCGGCAAGCAGGATGGTTTTCATGGTCGCTCTCCCCTCGATCCGCCGCCCGGGACGGCACGATCTTGCGCCACGGTTTCACCAGATTGGGGCGGTCGTTGGGCGGCCCCGGATCACGACGTTTTCACGCAGTCTTGTTTTTTGTGCGAAAGCAGCCTATATCAGCCCCATTGATATTTCGGCCGATCGATCCGGGCCTCGCGATCTTCGCGTTTGCTGACGTCTATCTCCAAAATCTCGATGCACACCGGCTGGACTTCGGTCCGGTCATACCAAAGCAAATGTGAAGGACTATTTTTATGGCAACTGGAACGGTCAAGTGGTTCAACGCCACCAAGGGTTTCGGCTTCATCCAGCCTGACAGCGGCGGCGCGGACGTTTTCGTCCACATCTCGGCTGTCGAGCGCGCTGGACTGTCGACCCTGGTCGAAGGCCAGAAGATCAACTTCGAGATCGAGCAGGACCGCCGCACCGGCAAGTCGTCCGCTGGTTCTCTGAGCAAGGCAGCCTGATTTTGAAAATGGCGCGCGCCGGACGAGAGTTCGGGGCGCGCGGCAAGTCACGGATGTACTGACGGTCGCGCGAGAAGCGCGCCGGAGCGGAAAGACCCGACAAGCTGGAACAGCAGATAGCTGCCAGCCCGGACCGGACGCTCCCAATCAGGCTACCGAAATGGGAAGGCGGGATTTATCCCGCCTTTTTATTTGTCTGGGGTTCAGAGATCACGCTGTGTTGCCGCTTTCGCCAATCACCTGCGTCGCCTACCCCACCCACTCGATCGGCACATGCCCCGGGTCCGCCTCCACGCGGCCGAGCCAGGCGACCACCGCCGGATAGGCGTCGAGCTGGAACCCGCCCTGCTCCGCCGTGTGGGTATAGGCATAGAGCGCGATGTCGGCGATGCTGAATGTGCGGCCGGCGAAGAAGGCGTTGTTTTCGAGATATGTGTTCATGACGCCAAGCGCCTTGTTGCCGCGCTCCAGCGTCACAGCCAGCCGCTCCGGCGTGGCATCCGCTGCGCGTTCCGGAAAGGTCAGCAGCGCCTTGCGCACGGCGATATAGGGCTCGTGGCTGTATTGTTCGAAGAACAGCCACTGATAAGCGAGCCCGCGCTCATATTTGTCCGCGGGCAGCAAGCGCGTGCCTTCGGCGAGATAGAGCAGGATGGCGTTGGATTCTGCCAGCCGCCGGCCGTCGTCCAGTTCCAGCAGTGGCACCATGGCGTTCGGGTTCTTGGCGACGAAATCGGCCTTGCGCGTATCGCCGGTATGCGAACTCACCTCGACGGTGGTGAAGGCCAGGCCGAGCTTGGCCATCAGTAAACGCGGCTTGTAGCAATTGCCGCTATCGATCATGCTGTAAAGTATCATCATGGTTCCCCGGAGCGCTGCTTCTGCGAGCGGATTATCGCAGCGGCGCCATCCTCAACCAATGATTTGTTTTGGCGCGACCATCAGCGCCGCTTATGCAACGGCACAACCTTGTTGTCGAAGCCCAGCAGCGCATCGACGGCAAGCGGCTCTTCGTTGAAGATGGTGCCGGCCAGCGCCGGACGCCCAAGAAGAAAGCCCTGCAGCAAATCGACTCCGCCTTCGAGCGCGACACGCAAATGGGTGGGCTGTTCGATGCCCTCGACCAGCACCTTGGCACCGCGATCGTGGAGGCTGGACACCAGCGGGCGGAAGAAGCGTTCCGCGGCGGCGTGGCGGCAGAATTCCGCGAACCAGCCGCCATCGATCTTGACGATGTCGGGCTGAAGCAGGCTCACCCGCTCCACGGTCGAGTGGCCGGTGCCGAAATCGTCAATGGCGATGCGGATGCCGTCGCGCCGCATTTCACGCACCAGCCTGGCCAGCAGCGCATCGTCCGCCGCCTGCTCGGTGATTTCACACACGAGCATTGCCGGAGCCAGGCCAAGTTCGTCGAGGTGCCGGCTCATCAGCCGGATCTCGGCCAGCGCCCGTCCAGCATGGTCGTTGACCAGGGGATTGTAATTGAAGAACAGGTCGAGCCCGTCGACCCCGATATTGTGGAAATTCCTCAGATGCAGCACCCGGCACATTGTTTCGACGTACAGCCGCTCCGGAGCCGCGACGCTGTCGAAGAACACCCGCGGCGACACTGGCCGGCCGGCGCGGTGCGGTTCGATCAGGCCCTCGACGGCCACGGGATGCAAGCTGCCGCCGCGCGGGGCGTAGATCGGCTGGTAGGCGCTGCGCAGGCGGAAGTCGCCATGGATGCCACATTCGATGCCGATCTCGTCGACGAAGATCGCATCGCCGACGGTGCGCCGCCGCTCGACGCTCATGGCGCCACCTTGCGCCCGAAGGCTTTTGCGGGCCTCCCGGCGCGCGGCGCGACGGCGGGGGGAGCGGGCGCATGGCTCAGGGGAGGAACCGGCTCGGGACTGCCCTGGCCGAAAGCGCGGAAACTCGTCGGCGCCAGTTCTGGGCGGGCCAGCACATAGCCCTGGACCATCGAGGCGCCCGATCGTTCCGCCAGCTCCAGTTGCCAGCCTTCCTCGATGCCTTCGAACACCGTGCGGATGCCCTGGTCCTCGAAGCTCCTCACCATGGATGTCAGCAGCGCGAAACCGGCGCCCGATTCCATCAGTTGCGTGATCCAGTGCGCATCGAACTTGACGATGTCGGGGCGCAATTCCTTGACGCGGGTGATGTCGGAATCGTCGGCGCCATAGTCGTCGACGGCAATCCGGAAGCCGTTGGCCCTGAGCGCGGCGACGAAGCCGTGCAGGGTTTCCTGCGATGCCGATCTCTGCTCCGTCACCTCGCAAACGACGCGGCCCGGATCGATGCCGGCTTCCTGCAGCACCAGCCGCATGTCACGCAAGGCATTGTCGGCGACAGCGCGCTCGGTGAACACCGACGGGTCGAAATTGATGAAGATCGACGCCTCTTGCGGCAGGCAGGCGCCGGCATTGAGCAGATGCAGCGTCCTGGTCAGCGCCTCGACATGCAGACGGTCGGCCGCCGGACAGGTGGAAAAAAAGCTCATCGGCGATTGCGGCTCGCCGTCGCGAAACGGGCGGATCAGCCCTTCGAAGGCGGCAACCGAAAGCTTGCCCTCGTTGAAGGCAAAGATCGGCTGAAAAGCGCTTTGCAGCGTATAAATGCCCCAGACACCACTCGAGGTGCCGTCATCATGACGGGTGATATGGTCACCCAGTCGAAGCATCTGATTTCCCACGACAAACTTTGGGCATCGGTCTTCGAGTCACAACTGGGTCACACGGAGCATCCGAAATGGCATCAATCCGCAAGCGTAACGGCAAATGGAATGTCCAAGTCAGACGGAAGGGATCGTCACCAAGATCACGAAGTTTCCTCGTCAAGGCCGACGCCCTCGAATGGGCCAGAGAGATCGAACGATCATTGGACCGACAAGAGCTAGGCCCCGACCGAAGGACACTGAAATCGGTCACCCTGGCTGAACTCGTCATCCGGTACCGTAATGAGGTCTTGCCCAAGAAGCGGTCATGCCGATTTGAAACCATCTTGCTGGACAGGTTCATCCGCTACCCCATCGCTTCGAAAAGCTTGAACGACCTCCAGCCGAAGGATTTCGCACACTACCGTGACCAAAGGCTTAAAGAGGTTTCGAGGCTGACCGGTCGCCCCGTGACTGCGAAGTCACTCCGGAGGGAACTCGCCCCGCTCTATCACATGTTCAAGATGGCTAAGACCGAATGGCACATCCCGACCGGAAACCCTCTCCAAGACCTGTATCTGCCCGCGATTGATGTCAGGCGTGAGCGACGCCTACGTCCCGGAGAGGAAGAACGATTGCTCCTAGAAGCCGGGAAACTCACGACGCTCGATGGTCAACCACAACTCTTTGTCGGTCCTATCATCATGTTCGCCACAGAGACGGCCATGCGGCAGGGTGAAATCCTCGGGGTAGAGTTCCGGCACATCGACTTCGAACGCTCACTCTTGGTCATCCCTCTCACCAAGAACGGCCATTCAAGAACGATCCCGCTGACGAACAAGGCAAGGGGTTGTCTCACACTGGCTTTCGCCCAACCACGTCCCGACCAGATCGGGCCACCTCATGTCATTCCGACGACGAAAGCATTCCCGATCCATGTCGAAGTTCTGAAGACCTCTTGGACCCGGATATGCAGACGGGCGACGCCAACAATCGAGGACCTTCATTTCCATGACCTCAGGCACGAAGCGATCTCCCGCCTGTTTGAGCTTGGTCTGACGGTGCCAGAAGTCGCCTCGATCTCGGGCCACAGGACACTTGCCCAGTTGATGAGGTATTCCCACGCCAGTCAGGAGGTAGTCAGGACGAAACTCTTGGATCGGCCATCGACATTGATCACAGACCAAAGGGCGCTCCTATCAGAGCTAACTCTCTGATTTACATATCTTTCCGGACCATCGGAAGGTCACACAGACTTACTAGGCCCTTGCACCCGTCTTGGGCCTTTTCTTTTACCCTTTGTTCTTCTCATCCTTCTCTCTTCGCCACTCGGACAAAGCTTTCGTTTCCAACCGGAACTTTCTAGCTATTTTTTCATCTAGTCCCACAGCGGTTTTCGCAGAGATACCTGTATAGATAAGAAGCTGATCCAGTCCCATGTATACGGTGCTCCGTCCCCGGAATTCTTCAGCTGTCGCTTTGTCGATCCTTTTAAGGAATAGGCTATTGATTATTCCCCGGTTGTGCACAAGAACATTTCTTGACTCGATCAAAACCTTCATCTTTATGCGCTCATCATCAGAATTAAACATAGGTATTCCAAGCGACTCAGCAATGAATCTTTCGATTTCGTTCATTCCACCATAGGAGAGCGCGTTTATTTTCCTATCAATCAGATAGTTGATCATCTCACGACGGCTTTTGAAGTCGAACACTTCCTCAATCTTTATAGATTGCCCGGACTTGACAAGCTCTGGCCGCTTCCTCATAGCTCTCTGTATAACGTCCGAGAGATACCAGAGGAAGCTGTCCGCTACATTCGTAACTATGTTCCGAGAAGTAAGGGTGGAAAATTCTTTCAGCTTCTCAAATGTTTTAGGCGGATCACTGTCTTTCCTTTCATTTTCATCAAGTATTCCCATCACCTTTGCATAGTTTCTGATGCAGCATCCATTCGAGTGGCCAAAGTCACTATGAAAAAAAGGCTATCTAATACTTTCTTGTAGTCAGATAAGAACTGCCAAAGAGAGTTGGTACATCTGATGTCACCGGGGTGATATACTTGCGATGGAATAACCACATCGTCACTATCCTTACTAGTTTCCTGAAGATGTGCATGGCCGTGATCAATCATTGTTGCCTCCTGCCACGCGCCGCCAGCGTCGCCCTTGCGCTCGCCGATTTGCCGTTAGTTGATGGATTCCGGGCCATGTTCGTCCACTCCCGACGTGGGCGGAATCGTATCATCGATCTGTGTAGCCTGTTCGTTGGAAGCTGGCCCTGCAATCAGCTTAGGAGCATCGGGTGGAATTTGCTGCGAGTAATATTGGATTCCCATCTGATAGTCAGCGTAGTAGTTCTCTATCGCAGTTATACCAGCGTCTGGAATTGTCAAAGCGACATATATATTTGCAAGGACAGCCCACACCTTGGGGAATTTCCTACCGGGTGTGTCTTTGGAATTCGATGATTCGACGCTTGAGAGAATTGCGTGAGTGTTCAACAACTGCTCGAATACTCCGTCTACTCCGTAGAAGTCTAGCTTATCAATCATAAACCTGAGAGTAACGAACGATGTTACGAATATCGTGGCGAAAACATCTTTCCTATCATCGATTGAGTTGATCGCCTCGTCAATCTTTTGAACAAACTCTGCCCGCTCGGCCTCTGTCGGAACACGCAACGGCGCGACCCCTTGAACCGTGTGCCCTGCCATCACAAGAGTGTTGAGCGAAACAGGATCCAAGGCGCTATCACGGACCGCCCGCCACGGGTTGTTAAAATTGGACGACGATGTAACTGACGATACCTTGACGCAAGCTTCGTCAAATCTCTTGCGGAACGTTTCTGAGGTCGAGGACATTGAACTTACCAATGAGCGCAGGCGCGCGATCCTGGCAGAAATGGCTGCAAGTACAGTGAAAAATTCGGGACTGTCGACCGTCAGGCCAAATTGCCTTGCCAAAGCTTTGCGTGTCTCGTCCTTCGAGTCATTGCCTTTGAGTTTTTCGCAGAGCCGTAAGAGTTCGGTGGAAGGGTCGGTTATTTCCGTCATCTTATGCCCCTTTTGATTCTGCAATCTTTTGATCCCGCCCAAGGAATGATGGATTCGTATCGTCTAATTCTGAGTCTGGGAATAGCTCCACACTTTTGCACCAAGAGGACTGGTCGGGAATGGGTGGCGTAAAGCCTTTGGCCCTTCCTGTTTGGCCACTGTGGACCGTAGGGAGCCTACCCGGATCGTCCACTAGCAACTTGATCCCTCCCTTTCCGAACACCTACCCCCGTTCTTGCAAACTTTCGAGGGGGACAAAGTCCTGATTTCTCAAGGTATTAAAAGAATACTCAAATTTCCTACTCCAGTTTTTTCTTGACTTTGCTCGGCACTTATGTTATAATATTATGGGATTGTGGGAGTTTATATTCCAACAAGTCTCCTCCATTCTAACCGCTACCAACACGAAAGGAATAAATAGAACTTGTCTACCGATTCCCTGTTAGGGGTTTTTGATCAAGAGCATTTTTTAGAAGTTAATTCCAAATTTCACGAAGACGGACGATGGTCCTTGGAGAAGTTAGCCACGGTGGCCGCACCTGAACTGACTTACGTCGCCGGTGAGTCCTACCGGTTGACGTTAATCACCATCGCAATTCCAAACAAAGAGAAGCTGATAGTCGGACACGCCCGGATTCACCGAGACGAGTATCAACTCTTTTCGCTCGAATTCATCGGCATCGATCAGCCGAGGGAGCTTTCGGGGACGTGGACCCACCACAACCTCGTTATCGCTGCCCTGCGCGACCATGCCCTGAAGGCCGGTTGGACAATCGACATGACGATTATTTCAGCAGACGGGAGCAACCACCTGTCCGTCAATATGAAAGCAATTTGAGAAAGGAATTTTTATGAGTACCCAGTTCCACTTTATGGATAAGAGCCTACTTGCAAAGCCCATTGCCAAGATGTCATTCGCAGAGCGGGAGCTTCTTAAGGTTCGGGCTTCACAGGCGGCTGAATCGATTGCAGGGAGCGGCCTCAACGATGAGATCGTAGCCCTTCAGATTCTCGAAAACCGAGGCGTCATTCCGGCTGGCAGTGTCGAGAGGGCTATCGATTCAATTCCAGCTGAAGACAAGCCCGTCCGAACGAATTCGGTCTTTGCTCGCAAGGGTCAGGGTCGGAGCGTCGATTGAAACCCCGCGCTGTCCGCGTCAGCGGGAGCCAAAAGAACGGCTTTCTGATCCACGTACCCCTCGCAAGGGATGGTGGACGGGAGGCCGTCGTTGGCCTCGATGACTTTAACACTTTGAGTAATCTGAAGGTCTATCCGAACTGGCAACTCCGGGGCGGTCAAGTCGGTGCCAGGGGACCATTCGGGACCGAGGTTCTGATAGCCCGAGTTCTGACTGATGCCCGTCCGGGGCAGCGTGTCGTGTTTATCGACAACGATCCGTTGAACCTCCGTCGGGACAATCTCGGTCTTCAAGAATGGGGAGCGTCGATCCATCACGACAAGGCAATGCTGGTCGATGCCTGTGTCGAGTTCGAACGTCAGAAGCTTTTGGCTCAGGCAGCGGGGACTTACACCCCACGGTACCGCAAGGTTCCTATCATCACTCGGCCTGTGAAGCGGAGAGGAGCGAAACCGGGTTCTCCTGCGATGTCGTTTGACCAGATGTTTACGGCGCTATGACCGAGACCATCGTAGTCGAATACACTGGCAGCTATCGGGCTACCCATCGCGACAGTGGCAATACCATCGATACGTCTGACTCGGCATACGGTCGGCGGACTTACAAAGACCCTCTTGGGCCGCTCTGTCGTGTCATCCGCGATGAGGTAGGCTTCTCACCCGATACCCTCATCCATGTCGAGCGGGATGGCGTCCCTGTCTTCAAGCGGGATCACAGCCTTGCCTATTGGGCTGATCACGATGTTGTCGACGAACAAACCAAGGTGGCGAAGCGGATAAAATACCGGGCCTTTGATGTTCCCGCTGTCTCGGATCACCCGATCCCGTTGGAGGCGCTGAAAGGCCACCACAACCACCCAAACAGAGGCATTTTAGACGCTGGGGTGACCGCGTGATGGTCAAGCTAAACAAAGTCTGGGGGGTCGTCGTGCGCGGCGACTCCTTCATTCTCCAAAAGAACGGACGAGACTTCAGGGCCTACGGCTCCGTCCGCGAGCTTTGGGAGAACGGACGGGACCTCTTAGGCAAGGTAGACGACACTGCAATAAATCGCCTGTTTATACTCAGAACGGCCGATCCTGCCATAATCCCAAACCGCGAAATCAAGCCGGTGAAGCTGGGGCTTTGGCTTCATCCAGAGCAACTGCCTGAGAAAAAGAGAAAGGAGGATTCGAATTGGCGATAAACGGATTTGACGACATCGCGCATGCACTAGGAATGAATGAATACGAGGCCCCTGAGGTCCAGGTTTATCAAGAGGGCTCCGATGAAACCCCTGTGGGCCGAAAGGTCGTTTACAGAGTCAATGATGTCGAGGTCTCGGGCGAGCAATACCTGAAGTCAACCGGGACGTGGGAGGAATACCAAGAGTGGCTGAAGAGTGCCGAGAAGGGCCACACGCCGGTAGAACTCGGTAAGCTTGGGACAGTGGCCCACGATGCCACTAAGGCGTTCTTCGAAGTTCATGAGCATGAGCCTAACCCAGAACAGTGGCATGGACTGGATTCGATTATCGGGGCCTACGAGCGGATGGCCGAAGGCCAAGCTGCCGAGAAGTTCTTTATCTCTTCGTTGCCTACCGGGATGGGGAAGACGACGGTCGCCATCGAAAGCACCAAAGCCCTTTTGGCTGATCCCGAGTTTGACCGCGTTTCTGTCGTCTATTTCCTGTCGAGACGAGACCAAATTGTTGATGCAGTAAAACGGATGGATTTGCAGCCGGGGGCCTTTGCTGTCCTTACGGCTGACGACGATGTGAACAAGCTCGGCAGGCTAGACGCCTACGAGAAGCCAGACGTCAAGAATGCCCGTGTGCTGTTCACGACCCAGAGGCGGCTTGAGGATTACGCGAATTCCGGCAAGTCTTTTGCTGACATGAAAGCCTTCCACTACCATGGGGAGGTGAGGCAGGTCCGTGTGTGGGACGAGGCTATATTGCCAAGCCTGACACTCAAGGCCGATCAGTTCCTGTTGGCCGGGCTGTCGTCGGGATTGAGAAGGCTCTCATCTGATTTGGCTTACGAGATTCTTGGTTTTGCACACTCGCTCAAAGATCACGTTGGCGAGCGCATTACGATGCCTGATATAGAGAGGTACACGACGGGGATGGAACTCGTCGACTTCAAGGGCCTGTTCCAGACCGAAGAGCAAAGGGCAACGGCACACGCGCTCTACTCGCTGTCGGGGCACGTCGTGAACGTGAGGCGCGATGGAAACAATAACATCACGCTTGGATATAACGAGCTTCTTCCGGCCGATCTGGCCCCTATGCTCGTCTTGGATGCGAGCGGCGATCTCCGGCAGACATATGACTTCTGGGAGCGATATCGACAGACGCTTGAAAGGCTACCCTCGCCGAAGAAATCTTACAGCGGGCTGACAATCCGTCACCGCAATACGGCGGCTGGCAAGCACCTCTTTAGCTCTCGGGTGAAGGACAACAAGCAAGCCCAACGTGTCGCCGATGACGTGGCCCAAATGATTGCGGAAACACCCTCTGGCGAGAGGGTCTTGGTGATCACCCACAAGTGGGAGACGTATCGTAATCGTGCGACAGGGGAGGACCGTCCGAAGGACAACACGCTTCCGGCATTGGTTGAGAGGCGGCTTAACCCATCGAGGCTTCCTCTCGTCGAATACCTCCACTACGGCAGGCACACGGCTACGAACGAATACCGCGACTTCAAGCACGTCATTCTGGCTGGCTTGCTACAATACGATGATGCTTCATATGAGGCTGACGGACGCGGTGCCAAAAAGGCGGACGTCATGGACGCGTTCCCTGCCGAAGAGCTACAGAAGATGCGGATAGGTGAGATAAGCCATCATATCTTCCAAGCGGCTGGCCGTGGATCAATTCGGAAGACGATCAATGGTGGCTGTCCTGAAGGCTGTCACCTCTACGTGGTGTTCTCGACGAACGGCAAGGGCGGCTTCCCGCAAGGGCAACTTTCCGTGATCTTCCCCAATGCCGACATTCTAGATTGGAAGCCTGACGGTCCGGTCGAGGTCAGGCTATCCGGCAACGTCAGGCGCGCATTCGAGTTCATTGTGTCGAAGATTCACGCTTACGGCGCCGTGAAGACGACGGAGGTAATGGAATATCTTAAAATGACCGGGGGCAACTTCAAGAACCGTGTTATCGACCATCGGGACTTCATGCCCGCATTGGCGGCCAAGGGGATCATTCTCATACGTGGCAAGCCCGGTGTATTCCGTATGGCCTGATGTTGTCGTCGCAACGTCAAAGGTAATTACCTCTGTCGCCCTTCGGGCTTGCCACGACAAAGAAATGTTATCATTCCTTTCTATAGGTCTAGTAGAATGATTGTATAACATCAGCGAACCGTGTTCTATGATCATTCAAGGGGTGATGGACTCCCGAAGGGTAGAGAATTTAGCTCCTTCGATCTTTTGGAGGTGGTTTACTCTAGTAACCTGCGGTGCTTGTTATAGCCCTCTAGCTCTCGCCCTCTAGCTCTCGCCCTCTAGCTCTCGCCCCCTAGCTCTCGCCCCCTAGCTCTCGCCCCCTAGCTCCCACCTTTAGGTTTGCCACCCTTAGGCGTCCCGGTCACAATCTGGTCACAACGGAAGCCCTTCTTCGTCGTCATCCCGCCGGGGACCCAAGCAAGGGGATTTCTCCCCGCTCCCGCCGAGGGTCCAGATTCCAGTAAATTCTTGGAGAAATTTTCAGGGGGTCATACCTATAGCACCAGCCGGGGGCGTCCCCCCTTGTACCCCCGCCCGGCGAGTCTCAGATGACGGTCAAGACGTTAATAGTGATGTATGATGTATGATCATTGATGTCTCACACATCATTCGTCCCGACCACTATGACTAGATATCTTTGTCGGGCAAACGGCTGGTGTCAGACGCAGCGAGACCTTGCCCATGTAGACAGCCGGAGGGTGTCGTTGAGGGAGCGAACCTGAGAGCGACCGTCGCCGTCAGCGAGCAAACTTGCGAGCCATCATGACGGGTGATATGGGCAAGTCCGATGCTGCGCGACAAAGGTTCCTCGCTCCGCGACCTGGCGGAATTGAACCGCGATCCTGCCATGCAAGCCTCTACCGCCCGTTAATGAACTTTCTTTTGCCGATCACGCCTCATTGACCGCGCTGCCCCACCTGGCCCAGCCGACAAGGCTTGCGCTGACGGGAATGTTGCGACATGAGAAGCGCCGCGGCCGCTCCTGGCCGCGCCGATCCTTTGGAGAGACAAAAGGTCATGGCCTTTCTTGCCGACACCCTTTCCCGCGTTAAGCCTTCCGCCACCATCGCGGTGACGCAGAAAGCGCGCGAGCTGAAAAATGCCGGCCGGGACATCATTGGCCTTGGCGCCGGCGAGCCCGATTTCGACACGCCCGACAACATCAAGAATGCGGCGATCGAGGCCATTCGCCGTGGCGAGACCAAATACCCGCCGGTTTCGGGCATCGTGCCGCTGCGCGAGGCGATCGCGAAAAAATTCAAGCGCGAGAACAATCTCGACTACAAGCCCGAGCAGACCATCGTCGGCACCGGCGGCAAGCAGATCCTGTTCAACGCCTTCATGGCGACGCTGAACCCCGGCGACGAGGTCATCATCCCCCGCCCCTACTGGGTCAGCTATCCCGAAATGGTGGCGATCTGCGGCGGCACGTCGGTATTTGCCGACACCTCGATCGACAATGGCTTCAAGCTGACGCCGCCGGTGCTGGAAAAGGCAATCACGCCGAACACCAAATGGCTGCTGATGAACTCGCCGTCGAACCCGTCGGGCGCGGCCTATAGCGAGGCCGAACTGCGGGCGCTCGCCGACGTGCTGCTGAAGCACCCGCAGGTCTGGACGCTCACCGACGACATGTACGAACACCTGACCTATGGCGACTTCGTCTTCAAGACCATCGCCGAGGTCGAGCCCAAGCTCTACGAGCGCACGCTGACCATGAACGGCGTCTCGAAAGCCTATGCCATGACTGGCTGGCGCATCGGCTACGCCGCCGGTCCCGTCCAGCTGATCAAGGCGATGGACATGATCCAGGGCCAGCAGACCTCCGGCGCCTGCACCATCGCGCAATGGGCTTCGGTCGAGGCGTTGAATGGCCCGCAGGATTTCATCGCCAAGAACAAGGCGATCTTTCAAGGCAGGCGGGACCTCGTCGTCTCGATGCTCAACCAGGCGCGCGGCATCACCTGCCCGTCGCCGGAAGGCGCCTTCTATGTCTATCCGTCCTGCGCCCAGCTGATCGGGAAGAAAACCAGGGCCGGCAAGGTGATCGACACCGACGAGGCCTTCTGCTCGGAACTGCTCGAGGCCGAGGGCGTCGCGGTGGTGTTCGGCTCGGCCTTCGGCCTTGGTCCCAACTTCCGCATCTCCTACGCCACCTCGGAGACGCTGCTGGAGGAAGCCTGCACGCGCATCCAGCGCTTCACGGCATCGCTGACCTGATCTGGTCGATCCGAAACAAACCCGGCGTCACCGCTGTCAGGCGTTACCGCCGGGTTTTGTGGATACAGCAATCAGCCGCCATATTGCGCCGCGGTCACCTCTTCCAGCCAGTCGGCATGGACGCCGTCGAGCGCCTCCTGCATGGCGATGTGCGTCATTGCCGATTTCGGCGCCGCGCCATGCCAATGCTTCTCGCCAGGCGCGAAGGAGATGACGTCACCGGCCCTGATTTCCTGGATCGGCCCGTCCCATGTCTGGACCAGGCCGGCGCCTGCGGTGACATAAAGCGTCTGGCCAAGCGGATGCGTGTGCCAGTGGGTGCGCGCGCCGGGCTCGAAACTGACCAGCGTGGCCCTGAGCCGCGCCGGCGGCTCCTTCTCGATGATTGGCGTCTGCAGAACCCGGCCGGTGAAGTATTTTTCCGGCGCTATAACCGTCGGCACGCTGCCGCAAGCAATGATCTTCATCGTCTGTTCCCTGGAACTGGTGGTTGCCGGTGAGACGCCGGCCCGCGAAACTGAGCCGCATTCTCGGTCTGGATCGGCTCTGATGCAACCGCCCTTGTCACCTCGCTTGGACAAAGGCCTGATTTCTTAACCATGACACTTGCCGGTACGGGACCGCCAAGCGAAATGCCCGGGAATTCAATGTCTTCTTAACGGCTGCGCACTAGCCGTTGGCCTGCATTGCGGGGGCTGGCGGATGAGCATACTGGCGACGATCAAGGACCATAGCGGCCGGATCTATCGCGGTATCCAGTCGCTGCTCGTGATCAGCACCGGCGCGGCGGTGCTTGGCGCTTTCGACGTCTCGCACAACCTGTCAGCCGGCGGTGCCTTCGCCATCTCGATCCTGGCCACGAGCCTGGCCTTGCTGGCATTGATGTACATGCGCAGCAGCGTCGTCCATCGTCTCCAGTCGGCCGCCGCAGCGGAGGCCGAGAAACATCATTTCCTCACCAGGGATGCGATGACGGGCGCCATGACGAGACGTTATTTCCTCGAAGCGCTGCGCGAAGGCCTGGGCACCAGGCGCGACAGGCGCGAGGCAGCCTTGCTCTTGATCGACCTCGACCATTTCAAGCAGTTGAACGACACGTTCGGACACCAGTTCGGCGACCTCACCTTGGCGCATCTGGTCAAGACCGCGGACCGCATCTTTGCAGGCGCCATGGTAGGGCGCCTCGGCGGCGACGAATTCGGTGTCATCATTCCGCATGGCGACCTGGCGGCCATCAACAAGGATGTCAGACGATTGCTGGATGCCATGCGCGCCGGCAAATCGCATGAAGGCAAGACCATTCCGCTCTCCATTTCGATCGGCGTCGCCCTGGCGCCGGCCCATGCCTCGAACACGACGGAATTGATGCTGGTTGCCGATCTGGCGCTTTATGAGAGCAAGGCGGCGGGCCGTGGCCGCGTCACCGTCTTCGACGAGGAGATGCTGTCCGACAAGCGCTACCGGCGGCTGGTCGAACGGGAATTGCGCGCCGCGGTCTATCTGGGCGAACTCGAACTGCATTATCAGCCGATCGTCGGCCCGGACGGTTCCACCGAGGCGTTCGAGGGGCTGATCCGCTGGCGCCACCCGGTTCGCGGGCTGATCGCGCCGGCCGAGTTCATTGCGATCGCCGAGCGATCGACGTTGATCGACATGCTCGGCGAATGGGTGTTCAAGCGGGCTTGTGCCGACATCGGCCAGTTCGCCGGCCGCCGCATTTCCATCAACGTCTCCGGCGAGCAGCTCAAGCGTGACGAGATCGTGACCATGTGCGACCGCGTGCTGAAGGACACTGGCCGGTCGGCATCACAGTTCATCATCGAGATCACCGAGACGGTGGCGACCGCCGCCACGCCCGAGATCCTGCGACGCCTCGAAGCATTGCGTGGCCTCGGCTTTCACATCGCCCTCGACGATTTCGGCACCGGCCATTGCGGCTTCAACTATCTGAAGACCTTGCCCGTCGATATCATCAAGATCGATCGCTCCTACATCCGCGCCCTCGCTCACGATCAGGTAGCACAGATATTCGTCTCGGCGCTGGCGCAGATCGCGCGCATCCAGGAGGTCACCATCGTGGCGGAAGGCGTGGAGACGGCGGAGGAATTCGCTCTCGCCAAGGCGGCCGGGTGCAATCGTTTCCAAGGTTATTTCTTCGGCAGGCCGGCGCCTCGCGGCAAGCTGGCGCTGGTTGACGGGCGCTCGGTTGAACCGCTCGCGCTCAGCGCCTGAGACGACCGGCCGTGCCTGCTTCCTATTTTTCTTGCCCTGCCGGCAAACAAGTGGGACGATAATCGCGGGCAGGTCGAAACAGACCGCCCGCGACGGTCGAACAGGCCGGCCGCCGCTCAGGACCGATTGACCCTGGCCTGAACCATGAATGCCAGTCGGTCCCCAGGAAACGCCTGAGTGGAGGTCAGTCATGGGTACTCGCGCCGGAGGACGACGCACGGGACCGAAATGCATTGCCATAGTCGGTCCCTTCGCAAGCGGTAAGACGACACTTCTCGAAGCCATATTGGCCCGTACCGGCGCCATTCCCCGCCAGAACCCGGTTTCCTCAGGCAATACCGTTTCAGATCATTCGCCCGAGGCCCGCGCCCACGCCATGAGCGTCGAGGCGTCGATCGCCACCACCGAGTTCATGGGCGAGCAGTTCACCTTCATCGACTGCCCCGGATCGATCGAGTTCTCCTTCGAGGCCGAACCGGTGCTGGCCGCCTGCGACGTCGCGGTGGTCGTGGCCGAGGCCGACGAAAAGAAAATCCCCGCCTTGCAGCTCATCATGCGCAAGCTCGACGATCTAGGCGTGCCGCGCATCCTGTTCCTCAACAAGGTCGACAAGGCGATCGCGGGCGTGCGCGATACGCTGAAGATGCTGCAGCCGACAAGCGCGCCGCCGCTGCTTCTGCGCCAGATCCCGCTGCGCAAGGACGGCGTCGTGATCGGCTCGATCGATCTGGCGCTGGAGCGCGCCTACATCTACCGCGAATATGCCGAAAGCGAGGTGGCCGAGATACCGGGCGACGACAAGGCGCGCGAACTGGAGGCGCGCTTCTCGATGCTGGAGACGCTGGCCGATCACGACGATGAGTTGATGGAGCAGCTGCTGGAAGAGATAGAGCCGCCGAAGGACGCGATCTTCGACGATCTCGCCGCCGATCTGCGCGAAGGCGCGGTGACGCCGGTGCTGATCGGCACCGCCGAGAAAGGCAATGGTGTGCTGCGCCTCTTGAAGACGATCCGCCACGATGCGCCCGACATCGAGGCGACCCGCAAGCGGCTCGGCGCCCCGGACGGCAATGCGACGGTGGTCCAGGTGATGAAGACCATCCACACGCCGCATGGCGGCAAGCTGTCGGTGTCGCGCATCCTGTCCGGCCAGGTCGCCGACGGCTCGGAACTGTGGCTGCCCGGCGGCGACACCGCCAAGGTTTCCGGAATCTACCGGATGCTGGGCAAGGAACAGGTCAAGCTGAGCGCCGCCAGGACCGGCGACACCGTGGCGCTCGGCAAACTGGACGCGGTCAAGACCGGCCAGACGCTCACCTCGGCCAAGGGCGGTGCCAAACAGCTCTTCGATGTCGAGCCGCCGCAGCCGGTCTTCGCCTTCGCGCTGCGCCCCAGGGAGCGCAAGGACGAGGTCAAGATGTCGGCCGCCATCCAGCGCCTGGCAGAGGAGGATCCCTCGCTCAGCCTGCGCCACAACCAGGATTCGGCCGAGACCGTGCTGTCAGGGCATGGCGAGATGCATCTGCGCGTCGTGCGCGAGCGGCTGGAGGGCAAGAACCAGATACCGGTGGAAGGCCATGCGCCGGCGGTGCCCTATCGCGAGACGATCCGAAAGCCGGTGCAGCAGCGCGGCCGCCACAAGAAACAGTCGGGCGGCCATGGCCAGTTCGGCGATGTCGTCATCGAGATCAAGCCGCTGCCGCGCGGCTCCGGCTTCCAGTTCACCGACACCATCACCGGCGGCGTCGTGCCCAAGACCTACATCCAGTCGGTCGAGACAGGCATACGTGACTACCTGAAATCCGGCCCGCTCGGCTTCCCCGTGGTCGATGTCGCGGTCAACCTGTCGGACGGCTCGTACCATGCGGTCGATTCCTCCGACATGGCCTTCCAGATGGCGGCCAAGCTCGCCATGAAGGAAGGCATGGCCGCCTGCTCACCGGTGCTTCTGGAACCGGTGATGAAGGTAGAGATCGTCACGCCGTCGGACGCGACGTCGAAGATCATCGCGCTGATCCCGCAGCGGCGCGGCCAGATCCTCGGCTATGACGCGCGGCCCGACTGGCCGGGATGGGACGTCGTCGAGGCGACCATGCCGCAGGCCGAGATCGGCGATCTGATTATCGAGCTGCGCTCGGCCACGTCAGGCGTTGCCAGCTACCGCGCCGTTTTCGATCACATGGCCGAGCTGACTGGTCGTCTCGCCGACGAAGCGATGAACGCCAACGGCAAGGCTGCCTGATTTCGCCCGGTGCCCGATTTCGAATCATATGGAGCCCCCCTCGAACGATCGAGGGGGCGAAAACCAAAAACGACGCCCGGGGGGCCGGACGTCGTTTTGTTTGCGGACCGTTTTCTCGGGAGGAAAAACGGCAGGTCCGCCGCATGTCGAGGTCGCCGCGCTTCGGCGCAAAAGGTTCGGACGCGGTAGCCGCCTGAGCCCGGGCCGTACGAGTGATGCCCCCATCTCCCGTCCGAACCACACCGCGTCCTATCATCCACTTAGCAGATGGAGGGTGTCCTTGTCATGTTACCAGAGGTTACATGACACTGTTACGCGGCAATTCCGGTGAATTTTTCAGCCATCCCAGTGGCATGCAGGCAACAAAAAAGCCGGATCAACGAAGATCCGGCTGAGTTTGATTGGAAGTGCCTGTTAAGGCTAACCTCCAGAGGGGAACACTCGAGGACGCTAATGGGAGGAGAACGCGTCCAGGAGATGATCTATATATGTGCTCTTCATGCCCAAGAAACAAGCATCTATTTTGCAACACACACATGCAAAAAGGCACAGGCTGTGGTCCAACCCATTCCGAAAGCCAATAGGACCAGCAGAATCGTGAAAATGAGGCGCGATTTCGGGTCATTGTCGTCTCGAAAACGCCGATCCCGACCGATTTTGCTCCCGAATGCCGAAAAACACTGATGATGTGGAATGAGGCAGCGGCGGTTCATTTCCAAGGCAGTCAAGCGAGGATCGACCATTGCGCAGGTTTTCGGCGATCGCCGGCAGCGGCATTTTCCTGATCGCGGCTCCCGGCGTTGTCGCCGGGCTGGTTCCCTGGCTGCTTAGCGATCGCTGGGGCCTGCCATGGTCGCCCCTGCCCTTGTTTGCGCTCACCGGCGGCATGCTCGTCATTGCCGCGGCCGCGGTGCTGCTGCATGCCTTCGCCCGCTTCGCGCTGGAGGGGCTGGGCACGCCCGCCCCCGTCGCACCGACCGAAAGGCTGGTGATCGGCGGCGTCTACCGCCATGTCCGCAATCCCATGTATGTCGCCGTGCTGTCGATCATTCTGGGTCAGGCGCTGCTGTTCTCGAGCTGGTCGATTGCTGCCTACGCGGCAATCGCGGCGGCTGCCATGGTCACCTTCGTCAAGCTCTACGAGGAGCCGACGCTCGCCGGCCGCTATGGCGCCGAATACGAGGCCTACCGCCGCAACGTACCGGGCTGGCTGCCGCGGATTACGCCTTGGAAAGGATAAGCTAGAACGACCAGCTTCTGGCCTTGGCGATGATGAAGTCGCGAAACACGTGCAGCTTGGCCTGGTTTTTCATCGCGTCGGGGTAGGCGAAATAGGTGTCGAAGGACGGCACCTCGGTCTCCGGCAGCAGCTGCACCAGGCCGGAATCCTTGCTGATCACATAATCCGGCAGCATGGCGATGCCGGCGCCGCCCTGCACGGCGCGCTTGATCGACAGGATGTCGTTGATCTGCAGCGACGGCACGCGCTGGCCGCTCTCGAAATCGCCGACCGTCTCCAGCCAGTTCAACTCCGACAGATGCGACGGCACGGGCAGGCCGAAGGTGACGATGCGATGGGTTCTCAGCTCCGCGACCGAGCTCGGCTTGCCGTGCTTGGCGACATAGGAGGGGGCTGCGTAAAGGTGGAAATGCACGGTGAACAGGCGGCGCTGGATCAGGTCCGGCTGTTGCGGCTGGCGCAGCCGGATGGCGCAATCCGCCTGGCGCATGGTGAGGTCGAGTTCCTCGTTGGCGAGGATCAGCTGTAGGCTGATTTCGGGATAGAGTTCGATGAACTCCTGCACCCGCTCGGTCAGCCAGCCGGCGCCGAGGCCAACGGTCGTCGTTACCCTGAGCACGCCGGACGGCCGGTCCTTGGTCTCGGTCAGCCGCGACTTGATGGTCTCGAGCTTCATCAGCACGTCATGCGCCGTGCGGAACAGCATCTCGCCCTGTTCGGTCAGCACCAGGCCGCGCGCATGGCGGTTGAACAGCGGCACGCCGACATCATGTTCGAGCGCGCTGACCTGCCTCGAGATCGCCGATTGCGACAGATGCAGCGTCTCGGCCGCATGCGTGAACGATCCCGCTTCCGCCGCAGCGTGAAACACGCGTAGCTTGTCCCAGTCCAACGCCATGATTTCCCCTCGTTCCGGTTGGCGTCTGAATGAAAAATCAGGCTTTTACACGGCGTTTCTAAGCCGTTTTTATACAGTCTGCGGCGGCTCTTATTCCGCTGCTTCGCGATGTACCTCGATGCCGGCCAGATACTTTTCCGCTTCGAGCGCGGCCATGCAGCCCAGCCCCGCCGCTGTCACGGCCTGCCGGTAGATATCGTCGGTCACGTCGCCGGCGGCGAATACGCCGGGCACGTCGGTGCGCGTCGAATCCGGCGCTGTCCACAGATAGCCGTTCGACTTCTGCTTCAGCTTGCCCGCGAACAGCTCGACCGCGGGCGCATGGCCGATGGCCACGAAGACGCCGTCGATCTTGAGGTGGCTCTCGGCGCCGGTCACGGCATGCCTGAGCTTCAGCCCTTCGACCGAAGGCGGCAGCGGTGCCTTGCCGGGGCGGCCGGTGATCTCGTCGACGATCGTGTCCCAGATGACGCGGACATTGTCCTTTTTCAACAACCGTTCGCGCAGGATGCGTTCGGCACGGAAATCCGAGCGCCTGTGGATGACGGTGACGCTCTTGGCGAGGTTGGACAGATAGAGCGCCTCCTCCACCGCCGAATTGCCGCCACCGACCACCGCGACATCCTTGCCGCGATAGAAGAAGCCGTCGCAGGTGGCGCAGGCGGAAACGCCGAAGCCCATGAAGTCCTGCTCGGTCGGAATGCCCAGCCACTTGGCTTGCGCGCCGGTGGCGATGATCAGCGCATCGGCCGTGTAGGTCGTGCCGGAATCGCCCTTGGCGCGGAACGGCCGCACGTTGAGGTCAACCTCGGTGATAATGTCGTTGATGATGTCGGTGCCGACATGCTCGGCCTGCTTGAGCATCTGCTCCATCAGCCACGGCCCCTGGATCGGATCGGCGAAGCCGGGGTAGTTCTCGACATCCGTGGTGATCATCAATTGGCCGCCCTGCTGCAGACCGGCGACCAGCATAGGCTTCAGCATGGCGCGCGCGGCATAGACCGCCGCCGTATAGCCGGCCGGACCGGAACCGATGATGAGAACGGGCGCGTGCTTGGTGGTCATTTGGAGCCTCTGCGGGGGCGGACAGCGAGTGTGCCTTGGAAAAAGACGTGGAATATCGCGCTTAATGTAAGGGCTGCCAACCACGCCAGCAAGACGAACGGACCGTCGTCCCCGGAAAGCTTCGGCCCATTATGGGTATTCACGCGATGGCCGGTACCTGTCCACAATCGCGTCGACGAGGGCTGGCTTCGACGCAAAAGTCGTTTAATTACAAAATAGCGAAAGATTCTTGCGCCACACTGATCATCGAGAACCCTGATGCCCCTCAAGGCCGATCTTGACGCCATCGACTGGAAGATCCTGCGCGAGCTTCAGTCGGACGGGCGCATGACCAATGTCGAGCTCTCGAGCCGCGTCGGCATTTCGGCACCGCCCTGCCTGCGCCGGGTCAAGCGGCTGGAAGAAGCCGGCATCATCCGCGGCTACCGCGCGCTGCTCAACGCCCCGGCGCTGGGCCTCGATGTCGTTGCCTTCTGCCTGGTCGGGCTGCATCACCAGGCCGATGCCGAACTGCGCATCTTCGCCGAGCGTACGCGCGGCTGGCCGGTCGTGCGCGATGCCTGGATGGTGTCGGGCGAATCCGACTTTCTGCTGCATTGCGTGGCGAGCGACCTCGGCGCCTTCCAGACCTTCGTCATCGAGGAACTGACCTCGACGCCGAACGTCGACACGGTGCGCACCGCGCTCACCATCCGCCGCGTCAAGGATGAGGGCCTGGTGTCGTTCGAGCGCTCCTGAGCCAGGCGAACGCCTGCGCGATGGGCAAATTCCCGGCATTCGCCACACCGGTGCCGCGTTGGTATTCGAAAGACGCTGATGTACAAGGCTGGACGGCTCTGCCGGATTCGCCGCTCGACTGACGCTTCATTGGTTTCCCGAGCATTCCAGCATGTGTAACGGTTTTCCGCCCGGAATTGCTTGAGAACAGATGGCGCCAGCAGCGTATATTCCGGGAAGAATCCGCCATGGGAAGGGGACCATGACCCGTTTTGCAAGCCCGGTCTCGGCGCTGATCATCTGCGTGAACGAGGCTGATATGATCGGCCCGTGCCTGGAAAGCATCGATTTCTGTGCCGAGATCATCATCGTCGATTCCGGCTCGACGGACGGCACCGTCGAATGCGTTGAAAGCTATATCGCCAGGGGCTATCCGATAACGCTGCTGCACAATGACTGGCAGGGCTTCTCCCGCCAGCGGCAATTCGCGCTCGACCACGCCAACCAGCCCTGGTGCCTTTCGATCGACCCGGACGAGCGCGTCGACGACCGGTTGCGGCGGTCGATCGTGGCCATCACCCAGGCGGCCGGCGGCAAGGCCAGCGGATGGTACATGCGCCGCCGCGACTGGCTGAAGGGCTACGGTTATGCCCATCGCTGGGTGCTGCACAACAGGCTGCTCAGGCTTTTCCGCAGGGAAGGCGCCAGCATGGATCTAACGGCGCGGGTGCATGAATCCGTTCACGTGCCGGGCGAGACCGACACGATCGAAGAGGGTCTCTTGCTGCATCGCCGTGAAATATCGGTCGAGGAGGATCTTGCCCGGGCCAACACCTATTCCAGCCTCAAGGCGGTGACGCTGGTCGAGAGAGGCAAGAAGCCCGGCCTGGTGCGGCTGGTGCTGTCGCCGTTCGGCAACTTCCTCAAATTCTACCTGGCCAAGCGCTACTTCCTGTGTGGCCGGCACGGCTTCGTCTACTCGATGTCGGTGATGATTTATTCCTTCGCCACCGAAGCCAAGCTCTACGAAGCCTCGCAGCAAAACGACCAGGCGTAGGCCCTACGATCCGAGCGCGTCGATGGCGGCGAGCAGGCCGCCGAGATCGTGGTCGTCATGCAAGCGCCTGATGGCGAAGCCAGGCTGAAGCGCCGCCTCACCGTCGACCAGCCAGCCCTGTGCCAGCCCTGCGCGTTGGGCCGCCTGCATGTCGGCCAGCTTGTCGCCGACCATCAGGGAGCGCTGGAGGTCGAGATCAAGGCGCCTGCCCGCCTCGATCAGCATGCCCGGATTGGGCTTGCGCATCGGATGGTCCGTTATGGCGAGCGGCCCGACGCCCGCCTCGTGATAGGCGCAGGCCAGCACCATGTCGACGAACGCGCCCTGCCTGTCCAGCAAATGGAGCACGCGGTCGTTTACCGCGGCAAAGACGCCCCAGTCGAAATAGCCGCGCGCGATGCCGGACTGATTGGTGACCACGACCACCGGAATGCCGATCCGGTTGGCGGCGGCGATCGCCGGCAGCATCTGCGGCCTGAGTTCTATCTCGTCCGGGTCGCTGGGATAGTCGGTGTCGACATTGATGGTGCCGTCACGGTCCAGGAACAGCGCCGGCGAGCGTGCGGGAAAAACCCGCCCGCCGACCTGCTCCACCCACAAGCCCGGCTCGGCCAGCGGAAACGGCGCTGTATCGTCAGCCATTCGACAGGCGCGCTTCGACCACCTCGCACAGATAGTGATAGAGGCACAGATGGCCCTGCTGGATGATCGGCGTCGAGGTCGAGGGGACGTTGAGCAGGATGTCGGTGAGCGGCTTGAGCTTGCCGCCGGTATCGCCGGTCAGGCTGACCACCGTCATGTCCATCATGCGCGCCTGTTCGGCCGCGGCGAGAATGCTCGGCGAATTGCCGCTGGTCGAGATCGCCAAAAGCACGCCGCCCGCGGCGCCATGCGCTTCGACCTGGCGCGAAAACACCGTGTCGAAGCCGTAATCATTGCCCCAGGCGGTCAGCATCCCGGCGTTGGCCGGCAGTGCGATCACATTGTAGGCCTTGCGTTCCTTCAGGAAGCGGCCGACCAGTTCGGTGGCGATATGGATGGCGTCGCTGGCCGAGCCGCCATTGCCGCAGACCAGCAGGGCCTTTCCCTGGGAAAGCGCCGCCACGACAGCATTCACCGCACGGTCCATCTCGCCGGTCAGATCTCGCTCGACCGTGGCAGTGATGGCGGCCGCCGAGCGGACCAGGTAGTCGTTCAATTCGGACATGAATTCCCTCAGTTGGTGGCGCCGCCGGCGCGCAGTTTGCCGATGGTGCCAGTGGTGCTCTTGCCGGCGACGAGATCGACCAGAACGACGCGCCCGCCCGCCTTTTGCACCACATCGGCGCCGACCACGGTGTCGACCGTGTAGTCGGCGCCCTTGACCAGTATGTCGGGCAGAAGCGCCTCGATCAGAGCCAGCGGCGTATCCTCATCGAAGACAATGACGGCATCGACCGAAGCGAGCGCGGCAAGCACGCAGGCGCGGTCATGCTGGTCGTTGACCGGGCGGCCCGGCCCTTTCAGCCGCCGCACCGAGGCGTCGCTGTTGAGGCCGAGCACCAGCCGGTCGCACTGGCTGCGCGCCGCGTGCAGCAGGCTGACATGGCCGGCATGCAGGATGTCGAAGCAGCCATTGGTGAAGCCGACGCTCAGGCCCTCCGCTTTCCATCCCGCCACCATGCGCGCGGCCGAAGTGGCGTCCAGGATAGCGTCCTTGTGCGCGGTCGGTCCGTGCGAGCGGAACAGCGCGCCGGTGAGTTCCTCGACGCTCAGCCGGGCGGTGCCGCGTTTTCCGACCACGACGCCGCCGGCGGCGTTGGCGATGGAGGCAGCGGCGACAGGATCGGCACCGGCGGCAAGCGCCAGCGCGAAGCTCGCGATCACCGTATCGCCGGCGCCCGAGACATCGAACACCTCACGTGCCTGGGTGGCGATGTGGCTCGCCTCGTCGGGACCGACCACGCTCATGCCCTTCTCGCTGCGCGTGGCGACGACGAAGTCGAAGCCATGCGCCGCAATCAGTTCCCGTGCCGCCGCAACGATCTCGTCATCGGCGAACACCGCATGGCCGACGGCCTCGCCAAGCTCCTTGCGGTTGGGGGTGACGGCGGTCGCACCGGCGTAGCGCGCGTAGTCGCGGCCCTTCGGGTCGACCAGCACCGGCTTGCCCGCCTCGCGGCAGATGGCGATCAATTCGGCGGCGACGCCGTCCAGCAATATGCCCTTGCCGTAGTCGGACAGGATAACGATGTCGGCCTGCTGCAATGCGTTCCGGAAACGGCGGATCAGCTCCGCCCGTTCCGCTTCGCCGAGCGGCTTGATCTCTTCCTCGTCGAAACGCAGCACCTGCTGGTTGAGCGCGCTGAAGCGGCTCTTTGACGAGGTCATGCGGCCGCGCTGCTGTGAAAGGCCCACTGTCTCGGCGCCAAGCTCGCCCAGCATCCGCACCAGACTGTCACCGGCGGGATCGGTGCCGATCACCGAGACCGGAATGGCGCGCGCGCCAAGCGAGACGATGTTGGCCACGACGTTGCCGGCGCCGCCCATGGCCGAGCTTTCGCCACGCCCATGCAGCACCGGGATCGGCGCCTCCGGCGAGATCCGCTCGATGACGCCGTTGACGAAGCGGTCGAGGATGATATCGCCGACCACCAGCACGGCGACGTCGCCGAAGCGCGCAATGGCGCGGTGCAGGGGCTCGGGTGAAGGTGGATTGTGCTTGATCATGTCATCTGCCATGCGCGGGAAACGCCGATCTCGGATAAGTCGAAACACCAGATTTGCGAGGCCGACCGGTCATGCCTGCCGATATACCGCAATTGGGCACCAGCGCAACGCCGGGGCGGAGGCAAACCCGGACAGGTCAGGCCTTCTGCAAGGCGACGTGGACGCCCAGCCCGACCAGCACCGCGCCGCCGGCCCTCTGCATCAGCCGCTGCGCACGGCTCGAACGCCGCAGCCGGCCGATCACGAGGCCGGCCAGGAACACGCACACGACATCTGCCGAGGAGAACATCAGGTTGACGATGGTGCCCAGCACCACGAATTGCATCCAGACCGGCAACCCCGCCGAGGCATCGATGAACTGCGGCAGGAACGCCATGAAGAAGATCGCGGTCTTGGGATTGAGCACCTCGACCGTGATGCTCTCGAAAAACGCCCGGCGGGCCGATTTGCGGGTGATTGCCGGCAGCGCCACGTCGCCCTCCACGCGCTTGCGAAACAGCGAGATACCCAACCAGATCAGGTACAGCGCGCCGACCAGCTTGACGGCCATGTAGAGCGGCGGCACGGCGTGGAACAGCACTGACAAGCCGGCCGCGGCGGCAAAGACATGGACATAGCCGCCGAGATGAATGCCGAGTGCCGCCGTCAGCCCCGACCAGCGCCCCCGGGCCATCGTCTGCGCGGCGGCATAAAGCATGGCGGGACCCGGAATGTAGGCGAAGATCGCCGTGGTGGCGAAAAACGCGATCAGCAGTTCGGTCGGCGGCATTTCTTGTCCCTCATGATCCTGCCCTGTCCGATCGCAGGCCTTTCAGTCAGCCCGTGGGATGGCTTTGGATTGGCCTGCGCGAACAGTTGCCATGAAAGCCGACATGACTTTTTTGTGGAATGACGGACTGAATGCGCCGATACGCGCACCCGGTTCGAAATAAGCCGACGATTCCAGAATATCGTGATTGTACTCGTCGACTACGATCCAAAGCGGGATAGCGTCAAGGCCGGCGCGGCGGCGTTCAATTTCACGAACGCCAACCGCGACGCGATCACGGCCCGGCTGGGTGGAGGTGATTGCATGGATGAAAAGGTTCGTCCCTTCGGCTTTTCCGGGAAGAACGGCGACGAAGGCGACAGACCTCGCCTTGCGGCCTTCGGTCTCGCCGTCTCCATGTTGGCGATGCCACAGATATGGATATCGCCAGACGTCCGCGGCCACTGGTTTAATCACGGTCCAATTCCGCGGCGTACTCCTCCAGCATCTCGACATGTTGCAGCGGTGCATCCTCGGCCGCGTAGACGCGACGGCTATCGTTGCCGAAGCGCGCTTCGTAGGCCTCGATGCTCATCAGGACGTATCTCGGCTTGTTGTGACGAGTGATGGAGACCGGCTGCTGGCTGGCAGACGCGAGCACATCGCCGAGATTCTGTTTCAGATCAGTGGATGGATAGTGTTTCATTGGAAACTCCGTTTGCCCATAATAGACAAAATGGACAAAACAGACAAGCCTGAGCGGGCGAGCCCCGAGCGACTGCCTGCTTTGTCGACAGCCCGGCCAGCCTCCCTTATAAGGACCGGAATCGCACGCAACCAGAGGCCTTCATGATCATCGTCACGGGCGGCGCCGGCATGATCGGCTCCAACATCGTCGCCGCGCTCAATGCGGAAGGCCATGACGACATCCTGGTCGTCGACGACCTCACCGACGGCCACAAGATCGCCAACCTGGCCGATTTGACGATAGCCGACTATCTCGACAAGGACGATTTCCTGGCCGGCATGGAGGCGGGCTCGCTTGGCCGTGTCGAGGCCGTCTTCCATCAGGGGGCCTGCTCGACCACCACCGAGTGGAACGGCAAGTTCATGATGGAGGTGAATTACGCCTATTCGAAACGGCTGCTGCATGCCTGCCAGGCGCTGCGCGTGCCCTTCCTCTACGCCTCCTCCGCTTCGGTCTATGGCGGCGGATCCGAGTTTCGCGAGGAGCCGGCGCTGGAGCGGCCGCTCAACGTCTATGCCTATTCCAAGAAACTGTTCGACGATTATGTCAGGCGCACGGTCTTCGACAGCGATCATTCGCAGGTCGCCGGCTTGCGCTACTTCAATGTCTATGGCCCGCGCGAGGCGCATAAGGGGGCCATGGCCTCGGTCGCCTTCCATCTGTTCAACCAGGTCGAGCGCGGCGAGAATCCAAAGCTGTTCGGCGCTTACGATGGCTTCGGGCCGGGCGAACAGAGCCGCGACTTCATCCATGTCGGCGATGTCGCCGACGTCAATTTGTGGCTGTGGAAGCGCGGCGCCAGCGGCATCTTCAACTGCGGCACCGGCCGCGCCCAGCCGTTCCGTGCGATCGCCGAAACGGTCATCGACACGCTGGGCAAGGGCGAGATCGAGTTCATCCCCTTCCCCGACCACCTCAAGGGCAGCTATCAGAGTTTTACCCAGGCTGATATGTCCCGCTTGCGCGCGGCCGGCTATAACGGGCAATTCCGCACTGTAGAAACCGGCGTCAGAGACTATGTCGAATGGCTGAAAGCCCAACGATCCTCGTGATCGGCCCACGCTGGGTGGGCGATATGGTGATGGCGCAGTGCCTGTTCTCGGCGCTGAAGGAACTCCATCCCGATGCCGCGATCGACGTGCTGGCGCCCGCCTGGGCGGCACCTCTGGTCAAGCGCATGCCCGAAATCCGACAGCAGATCGACTTTCCGCTGAAGCCCGGCGCGCTGGAATTCAGCCATCGCCGCCGTTTCGGCCGTCTGCTGCGCGGCCGCTACGACATGGCCTATGTCCTGCCGGGCAGCTGGAAGTCGGCGCTGATCCCGTTCTTTGCCCGCATTCCGCGCCGTTTCGGCCATCTGCGCGAAATGCGCTACGGCCTCTTGACCGACATCGTGCCGCTGCCCGATGCCGTGAAACGACGCACCGCGCAGGCCTATTTCGGCCTCGCCCAGGGTGGCAACTTCCGCGCCCCCCGGCTGACCGTGGACGCGAAAAAACAGGCCGCCCTGCTCGATCGTTTCGGCCTGGCGCCGCGGAAATTCGTAGCCCTCATGCCCGGGGCCGAGTTCGGCCCGGCCAAGCGCTGGCCAAGCGAGAGCTATGCCGGCCTTGCCCGCGAATTCATGGCCAAGGGCCTAGAGGTCGCCCTGTTTGGTTCGAAGAACGACCGCGACGTGACGGCGGAGATCGCAGCCCTTGCGCCCGGCGTCGTCGACCTCGCCGGCCAGACGCGGCTGGAGGACGCCATCGACCTGATAGCGGCGGCAAGGCTCGCGGTCTCCAACGACAGCGGGCTGATGCATGTCGCGGCCGCCGTCGGTACATCCATCGTGGCCGTCTATGGCTCGACCTCGCCTGAAAACACGCCGCCGCTGGCGGAGCATCGCGAACTGGTCTGGCTCGGCCTGTCCTGCTCGCCCTGCCACCGGAAAATCTGTCCGCTCGGTCATCTCAACTGTCTGAAGACATTGGAGATCGCGCAGGTCGCCGCGGCAGCGGACCGCCTGCTGGAAGTGTCGGCCGCGGCATGAAGGTACTGATCGTCAAGACTTCGTCGATGGGCGATGTCATCCACACTTTTCCGGCACTTCAGGATGCCTGCCGCGCACGGCCCGATATCGCTTTCGACTGGTGCGTGGAGGAGGCGTTTGCCGGCATCCTCGCGCTGCATCCGGCTATCGGCACCATCCACACTGTGGCGATAAGGCGCTGGCGAAAGAACCTCTTCGACGCGAACACCTGGCGCGAGGCGGCGACCTTGCGCCGAACCTTGCGCGAATGCCGCTACGACCTCGTCATCGATGCGCAAGGCCTGCTGAAGTCTGCCCTGGTGGCACGCCAGGCGCGCGCGCCGATCGCCGGCTTCGACCGGTCGAGCGTGCGCGAACCCTCGGCGACGCTGTTCTATGATATCACCTATGCGGTGGCGCGCGACCTGCACGCCATCGAGCGGACACGGCGGCTGTTCGGGCTGGCGCTCGGCTATCGGCCGGACCTTTTGACGCTCGACTCCGGCATCGTGGCGCCGACGGGCATGATCGCCGGCATCGACGGCAGGACCGCGTTCCTGCTGCACGGCACCAGCCGCGAGGACAAGAAATGGCCGGTCGAGGACTGGATCGGAACCGCCCGCCTGCTGGTCGAGCGCGGCATGATTCCGGTCACAACCTGGTCGAACGAACGGGAGAAGGTGGTGGCCGAAGCGATCGCCAAGGCCGTGCCAGCCACGGTCGCGGTGCCAAAGTCGCCGCTGGACGCCATCGCCGCCATCCTCGGCCGCTCGACCCTGGTCATCGGCGCCGATACCGGGCTGACCCATCTCGCCAGCGCCTTCGGCCTGCCGACGGTCGCCGTGTTCCTGGCGACGGAGCCGGGTTTGACCGGACCGCGCGGGCCGTATGCGTCGACGTTGCTGGCGCCTGGTGACAGGCGCGTGACGCCCTCGGAAGTGATGGCGGAAGCTGAACGACTTTTAGAGCTTAGGCGGACAACTACCGGGAAAGACTGAATTTTCGATCGAACGATTGGCAGGGTTGGCGCTGCCCCTCATCTGCCTGCCGGCAGGGGCGGCGCCAACCTCGCGCGAATAGCACCTGTCAGCGCGGAGCTGCGCCCAGCCGACGCTCTCAGATGAACTGCACCTGGACGATCTCGTAACCCCTGGCGCCGCCCGGCGCATTCACCTCGATGGCGTCGCCGACTTCCTTGCCGATGAGCGCGCGCGCGATGGGCGAGGAGATCGAGATGCGGCCGGATTTCACGTCGGCTTCCTGGTCGCCGACGATCTGGTAGGTCTTCTTCTCCTCGGTGTCCTCGTCGACCAGCACCACGGTGGCGCCGAACTTGACCTTTTCGCCGCTAAGCTTGGTCACGTCGATCACCTCGGCGCGCGCGATATAATCCTCGAGCTCGTTGACGCGGCCTTCATTGAGGCTCTGCGCCTCTTTGGCGGCATGGTATTCGGCATTTTCGGACAGGTCGCCATGCGAGCGCGCCTCGGAGATCGCCTCGATAATGCGAGGCCGCTCTTCCTGCTGGCGCCAACGCAGTTCTTCCTTCAATGACGCGAACCCCTCGCCTGTCATCGGGACCTTGTTCATAGTGCCTGACCTTTCCTGCTGCCGCCCCCGCATTTCGGGGGAAGCCTTGTCGTTGGGGTACAAAAAGAAAACGGTCCGGCAGCCTCGGGCTAACGGAACCGTTTCACCGCAATTTCCTTGAATATAGCAATCTTTGCGGGCTTTTCACGCCCAAAAATCGGTTTTGTAAAAATCATCCCTTCTTTTGTAGCAGGGGCGGCCGTGGGACGGAGCCGAACAAAAACGGCCGCGATCGCTCGCAGCCGCTTTGAGACATCAGGAGGGCCCGATCAGCTCCTCATGAAATGGTCGATCTGCTCGGACAGCATGCCGTATTCGCGCGAACCCTTGCCGGTGCGCTTTTCGATTTCCATCAGCTGCTGCTGGGCGCCGGCCAGATCGCCGATCTGCAGATGCGCCTCGCCGAGATATTCGCGCACCAGCGTGTAATCGGGATCGATGCGCAGCGCTTCCTCGTAATAGCCGAGGCCGACGGTGACGCGGCCGGAATGGCGGTGCGAATAGCCGAGATAGTTGAGGATGCGCGGATCCTGCTTGTTGGCGGCAAGAACGAGAACCGAGATCGCCTCGTCATAGCGGCCGGCCATCGCCAGCGCATGTCCTGCATCGTAGATGCTGTCGTCGTCCAGCATGCCTTCCTTCGGCGGTACGCATTTCTGCTTCTTCTTGTCCCAGACCTCGCCTTTCTTGCACTGGGTGACGGTCTGGTCGCTACCACCACTGCTGCCCGCGGCGAACGCCGGAACGGCAAGGAACTGCAGAGCGATAAGCGCGCTCGCCGCCTGGATCAGCACTCTTTTATGCATGGAAACCTCCTGAGGGTGTGA
Organism: Mesorhizobium sp. B2-3-14; assembly: GCF_006442175.1. Lineage (NCBI taxonomy): Bacteria > Pseudomonadati > Pseudomonadota > Alphaproteobacteria > Hyphomicrobiales > Phyllobacteriaceae > Mesorhizobium > Mesorhizobium sp. B2-3-14. Next base: position 184,958 of record NZ_VFVP01000006.1, on the reverse strand, counting down.
CAATGCAACACTAACGCCAAGCGGTCCGCGTTTCATCCCGGAAAAAGATCGCCTGGAGAACATGAGGTGACGGATGCCGCAAATCCGGTATCATCCGGCAAACGACTGACGGAGAGGGCCCGTGCAGCGACGGCTGGAAAAGGACTGGGATCTCACGATCGGCCCCGATACCGTGCGGCTGTTCATCCTCAAGGCCAAGGCGCTGAGCGCGGCCGTCAACGAGGACTATGCCGACGGCGCCGAACACGAGGTCGAGTTCGACGGCGACACGCATGACAACCACCACCATGACGGCCTTGCCGAGGAAAGCTCGGAGAACCTCACCGAGGAAGAGCTGCGCGAGCTGATCAACGACCTCAATATCGACGAGGCCGCCGAGCTGATCGCGCTGGCCTGGGTCGGCCGCGGCGACTACGACCCCTCGGAATGGACCGATGCCGTAACCGCGGCGCGCGAGCGCGCCAACAAGCGCACGGCGAAATACCTGCTCGGCATGCCGCTGCTCGCCGACTGGCTGGAAGAGGGGCTGGAAGCGATCGGCGCGTAACGCGGAGGTAACCGATTGTGATCGGGTCTAAGCGCCTGTCCAGGCAACTTCGGCCGACTGGCGCCGTTTTGTGGATGATGGCAAAGCTGAGCTTTTCCCGAGGGTACAGGATTGCATTGGCCTTGGCCGTCACGGCTCTGCTGGTCATGCCGGCCGACGCCAGACATCGTAACAAACACCATAGGCCGCTGAGCCCGCGCGTGGAGCAGCCGCTGACACAGCGGGCCGATCAGCCGCTGAAACCGCGCGGCAAGCGGCAGTCGAGAGCGCGAACCAGGCAGCATCTCGCGCCCAATCCGGCACCGCCGGCAACGCAGGATGCTCGGCCGTCCCCCGATGTTCCGGTGCCCGAGCCACGCCCGGTGGACACTCAGAAAGTGGACACCCCAAAGTCGCAAGATCAGAACGCTGAAAATCCAAAGAGCGGCGCGGCGCCCAACCCGCCCAAGGACCCCGATCTACCCAGCGACGAAGAGTCCCATCAGAAAAGCCCGAAACCACCGGAACCACCAGCCGAAACCGAAAGCGAGCCGGAGCCGCCTGCCGTGGCGCCGACGCCGACGCCAAAGCCCGCCACTACGACGCCCGAACCTCAACCGCCGGCCGTCGCCCCGCAGCCAACGCCAAAGCCGGCGGAAGCAGGTGACGAGGAGAAGATGCTGCCCGATCCACGCTCGGCCGATCTTCCCGCCGACAAGATGCCGGCTGAGGAAGTCGCCTGCCGCGAGCGCCTGAAGACACTCGGGGTCGAATTCGAGGAGCACAAGGCCGAAAGCAACCCCGAAATCGGCTGCTCGATCCCCTACCCCATCGTGCTGAAGTCGCTTGGCAAATCGATCGCGATTGCTCCGGGCACCGAGCTCAACTGCACGATGGCCGAGGCGGCGGCGCGTTTTGCCGCCAACGTCATCCAGCCGGCGGCTAAAGCCGAATTCGGCGCTGACCTGAAATCGATCGGCCAGGCGTCGGCCTTCGTCTGCCGGCCGCGCAATGGCACACGCAAACTGTCGGAACATGCTTTCGGCAACGCGCTCGACATTGCCAGCTTTACGCTGTCCGATGGCAGGACGATCGAGGTCGGGCCGGCGCCGCCGGAAAAAGACGGCAAATTCCTCGACGCCGTACGCAAGGCCGCCTGCGGCCCGTTCAAGACCGTGCTCGGCCCAGGCGCCGACGCCGACCACGCGCTGCACTTCCATCTCGACCTTGAGCCCCGGCGGCATGGCGGCACGTTCTGCCAATAAACGCGGTTGACGCAGGATCGCCGCCGCAATTCCGCCGCAGGCATGAACGCGGACGCTGAGTTTTCCTTTACCCTTGATCGTTAAAATGCCGGATATCCAGAAGTAGGATTCCGCCAATGGCCGGCAAATTTCGCGCCGTTTTCCTCGCCGCCGCACACCAACTGAAACCTGCGGCGCTTATGGCCGCCGGTCTTGCATTGGCCACGGTTTCCGCCTGCAACACCGGCAGCGTGCTGTCGCTGCAGCCTGCCGTCGATGTCGGCTCGCAGACCGCGGCCGTGCCGCAATATCAGGGCATGCAGAAGCTTGTTCCGTCCAATCCCTACATGACGCAGGCCGCCTATCCGCGCATGGACGAGCCGATGTCGCCGGTGGAGCAGATTCCAGCCAGCGAAACCGATTGCCGCCAGCAGCTGAAGCGCCTCGATGTCGCCTACACCGATCTGGCACCGATCCATGAGGGCCAGTGCGGCATCGACTATCCGGTCAAGGTCACGGCTATCGGCAGCATCGAGATGAAACCCGCCGCGACCCTGACCTGCGACATGGCCGCCACCTTCGCCGCCTGGACCAAGAACGAACTCGTTCCCTCCGCCCGCTGGCGCTATTTCTCCGGCGTCAGGACCATCCACCAGGGCTCAAGCTACTCCTGCCGCAACATTGCCGGCGAAGGCGTGCTGTCGGAGCACGGCAAGGGCAACGCGCTCGATGTCATGAGCATCGAACTCAACAATGGCGACGACATCGACGTGCGCAAACCCGGCCTGTTCGCCTTCCGCACCCGCGGCTTCCTCAACAATGTGCGCGCCGACGGCTGCCAGTATTTCACCACCGTGCTCGGCCCCGGCTACAATTACGACCACCGCAACCATTTCCATTTCGACATCAAGAACCGCAGGAACGGTTACCGCGCCTGCCGGTAGGAAAAGATCATTTGTCACCGGTGGACGCGATAATTTGCCGAGCCACGAGATCCTGGATGCGCCAGAGATTCTTGTCCCGAATACCGCTTTCTTCCAGCTTGCTGACGGTCCGGAACAGATACTGCGCCGACGACCCCCAGTGTCCGGCGGCTCGCGCCAGCGTGTCCGCAACCTGCTCCAACGGCAACCGTCCGGCATAGGCCTTGCCACCCGGCGCGGCGACGAAAGCCAGAGCGCGCAGCGGACCCTCCTTGGTCTTGACCTTGATCCAGCAGGGCACGTTGGTTGGTGGGTTGGCATCGATTTCCCGGCGCATCAGCTGGCCGAGCTGCCCGAAATGATCTTCATCGGGAAGCCGGTAGACGATCCCGTTGCAGCTGCCGCCGCGGTCCAGCGCCAGCATCAGGGCAGGCAATTCGCGCGTGCCCCGCCAACGCGTCAGCTTCAGGCAGAACGAACGGTGCCATCCAGGCGCCGTCGCCGGGCGCTGCTCGACAGGAACGAATTCGGGATTCCAGATCAACGAACCATAGGCGAAGACCCACAGCATTTCGGGCCGATATTCGGCAAGCAGTCGAGCGACCAACTCATCGAACTCCGCGTTGGTGTGCTCGGCCGTTCCAGGCTCAGGCCCGGGATCCAGTTCGACGCGCTCGACCCGGGCGACAAGATCCGCGGTCAACGCCATCGTTCTCGGGCCCGTCGGCTTCCGTTTCATTCCCGCCCCCACGAAAAAATGATGGCTGACGATAAACCGTCTGCTCATCTCTGGCCATTGATTTCCAGGGAACCGTCAGGCAACAGATAGCGCTCGGATCGAGCCGCCTTTATGAGCCAACGAAGCCTCCAGCGACGCATTGCGATCTGGGTAGTGGCCGTGCTGGGCGGCTATCTGGCGCTCGCCTATGTCGCGGCGCCGGAATTCTGGACATTCCGTGATCGCGGCTTTCGCGATCGGCATTTCGAGATGGTCACCCACACGTCGCAAGGCATTCCCGGCGACCCCATCAATGTCGGCCTGATCGGCACGGAGAAGGAGCTGGTGCACGCTTTCGCCGTCGCCGGCTGGGACACCGCCGACGCCGTCACCTTGAGAACCGCCATCGACATCGGCGAAAGTGTACTGTTTTCCCGCCCCTATCCCGACGCACCGATAAGCCGTCTGCTGTTCGAAGGCCGCGCCCAGGAACTCGCTTTCGAAAAGCCGGTCGGCGACAGTGCCGACCGGCGCCATCACGTCCGTTTTTGGCGAACGGATATGGTTGGCGACGATGGCAGGCCGCTCTGGCTGGGTGCCGCCAGCTTCGATCGCGGCGTCGGTCTGAGCCATGACACGGGCGCCATCACTCATCACATCGGTCCCGACCTCGATGCCGAGCGCGACTTTATGATCGGCGATCTCAATGCCGCCGGCCTGTTGGCCTCGACCAGCGGTCTTGCCGGCATCGGCCCCACCCGGAGCGGCCGCAATGGCGGCGGCGACCCTTATTTCACCGACGGCAAGGCGATCGTCGGCGTGCTGAAGCAGTTGCCGTAACGGCAGGTCAGGTCGTGGAGATGACGATCTTGCCGAATGGCCCCTTCTCCAGGTGCCCGAAGGCCCGCGGCACCTCGTCGAAACCGAAGACCTTGTCGATGACCGGCTTGATCGCCAGCGCCTCGATCGCCAGGTTCTTCCGCTCGAAGGCGCGGCGCCCTGGGATGCTGTCTAATCCACCCGCATCCGCTGTCATCTTTCTAAAATGGCCGCCGACTATTTTCGAAAGCCGTGCGGCAATGCTATTGAGCCCTCATGCTATACGTTGAAATCGCCACCGTGGTCGTCCTCATCTGCGTGAACGGCCTTCTGTCGATGTCCGAACTCGCCATCGTCTCATCACGGCCGGCTCGCCTGAAGGCGATGATCGACCGCAACGTCAAGGGTGCCGGCCGCGCTTTGGCGCTTGGCTCCAATCCCGGCAAATTCCTGTCCTCCGTGCAGATCGGCATCACGCTGGTCGGCGTGCTCTCGGGTGCCTTTTCCGGCGCCACGCTCGGCCAGAGACTGGCGCAATATCTGGCTACGGCAGGCATCCGCGAGAACATAGCCGACCCGCTCGGCGTCGGCATCGTCGTGGCCATCATCACCTATGCCTCGCTGATTGTCGGCGAACTCGTGCCCAAGCAGATCGCGTTGCGCGATCCCGAGCGGGTCGCGGCACGGGCGGCGCCGGCAATGACCATCCTGGCCACCATCTCGGCCCCTCTGGTCTTCCTGCTCGATATTTCGGGCCGTGCCGTGCTCTGGCTGCTCGGCCAGCGCGGCGAAAGCGAGGAAAAGGTCACCGACGAGGAGATCAAGATGCTGGTCGCCGAGGCCGAGCATCACGGCACCATCGAATCCGACGAGCGGCGCATGATCGCCGGCGTCATGCGGCTTGGCGACCGCGCCGTGCGCGCCGTCATGTCACCGCGCACCGATGTCGACTGGATCAACCTGCAGTCCGATGACGCCACGATCCGCAAGCTTCTGATGGACACCCAGCATTCGCGCCTGCCCGCCGGCGACGGCGGGGTGGACGCCATGATCGGCGTCATCCAGACGCGCGACGTGCTGGCCGCACTGCTCGGCGGCCGCGCGCTCGACCCGCGCAAATATGTGCGCGCGGCACCGATCGTGCACGATCAGGCCGATGCGCTTGATGTGTTGCAGAAGCTGAAGGAGAGCGACGTGCCGATGGCGCTGGTGCATGACGAATACGGCCACTTCGAAGGCATCGTCACCCCCGCCGACATCCTAGAAGCCATCACCGGCGTCTTCCGCTCGGATCTCGAGGCCGGCGAGGAAGAAAACGCCGTCCAGCGCGACGACGGCTCATGGCTTCTCGCCGGCTACATGCAGGCCGACGAGATGGCCGAGGTGCTCGGCATCGACCTGCCGGAGAACCGCGACTACGAGACCGTCGCCGGCTATGTGCTGTCGCACATGCACCATCTGCCGGCGACCGGCGAATGTGTCGACGCGCAAGGCTGGCGTTTCGAGGTCGTCGACCTCGATGGCCGCCGCATCGACAAGCTGATCGCCACCCGCCTGCCCAGCGGTCACCGCGAGATGGTGCGCTGACGGCATATGCATGGTTCGGCCCGGCGGCCCTCGACGGCGGCCAATATATTGCGCGGACCGCGATCTCTACCGCTCGGTGAAGGCGCGGGCGAAGGAATCGAGCATCGGACGCGCCAGATACTCCAGGAAAGTCCGGTCACCGGTGTTGATGAACGCCTCGACCGGCGTTCCGGGATAAAGCTGCTCGGGCTTTACGCCGGACGGAAGGTCGGCCGCGATCCTCAGCTTGGCGCGGAAATAGGGCTCATGCGTTGCCTCGTCGATGAGCCGGTCCGCTGAGATTTGCGCCACCGTGGCTGAGACCTCGGGAGTGAGCCGCGCATTCAAGGCCGATAGCCGCAGTTTCGCCGGCTGGCCGACGCGGACCTGATCGAGGTCTTTCGGCCGCAGCCTTGCATCGACGACGAGGCCCGATGCCGTGGGCAGGATCTCCATGATCTTTTCGCCCGGGGCGATCACGCTTCCCTTGGAATTATAGGCCGACGACACCACGATGCCTGGCGCCGGCGCCTTGATCGTCGTGCGCCGCAGCACCGCCTCCGCCGCCCTGGTCTGCTCCTCGACGTCGGCCAGATTGGAGCGAACGTCGTCCAGCTTCGTCAGCGCCTCCTCGACGCGTTGCGTGGTCTGGCGCTCGATCTGCTCCTGGGCCTCGACGATCTGGGTGTTGGCCGTCGCCAGATTGGCCTCCAACGCCCCGGCCTGCCCGACGAGATCGGCCTCGCTGCGCAATAGCTGGGAGTACTCGGTGCGGTTGGTGAGGCCCTTGTCCAGCAGGCCGGTCTTGATGCCGAGTTCGTTCTTCACGACGTCGGCTTGCTGCTGAATGGCCTGTTGCTGGGCCTGCAACCCCACCACCGACTGCCGATGCATGGCGACGCGTTGTGCCAGGATCGATTTTTCCGACCGGAACCGGGCCAGCCTGGCGTCGAATTCCTTTTGCTGTTCGCGAACCAGGATCTCGAAATCGTGCTGGAAAGGTGCCGGCGCCGCTTCGGTGATGGGCGCCATCCTGTCCAATCCGTCGCGTTCCGCCTCCAGCCGCGCCGCACTTGCCCTGAGCGCGATCGACTGCCTCACCAGCCGGTTGAGCTCGGCCTGCGCGGCCGTTGGGTCCAGCACGACCAGGTTCTGGCCCTGTTGCACGCGATCGCCTTCATGGACCGGTAATTCCCTGATGATCCCGCCCTCGCGATGCTGGATGCGGATGTTTCCGCCGGTCGCCGAGATCGTGCCTTGCGTGATCACCGCTCCCGACAAGGGAGCGCTGACGGCCCAATAGCCGAAGCCGCCCGCCAGCACCGCTATGGCGACGTAGCCGGTCAGGGCCACGCGTCTTATGTCGGTGCGCGGCTGGCTGTCCCAGGCGAGGCTCTGTGTCGTCATCTCACGATCCGAAACTGCCACCCGCGCGGATTGTCGGGACGAATGACCCGGTCACCACCGTGCTCTGCTGGGGGGCCTTGCCGATCACCGAGCGCCGCAGCACCTCGTCGGCAGGGCCGAAGGCTTCGACCATGCCGGCGCGCAAAAGCATCACGCGGTCGCAAGCGGCGGCGATCGAAGGGCGATGGGTGATCACGATGACCGTGACGCCCGCCGCCCGCGCGGCCGAAAGCACCGCCTCGAGCGCGGCCTCGCCGCTGCCGTCGAGATGGGAGCTGGGCTCGTCGAGCACTAGGAGCCGCGGATTGCCGTAGAAGGCGCGCGCCAGGCCGATTCGCTGGCGCTCGCCCCCCGACAGCGCCCTGTCCGACGGGCCGATCATGGTCTGGTAGCCGTCGCGCTGCGCCAGGATCAGCTCGTGCACCTGGGCGCGCCTTGCCGCCTCGACGATTGCGGCGTCGTCCGCTTGCGGGTCGAAGCGGGCGACGTTTTGCGCGATCGATCCAGGAAAGAGCTCAACCTCCTGCGCGAGGTAGCCGACATGCTTTCCAAGCTGGCTCTCGTCCCAGGTCCTGAGGTCGGCGCCGTCGATCCTGATTGAGCCGCCGGTCGGTTGGGCGGCCCCCACGAGCAACCGCGCCAGTGTCGATTTGCCGGCCCCGCTCGGGCCGACGATGGCCAGCGCTTCGCCCGCGCCGATCGCAAAGTTGAGCCGCTTGAGGATGGGTTCCGTGCCGGGTTGGGCGTTCGGCGCCATGAAGAAGACGTCCTGCACGGAAATCGCGCCGGCCGGATCGGGCAGGATCAGTTTTCGCGGCTCGGCCGGACGCATTGCGAGCGCTTTTTCCAGCCGCGTCCACGCCCGCCGCGCGTCGGCGATCTGCCGCCAGGCGCCGATCAGCTGGTCGAGCGGCTGCAGCGCGCGCGACGACACAAGCGAGGAGGCGAAGATCATGCCGGCCGTCATCTGCCCCTGCAGCACCAGCCATGCGCCGGCGCCGAGGATCGCCAGTTGCAGCATCATGCGCAGCGCCCGCGAGGCGCCGCTGAAGATCGCGTTGGCGCTCGAGGAACGGTCATGGAAAGTGAGCGCCGCCGCCACGTGCCGTCCCCAGACCAGGGAGGCATTCCGCACCATGCCCATGGCGCGCAGCGTCTCGGCATTGCGGGCAAAGGCCTGTTCCGCCTGGCTGGCCAACGCCGAACACTCCGCGGACAAGGCATCGTTCCTGCCGATCGCAAGCTGGTTGGCCACGACGAGGAATAGCAGAAGCACCGCGCCGGCGACCGTTACCCAGAACAGCACCGGATGGATGAGATAGAGCAAGGCGAGGAAGACAGGGGCGAAAGGCAGGTCGAACAGCACCGCCACGCCGCGTGACCTGATGAAGGCGCAGACCGAAGCGAGATCGCGCAGCGGCGACAGGCCGCCGGCATATCTCGCGCCGAGCGAAACGGCGAAGGTGCTGGCACCCAGCTTGCGGTCGACGGTCGCCGCGACGCGCTGCGTGTAGACGGCGCGGATCGCGTCCAGCAGCCCGAGGAAGGCGAGCGCGAGCACCGCGATAGCTGACAGATAGACAAGCGTCTCGACGCTGGAGGACGGCAGCACGCGGTCATACACCTGCAGCAGGTAGAGCGGAATCACCAACAGCAGGATGTTGATCAGCAGCGAGAAAACGCCGACATCGGCGATAGCGCGCAGGAAGACCGGACGCAGGCCGGACGGTCCAGTCATTTCCGCATTTCCCGCCGCTGCATGATCCCGGCCCTTACGCGTGGCCCCCGAATTCGGAACCGCCGTGCAGCGTGCTGCTGGCGATGCTATGCGTGGCGGTGCTGGTGGTGGTGTGCAAAGCGCTCGCCGGCGCGTTGTCCAGCGTATAGGCGCGGATATAGTCGATCTTCATCTCGGCAGGCGTCGCCAGATGATCGGGAGGCGCGCCGGCAAGACCGCCGACCGCGAGATCGGCCAGCATGTACATGGGCTTGTGCATATCGGATGGCGTCGCCGCTTCCGCGACCTGGACACCGTCATAAGTCCAGACGAGCTTGTCCGGCGTCCACAGCAGCCCATAGGTGTGGAAGCCGGCGGTATCCATGGTGTTTACCGTCGACGTCACCTTGGTGTGGGTTCCCGTTTCATTCGAATGCGCCGTCATGATCAACGAGTTCGGGTCCTGCCCGCGCGTCTCGACCACATCCAGTTCCGGCGGCCACGAGCCGTCTGCCGGCAGCAGCCAGAAGGCGGGCCAGGCGCCGGCGTTCTCGGGCAGGTCGGCGCGCATTTCGAAATAGCCGTAGGTTTGTGAGAAGGTGCTGTGCGTATTGAGGATACCTGACGTGTATTCGTAGTTGTTGATCAGGGGCTTGATGTCGGCCGGTGCCTGCGCGGCGGTGATGGTGAGCACGCCGTTATTCACGCTGAACGGGTGGACGGAACTCGTCGGCCCGTAATTGGCGTCGATGTACCATTGCAGCTCGCCATTGCTGGTCAATGTGCTGCCGTTCGGCGCTCCCCATGAGAAGTTGGTATCCCACGTGCCGCCCTGGGCGTTATGAAGATTGAGCGCGTTGAAATCGTCGCTGAAGGACAGCTTCATGCCGGACATGTCGATCGGCAATTCGAACTGGTTGGGCTGCAGCTTGTCGATGGTCGTGTCCTTGAACTCGAGGATCTCGCCGGATCCGAGGTTCAGCAGCACGTTCGATCCCGCCTGGATCAGGTTCGAGTGAACGGCATCGAACGACGTGAAACCATAGCCATTGAGGCGGACGGTGTCGGTGGCGGAAAAATTGGCGATCAGGTCGCTGCCATTGCCTTTCGAGATGACGAACGTGTCGTAACCGCCGCCGCCGTCGATCAGCACGTCGTTTCCCGCGCCGCCGTCGATCGTCTGGTGCCCGGCCTTGGCGGTGATGATGTTGTCCAAGCCGTTTCCAAAAGCGTAGTTGTTGGGGTTTGTGACGATGAGGTTCTCGACATTGGCGGGGAGCTTGTAGCTCATCCACGTGCTGATCGTGTCGATGCCTGCCCCGGCGCCCTCGGCCACCTTGTTGCCCGCCCCATAGAGGTAATAGATGTCATCGCCCGTGCCGCCATGCATGGTGACGTTGAGATTGCCCGCTCCGTAAAACGAGTCATTTCCCGCGCTGCCATACAAGTCGGGCCCGGCCCCAGGCGCCGAGAACCAGTGGTTGGACGTACCGCTATAGGGAAGAGGAACACCCACGGCGTTGACGAAGAAGCTCATCGGATACATCCTCCTCGTGAGGCATGGCCGCCTCGAACCGTTCGCTTACGGACTTCCGGATGGCCACGTCGGATCAATGCTGAAAGGAACGATTTCGTTCCGGGGAATCATTACACAATCCACCATAACATCGATCTTTCGGAAGACATATACTTATTGTCCGGGAAAAGAGCGGCGCTTAAGCAAAGATATTTAGTAAAATGGTGTATAAACTAGAAATTGCAAAGGATCTACTTAGATGAATGATCTACTTGGATGACGGCTACCCGTCCGAGCCCATCAGCCTCCCTCCTCGGCGCATGGTGGGCGGGAAGCTTAGGCCATCAGAGAGCGGCTTCGATCGGCTCGGCAAGCCTGGGATTTGAGCGTGCCGCGATCAGGCAACTGGTGACGATGAGACCCGCTCCCGCCAGCGTGGTCCAGGTCACCGCCTCGTCGAAGAAGAGGAAGCCAAGTGCGATCGCCCAGATGAAGGCGGAGTATTCCGTCGGGATCAGATACTGCGCTTCCGCCCGCGCATAGGCCCAGCTCATCAGGAATTGGCCGGCGAGCGACAGCGCCGTCACGCCGGCGAGCGGAAGCCAGAGCTCGCGCGGCAGGGTAATGGCCAGCCAGGGTGACGCGAGACCAAGGAAGACCGCCACGCAAAGGTTCTGGAACAGCATGATCTCGATCGGCTTGGCCACCAGCGCCTGCTGCCGCGCAAGGATCAGATTGTAGGCATAGAACACCGTCGACACCAGCACCGCCGCCGTGCCGAGCAAGGCATCCCTGGCATGGCTTGTCTGCCCGAACTGTCCACCGACGATGATTGCGACGCCCGCAATGCCGGCCAGCGAAGCCCAGATCGCCTGACGCTGTATGCGTTCGCCGAGCAGCAACGCCGCCAGCAGCAGGGCGAACAGCGGCGCCACGAAACTGAGCCCGATCGCCTCCGCCAGCGGCAGCCGGGCAAGCCCCCAGAAGAAGGACAGCAGGACAAAGCCGACGACCGCGGCACGCAGCGCATGCAGCCTGAGCACGGAAGGCGTGGGCAGCGTGCGCGGTCCCGCCGACCAGCCGGCGCCGGCAACCACGGTCGCGAGCATGCTGCGCCACAGCACCGTGTTGTAGACGCCGACGGCAAGGACCAGGACCTTCATCGCCGCGTCCATCCCCGACAGCAGGAAGATGCCAAGCGCGCAGACAAGCACCGGGATCATGGGAGAAACGGCGCCTGCCAGGCTGGATGACTTCACGAGGCCCCTCATGTGACGGATCGCAGCCGGATATATCAGGGCGGACCGGCGGGGCCAGATGGCAGCCCCGCCGATATGGCGGTCCAACCATGGCGACTTGTGGAATGGCTGGGAAAGCTCGCAGCGAGCCCGCCAACCATTGCCGGCTTGTCTAGCGGCGCGTGACCGCGAAAGCGGATATCTGAGCATCGAGTTTCGGCCATGGCATGACGGACCGGCTTTTGCGCTATTCTGGCAAGTCCGCCTTCCGAAGGCCCTCGATATAGTTGTCACGGTCTTCCACCCGTTGAAACGGGGCAGCACCTCCGCGAGGTCCGAAAGCCGCAATGTGGGATCGAGTTCGCGCAGGCGCGCATCTTCTCCGCTTCAGAAAGCTGTCTCGCCAAGGCATGACTTGCCATCGCGCTCGCGCAGTTCGGCTGCGAGCGCAAAGATCTCGGTTTGCGCTTGGCACGTTCGATTTCAGCCTCCTCGACCTTCGGCGTGATTGCGCCGACTATGTTTGAGGCGATCTGATCCTCGAGATCAAAGATCTCCGCCAGAGTGCCGTCAAAAACAGTCGGCCCATAAATGGAGGCCGGTGGAAGAGTCGAGGAGCTGTCCTGTACGGCCAACGTTTTGGCGGCAAGAGATTTGAGTTAGGACGACGCAGCACTGGCGCGCTATAGAGCACCCTTATGAACGAATCTGCCAGTAGAGCAGACAACAACACAGCAGTCGCGAGCGACCTTGCCGACGGCGATCCCCGCCTTGCCTTCATTTATCAGGAGGCGGTGAGAGGCCTCAATCACCAGCAGAACCTCGTCGAGAACATGAACGCCCGCGCCGGCAGCCTCATCTTCGCCACTGCGTTCGCCAACTCGCTGCTTGGCGGAAGGGCGCTTTCCGACGGGCTTGGGCTTTGGGACTGGATCGCGGTGGTTCTGCTGTTCGCCATCGGCGGGCTGATCGTCTTCTTGCTTTGGCCCTACCACAAATACACGTTCCGCTTCGACCCAGAAGAGCTGCTCCATCAATATGTCGACGGCGACAGGCCGGCAAACATGTCGGCCATGCAGCGCGCGCTCGCCCTTCGCATCAAGGCGGACATGGTCAGCAACTGGCGCATTATCCAGCGGCTTCGGGTGGCATTGCAGATTGCGCTGGTCCTTCTGTTGTTCGACATCCTGGCCTGGCTTTTCGCGATCGCGGGTATTTGAGCCGTTCGATATTCGGAGCCGACCCGACCTGGACCGACGACCGCCCTTTGAGGTGGCAGTCTGCCGACGAGCACCTTCGGGAACTGAGGCATCAGCACGACCTTGCCGGTCGAGCCGCCCTCTTCGGGCAAAGGACGAGCACGTGGCTCCCGGGACGGGCGCCTTCGCAAGAGCGCTGTGTCTGCGGCACCCTCACCTGCTTGCGAGGCGCTGAGGGGCGGCGCGGCGTTGCATGCAGATCTTTCGCGCAGCCGCAACTCCTTGCAGGAACGCGAAAAAAGGGCGACGCAAGCGCCGCCCCGTATCCCTTGGGAGGACAATCCGATCCGGCGGATCAGGCCGCCTGGGCTTCTCCGGCGATGGCGTCGGCGGCGCGGGCGGCCTTCAGCACCTTGGCCCACCAGGCGACGTCGTTGACCAGCGCGGTGGCGGCCTGATTCAGGTGCTCGAGATCTTCGAGCTTCTTCTCGCCCTGGCGCACGGCCAGGAAATCGCCCCAGGCGATATGGACTGCGGACTTGACCGGCGCCATCTGCAATTCGACGGCGTGGAGACGAAGCTGTTCGACGGCGCGGGCGCCACCGACGCTGCCATAGCCGACAAAGCCGGCCGGCTTCTTGTTCCACTCGTTGGCGGCGTAGTCGATCGCATTCTTCAGCACGGCCGTCGGGCCGTGATTGTATTCGGCGGCGGTGAAGATAAAGCCGTCGAATCCGGCGACCTTCTTCTGCCAGCGCTGTGCGACTTCGTTCTGCGACGGCGCCCAGGCGGAGGACGCGACCTCATCGAAGAAGGGCAGCGGAAAGTCGCGCAGATCGACAATTTCGACATCGATGTCGGCATGTGCCTTGGCGATCTTGGCGATCCACTGCGTCGGCACGTCGGCGAAGCGGGCGGCGCGCGTCGAACCGATGACAATGGCGATTTTGGGCTTGGACATAAGGGGCTCTCCTTGCGGGAATTTTTGGTATCGTTTGGATACCGGCGCTATATGTGATACTGACAATTTGATGCGCAAGGAGGCACGTTTTTGTTACTGAGGCACCCGCATAACACCGAGGACTGCCGCGCCGTGTCGGAAATCCTGCAGCGCGTCGGCGACAAATGGACCGTGCTCGTGGTCGGCAAGCTGGGCGGCGGACCGCTGCGTTTCAACGAATTGCGCGCCGCCGTCGGCGGCATCTCCCAGAAGATGCTGACCACCACCTTGCGCGGCCTGGAGCGCGACGGCTTCGTCACGCGCAAGGTATTTCCGACCATTCCGCCGCGCGTCGATTACGAGCTGACGGAGCTCGGTCACGAGTTGCTGGTGCCGGTCGGCGCGCTCGGCGAATGGGCCCGCAAGAACACCCAGCGTGTCCAGTCGGCACGCGCCAGATTCGACGACATGCACGCCTGAAGCCCATGCGCGGCAAGGGATTCGGGACCTGCACTGAGCGGCTCTAGCTGCCCAAGCGAAGTCACGGCTCCTTGAAAGCGACTGGACCTAAAGGCGACTTGGAAACAGTCTATGGCGCTCGATGCCGGCCCGACGCGCCCGGCCCCCCTCTCGACGGTAACCCACATTCCAACGGCAGCCAGTCAGGCCCTTCGCGCCAAGCAAGGCGTCTGGCTGCAGATCGTGCACGTCGCTGTTCGCTGCTTCGCATCCGTCGTGTCATGCAGGCAGGCGGTGCGCCCAAGGTCCTGTTTGACTTCGGCGTAAGCGGTTATACCGAGCAGGCAGACAAGGGCCACGAGAGCCGCCGCAAGCCAGCCGTTCAACAGGTGTTGACGCATTGTCTTCCTCCGGTGTCCGGGAGAATTGCGCGTGGAAGGCAACGGCAGCATGTCGCTGAACGCATCGCTTCACTCGGGCGATGTTACAAATGCCCCCGGCTTGGCGGGTATCGAATCAGCTCTCGGCCGGAACCGCCTTCGGCTTGCCCTCGCCGTCGAGCGCCACCATGACGAAATCGGCGTGCGTCACCTTTTCCATCAGGTCGGAAAGATAGCGCTGCGCCCAGGCCTCGACCTTGAGCGTCATCGAGGTGCGGCCGACGCGTTCGACATGGGTGTAGATGCACAGCGTGTCGCCGATCTTCATCGGCTTGGCGAAGGACATTTCCTTGACCGCCGCCGTCACCACGCGGCCCCTGGCGCGCTCGGCGGCGCGGATGCCGCAGGCAAGATCCATCTGCGCCATCACCCAGCCGCCGAAAATGTCGCCTGCGGCATTGGCGTCCGAAGGCATGGCCAGGGTGCGCAGCGTCAGGTCTCCGATCGGCCGTCCGTCCGCGTACTGCACCATGGGCAGAATCCTCAAGCAGTGATGGTCATCGATCCCGTATCGCCGCTACGGGAATAGGTCAACGCGCGGCGGCTGCTGTTTCCTCGCCCCAAGGCCATAGGCTAGCCTGGCATTCGCCCGGTTGTGCCTGATTTTCAGCGGCTTCGGTGTCAGAAAGGTTCTCCCAATCGCCGAGGAACGCGGTTCCTGGAGATCGCACTTCTCAGAAATAACGTGCAAGGTTGGCGCGGATGCGGTCGAGAACCGTATGCCCGGAAATGTCTGGAACGAATGCCTTGCCGGTGATCGCCTCGTAAGCCTGGGCATACACCCCAGAGGCCTGTTCGACGATCTCGTCCGGAATGCTCGGGATCGGGTCCTTGTAGGGATCGCAGCGCGCCGTCACCCATGAGCGGATGAAATCCTTGTCGAAGCTCTCCGGCCGCGTGCCATCAGCCAGCGCCTGTTGGTAGCTCGCCGCGATCCAGTACCGGCTGCTGTCGGGCGTGTGGATTTCGTCGGCGAGAATGACCGCCCCGTCCTTGTCTGTGCCGAATTCGTATTTCGTGTCGGCCAGGATCAGGCCGCGTTCGGCTGCGCGCGCCTGGCCGCGGGCGAACAGCTTCAAGGCATAATCCGAAACCGTGTCCCACTGCTCCTGCGTGAGCAGGCCCTGCTCCAGGATCTCGGCCCTGGACAGCGGCTCGTCATGGCCGCCGTCGGCCGCCTTGCTGGTCGGCGTGATGACCGGCTCGGCCAGCCTCTCATTGTCGCGCAGGCCGTCTGGCAGGCGCATTCCATACATGTCCCGTTCGCCGCGTCGGTAGCGGGTCAGGATCGAGGTGCTGGTGGTCCCCGCCAGATAGCCGCGCACGACGATCTCGACCGGCAGTATGTCGAGCCTTGTGCCGACGACGACGTTGGGGTCGGGATATTCCAGCACATGGTTCGGGCAGATGTCGGCGGTTTCCTCGAACCAGTACCGCGCCGTCCGGGTGAGGATCTCTCCCTTGAACGGGATCGAGGTCAGGATGATGTCGAAGGCGCTGAGACGGTCGGTGGCGATGATGATACGCCTGCCGTCGGCCAGGTCGTAATTCTCGCGGACCTTGCCTTTGTAATAGCCCGGCAGTTCGGGAATGAAAGCATCCGACAGGACACGCATGGGTTCTCCTGCCTTTGCGCGGAGTGGCCAGGGGCATGATTCCGAAAAGTTGCAGACTTATCGGAAAATCATGCCGAAATGATGCTATCCGCATAGTCCGTCGACCCCATGCATATCAAGCGCGATTGTCGGCATTCCCCGAAAGCCGGCCGGTATACCAGTCGCTTTTTTCACAACCGATGCCGGAAGGCGCGGCGACGCGGCGAACCCATGGCGTCTAGGCTGCGCCAGATTTCCGGAGCCGCCATTTTCATCATGCAGACCTATGACTTCATCATCGTCGGCTCCGGCTCGGCCGGCTCGGTTCTGGCCGACAAACTGTCGGCTTCGGGCCGCTTCTCGGTGCTGGTGCTGGAAGCCGGCGGCAGCGACCGGCGCTTCTACGTGCAGATGCCGCTCGGCTACGGCAAGACCTTCTTCGATCCCACGGTGAACTGGAACTACAAGACCGAGCCGGATCCCGGCCTCGGCGGCAATGTCGACCACTGGCCGCGCGGCAAGCTGCTTGGCGGGTCAAGCTCGATCAACGCCATGGTCTGGATCCGCGGCGCCCGCGAAGACTTCGATGACTGGCGCGCCGCCGGCAATCCCGGCTGGGGCTATGACGATCTGTTGCCGGCCTTCAAGGCACTCGAGGACAATGAAGCCGGCGCCGACGCATGGCGCGGCAGCGGCGGTCCCCTGCACATCAGCGACACCACTGATGCCGTCCACCCGCTGACGAAGCGCTATCTCACCGCCGGCCAGCAGGCAGGCCTGCCGCTCAACCCCGATTTCAATGGTGCTGCCCAGGAAGGCGTCGGCATCTACCAGATCTCGACCAAGAACGGCCGCCGCATGTCGGCCGCCCGTGCCTTCCTGCGCCCGGCGATGAAGCGCGCCAATGTGCGCGTGGAGACCAACGCGCTGGCAAGCCGCGTCCTGTTCGAAGGCAAGCGCGCCGTCGGCGTCGAGTATTTGCAGAACGGTCAGACCAGGACGGCCCGCGCCGGCCGCGAAATCATCCTGTCCGCGGGTTCGATCAACTCGCCGCAGCTCATGCAGCTCTCCGGGGTGGGTCCGGCGGCGCTGCTTGAAGGCTTGGGCATCCCGGTCGTGCATGCCAACGAGAATGTCGGCGCCAATCTGCAGGACCATGTCGGCATCAACTACACCTTCAAGGGCAAGCTGCCGACGCTGAACCAGATCCTGCGTCCCTGGTGGGGCAAGCTTTTGGTCGGCATGCAGTACATCCTGACCCGCTCCGGGCCGCTGTCGCTGTCGATGAACCATGGCGGCGGCTTCTTCCGCACCGATCCGGCCTTCTCGCGCCCCAACATGCAGCTCTATTTCCAGGCCTTCTCGACCCTCATCCCGAAGAACGGCGAGCGGCCGATCCTGACGCCGGATCCGTGGCCGGGCTTCTCCATCGGCCTGTCCAACTGCCGGCCATCGAGCCGCGGCGAGATCATGATCCGCTCCAGCAATCCGCTCGACTATCCCAAGATCGTCGCCAACGCCTATTCGACCAATGCGGATGTCGAGGAAATGCTGTCGGCGGTGAAATTCGTGCGCAAGATCGCCTCGATGCCCGCCATGGCCGAGATCATCGCCGAAGAGGTGCTGCCCGGTCCGTCGATCCGGTCCGACGCCGACTTGATCACCGATTTCAGGAAACGCTCCGGCACCGTCTATCACCCGGTCTCGACCTGCCGCATGGGACCCGATCCCTCGCGCTCCGTCGTCGATCCGCGCCTCACGGTGCACGGGCTCGAAGGCTTGCGCATCATCGACGCCTCGATCTTTCCCGACAACATCACCGGCAACACCAACGCCGCCTCGGTCATGACCGGGTGGAAGGGCGCCGAACTGGTTCTGGAGGACCACACATGAAGATCACCGACGTCAAGACCTGGGTTGTCGGCAACCCGCCACCCGGCATCGGCGGCAAGTATTTCATCTTCGTCAAGCTCACCACCGATGGCGGCGTGGTCGGCTATGGCGAGGCCTACAACGCCACCTTCTCCGCCCATGTCACGGCCAAGCTCGTCGAGGACATGGCCGAGCGCTATCTGATCGGCCACGATCCGCACGACATCGAGAACTTCTTCCGCCGCGCCTATTCCTCCGGCTTTACCCAGCGCCCCGACGTGACCGGCATGGGCTGTTTTTCCGCACTCGAAATGGCTTGTTGGGACATCGTCGGCAAGGAAGCCAACAAGCCGGCCTACAAGCTCCTTGGCGGCCAAGTTCACGAGACGCTGCGCTCCTACACCTATCTCTATCCGCACACCGGCAGCGTCCATTCCGAGGACGCGCCGGATGGCAGGAATGTCTACAACGACCCGGAGATGGCGGCGGCCTGCGCGCTCGAATATGTCGAGCAGGGGTTCAATGCCGTCAAGCTCGACCCGGCCGGCCCCTACACCGCCTTCGACGGCCACCAACCGCGCCTCGTGGACATCGATGTCTCGACCCGCATGATCAAGGCGATCCGCGAGGCGGTCGGCACCCGCGCCGATATCCTGTTCGGCACGCACGGCCAGTTCACGGCATCGGGCGCGCTGCGCATGGCGCGCGCCATCGAGCCTTATGATCCGCTGTGGTTCGAGGAGCCGGTGCCGCCCGACATGCCCGAAGTGATGGCGCAGGTCGCCCGCGCGACTTCGATCCCGATCGCCACCGGCGAGCGGCTGACGACCAAATCCGAATTCGCCCGTGTCATCGAGAACCGCGCCGCCACCATCCTGCAGCCGGACCTCGGCCGCTCCGGCGGCATTCTGGAAACCAAGAAGATCGCGGCCATGGCCGAGGCCTATCACATCCAGGTCGCGCCGCACTGCTATTGCGGGCCGATCGTCGGTGCCGCCAACATCCAGCTCGCGGTGACGCTGCCCAACTTCCTGATCCTGGAATCGCTGAAGCAGTGGGACGGTTTCCACGCCACGCTGTTGAAGAAGAAGATCGAATGGCAGGACGGCAACGTCATCCCGTCGAAGGAGCCGGGCCTCGGCGTCGAGCTGAACGAGGCGGTCTGCGACGCCCATCCCTACACCGGCAAGGACCTGCATCTGCAGATGATGCAGACGCCGCTGATGCCGTGAGCGAAAGCTACGCCTTCATCGGCCTTGGCCATCTCGGCGGCAACCTTGCCGCCAGCCTGATCCGCAACGGCTTTGACGTCACCGTCGTCGACCGCGACCCCGCCGCCGTCGAGCGCCTTGTCGCGCTCGGCGCGACGGCCGCCAATAGCCCGGCCGAAGCCGCGGCGCGGGCCGGCAATGCCATCACGTGCCTGCCTTCACCAAAAGTCAGCGAGGCGGTGCTGGGCGGCCCGGGCGGATTGCTGGAAGGGCTGCCCAGGGGCGGCACCTGGATCGAGATGTCGACCAACGGCCGCGACGAGATTTTGCGGCTGGCCGCCCTCGCCTCGGCCAAGGGGATCGAGACGCTGGAATGCCCGGTCACCGGCGGTGTGCATCTGGCGGCGGCCGGCAAGATCACCGCGCTGGTCGGCGGCGACGTCCCCCTCTACGAGCGTCACCGCCCGGCCATCGAAGCGATGTGCGCCAAGTCGTTCCTGATGGGCCCGATCGGCTCGGCGGCGGTGATCAAGGTTATCACCAACATGCTGGCCTTCATCCATCTGGTCGCCGCCGGCGAGGCGCTGATGCTGGCCAAGCAAGGCGGGCTCGACCTCGCGCAATCCTACCACGCCATCGTCGCGTCTTCAGGCAACAGCTTCGTCCACGAGACCGAAAGCCAGTTGGTGCTGAACGGCTCCTACGATATCGGCTTCACCATGGACCTTGCGCTGAAGGACCTTGGCTTTGCGCTGACCATGGCCGAACAATCCGGCGTGCCGCTCGATCTGGCGTCGCGCGTCAACGCGATCTTCGAGCAAGGCAAGGCGGCTTATGGCGGCGATGCCTGGTCGACCCAGATCGTCAAATTGCTTGAAGATACCGTCGGCACCGACCTGCGCGCGCCGGGCTTTCCGGCCAGGCTGGAAATATGAGCTAGCAAATAAAATCAAGATGTTGGGCGAGCATCTAGAATCATAGCGGCAACAACTTGAATCAGAGCTGCAACATCTCGACCGGTTTCTCGGGCGAGAGTTTCGATCGGACTGCATGGCTCGGCGATTGGCGGGAGACACCCCTTCCTTTCGTCATCCTCGGGCTTGACCCGAGGATCCATCCCGTAACATCAAGGCGCTGCAACGGTGCTGATTTCGGCTCCGCCGCACTCTTCGGCCAATATCACGGCATGGATCCCAGTGTCTCCGCGACGGAGCTTCGCTCCTGCTTCGCCCTGGGATGACGACGTTGAGACGCTCCACCGCCGGGCTGTGCCTTGATTCAATATCTCACCAGCAACGCACCAGGCAGGATCTCGAAGGTGGCGGGTATGCGCCCCGGTGACTCGCCGTCTATGTCGACCAGCGCGCCATTCTTCTCGACGTCGCCGAGCGGTTCGACAACCACTTTCCTGCCGCGCAGGATGGTGATCGCTGGATGGTTGCGGTGCCGCCCACCATAGAGCAGGCGGATGTCCCAGATCAGCTTCAGCTTGCCCGCCGCGCGCAGGATGACGATGTCGAACCGTCCATCGGTCAGTTCGGCATCGGGCGCGATCATCATGCCGCCGCCGAAGAATTTGCCATTGGCCACCGCCACCAGCGCCATGCGCGCCTCGACCGGCGTGCCGTCGTCGACTGTGATCCGCACGTCCTGGAAGCGGTAGCGGATGAACTCGACCACGGTGCGCCACAGGAACAGCGCCTTGGCCGACATCCTGCCCTTGCGCTTGTCGGCATTGACGGCGCGATCAGTGGCGCCCGACAGGCCAAGGCTGGCGATGTTGATGAAGTGGCGGCTGGCCAGCGCGCCATGGTCGTCGATATAGCAGATGCGGCCGGCATCGACCGCCCTGGCCTTCGCCCCGGCAATCCGTTCCAGCGTCGCGCCGATCTCCTTCGGCAGGCCGAGGCCACGCGCGAAATCGATGCCGGTGCCGCACGGCAGCAGGCCGAGCTCGGTCGTCCTGCCGCCCTCCTCACGGGCCTGCAGCAAGCCGTCGGCCACCTCGCTCGCCGTGCCGTCGCCGCCGGCCGCGATCACCAGGTCGAAGCCGTTTGCCGCGAGATCAAGCGCCAGCCGCTCAGCGTCGCCTTCGGCCTGCGTCTCGCGCAGTTCGAAATCGCCGAAGTGCTTTTTCAGCGCGGCGGCGACGTCAGGCCAATGCCGTTTCAGCCGGCCGCCACCGGCAATCGGATTGAGCACCACCCCGACCTTCAAGTTTCGCCCTCCCCGGCGCCGGACCTGGATGCCCGATCCTTTGCCGGCATTCAAACTCGTACCGGCCGGCGGAGCAAGGGCGCTTTCGGCCCAAAAAGCGCGGGGGCAGGCTGTCTAAGGCGTTCGCGCTTGAACTTCCCTGGTTTCTGGCATTGGTCCCCGATAATCCCGCTATCCACAGGGGCGCGGCCATTCCCCAAACCCCTTACCCGGCGTAAATTGAACCCATCTCAGGCGGCTACCGATCATCAAGCCGAAAGGCGAAGTGAAAGGCGGATTTCCTGAGGCCCGTACGGCCCGGAACGAGAGCAGGCTTGCTTGTTCAAGGGACGGAAGCCGAGACCTACGGGGCCGCGGAAAGCGTGCCAACGCCGACGGCGGACCGATGCTGCCATGAAGGACGGCAAAAACCTTCGATGGCACGCAGGGCAAAAGCCCGCAAGGGCCTAGACCGGCGTGGTCTGGAACGGATGCTGCTCTCGGGTGGCTTCTGGCAGGACCGTCAAAATCAAGGCCGGCATGGCGCGACGACTTTACGGAAGTTGCTGCCGCGACCGTGTCCTGATCTGACAGGGAGGCGCTGGGAGAAATCCCGGCGCCGACTGTCTTTTGGCTCTCCCACGCAATTTTTACGGTGTTTCCGGTTGGGGCTGCAACCGGCGGCAAAATCAGCTAACGTTCGACGTCGTCAGAGCCCGTTTGAAAACGCGCTCTGCCGAGTCGGATGGCGTGGTTTTCGAGAACCGAAGCACAGCGGACCTTTGGGTCCGTGAGCACAGTTCTGCTGCGGTGCAGTAGAACGCGGAAGCGCAGAAAACCGCGTCAGGCGGCTGGCAGAGTAGCGTTTACAAATGGGCTCGTAGAAGGGGGATACTTCATGACGCTGATCCAGAAGCTTGCAGTCGCCTACGCGTTCTTGTTCTTCGGCGTCGTGGCCATCGGCTACATTCCGGCCTTCAACGATGCAGACGGCAATCTGTTCGGCCTGTTCTCATTGCAATGGTACGACGACCTGCTGCACGCCTTCTCCGGCGTCTGGGCGTTGGCCGCCGCCTTCATCTCGCATCGCCAGGCGGTGTTCTATTTCAAGCTGTTCGGCTCGGTCTACCTGTTCGACGGCGTGCTCGGGCTGATCACCGGCTCAGGCTGCCTCGATGCCGGTATCTTCATCAACGGCTTCCGCTCCCTCAACGACATCGAATTCCCTGCCCGCTTCTTCGCCAACCTGCCGCACATCGTCATTGGCGGCATCGCCGTCTATATCGGCTTCTGGCTGTCGAAGCGCATCTACGACCACTTCGCCACGGCCTGACGGGCCATGTTCCTGTTCCGCTTGATAAAGCGCATCGTCAAGGCGATCCTCTGGCTGATCGTCATCGTCATCCTGATCCCGATCGCCGGGCTGGCCTATGGCTTCCTGACGACACCGGCGCTCGACAGGACGCCGCTGCCAGGCATTGCCGACGGCGCGCCGCCCAAGGCACTGGCCGACAAGGTGCGCGCCGAAATCCCCGGCTACCAGCGGCCGGAGGAGTCGACCTTCCTCACCTACCCGGAATGGGCGATCGTCTACGCCGCGCGCGAATATGCCGGTTTCGTCGCCAAGGACCAGCCGAGCGGCTTTCCCTATTGGTCCTACGTCGGCCGCTTCTGGCAAGACTATGCCACGGTGATCCGCGCCAGTTCTCCCTACAAGTTCAACTACGCCAACCACCAGATGCTGGTCATCATCGGCACCAGCCATTCGATCGAGCATATCCTGCAATGGGCCTATGAGAACACGGTCGGTCGCATCACCGAGGCGACGTCAGCCAAGCGCACGGCGGCCGACATCTACCAGGCCAAGGTGGCCGCGGAGTATGCCTCTTTCCTCGATCAGGTGCCGTGGTACCAGTTCCCTTATGCCGAGAAGCGCGCCGGGCTGTTCGCGGTGCAGCCGGCGCCTGGTGACAGTTCCGTCCGCACCAGCGAACGCAAGCTTGCCTTCGGTCTCGCCGACACCATCAAGCAAGGCTATGCCGACCTGATCACCAAGGCGCTTGCCGCGACCTCCGACCCGGCCTTCCTCGATGTCCATGTCTGGGCCAGGGGGCCGGTCGGCGAAGCCACCCGCAACGAGCCCGACACCTTGCTGGAACGCGATTACGGCGCGGACGGCACCGTCTTCGTCACCAGGCGCTACCAGGTGTTCACCGACATGATCCCGCGGCTGATCGACAAGGGAGTCTCCTTTGTCGAGATCGGCGGCAATGACGAGATCATGGTAACGGTGCTGTCGACCGATTCGATCGCCATTCCCGAAGGCATGCGCATCCTTTTCAGCTATCCGCTGCCGGCGGACCCCTCGACGCGCCGCACCGGCATGGTCGTGGCCGTGCGCAAGCTGCATCTGGTGCTGCCGTCGCTGATCAAGGCCGGCGCCAGGCTCGAACACGTCTACGACTACTGAGGCTTTTCAGCCACGCCTGGCCAGGATTGGCGAGCCGTCATGCTCATTCCACAATCGCGGCAAAATCCCGCCTTGTTCGCGCGCAATGGAAGATCGCATGTCGCCTGAAGGCGCGACATGCCTGACTGGGCTGCCGGGGGGCATCTCGAAGGGACGAGACCGTGATCAAGACCGCCCTTGTCGCCATGACCATTGTCGGCTGCGACTGCGACGCCAAGCTGTGCGAATATATCGGCGAGACGCCGGCCAAGTGGTCGACCATCGCCGATTGCGAAGCGGCGATGAAGAGCCAGATCCTGCACGAGCGCAATTTCAATTATCCGCTCGTGTCCGGCATCTGCCGCGCGAAGGGCTCGGCGTCCTCCTCGCACCTGGCCGCGATCGCGTCGGGCCCGGAACTGAAGCCCGCCAGCCGGACCGTCAGGACGGAAAGCCCGCTGCCGCCGGAACTCAGCCATCGGCCGAGCGTCCCGGTCGGTTCGCCCACGACGGCCCTGGACGCGGCCGCTGCCCGACCCGTCGCCTATGAACAGGTGGTCGACGGTGGAACCGGCGTGCTCTACCGCACGAAGAACGGCTACGCCGTGGTCAAGACCGATCTCGGCCGCGCCGCCTCGGCAACCGCCGACGCGGCAAAGCGCTCCGTGAACTGGCTGGCTGGGCTGATGCCGACGGGCCTGTAGGACGGCCTGCGTGCCGTCTACACCGTCCCGCTCAGCGCCTTGATGGCACGGTAGAAGGTCGAGGAAAACAATTCCGCCGGGTCATAGTGCCGCTTTACCTTCAGGAAGGCCGGCAATTCGGGATAGGACGCCAGCAATTCCTTGGCCGTATAGTGCAGCTGGTAGGGCAGGAAGAAGCGCCCGCCATGCTTGATCGTCACGTCGATCAGCGCCCGCGTCAGCGCCCGCAACCTGGCATTGCCATCGGCATCGGCCGGCTGGTTGATGTAGAGCACCAGCGAATAGGCCGGCTCCGGCGCGTAGGTCAGCGCCACGTCCTCCTTGTGGACGATGCGCACCGAGGCGTTGAGCACCGGCAGATCCTGGTTGCGCAGGATCTCGCGCGCTTCCGCGATGAATGGATTATAGCTCGCGCGTGGAATAAAATATTCGTGCAGTATGTCGGTCTCATTCACGAGGTCGTTGAACAGATACGGCACCGAATCGTGCATCGGGTTGTTGCGGGTGACGAGACAGGCCTCGCCCTGGGCAAGCGCCGAGCTACGCGGCACCGTACAACTCTCGAATTTCGGCTCCAGCGTCTTTTCGGTGAACCATTTCAGTTCCTGGAACGCGCTGCCCCATTTGGCCATGTTCATGATCACCCGCTTCAGGCCGACGCCATCGGGTTCGCCAAGCGCCGGCTGGTCGGCCGGCGGCTGCTCCGCCACTCTATCGTAGCGGTAGACGATCATGTCCTCGAGGAAATTGCCCGGCGCCGTCGACAGGTGCCCGTAGAACAGGCCAATGTCCTTGTTCGGCTCCAGCACCTCGGCGAAGAATTTCGGGAAATCGTCGGATTTGATGATCTCGCGCGAGGTGCTGTAGACGGCATTGTCGACGATATCGAGCGTCGCCTCCAGCACCACGCCGAACAGACCGTAGCCGCCGACGACATGTCGGAACAGCTCGATGTTTTCGGTTGGCGAGCAGATGGTCACCGACCCGTCCGCCAGCATCACCCGCATCGAGCGGATGGAGCCGGCTACCGAGCCCGCCTGATGGTCCATGCCATGCGCGTTCACCGACAGCGAGCCGCCGACTGAAAAGATATCGGTCGACTGCATCGCCTTCACCGCGAAGCGCGGATGCAGCATGGTCTGGATGTCGTGCCAGCACGCGCCCGGCTGCAAGGTCATGGTCTTGGCCGCGGCGTCCACCGTAACCTTGTTGAACTTTCTCATATCCAGGACCAGCGCATTGTCGTCGAAAGCATGCCCGCCCATCGAATGGCGGATGGCCGCCAGCGACACTTTCAGCCCGTTGGCGCGCGCGAAGGCGAGCGCCTTGGCGATATGCTCTTCCTCGCTGACCTCGACGACGCCATAGATCGGCGTCCTCGACAGACCGCTGGCATCGTTGATGTCGCCGCCCTTGGCCAGCCAGGGCAGCGACGGATCGAAGGCGGGCGGGCTCCCGATCGGCTTCAGCGGCAGTGCGATGCCGTCTACATCGGCGATGCGTCCGCTGTTCTTCGGCCCTGACGGGCCTCGCGCCAGCCGCGCCACGGTGGTGCCGCCCCACAGCACGGCGCCGCCAAAAACAGCCGCCCCCAGCAGCAGCCGCCGCGACAGGCGCAATCCCTTTTGTTCCTCGGCCATCGGATCCCCCCGCAGCCAAGGAATAGCGCGGCCTTTTGGCAAAAACCATAGCGTCGCTGCCGCAACGGCGTTCCGCCGCCGTCGTCGCCTGGCGGTGAGTGTCCAACCCAATGAAAATGGCCGGTTCCCCAAGGAACCGGCCAGATTGGAGCAGGGTCTCAAAGTCCGGTCGGCAGTCTCTATGAGGCCTTCTTGATCGACGTCACCATGCCGGTCTTGTCGTCGACGGTCACCGCCACCTTGGCGCCGACCTTCAGTTTCCCGACCGACGCATCGGGCGACAGCTGGTAGATCTTGCCGTCGTCGAGGGTGACCGACTTGGTTGTCGGATCGACCGCCTGGATGGTGCCCTGAACGGTCGCGGCATAGGCCGTGCCGAGGAAGGCGAGCAAAGCGGCGGTGGTTGCGAGGGTCTTCTTCATGGATATCACTCCGTGCTGTTTCGGTTTTCCGGTACCGCTTGGGAGAGGGCAGCACCGAACGGCCCGAAACTGGAACGAAACAGCTATCATCGGCAAATCACGTTGGGTGAATTTTCGCAAAGGATATCATAAGCTTAATTCCGACATATTGTCTGCGGCCGACATCATTCCGGGCCGCTTCGGTTCCCCCGGCGAGCGCATTTCCGTTCGCGAAAAGAGTCGTTTAGAGGGATTGTGGCGAGCAGTTGCGATCACGGCGAGGCCGCCGCAATCCGTCTCGAGCAGCATCACGAAACAGACCGCCGAGCCGTTATCGATACACATTTTATGTCATGGATCAGTTCAGATCGCCAATTGAAATGGAGAAAACTCGCGCTCCGGTTGCAAATCTGGAACGGATGCCGGATGGTGCGCCGTTACCATGAGGGGGCCTTTCCATGAAGCTTGCAGTCCGGTCCATGATGTCCTTGATGATGTTGGCGTGTGCTCCGGGATCGGCCGGCGCGCAAGCCGCGATTCCGAACGATGACAAAGCGCTTATGTTTGCTACGGACGACCCCGAGATGGCGACGGCGACTGCAAAGGCTCTTGCCAGCCTGGATGAGTTCCTGGCCCTGGCCGGAACGCCGCCCTCTGGGACGGACAGGTTCAAATTGAAGGTCGAGGTGCGCGATGGGGATATCAGCGAGCACTTCTGGGTCATCCCGTTCCAGCGCACCGAAACGGGGTTCGTCGGCATATTGGCAAACGAACCGGCAGCTGTGCGCAATGTCGTCCTCGGCCAGGAGATAGAATTCACCAGGGACGATATTTCGGACTGGGGATACAGACACGACGGGCGGCAAGTAGGGAGCTTCACCGTGTGTGTGATGTTCAAGAGGATGTCGAAGGAAGAAGCGGACTACCTGCGCGACAAATCCGGTTACGATTGTTGATCGTTTGCCCAACCGGACTAGCTTGCGCCGATCTTGCGCACCAGTGCCGCGGTCGCCAGCATGGCACCCAGGTCCGAAATCATCGGTGCGACATGGCTGGCGTAGTCGAGCGGCACCGAAATATCAGGTAGCTCGAAAAAATTCTTCGGCTGCGGCAGGAGCAGAAAACCGTCGCTGCCGTTGAGCGCGACACGCGCGGGCTCGTCCGGCCAGGTTTCGCCGAGCCATTTCAGCGCTTGCGCCAGCCGGCCGGTCACCAGCGGCCGCGCCGCCTCGACATTGTTGGTGCGGAACTCGTAGGCGGCGTCGAGCTCCGGCACGCCGGACGGCAGTTCCTGCATCCTGGGCGCGAACATGCCGCGGAAAAAGCCGATCACACCACTGGCACGTCGCGCCGCGACCAGTATTCCTGGAAACGGCTCGATGGTTTCGAAGGCGACGACGACGCCCTTGAATGTGGTCGCCTTGTTCTTGGTGGCGCCCCCGTCCCACAGGTCGGCTTCGTATAGTTCGAACGCAAATCCGTCATATCGTCCGGAGATGATATCGTCGAAGCGGCTCATGGTGAAACCGCCGACGGTCTCGCGCGGCAATCGGTCAAAGGAATGCGGCGTCACGTCATGCTGGTAGCGCATATCCCCAATGAAGCCGAAGATGATCGGCATCAGCGTCTGGCGAAACGATTGCTGCAGCCTCGCCGCCGGCCTGATCGCCCGGAAATAAAGCACGACCGCCACCACGAAGCCGACCACGTACAGAAATACGTGCGGCGTTGAGAACCATTGCTCGTTGGGATCGGCGACCGTGTTGAACAGCCACGCAATGAGCGCCACGAAGACGACCACCAGGCCAACGGACAACGGTGCGCGCCACTTGGCCGCGCGTGCCACCGAGGCCCTTTTCGCTTCGTAGATCTCGATGTCTTTCTTGATGGCTGCGATAGCAGCCGCGCCCGGCATGAAATCCGCCGTCTCCATCGCCAATCCCCGCCGCCAGTGTTGCCGCATGATAGCCATTTTCGCGGGAAAGTCGCCAGCGCTTACCCCTGCCCTGTCG
Source organism: Mesorhizobium sp. B2-3-14 (assembly GCF_006442175.1). Taxonomy (NCBI): domain Bacteria; kingdom Pseudomonadati; phylum Pseudomonadota; class Alphaproteobacteria; order Hyphomicrobiales; family Phyllobacteriaceae; genus Mesorhizobium; species Mesorhizobium sp. B2-3-14. The sequence goes on along the minus strand of NZ_VFVP01000006.1, from coordinate 156,166 downwards.
TGGACCTGTCACGCGGTCAGGGCGACGCGTCCACAAGGGAAGCAGGAAAGATCGCGTCCAGCCGGCCCTCGATTTTTTGCCGCATGGGCTCGTCCAATGCCTCGACCGGCAGCAGCCGTTCGTGGTCTCCCGCACGCAAGCGCACAAAGGGATGAAACCAGTAGGACGCGACAGCGCCGCGCGTCTCCGCATCGGCGCTGACGTCCACGATGAAAATCCCGCCAATCCGCCCCGGCCATGGCTGCCGGGCAAAAGCCGTGCCGAGGAAATCGCCGAGCCCATAGGCAATCACCGTCCCGCCGATCCGCTCCACCGGCTGCATGACATGGGCGTGATGGCCGGCGATCAGACCGACGCCCTGTCCGGACAGCCTCCGCGCCAGTGCCCGGGTTGCGGCGCGCGGAAAATGCCGGAACTCCCAATCCCAATGCGGCACGGCACAGAGGAGATCGACCCCAGCACTCGCCTCGCGCGGCCAGCGCGCCGGATCGCCTTCCATCGAGACGCGGTCGGCAAACAGGCTCTCGTCGGCGTTGCGCCAGAGCGTGAAAGCGGCGAAGCCGAGAGCGAGCGGCCCGGCAGCGAAGCGTTCGACCGGACCCTTGGCGACGAGGCCGATGATGCCGACACCGAGCCGCTTCAACGCCGCGACCGTCGCGTCGAAACCGGCGACGCCCTGGTCGAACACATGATTGTTGGCCAGCGACAGGACCAGTTTTTCGCGCCTGATGCCAACCGCCGCGAGTGCCTCGGCCAGAAAGCGTTCGCTCATCGCATGATGCGTACCGAGCTTTGTCCCCAGCACGGCGCTCGGCCTGTCGACGACAGGGCTTTCGCAATTGCCGATCACCAGGTCGGCCGTGCCCAGCAGCGCCTTGATCGCCGGATCGCAGTCCGGCGCGCTCCGGTTGGCTACCGCCGAGATGTCGCCGATGAAGGCCAGCCGCACCGTCTGTCTCGGTAGCGGGTCCATCAGCGTCCCCGATGCCGGCGCAAATCCAGTGGCGCCACCGCCGAGCGACGGTTTTAGGAAACGCGGCAGCCAGGACAGTTTGTAGGATAGCGGATAGTTCGACACGGCACGCCTCATCGTTGGCCTTCTGTAGACCGTCCGCCGGACCGGTTGAAGCGTGCCCGGCGACATTCATGCAACGATGTGGACAGCGTGCCGGCATCGACAGGCGCGGCGTGGTAAATCTGTGTATGGTCGCCGCGACAAATGGGAGGGAAAAGATGACACGAATAGCAAGCCTGCTGGCATCGGCCTTCATTGTGCTCGTGCCGCTGTCGTCCGCATCGGCGGCCATGCCCGAAGCAGCAACCGCTTTGTTCGAGGCAAGGACCGTGGCCGCGCGCGACGGCGCGCTGTCGACCCTGGAAGCGGCCGCGCCGAAAGATCCAGCGTCAGCCTATGCCGCCGGCGCCGGCGAGTTCTTCACCGCGCTGGAACTGCTGGCCAGCGGCCTGCATCGCCATGGGTTTGAGAGCCCCCAATCCTTCATGCTGCCGCTGATGCGGCTGCCGGTACCGGCGAACCCCAATCCCGAGCCGCTGACCTACGAAGAGTTCCGCGCCATACTGGTGGCCTTCCGTGACCGGCTGGCAAAGTCCGCCACCACGCTTGGTTCGGTGCCGGCCGATGCCGATATCGGCATGGTCATCGACCTCACCCATGTCGGCATCGACCTCCACGAGGACGGCACCATCGCACCGGATGAAAGCATGGCGGCGATCATGGCGGCGCTGTCGCGCGGCGGCATCTCCCAGGGCGATACAGCCCCCGCGCTCACCTTCCGCTTCGACCGCGCCGACGGCTATTGGCTGCAAGGCTATGCCGAATTCCTGATGGCGCAGGCCGATTTCTGGCTGGCGCATGATTTCAAGGGCACGTTCGACGGCTCGTTCCACATGCTGTTTCCGCGCGCCAAGCTGCCGTTGCAGGACATCCTCGTGCCGCCGCCAAGCGAGATGGGCTCGAGCATCTTCTCCTCGGAATGGCGCATCGCCGACTTCATCTCGATGGTGCATCTCGTCAACTGGCCGGTTGTCGAACCGGAACGCCGCAAGGCGGCGCGCCAGGAGCTGCTCGAAATGATCCGGCTGTCGCGCGAGGACTGGAAGGCGATCCGCGCCGAGACCGACAATGACCGCGAATGGCTGCCCGGCCCGCAGCAAAAGGGCGAGAACCCGCTCACCGGCCTCGAAGTCGGCGAGGAGCAGGTGCAGGCCTGGCTCGCGACCCTGACGATGACCGAGGACCTGCTCGAAGGCCGCGCGCTGCTGCCGCACTTCCGCATCACCGGCAAAGGCATCAACATGAAGCGCTTCTTCGACGAGCCTAAACCCTTCGACCTCGTACTCTCGATCACCGGTCCCGGCATCGCGCCTTATCTGGAGAGCGGCAAGATCCTGACCAGCGAGGATTTCGACCAGATCCAGCGCGAGTTTGGAGGTGGCGGGTTTTTGACGTTCGCACTGTGGTTCAACTGAGCGGCGCGGACGCTGCGCGTCGGCCGAACTCCGACGTATCCGAAAGTAGGGAACCCTTGGACAGCGGCGTTGGAGCCGTAGGAGCCCACCACGACCGCTGCTATGAGCCCCGAGAGCCGACCCTTTTGGGCCGAAGACTTGTGGCAGCACGGCAACAAAATCTGTTGGCACCCGTGATGTTTGCGGGCGCCCGGCCGACAGGCATTTGGCGTGCCTCACTGTCCCGGAAGCGCCGAATCGCCTTTTGCGAGGATTAGCGAAGGCTGTTTCGCTTGACTCGCCCGGCAAAAACAGGCAGCAAAAAAGCCTTGGAAGGGCTGCAATACCGCGTGCATGGTCGTGGACGAGCCTTTTTTGGCACAAAGTCCACGTCTCTCGATTGGTTTTGAGAGGGATTGGTTAACCAACTTTGTCCATATTTTGAAGCAATCGGCAACTAACGACAGGCGCGGCAAACGCGTCGGGGACCACCTGGGATCACTCACAGAATGGTCGTCGCGGCTATCACAGCCGCGGACGTGGGAGCCGATTGGAGCAAGATTGGTTGCATGGCGTTGTTGAGTCGTAAAATTGTCGGGGACAGGCGTTGCAGCGGCGAGACCGCCTTCGAAGCGCCACGTGCCTCATCCTTCACCCCTGAACGGGTTGTCCGCTGGATTGCGGTGCCGGGCGTCAGCGCCGCCGTCGGCCTATGGCTGATCGGCACCATGGCCGGCCTTAGCTCTGTCGGTGCCTCGCTTTCGGTCACGTCGGTCGGCCTGCCGCAGACGCTGTCCATGCCGGGCACGCTCGCTCTCGCCGATCCGCTGAAGCAGCATTTCCTCAGCTCTTCGGCGCCCTTCATGACAGCCAATGCGCATGGCGGCGCGCAGGCGCTGCACGACCATGCCGTACAGTGCGGTGCCAGTTGCTTCAAGCTGGCCGCGATAACCTCCAAGGCGGAGAAATCCGGGCGCCTGGTGGCGCAGGCCAAGCCAACGCCGGCGAAGTCGAAATCGCAGCAGCGCTTCGAACTGATGGAAGCGTCGCTGTCGCCGACAAAGCTTGCCGCTGCCTTCGCCGGCGCGGGAAAGCCTGCGACCGCGGCCAGCACCCATCCAGTGATTTCCAGCGCCGCTCCACGGATCACCGAGGCGTCCCTGGTGCCGTCCGTCCAGGTTATGGCCAGCCTGTCCAACGACATGCCGGCTCCGGCGGCGGAACGCTTCGCCCGCGCTGAAACGGGTTCCGTCGTGCAGACCGCGCCGGCGCCGATGGGCTTTGCCCAGTCGGAAACGCCCGACAACGCGCAGCTGGCGCTTGCCCTCGTCGAGTCGATGCCGGTCGAGGACGAAGCTTTCGCCTCGCCGCTGCCGATGACCGAATCCTCCGCCGATGTCGCGGTGGCGCCTGTCGAGACCCAGCAGGAACAGCCGGGCGACGCCGCTTCGCTGCCGGATGCGCTCACCGACGACGTGCCGCTGCCGACCCGCCGCCCGCAATATGACGCGCCGCGGCAACCCCGGATCGTGGAAGAGGACAAGCCGGCCGCACAGCCCAGAACCTTGGAGCAGAAGCCGGCGCCCCAGCCGAAGCCCGTCCAGCAAGCCAGGCAGCCGGCCCGGCAAGGCCGGACCCGTGATGGTGGCGACGTGCTGGCCTATGCCAAGCCGGACACGCCTTCGGGCGGCCTCGGCCAGGCGTTCAGGAACCTGTTCAACGGCCCGAGCGCCGGAAGCGGCGCCGGCCATGGCGTCGCCGTCTATGACATCAGCGCCAAGACCGTCTACATGCCCGACGGCCAGCGGCTCGAGGCGCATTCCGGCCTCGGCGCAATGGTCGACCAGCCGCGCTATGTCCACGTCAAGGATCGTGGCCCGACGCCGCCCAACACCTACAATCTGTCGCTGCGCGAATCCCGCTTCCACGGCGTCGAGGCGATCCGCCTGACCCCGACGAGCGGCGGCAACAAATACAACCGCAACGGCCTGCTCGCGCATACCTACATGCTGCGGGGCGGTCGCGCCGAATCCAATGGCTGCGTCGTCTTCAGGGACTATTCCCGCTTCCTCGCCGCCTTCAAGAAGGGCAAGGTCACCCGCCTCGTCGTGGTGGATCGCCTGAACGGATCGGCGACCCGGGTCGCGTCGAACGGAAGCGGCGCTTGAGATAAGGCGAAACCGTCCGCCACCTCCTGACAGCCTTCTGTCAGGAGCCTGACGCGACCGCCGGCCCGTCCTCATCGCGCTCTTTCCATTTTGGCCGAGAAATCCCATATTCGGGACATGGCCAAATCCCCCGATAGAAGAACGCCGCCGACGGCGAATGAGGACCGCGCCGCGCCTAGGCGGCGCAGCCCGCTGACCGATTTCCTCGACGCCTCGGAACCGCTGCACAAAGGCGGCTTCGCCGAGATGCCGCAGGCCGAATTGTCGGGCACGCCGCTGACCGGCTCGATCGCCGATTGGGCCGAGCAGATCGAGCAGGAGGCTGAACGGGAAGGACGCGCCGCCGGCAAAGGCGGCGGCGCCAAGTCGCCGAAGAAAATACCCGAGCGCTCCGCCGCGCCGGGCCGCACCGCGCGCGGCACCTCGATGGGCGGCGCCGCGTCGGCCCGCGAACGCACGGCGGCCGGCCTCAATCCGGTCGCCGGGCTCGACATCTCGCTGGAAGAAGCCGAGACGATGTCGTCCAGTGGCGTCACCGCCACGGTGGCCGCGCTCTCGGCGCTGATCGAATCCGGCAATCCGCTGCACAAGGACGGCGTGCTGTGGACGCCGCACCGCCCTGCCCGGCCGGAAAAATCCGAAGGCGGCATCGCCATCAAGATGGTGTCGGACTTCGAGCCCGCCGGCGACCAACCGACCGCCATCAAGGATCTGGTCGAGGGCGTTGACAACAACGACCGCACCCAGGTGCTGCTCGGCGTCACCGGTTCCGGGAAAACCTTCACCATGGCCAAGGTGATCGAGGAGACACAGCGCCCCGCTCTGATCCTGGCGCCCAACAAGACTCTGGCCGCGCAGCTCTATTCCGAGTTCAAGAAATTCTTCCCCGACAACGCGGTGGAGTATTTCGTCTCCTATTACGATTATTACCAGCCGGAAGCCTACGTTCCGCGCACCGACACCTTCATCGAGAAGGAATCCTCGATCAACGAGCAGATCGACCGCATGCGCCATTCGGCGACGCGTTCGCTGCTCGAGCGCGACGACGTCATCATCGTCGCCTCCGTATCCTGCATCTACGGTATCGGTTCGGTCGAGACCTACACGGCGATGACCTTCCAGATGCAGATCGGCGACCGGCTCGACCAGCGCGCTCTGCTCGCCGACCTCGTTGCCCAGCAGTACAAGCGCCAGGACATCAATTTCGTGCGCGGCTCGTTCCGCGTGCGCGGCGACACGATCGAGATCTTCCCGGCCCACCTTGAGGACCGCGCCTGGCGCATCTCGATGTTCGGTGACGAGATCGAGGCGATCACCGAGTTCGACCCGCTGACCGGCCAGAAGACCGGCGAGTTGAAGAGCGTCAAGATCTACGCCAACTCGCACTATGTGACGCCGCGCCCGACGCTCAACCAGGCGATCAAGTCGATCAAGGAAGAGCTCAAGCACCGGCTGGTGGAACTCGAGCGCGCCGGCCGCCTGCTCGAGGCGCAGCGGCTGGAGCAGCGCTGCCGCTTCGACCTCGAAATGCTGGAAGCCACCGGCTCCTGCGCCGGCATCGAGAACTATTCGCGCTACCTCACCGGCCGCCAGCCGGGCGATCCGCCGCCGACGCTGTTCGAGTACATTCCAGACAATGCGCTGGTCTTCATCGACGAGAGCCACGTCACCGTGCCGCAGATCGGCGGCATGTATCGCGGCGACTTCAGGCGCAAGGCGACGCTGGCCGAATATGGCTTCCGCCTGCCCTCCTGCATGGACAACCGACCGCTGCGCTTCGAGGAATGGGACGCAATGCGGCCGCTCTCGGTTGCCGTTTCGGCGACACCGGGCGGCTGGGAGATGGAACAGGCCGGCGGCGTCTTCGCCGAACAGGTTATCCGCCCGACCGGCCTGATCGATCCGCCGGTCGAGGTGCGCCCGGCCAAGAGCCAGGTCGACGACGTCGTCGGTGAGATCCGCGACACCACCAAGGCGGGATATCGCACACTGGTGACGGTGCTGACCAAGCGCATGGCGGAGGACCTGACCGAATACCTGCACGAGCAGGGCGTGCGCGTGCGTTACATGCACTCCGACATCGACACGCTGGAGCGCATCGAGATCCTGCGCGACCTGCGCCTCGGCGCCTTCGACGTGCTGGTCGGCATCAACCTTTTGCGCGAAGGCCTCGATATTCCCGAATGCGGCTTCGTCGCCATTCTCGACGCTGACAAGGAAGGTTTCCTGCGTTCGGAAACCTCGCTGATCCAGACCATCGGCCGTGCCGCCCGCAATGTCGACGGCAAGGTCATCCTCTACGCGGACCAGGTCACCGGTTCGATGGAGCGGGCGATGGCCGAGACCAACCGGCGCCGCGAGAAGCAGATGGAGTGGAACGCCGCCAACGGCATCACGCCGGAATCGGTCAAGTCGCGCATCTCCGATATTCTGGACTCGGTCTACGAGAAGGACCATGTTCGCGCCGACATCTCGCAGTTCACCGACAGCGCCGGCGCCATGATGGGCAACAATTTCAAGGCCCATCTCGACGCGCTGGACAAGCAGATGCGCGACGCCGCCGCCAATCTCGACTTCGAAAAGGCGGCCCGCATCCGCGACGAGATCAAGCGGCTGCACGAGATGGAATTGTCGATCTCCGACGATCCGCTGGCGCGCGAGGTGGAAGGCCAAAGTCCGGCCTCTGGCCGCGAAAAGGGCAAGCACAACAAGGGCGTGGCCAAGCATCGGACATTGGAGGAACAGGAACGGTTCCGCAAGCTCGATCAGGCACGCGCCGCCGAAGAGGCAGCCAAGGCCGCCAGGCCCAACCTCTTCCGCAAGCCCGATCTCGACGAGATGGGCGCCGACGGCGCCGTGCCGGTGAAGAAGCCACTGTTCGCCAAGCCGTCACTGGACGATATGGGACCTGGTACCGACATGCCGACGCCGTCAGGCGCGGTGTCGCGGTCGCTGTTCAAGAAGCAGTCGGCGGAAGAAGCGCATGGCTCCGACTTCGGCATCCCCGGCGATGCGACCAAGCCGCTGTTCAAAAAGAACTCGCTCGACGAGATGACGGTGCGTCGCACCGAAAAACCGGTAGAGGGAAAAGTCCCGGCGAAGCCACAGCCAATCTCCCCCGTGGAGGAGATGTGCGGCAGGACAGAGAGGGGCGCGAAGGATCGCGGCGATGCCGACAAGCCTATCGTCCGTCAACGCTCCGGCATCGGCTCCTACGAAGACCAAGGCGACGCCCGCCGCGAAAAGCGCCGGCCGGGCAAGACAGGCAGGCCCGGACGGTAGCAATTCTTCGCGCCCCCGCTGTCCCTCCAATATAGATCAGCTTTTCCTGCCACCTTGCCAGTGGTGGGACGAACCTATACGGGCCTTTCAATTCTGCTCTTCCGCTCCGAAAACCATCAGCCAACTCCCCCATGAAACCCAGAGACATCGCCGCCTACGTCTTCCTGGCTGTCACCTGGGGACTGTCGTTCCTGGTGCTGCTCAAGGTGGTGCATGCCTTTGGCTGGGTCGGCGCGGTCACCTTGCGGGCGCTGATCGCCGGCATCACGCTCTTTCTGCTTGCCGCCGCGACGCGGCGACGGCTGGATTTCAGCGCCGGCTGGCGGCATTTCGCCATGGTCGGCGCGACGACGGTGGCGGCGCAGCTGATCGGCCTGTCCTATGCCACGCCGCGCATCGGCACGGCGATGGCGGCCATCGTGGTTGCCGCCATCCCGCTGTTCTCGATGATCATCGGCCAGCTCTGGGGGCTTGAGCGCATCGCTGTTCGCGGCCTGGCCGGACTGCTGCTCGGCGCTGCCGGCATCATCGTCCTGGTCGGTTTCCCCGCCGTTCCGGTCACCGCATCCTTTGCGATCGGCTGTGCCGCCTCGCTGTTCAGTTCCTTCTCGGCGGCATTCGGCAGCAACTACGCCAATCGCCATTTGCGCTCGGCCGGCTCGCTGGAACTCACCAGCGCCGCCTTCCTGTTCGGCGGCCTGATGACGCTGCCGCTGCTGCTCGCCGTGCCGGTGCCAGCCATGCCGCGACCTGTCGATTTCCTCTACCTGGCCATACTGGCCTGCGTGATGAGCGCATTGACCTATGTCGTGTATTTCCGGCTGGTGGCCAGCATCGGAGCGACCAGGACCATCAGCGTCGAATTCGCCGTCACCACGATCGCGGTGCTGGCCGGAACGATTGTGCTCGGCGAGTCGCTGACCCTGATCCAGGGCTTCGGCGCGGTGGCAATCATCGGCGGCTGCATACTGGTGCTGGACCCCTTCCCGCGCCGCTTGAAAGCGGCGGCCTTGCCATCAGCCTCGCCTTTGGTGTAGCCAGTCGTCACACTCGAACGTCTCGAAAGGAGGGCTCACGTGTTTACGTTCTATCGTCACCATCGTCAGCGTGGCCCGATTTGCGCCCTGCGAGCCAGCTTGCAGGGCTGACCAGGGACGGTCCGGGTTTTCTCCCGCTTCGATTTTTTGGTCTGCCCTTCGTGGTACGCAACGCCTGGCCTGATGGCCGGCACGCGCACCGTCAAAGTGCATGAGCCGGCATTCCGGCAAGACCAGAGAAATCAAAATGGCCCTGATCAGCCTCAAATCCCTCGGCGTCACCATGAGTGCGCCGCTCTTTTCCAATCTCGACCTCAGCATCGGCAACGGCGACCGGCTCGGCATCGTCGCCGCCAACGGCCGCGGCAAGTCGACCTTGCTCAAATGCCTGACCGGCGAACTGGAACCGACGACAGGCGACATCACCGCACGCGCGGTCTGCGTGTCGGCCATGTCGAGCAGTCCGTTGCCCCTGCCCTGCTTGGCCGCACTTTTTACGAGGTTGTGGCTGAGGCGTTACCGCCCGAACAGGCCGACAGCGAGATGTGGCGCGTCGATGTGGTTCTCGATTCACTTGACGTGCCCGAGCCGATGCGCGGGCGAGAAATGCAGGCACTGAGCGGCGGCTGGCAGCGGCTGGCGCTGATCGCCCGCGTCTGGGTCACCGATCCCGACATGCTTTTGCTCGACGAGCCGACCAACCATCTCGACCTTGCCCGCATCAGCCAATTGGAAACCTGGCTCAACGCGCTGCCGCGCGAGGTGCCCGTCATCATCGCCAGCCATGACCGCGCCTTCCTAGACGCCACCACCAACCGGACGCTGTTCCTGCGCCCGGAACAGTCGCCGGTGTTCTCCCTCCCCTATTCCCGCGCCAGGGAGGCGCTGGACGAGGTTGACGCGTCGACCGAACGAAAGTTCCAGCGCGACATGAAGGTGGCGCAGCAATTGCGCCGGCAGGCGGCCAAGCTCAACAATATCGGCATCAATTCCGGCAGCGACCTGCTGACGGTCAAGACCAAGCAACTCAACCAGCGCGCGGAAAAATTGGAAGAGGCCGCCAATCCGGCGCATCGCGAGAAATCGGCGGGCGCGATTGAACTCGCCAATCGCGGTACCCACGCCAAGGTGCTGATCACGCTTGACGACGCGGCGGTCGAAACGCCCGACGGCACGCTGCTGTTCAGGACCGGCAAGCGCCACATCTGCCAGGGCGACCGGATCGTGCTGCTCGGCCGCAACGGCGTCGGCAAGTCGCGCTTCGTCACCATGATCCGCAACGCCATCCTCGAGCCGGACACGGTGCGGAATGTGAAGGTGACGCCGTCCACCGTGCTCGGCTACAGCGACCAGGCGCTGTCGGGCATCAGCGGCGACGACACGCCGCTGGCGATGGTCTCGCGCCGTTACGATGTCGGCGAACAGCGCGCCCGCTCGCTGCTTGCCGGCGCCGGCGTGGTCATCGAGATGCAGGAGAAAAAGATCGGTGTTCTGTCGGGCGGCCAGAAGGCACGGCTGATGATGCTGGCGCTCAGGCTCGCCAATCCCAATTTCTATCTGCTCGACGAGCCCACCAACCATCTCGACATAGACGGCCAGGAAGCGCTGGAGGAAGAGTTGCTGAAGCACCAGGCAAGCTGTCTGCTCGCCTCGCACGACCGCTCCTTCATCCGCGCCATCGGCAACCGCTTCTGGCTGATCGAGAAGCGGAAGCTGACCGAAGTCGAGGATCCGGAAAGCTTCTTCCGCGAGGTGGCTGAGGGAACCGGCTGAGCGGCGGGAGATCGGCATGCCTGTAAATTATCTGCTTACAGGCTCTTGATTTGTGTAAGCGATCTGTTTACATATGTCATGATCAAATCGTTCAAGAACAAGGCGCTGTCCGACCTTTTTCAAACCGGAAAAACCGGCAAGATCGATGCCAAGATGCACAAGCGCATCCTTGTTCGGCTTGACCGCCTGGAAGCATCGGAAAAGCCGGAGGAGATGAACCTTCCCGGCTTCGACTTCCATTCGCTGAAAGGCCTCGATCCCATCCGCTACACGGTCCACGTCAATGGTCCGTGGTGCATTACATTTGAATTCGACGGTAACGACGCCGCCCGCGTCGATTTCGAGCAATATCACTGAGGCGGCCAGATTGGAGAAGTTCGACGTATGACTGTGCACGAGCCGACGCGTCCGATCGAGCGTTGCCCCTCCCACCCGGGAGCGCTGCTTGAGGACATTATCCCGGCAACTGGAAAGACCAAGGTGGAGATTGCAAATCTGCTCGGGATATCCCGGCAGCAGCTCTATGACATTATCCGCGAAAGGAAGCCGGTTTCGCCGGCGGTGGCCGCTCGCCTTGGGAAGCTGTTCGGCGACGGCGCCGCGATCTGGCTTCGGATGCAGGCGGCTTTCGATGCCTGGCACGCCGAGCGTGAGGTCGATGTTTCGGCTATTCCCACGCTCAAGGTCGCATAGGCTCTCCTCGGCGACGCCTGAACGAGATGTAAATGCTGACAAAAAATTTTCCGGGCAATCTGTCGGATCGCCCGTTGCGGCCCCGTCCTTGGGATGCCGACACGATGATGCCGGCGCCAAACCAGGGAGAATTCGTCATGTCCGTCCTGTCATCCATCGGCCGCATCGCAACCCGGTATGCCGCGGCGCGCGCCCGTCACCGCAGCGAACGCATCCTGCTGTCGCTGCCTGCCGCGCTGCGCAAGGATATCGGCTTTCCGGAAATCCTCGACACGCGGAACAACCGTTGACGCTCGCCGCCTCTCAGGCGAGCGCGAATCAATCATGTGTATCGCCCGAAAGCGGCGTCGCACGCATCGACGCACGCCTTTCGAAAGCCTCGAACCAGCGCGTCAGCCGCGCCCGCGAACCAAACGACGGAAGATGACGGAACGCCATCCAGGACAGCGTGGTGGCTAGCGCAATATGTCCAACATGGAGCGGCGCCTCGTCGTCAAGGGCGCCCTCGGCCCAGTCGTAGGTCGCCTCGATCTTCTGCCGATATCCTTCGGCAAGAGCATCATAGCGCAGCTGTTCGGGTCTCCTTTCCGTCTCCCAGCGCAAGGCGATGCCCGTCTGCGCAAGGCCTTGGGCGGCCGATTGCAGCCGCAACGCCTGCCAGCGTGCCTCGCCGACCTGCGGCAGCAACTTCCGGTCATCATGCAGCGTATCGAGATAGGCGCAGATGACGTCGGAATCGAAGATCGCCGGCGCACCCGGACGCAGCAGCACCGGCACTTGGCCTAGCGGGTTTTCGGCGTGGACACTGGCGTTGTGCAAGGTCGGGCTGGTTTCGTGATGAATGACCTGGAGCTGATCGGCGACGCCTGCCTCATGCGCGAAGACCAGCGCCTTGCGCGCGAAAGGTGAGTGGGTCTGATAATAGAGGATCATTGTCGTCTCCGGGCTGAGTAGGCGGCGCGCAATCCAACTCTTTTAGCTTGGGAGCCGAGAGAATTGCGCTCTGATTGGAAGCCGCCGACGCAAGTTCGTTGCACGCCTTCCCAACCCATCGGTTGTCGCCCGGCCAAAAATTTTCGGCGTCCTGTAGGATTGCCGTCATCTCATCCGTCCTGTGGTCCGCAAGGCCAAACAAACGTGAAGAGGAACATGCAATGACCGACCAGACCCCACCCCGGCCAAAAGTGCTTGGCGGATTGACCCCCTATCTTCAGATCGACGGTGCCATCAAGGCGGCCGAGTTCTACAAGAAGGCTTTCGGGGCCGAGGAAGTCTTTGCCTACCCGGCGGACGAAAAAGGCCGCACCATGCATATCCATCTCTATATCAACGGCTCGACACTGATGCTGGGCGACGCCTATCCGGAACACGGCCATCCGCACCAGGTGGCGCAGGGCTATACGCTGCAGCTCCATCTCGGCAAGGATGATATCGACGCTTGGTGGAAGCGCGCCGTCGACGCCGGCTGCGAGGCCGTCACGCCGCTGCAGGTGATGTTCTGGGGCGACCGCTGGGGCCAGGTGAAGGACCCCTTCGGCGTCGCCTGGGCAATGAACGCACCGACGGAATAGGCTTTAGCGAGCGCGCCCCTCGCCGAGGGGATGCGCCCAATCGCGCCGGGTGTATCCCCGCCGACCCGGCGTTCGAATTCAGCAAAGAGGAGACCACCATGTCCTATGTCGATGGCTTCGTGCTTGCCGTGCCGAAGGCAAATCTCGATGACTATAAAAAGCTCGCCAACCTCGCAGGCCCCATATGGATGGAACATGGCGCGCTCGCCTATGTCGAATGCATCGGCGACGACGTGCCCTATGGCGAAATCACCTCGTTTCCGCGTGCCGTTCAGGCCAAGGATGATGAGATCGTCGTTTTCTCCTGGGCCGTATACAAATCCAGGCAGGATCGCGATGCGGTGATGGCCAAGGTGATGGCCGACCCTCGTCTGCAGCGCGATATGGCCACGATGCCGTTCGACGGCAAGCGCATGATCTTCGGCGGCTTCCAGCCCTTCATGGAACTTTGAGACAGCTCGACCGCCGTTCGCAGGCCGGCCTTACCGCGCTATCGGCCTATCCGAGCTTATCCAGCAGTGGTTTCAGCCTGTCGCCATAGCGCTTCCACAGATCGACCGAGCCCTGGTACATGGGCTGGCGCACCTGCGCGGCCGACGCCGTGCGCACCGGCCTGTCGGTCTCGTGGAACGACAGCACGGCATCGTCCCATGGCAGGCCGAGATAGTCGATCAGCGCCCGGCTCTGCCCATCCTGGTCGGCGACGAAATCCTCGTAGCGCACATCGTGCACGACGCCGGGCAGCACCTTGTGCCAATGCGCCATGATGTCGGTGTAGAGATTGTGGAAATCGGCGAGCTCACCGAGGTCATAGCCATAGCGGTGGCTGTCGCCGCGGAAATGCACCTTGTAGATCGACAGGCATGTCGCCGCCGCATCGCGGGCGCAATGGATGATCCTGGCCTTCGGCAGCATCATGTGGATGAAGCCGACAAGCAGGAAGTTGCCCGGCATCTTGTCGGTGACGTGGCGCATATGCGGATATCGGGCATGCAGCATGTCCAGATAGGCCTGCCCCGCCTCGGCGAAATCCCTATCGTCCGTGTCGGCCACGCCCCAGGGGAAGCCGCCTGGCATGTTCGACGGGAACTGCTTGCCGACCGCCGTCTTCAGGATGCTGAGCTCGCCCGCGCCATAGACCTGGGGGTGACTGGCGATGATCTGTTCGACCAGCGTCGTACCCGAACGCGGCATGCCGACGACGAAGATCGGCGCGTCGTCGGCAATCGGGCTCGGTCTGTGCTTTTCGAAGAAGCCGGCATCGAACACCGTCTTCATTGCCTCGAATTCGGCACGCGTCTTCACCGGGTCGTAGTCGATGCCCTTGCGGCGGATGGCATTGCCCTCGGCGAAATAGTCGAAGGCCCTGCCATAATCCTTGAGATCGTCATTGGCCTTGCCGAGGCCAAACGACAGCTGCATGCGTGCCAGGCTGTCCTGAGGCGCCTTGGCGTGCTGCGCCTCCATGCCAGCCATTTCGGCATCGCGCTCCTTCTGGCACTTGACCTGCATCAGCATCAGCCACGCGCGGGCCATGCCGGGCTGGATCGCCAACGCCTGCCGGAACAGGCCGGTCGCCTCGTCGAGCTTGCCCTTTTCCATCAGCCCGACACCCAGTCCGTGCAGCAGGTCGGCATCCCTAGGCCGGATGGTCAGTGCCTCCTGGAAGACAGCCAGCGCCTCGTCGAGGCGTCCGGCTTCCTGCAGGGTTTCGGCAAGCCCGATACGGGCGCGCACGTGGAATGGATTGCGCTGCACCGTGCCGCGATAGATGTCCTCGGCCTCGTCGAACCGGCCGATCTGCTTCAGCGACGAGCCGAGATTGTCGCGCGCCGCGAGCTGCTCCGGCCGCAGGTCCACCGCGCCGCGGAAGAAATCGATCGCCGCCGCGACACGCCCCAGATCGCGCATCACCGTGCCGAGATTGTTGAGGAAGTCGGGATTGGTCGGCTGCAGCTGAACCGACTGTTCGAGGAAATCCATGCCTTCTTCGCTGCGCCCCGTCTGGTGCAGCAGCAAACCCAGGAAATGCGCAGCGGCCGCGTGTTTGGGCTGACGCGTCAGCACCTGGCGGTAGATCGCCTCGGCTTCCTGCCGGCGCCCGGCCTGGTGCAGTTGCAGTGCCTGCTGCACATACTGGTCGAGACCTAGCGGCGGCTGTCCTCCCCCTCCAGACTTGGCCGCGCCAGGCCTGGTTCCCGCACCCGCCGCTCTTCTCTGATCTCTGTTGATGGGACACCTACCGTGTTCGTGCGCCTGCCGCGATCTAGGCCATCGGCGTTACAGGTTCAAGGCTTTGCTTGATTCTGCGCCTCACGTCGCGGCGAAAGCGATCAAATCAGGCGATTGGTCTCTGCAACCTGCCTGGCCCGCCTCACAGTTCCATCGGTATCGGAGATCGTTCGCCTTGCCGCCTCGTCGCTTCTGATGGTCAGCCGCGCCGACTGGACGGCCATCGGCTTTCCGGCAGCGCCAATGGGGTACGTGGCGATTGGCCTGACGATCGGATTGATCGCCATGCTCTTCCCTTTCGAAGTTCTGATTGAATCCATGGCTTTATCCCTTTTGAAAAAAATAAAAACATAAGCGCCGAGGAAAACTCGGCACATCCCGAAGAAATTTTCGAAGATATCCGCAGCCATAGCAGATTTATTCCAAAATTAATATCCGTCTATTTTTCAAATCGAAGCAAGGAATTCCGTTATTATTCTTGAATAGAGCGCCGATTTGGGCTATATATCACTATGGTTTGGGCCAGAATTGGCATCTCGCGGCGTCAGAGGTTCTCGACCCGCCAATCTCATCCCAAAAGGCCAGGACAATGCCCGACCGCACCACCCGTTCCATCGCCCATTTCACCGCGCCATTCATGCTCGGTGGCCTGGAAGGACAACTGCCGGCCGGCGACTACGACATCGATCACGACGAGGAGTTGATCGAGGGCATGTCGCGGCTTGCCTGGCGCCGCGTCGCCACCTTCATCCATCTGCCGGCAAAGGCGGTGAGCAACCCGCTCACCAGCCAGCTCGTCGCCATCGACCACCTGGACCTCGAAACCGCGCTGGTGCGCGACCGGGAGAATGCAGCATGATCCGTTTTCAACAGAATGCGCGACCGCGCACCGACACCCCCTCGCATCTCTTCGCCATCGGCCAGACCGTGCGGATGAAAAGCCGGACCGGCTTGGTCAACAAGGCCGCGGAACTGTTCGAGATCAAGAGCAGGCTGCCGGTCAAGGACGGTTCCCCGCAATACCGCATCCGCAGCGACCAGGAGACCCACGAACGGGTCACCACGGAAGACAATCTCGAACTGGCCGACAATCCGGCCAGCTGAGCGGAGGCCAGCCGACACACCGCGCAACCGCAAACGCCTCGCGGCGTTGAGCCTGCACACCCAGATGCAGGAGTTTTGCGATGTCCCTCACCACCTTTGCCCTCAACTGTTCGCTGAAAGCATCCAGCGACAAGGAAAAATCGTCCACCGACAAGATCATCGCCGATCTGCTCGCGGCGCTCAAACCGCATGGCGTGGAAGGCGAGGTCGTGCGCACGCTTGATCATGACATCAAGCCTGGCGTGCTCTCCGACATGGGCAGGGGCGACGACTGGCCTGGCCTGCGCGAAAAGATCCTGGCCGCCGATATCTTCATTCTCGGCTTGCCGATCTGGTTGGGCCAGCCATCGAGCGTCGCCAAGCGCGTCATGGAGCGGATGGACGCCTTTCTCGAGGAGACCGACGACAAGGGCCGCATGCCGGCCGCCGGCAAGGTGGCCCTGGTGGCGATCGTCGGCAACGAGGACGGCGCGCATCATTGTCATGCGGAGTGCTTCCAGGCGCTGAACGATGTCGGCTTCACCATTCCCGCCAATGGCGGCGTCTACTGGGTCGGTGAAGCCATGCATGACGTCAATTACGTCGACCTGCCGAAAACCCCCGCCAAGGTTACCGAAGCCATCGAAATGGCGGCCTCAAACGCTGCTCATCTGGCCGGCCTGCTCAAGAGCAAAGCTTATGTTGGCGTGGACAAATAATGGCCTTCCCCTCATGCGGGAGACGGCAGAATCTCAGCACGGCCCCACGCCGACGATGCGGTAGTCCGAGGCCCGCGCCTCGCAGGCGTTGGGGAAGGTGCGCATCTCTCCATGCCGGCGGGCGCACACCGGAGCATATTCGCGGGTGCAGAACGTCTGCTCGCCACCGCCATCACCGCCGTGACAGGCGCCGTCACGCACGATGCGGTAACCCGCCCGATCGGCCAGACAGGCATTGGCGAAGGTCTGGCGATCTCCGCCGCGCCGGGCGCAGACCGGCTCGTATTGCTTGGTGCAGAATTGCGGTTCAGGGCGCGGCGGACGCGGTCGCGGCCCAGGTCCGTCATCGACGACGACCGTGCAGGCGGCAAGAATTGCCGACAGGAAAAGGACGGCAAAAACCTGCCGTGAAAAGATCGCCGCAAGAAACCTCATGATCGTCTCTCCCTCGATCCCCGTCCCGGTCCGTACCGCCCAAGACTGCGTGGCGGTTCGTTGATGATGATATCGATCAAAACAAGATTTGGATCAGTCGCCCAATGGCGTGATCGTCGTCATTCCACCGCCAATTGCAACCCTTGTTTGCGCTTCTGTAGGAGAACGACACCCGAACCGGGGCCCCAGCCGCGTCGCCAGCAATCGTCGCTCCTGGCCCATCCATGACCGGTGCTGTGGGCCGATGACCCTCCCGCCAACGAAGCCTATTTGCGGCCGGTCGACGCTTTGATCGGTCGATTTTTGCGTCGGGATGCGCCCATGGCGGCGGCCCGCGGCGCTATCTTGCAACCTTCACGTTTCCGTGCGATAAATTCTGTGTTCGGGCATTTGCGACCCGGAGAGCGGAACGTTTTGGACGACCTTTCCCCGATACTGTGAATCTCTGACGGCCCCGTTTTTCGGCGGGGGGTTTGACCATGCGCCAATGCATGACTGCCGAAAGCAACCACCAGGAACTGCCCTCGACGCCAGGTGGCGGGCAGGACCACCAAGACTGAACGGGTGAAGGAGTTTCCCCAATGGCCCAGACCGGCACCGTTAAATTCTTCAATGCGACCAAAGGCTTCGGTTTCATCACGCCCGACGGCGGCGCCAAGGACGTGTTCGTCCATATTTCAGCGATCGAGGCCTCGGGCCTGCGCACGCTCGTCGATGGCCAGAAGGTCACTTTCGACGTCGAGCCGGACCGCATGGGCAAGGGCCCGAAGGCGGTCAACCTGCGCGCAGCCTGAGCGATCGGCGCGCGCGCATCCCAGGCGGATGGGCGAACGAGGAGCTTGACCAGCACCTGGGCAGGCAGACGGATTTTTGAAAGGCGCGGCGGTTTTCGCCGCGCCTTTTTCATGTCCGCCGCGCAGCGCAGACTCGTCTCATCCGTAAGTTCATCCCGGGTCCGGGCCAATGACGCGCATCAAAACAAGCACTTAAAGCGACGTGCTTTAAGTGCCAGCAAAACTTTCTCTTGCCGATAGCGCTAAAATAAAGGACAAATTTGCATTCGGGCATTTGCCGGCCCGAGACTGGAGTTTATGGGATCAAAGGAGCTTCCCATGCCGCAGACCGGCACCGTCAAATTCTTCAACCATGCCAAGGGCTTCGGCTTCATCACACCGGATGATGGCGCGAAGGATGTCTTCGTCCATATTTCGGCCGTGCAGGCGTCGGGTCTCCCCGGTCTCGAAGATGGGCAGAAAGTGACATTCGACACCGAGCCGGACAAGCGCGGCAAGGGACCCAAGGCCGTCAACCTGTCGGTCGGCTGAGCCGGCTTCGGACCGGCTCCGACAGTCAGGTCCGCGCCGAAAGGTGCGGTTTTGAGGCGGTGAAAGAATGCGTGCGGCCAAATTTTCGTTCAGCCCCCGTTCAGCCACGGTCCCATATTAGTCATTCGTAAAGCCGGACTGCATCCCCTGCAAGAAACTGCACGGTCCGGTACGAAGGAGACCAAGATGAACCGCATTTTCAAGACAGCCGTGCTGTCCGCAGCCGTGGTCGCCACCACGCTGGGGACCTTCTCGGCGGCGAATGCCGATGACTGGCGCCGTTGGCACCATCACGGCCATGGCCATGGCGATGCCGTGGCAGCCGGCGTTCTCGGCCTTGCCGCCGGCGCATTGATCGGTGGCGCATTGGCCAATGACCGGCCACCACCCGATTCCGACCGTTATTACGATGACGGTTACTACGATCGTGACGTGCGGGTGCGCCCTGCCCCGGTCCGCCGCTACTACGCGGAACCGCAGGTGGTCTATGCCGACCGTTACGCCGAACCGTGGACGCGCGGCTGGTACGAGTACTGCTCGGACCGCTACCGCACCTTCAATTCCCGTACCGGCACCTTCACCGGCAGCGACGGTGAACAGCATTTCTGCACCGCCAACTGAGGCTTCCCTGCCCCAAACAAAAAAGCGCTGACCGCAAGGCCAGCGCTTTTTTGTTGTCGGTTTGTTGGGCTTCCGGCAGCGATCTCATTCAGGTCAAAAACGGGTTGGTTCGCCGTTCCTCGCCAAAACGCCCGCCGGGGCCATGGCCGCAGATGAAGCCGATGTCGTCGCCGAGCGGCAACAGCTTGTTTTTGATCGAGGCGATGAGGGCCGCATGGTCGCCGCCGGGCAGGTCGGTGCGGCCGACCGAACCACGAAACAGAACATCGCCGACATGGGCGAATTTGGCGGCGCGGTTATAATAGACGACATGGCCCGGTGCGTGGCCGGGGCAATGCAGCACCTCGAACACATGGCCGCCGAACGACACCGTCTCGCCTTCGGCGAGGAACCGATCGGGCACGCAGTTTCGCACACCGCCGATGCCGTAGCGCCTGCCCTGGTTTTCCAGATTGTCGAGCAGCATCTTGTCGGCTTCATGCGGGCCGATGATCTCGACGCCGAGTGCTTCCTTCAGTTCCATGGCGCCGCCGGCATGATCGATATGACCGTGCGTGATCCAGATCGCCTCGGCCGCGATCGCGTTGTCCTTCAACGTTGCCAGCACCTTGTCGATGTCGCCGCCCGGATCCACGACGACGCCATGCTTGTCCTCCATGTCGAACAGGATGGTGCAGTTCTGCTGGAACGGTGTGACCGGCACGATGCCGGCATTGAGCTGACCCATGATCGTCCTTTCGCTGTGTCAGCGATCATGTAGAGGCATCGCTCAAAACCGTCCACAGCCGGAAGGCCAAACAGTGCGTCTCCAAAGGAATGGGCGGCCGAAGCCGCCCATTCTGCGAAGCCCGAGATCGGCAGGCTTATTTCTTCATGGCGCCCATGACCGCGCCGAGAATGCCGGTCAGGATCGCGCCACCGCCGGCGCCACCGACGATGTTCTGCAGGTTGAGCGCGCTGCCCAGGCCGCTGGTCGCCGCCGCGGCCGCGTCAGGACTGATCGCACCGCCGCCAAGCAGGCTGCCGAGGATCGCCGCGCCGCCGACACCGCCGATGGCTCCGCCCAGGATTTTGGGAAGCTGACCCATTGCCGCCGTCTTGATCGCCGCGCCGACCGCCTGACCACCAATGATGCCTGTGATGATCTGAATGATGATCGGAAGAAGCGTGTTCATGTCCATATGATTAGTCCCTCCATAGCTGCCAGCCTCCCGGGCCGACACCATCATGAGACGCCGAATTGGAGGAAAGTCAAATGCAGAAACGCTGAAATAAAAGGGGCGGCCCGAAAACCGCCCCTGCTTGCGCGAAAAGCTGTGACTATCGTTATTCTGCGGCGATAGCATGCTTGGGTTGAACGGCGATAGAATAGTCGTTCATGAGATTCTTGGCGATCTCGCCGACTTCGAATCGGTAAGGGCCGATCTCCGAAACCGGGGTTACTTCCGCTGCCGTTCCGGTCAGGAAGCACTGCTCGAACCCTTCCAGTTCTTCCGGCAGGATGGCGCGTTCGATGATCTCCAGGCCGCGATCCCTGGCGAGACCAATGACCGTGCGGCGGGTAATGCCGTCGAGGAAGCAATCGGGCTTGGGCGTGTGGATCTTGCCGTCCTTGACGAAGAAGATGTTGGCGCCCGTCGCTTCGGCGACCTGGCCCCGCCAGTCGAGCATCATGGCGTCGGCATAGCCCTTGGCCTCGGCGGCATGCTTGGACATGGTGCAGATCATGTAGAGGCCGGCGGCCTTCGACCGCGACGGCGCCGTGCGCGGATCGGGCCGGCGCCATTCCGCCACATCGAGACGGATGCCCTTCAGCTTCTGCGCCGGGTCGAAATAGCTCGGCCATTGCCAAATGGCGATGGCGACGTTGATGCGGTTGTTTTGCGCCGAAACACCCATCTGCTCGCTGCCGCGCCAGGCGATCGGCCTGACATAGGCGTCCTGGAAGCCCTGCTTCTTCAGGAGCGTGGTCGACGCGTCGTTGAGCTCGGCCACCGAATAGGGAATCTTGAAGCCGAGCAGGCGTGCCGATTCATGCAGGCGTTCCGTATGCTCGTTGAGCTTGAAGATCTCGCCGCCATAGGCGCGCTCACCCTCGAAGACCGCGCTGGCGTAATGCAGGCCGTGGGTCAGCACATGAATCTTGGCGTCCCCCCACGGGACGAACGCGCCATTCATCCAGATGAAGCCGTCCAGTTGATCGAAGGGAACGGATGCCATGGTAACCTCCCGCGGGTCGCGACCCGCATATCCTAGTGTCGTTGCGTGTTCTTTTGGCAGCGCCATGTGGTTGGAGACGCCGGCCGGTGTCTGGAAGCGTAAGCGGATAATCGCGCCCTGGCAAACTCAGGAAGTTCCGGAAAAACCGGCTTGCCTCGCCTTTTCGTTCGCAATCCGCCAAAAAGCTTGTCAAAAATTACCATTGCAGGGAAATTACGTCAATAGTACTGACATAATCTCCTCTTCCCATGGAGAAATGATGACGGACAAAAGCCCAGCTGCCGGAAAACCGATCAGGACCGCGATCACCAGCGAGGACGGCATCGACTTCGCCATCATCGAACTCTTCTTCTTCGCCTATCGCGACTTCACTTCCGATCCCGATCAGATCCTGGCCGACTACGGCTTCGGCCGCGCCCACCACCGCGTGCTGCATTTCGTCAACCGCCGGCCGGGCCTGACCGTCGCCGAACTGCTCGACGTGCTGAAGATAACCAAGCAGAGCCTGGCGCGTGTGCTGAAGCAATTGATCGACACCGATCACGTCGTGCAGTTGCAGGGCCCGCGAGACCGTCGCCAGCGCGAACTCTATCCGACGGCCAAGGGCCGTGCGCTGGCGCTGGCGCTGGCGCGGCCACAGTCACGCCGCATCCGTGCTGCATTGGAAGATTCCGGCGCCACCGAACGGACCTTGGTGGAACGCTTCCTCGAAGCGATGGTCAATCCGGAACTGAGAGCTCAGATCGACGTTGGGTCCGCAAAAATGTCAGGGAAAAGCCATGGAGAGCACTGAGAGGGTCGACACCGCGGCCGCACCGGATGACGACGCACCGCATCTGCTCGTGGTCGACGACGACACCCGCATTCGCAATCTTCTCAAGCAGTATCTGACCGAAAACGGCTTTCGCGTCACCGTCGCCGGCAATGCCGGCGAGGCCCGCCGCAAGCTCGCCGGCCTCGATTTCGACCTGCTCGTGCTCGACGTGATGATGCCGGGAGAAAGCGGCGTTGATCTCACCAAGGCGCTGCGCGCCGAGAAGAACGTGCCGATCCTGATGCTGACGGCCTTGTCGGAGACCGACAGCCGCATCTCGGGGCTCGAAGCCGGCGCCGACGACTACCTGCCAAAACCCTTCGACCCGCGCGAGCTGATCCTGCGCATCAACAACATCCTGCGCCGTGGCGGCCCGGCGGCGACGCCCAAGGTCGAGCAGCTGGTGTTCGGCCCCTACACCTTCCAGATCGCCAGGCGCGAACTGAAGCGCGGCGGCGAGGCGCTGAAGCTGACCGACCGCGAACAGGAGATCCTGGCGATCTTCGCCGCGCGCGCCGGCGAAACCATCCCCCGCCACGAACTCGTCGGCGACGATTCGGAAGTCGGCGAGCGCACCATCGACGTCCAGATCAACCGGCTGCGCCGCAAGATCGAGCGCGATCCGTCCAATCCGGTCTGGCTGCAGACCGTGCGCGGTATTGGGTATCGGCTCAGCGTGGAATAGAATGCCGGCGGCGGCCCAAGTGCATGGTCCCGAAAAGTGGGAACCGGTTTTCGGAAAAGATCATGCTCCAACAAAGAGTTGGATCAGGATGACGATTCAGCCAAACGTCATCCCGACCCAATACCGCCGACGGATGAAAAGAGCCAATGGCGACCACGGAACTGGAACAGCCGGACAATGACGGTTTGAGTGCACGCGCCACACGGTCGCTCAAGGCGGTGCCGCGCATCTGGAACCGGTTCTGGCGCCTGGTTTCGCTTTACATGCCCAAGCGCCTCTATGCGCGCTCGCTGATCATCGTCATCGCGCCGATGATCCTTTTGCAGTCGGTTGTCGCCTTCGATTTCATGGAGCGCCACTGGGCAACCGTGACGCAACGCCTGTCGCAGGCCACCGTGCGCGACATCGCCGCCATCATCGACATGATCGAGACTTATCCGCACGACGCCGACTACGCCAACATCATCCGCATCGCGCAGGATCGCATGCAGCTGAAGGTCGATCTGCTGCCGCCCGATCCGCTGCCGCCGCCCGGTCCAAAACCGTTCTTCTCTATCCTCGACGATGTTCTCTCCGCCGAGATCACTCGGCAGATCAACCGCCCCTTCTGGATCGACACTGTCGGCAATTCCAACATCATCGAAGTGCGCGTCCAGCTCGAGAACAAGGTGCTGCGCGTCTTCGTGCGCCGCAGCCAGGCCTATGCCTCCAACACCCACATTTTCCTGATCTGGATGGTCGGCACCTCGCTGGTGCTCCTGATGATCGCCATCCCCTTCCTGCGCAACCAGATCCGGCCGATCCTGGCGCTTGCCGAGGCCGCCGAAAGCTTCGGCAAGGGCCGGCCGATGCCGCGCGATTTCCGCCCGCGCGGGGCCGAAGAGGTGCGCCGCGCCGGCTTTGCCTTCATCCAGATGCGGGAGCGCATCGAGCGCCAGATCGAGCAGCGCACGGCCATGCTGACCGGTGTCAGCCATGATCTCAGGACCATCCTTACTCGCTTCAAGCTGCAGCTGGCGCTGGCCGGCGGCAAGGCCGAGACCAAGGCGGCGCTCGACCAGGACATCGAGGACATGCAGTCGATGCTGGAAGGCTATCTCGCCTTTGCCAAGGGCGAGGCCTCGGAGGACCCGGGACGTTTCGATCTCGAAGCCTATTTCCAGAAGCTTGGCGAAGAAGCGAACTTGCGCAAATGCAGACTGTCGACGACGCTTTCCGGCGATCCGACCGTGCATGTCAGGCCGAACGCCTTCGCGCGGCTGCTGTCCAACGTCATCGGCAATGCCTTCCGCTATGCCCGCACCGTTGAGGTCACCGCCGACCACGGCCGCGGCTCGCTTCTGGTCACCGTCGACGATAATGGGCCAGGCATTCCGGCCGACAGGCGCGAAGACGTGTTCAAGCCCTTCGTGCGGCTCGACGAAGCCCGTAATCTCGACGCCAGCGGCACCGGGCTCGGCCTGTCGATCGCCCGCGACATCGCCCGCAGCCACGGCGGCGACATCACGCTCGACGACAGCCCGATGGGTGGCCTGCGCGCGGTGATCAAGGTTCCGGCCTGATCTTTATTTGGCGTGATCTTGCCTGAAAGCCGCTTTCGACCTTTCGGCATCACGGTCTGCTTCATCCGCCCGTCATGAAACCATGGTCAAGAGCGCGCATGAAGCGCGCGACCGCACTTGATTCGTCCTTGCCGCCTCACTTCGATCCCGTACCCGTCAGGGTGCGCTGGAGCGAAGCGAGGGCGGCCGCATGGTCGCCGTTCCGGCATCGTTTCAAGGCAACCGCCGACCTCCGGAGCAAAGGGCCGCCATGCGCATAGTGATGGTCACCGACGCCTGGCGCCCGCAGGTCAACGGCGTCGTCCACACGCTCGAGCGGCTCACCGAGACCCTGAAATCCTTCGACGTCGCGGTCGAGTTCCTGACCCCGAACATCTTTCGCACCCTGCCCCTGCCGACCTACCCCGACATCCGCCTGGCGCTGACCACGCCCGGCCATGTCGCGCGCCTGATCGACGGCTACAAGGCCGATCACATCCACATCGTCACCGAAGGACCGCTTGGCATCATGGCGCGGCGCCATTGCCGCAATGCCGGCCGGCCGTTCACCACCAGCTACCACACCCGCTTTCCCGAATATCTCAGCGCCCGCCTGCCGGTGCCGGAGAGCTGGGCCTATCGCTGGCTGCGCGATTTCCACAATTCGGGCCAAGGCACGCTGGTCGCCACCCAGTCGCTCGCCGACGATCTCACGGCGCGCGGCTTCAACAAGCTGAGGCCCTGGACGCGTGGCGTCGACACCGAGCATTTCCGGCCCGACAAGCGCAAGGACCTCGGCTTCCCCAGCCCGGTCTTCCTCTGTGTCGGCCGCGTCGCCATCGAAAAGAACCTGTCGGCCTTCCTCGACCTAGACCTGCCCGGCAGCAAGGTGATCGTCGGTGAAGGGCCCGAGCTTGCCAAGCTGAAGGCGAAATATCCGAAGGCGCATTTCCTCGGCCATCGCCCCAATGACGAACTGGCCGAAATCTACGCCTCCGCCGACGTCTTCGTCTTTCCCAGCCGCACCGACACTTTCGGTAACGTCATCATCGAGGCGCTGGCCAGCGGCACGCCGGTCGCCGCCTACCCGGTGACCGGGCCGATCGACATCGTTGGTGATGGTGTCGGCGGTGCTGTTTCCACCGATTTGCGCGAGGCCGCGCTGGCCGCGCTCGACGTCAGCCGCGACCAGGCCCGCGAGCGCGCCATGCGCTACAGTTGGAAGGCCTGCGCGGAAATGTTTCTCGACGCGGTCGGGGAAGCACTGGGAACGACGCGCAAGCTGGCGGCCTGATCCGACAGGCCGGCGGGGACGCCAAGGAACGAGGCGGTATTCTGTTTGACCTCGGAAAGCCTAGAACAGCCTGCCGCCATCCGGCACCCTGCGTTCGATGGCGCCCAACACCACGGCGCCCTCTTCATCGGGAAAGCCGAGCGTCAGCACTTCCGACATGAACGGGCCGATCTGGCGCGGCGGGAAATTGACCACCGCGAACACCTGTCGGCCGATCAAGGTCTCGGGCGAATAGTATTTGGTGATCTGCGCCGAGGACTTCTTCACTCCGATCCCAGGCCCGAAATCGATCTTCAGCCTGAAGGCCGGCTTGCGCGCCTCCGGAAACGGTTCGGCCTCGACGATCGTGCCGGCACGGATGTCGACACGATCGAAATCGGCAAAGCTGATTTCAGGCTTGCGCTCGTTGTTTGAACTCATGTCGAACGCTTCTGCTCAGGCGTTGCCGAAGGTCTCGAACAGCACGCCGGCCAGCGCGTCCTTGGCCGAGGTTCCCGACCAGACGACGAACTGGAAAGCCTGGAAATAGCATTCGCAGGCTTCCAGCGCCGAGGACAAAAGCACCTCGACCTGCTGGCTCGAGGGTTCGACCCCGCCAGCGAGCAGCAGCGACTGGCGGAACATGATCGCGCCTTCCTGCTCCCAGAGGTCGAAATGGCCGAACAGCATCTGTTCGTTGATCAGCGACAACAGCCGCATCACTTCCAGCGTGCGGGCTTCCGGCACCTTGATGTCGAAGGCGCAGGCAAGGTGCAGCGCCTCGAAATCCTCCATCCATGAGAAGGAGACGTGGTAGTCGGTCCAGCTGCCGGCAACCGAGATCGAGATTTCGTCATCGCCGGCCCGTTCGAAGGACCAGTCATTGTTGTGGGCCACCTGCTCGATCACATCCACCGGATGGATTTCGCGGGAAAATTCGAGTTCGAGAAGTTCCATGGAATGCTTCCTGTGTTCAGGGGGAGCGCCACACGCTCCGCGGGGCACACACGACGAACAATCTTGTCTAGAACTCGGACGGCCGGGACTTATCAACGCAAAGACCCCAGACCGAACCCCACCGCCCGGTTGCATGACCCTGCTCCGAATCATGCAACAAATTCAGTCTATTGATCGGGAGTCGCGTGAACAGCCCAATTTTTCGCACTGCGTCATTCGCATGTGGAAAGGTGCCTGTCACAAAGAGTCACGCAATGCCGGTAAGCGATTCACGGCAAAGCGATTTTTAGGCTGGTGCTTTGTGGAAAAGTTTAACGAATTATTTTTTCGGCTTGGGCTTCGCCGGCGCCGCAGGTGTGGCCTGACCGGTCAGCTCGGCGATCCTGGCCTCGAGCGTCTCGATGCGCGAGGCGAGCCTGCCGTTTTCTTCCCTCGCCTTGGCGGCCATCTCGCGCGCGGCCTCGAACTCCTCGCGCTGCACGACATCCATGGAGTTGAGGATGCGCTCCGCCTGGCCCTTGAAGGCCGTCTCCACCTCACGCCGCACACCTTGAGCGGCACCGGCCGCATCGGTCATCAGCTTGGCGAATTCATCGAGAATGCGGTTCGGTCCGGTCGACATGGCAAATCCTCGCTTGCTTGATTTGAATTAGTGACGCGGCGCGAGGAATGCAAGAACGTTGGGGTCCTATGCGACCTCCGCGCTGCTATGGCGCACGGCCCGTATGATGGGCGGGTCCTGCAGGAGCCTCTCGAACGGCTCCGAAGCTGTACTTGGTAGCGGCAACTCGCCTATTTTAAGGCCCTCGTCTCCCTCACGCACGTTTCAATCAGGATAACCAATGGCAACGCCCCCGCGCAGACCGACAAATCCGATGGAAGCCGCCGAAGCTGTTTTCAAGCCGGTCAAGAAACCGGCAGCGGCCCCGCCTCGCGAACCCTCCACCGCACCGAATGTCCGCGAGCTGGTCTCGATCAGGATCGACCGGGCCGTGCTCGATCATTTCCAGGAAGATGGTCCCGGCTGGCAGGACAGGATCAACGACGCCTTGCGCGAAGTGGTGGCCGCCAAGCCCAGGGGGTAAGCACGCCACCACGGCGACGGAACTGGAAGCGAATCTGTTCCTGGACCCGAATCTGTTCCCGGACCCATTGACCCCCGTGACCTTGCCTTGACCCTGCCAAAACCCTGCCGCATGGTCCGCGCCGATCGCAACCGAGAGCTCCCCGTTGAACGAATGTTTCCTGCTGCCGCTGGCTTCGCTGCCTTTTCCCAATATCAATCCGATCCTCGTCCAGATCGGGCCGCTGGCGGTGCACTGGTACGGCATCGGTTACATCGTCGGCATCCTGTTTGCCTGGTGGTATGCCAAGCGGCTCGCCGCCAATCCTAAACTCTGGCCCGACGGCGTCTTGCCGATGAAGCCTGAGGACCTCGACGATTTCATCGTCTGGGCGGCCATTGGCGTGGTTCTGGGCGGCCGCACCGGCTATGTCCTGTTCTACGACCTGGCGCGCTACATCGCCCATCCGCTCGACATCTTCGCTGTCTGGCAAGGCGGCATGTCCTTCCATGGCGGCCTGCTCGGCGTCATCCTCGCCATGACGCTGTTTTCCATGAAGCGCGGCATCCGCACCTGGTCGCTGTTCGATGTCGTGGCAGCTGGCGTGCCGGTCGGTCTCGGTCTCGTGCGCGTCGCCAACTTCATTAATTCCGAGCTCTGGGGGCGGCCCACCGATGTGCCCTGGGCGATCGAATTCCCCAACGGCGGTCCGTTCACCCGCCATCCGAGCCAGCTCTACGAGGCCTTGCTCGAAGGGCTGGTGCTGTTTGTCGTGCTGCGCGTCCTTACCCATTCGCGCCTCAAGCTGAAGACACCGCGCTTTGTCGGCGGCGCCTTCATCTGCGGCTACGGCCTGTCACGAATTTTCGTGGAGTTCTTTCGCGAGCCCGACCAGCAGCTCGGCTATCTCCTCGGCACCAACTGGCTGACCATGGGCATGATCCTGTCGACGCCGATGGTGCTGGCCGGCATCTGGGCCATGGCGACGGCCAAGCCGGTGACGCAAACGCAGCCGCAGGCAACATGACGCGGCTGAAGGCTCGTATCGTCGACCTGATCGAGGCGGTCGGTCCGATGCCCATCAACGAATACATGGCGCTGTGCCTGTTCGATCCGCGCGATGGTTATTACACCACACGCGAGCCGTTCGGCGCGGCCGGCGACTTCATCACCGCGCCGGAGATCAGCCAGATGTTCGGCGAACTCGTCGCCGTTTGGCTTTACCAGGCTTGGGCAGCGATCGGCCGGCCGATGCCGGTCACCGTCGCAGAGATCGGCCCCGGCCGTGGCACGCTGATGAAAGACATGCTGCGCACCTTGTCGCGGCTCGATCCGGCCTTGGCCAACGGCGCCGCCTTCGCCATGATCGAGACCAGTCCGCGCTTGGCCGAGATCCAGAAGCAGACGCTTGGAGCGACACCCTTCGCGATAGACTGGCATGAAGCGATCGAGACCCTGCCCCATCAACCGCTGTTGATCGTCGGCAACGAATTGTTCGATGCGGTGCCTATCCGCCAGTTCGTCCGTGCCGGCGCCGAGTGGCGCGAGCGCATGGTCGGCCTGGACGACGCCGACAATCTTTGCTTCTTCGCCGGCGCCGGCTCGGTCGACCCGATGCTGCTGCCCAGGGATGCGGCCGACGCGCCGCAAGGCGCGATCGTCGAAATCGCGCCCGCCCGCACCGCCTTGATGGCGGCGATCGCTGAGCGCATGGCGGCTCATGGCGGCGCCGGGCTATTCCTCGACTACGGCCATCTGCGGCCCGGTGTCGGCGACACGCTGCAGGCCTTGCGCCGGCACAATCACGAAGATGTGCTGGCCAATCCCGGTGAGGCAGACCTTACGTCCCATGTCGATTTCGCCGCTCTTGCAGCGATCGTGCGCGCGCATGGTCTCGATGCCCATCTGTCGACGCAGGGCAATTTCCTGCTCGGCATGGGCATTCTGGAGCGCGCCGGCCAGCTGGGCGCCGATGCCGGCCAGGCGGCACGCGACAACATATCGGATGCCGTCGAACGGCTCGCCGGGCCGCAAGCGATGGGCGAACTCTTCAAGGTCCTGGCCGTCGTTCCACGCGACGTCTCCGTCAGGCCCTTCGCAACGGCGGATTGACTTTTCGTCGCTACCCCTCCCAATCTCCCGTCCGGTAAAAGAGCCGCCGGACCGCCGGCCGCTTTTCCTTGACGAAACCGCCCACACGGACAACAACGCCCGCATGCTCAATCAGACCAAACCGGATCCCATTCGGTCGCCGCTGCTGGACAAGGCACAGGCACAAGGCATCCGCCACGGCTATTTCACCCGCATCGGCGGCGTCTCCACGGGCATCTACCGGGGCCTCAACATCGGCACCGGGTCGGATGACGACCAGGCGCTGGTGACCGAGAACCGCGCCCGTGTCGCCGCCTGGATGGGCGTGCCCGCAAATCATCTGCTGACCGCCTGGCAGGTCCATTCGCCCGACGTCATCGTCGCCAGGGAACCCTTTGCTGGCGAGCGGCCAAAGGCCGACGCCATCGTCACCGACCGGCAGGGCATCGCCATCGGGGCCTCGACCGCCGATTGCGGCCCGGTTCTGTTCGCGGATGCCGGCGCGCGCATCATCGGCGCCGCGCATGCCGGCTGGAAAGGCGCTTTGTCAGGCGTGCTCGAAAACACCATTGCCGCCATGGAGAGCCTCGGCGCCCGGCGCGAAAACATCGTCGCCGTGCTTGGCCCTTCCATCGGCCCCGCAAATTACGAGGTCGGGCCCGAATTCGTCGCCCGCTTCGTCGAGGCCGACAGCGAAAATGCCCGGTATTTCGCGCCTTCGGCCCATGCCGGCCACGCCATGTTCGACCTCAACCGCTACACGATCGACCGGCTGGCCAAGGCTGGCGTGACGGCCGATGGCCTTGGCCGCTGCACCTATGCCGAGGAAGATCTGTTTTACTCCTACCGGCGCACCACGCACCGCAGGGAGCCCGATTATGGCCGGCAGGTTTCGGCAATCGTTTTGGAGAAGGTATAATGGCGCTGCATTTTGAACGATCCGAATTCGACGCGCGGCGCGACCGGCTGATGATAGAGATGGCCGAGAAAAAGCTCGACGCCATCCTGCTGTTCGCCCAGGAAAGCATGTACTGGCTCACCGGCTACGACACGTTCGGCTTCTGCTTCTTCCAGTGCCTGGTGGTCAAGGCCGACGGCTCGATGGTGCTGCTGACCCGCTCGGCCGATCTGCGCCAGGCCCGCCAAACCTCGATCATCGACAACATCGTGCTGTGGACCGACCGCGACGGCGCCAATCCCGCGGTCGACCTGCGCAACCTGCTTAACGAACTCGACCTGCTCGGCGCCCGCATCGGCGTCGAATACGACACTCACGGCCTGACCGCCTATAATGGCCGCCGCCTGGACGAGCAGTTGCAGACCTTCGGCCAGATCGCCGACGCCTCCGGCATCGTCGGGCGGCTGCGCCTGTTCAAGAGCCCGGCCGAGGTCGCCAAAGCGGAAAAGGCAGCCAATCTCTCCGACGACGCGCTGGACGCGGCCCTGCCGCTGATCAAGCAGGGCGGCGACGAGGCGCTGATCCTGGCCGCCATGCAGGGCGCGATCTTCGCCGGCGGCGGCGACTATCCGGCCAACGAGTTCATCATCGGCTCCGGCGTCGATGCGCTGCTGTGCCGCTACAAGGCCGGACGCCGCAAGCTCACCAAGAACGACCAGCTGACGCTCGAATGGGCCGGCGTCTTCCATCACTACCATGCGCCGATGATGCGCACGGTGCTGACCGGCAAGGTCTCCAAGCGCCATCAGGAGCTGTTCGACGCCGCACGCGCGGCACTTCTGGCCGTCGAAAAGGCGATGACGCCGGGCAACAGCTTCGGCGATGTGTTCGACGCCCATGCCCGCACCATGGAAGCGCACGGGCTGACCAAGCACCGGCTGAACGCCTGCGGCTATTCGGTCGGCGCCCGCTTCACGCCGTCCTGGATGGACATGCCGATGTTCTACCAGGGCAATCCCGAGCCGATCGCGCCGAACATGACGCTGTTTGCCCACATGATCATCATGGACTCCGAGACCGAGACGGCGATGACGCTTGGCCGCACCTACCTGACCACCGAATCCCAGCCGAAGCCGCTGTCCCGCCATGATCTCGACTTGATCGTGCAGTGAATCCATAATGGGAGGCGTTCTTCGCCAAGGAGTTAGAAGGCAAATGAGACGATCGCATGTGACGACCGTGTCATTGCTTGTGGCATTGGCTTTGACCGCCTGCACCAACGCAAAGGACGTCCTCGAACCTTCCGCCATCACCCCGCCGGCGGCCTCGGCGCAGCCCGCACCGGCCACGCAAGGCAGCGCTGCCGCCACCGTTCCCGCCCCGGCGCCATCCACGGCCGCGACGGCCACCACGACGGCGGGCGCGCCCGCACCCATCACTTCGGCCCAGGCCGCCGCCATCCTGGCGAAGACCCGGCTGCAGATCGCGCCGATCGTCGGCGCTTCGGTGGAAGCCGCAACGCCGCTGACGGCGGAACTGCAGACACGCGCCAGGCAGCGCGGCATTACGCTGGCCGGCAGCCAGGACCAGACCGCGACCCATGTGCTCAAGGGCTACTTCTCGGCGATGACGGAGGGCAAGGACACCACGGTCATCTATGTCTGGGATGTCTACGACCCATCCGGCAACCGGCTGCACCGTATCAACGGCCAGATGAAGGCGCCTTCCACCGGTTCCGGCGACAGCGCGGGCGCCGACAGCTGGAAGTCGGTCTCGCCAGCCACCATGCAGGCGATCGCCGACCAGACCATCGACCAGTTTGCGGCCTTTCTCAGCGGCAAGGCGAGCTGAGGTGTTGCCAGCCGGTGATGCCGAACAGCTTTCTTAGGCTTAGCCGGCGGATTCACGATCTCGGCGCTTGCAATAGCCGCGCGGGCCGCTAAAAGCCCGGTTAAAAGGTGCAGGAGAGTCCGTCAGGCCTCTCCGTCCTCCACCAGGAACGGTGCATGAAACTCTTCGCGGGCAATTCCAACAGGGTGCTGGCCGAAGCGGTCGCCCGCTATCTCAACGTCCCGCTGGGCAAGGCCAGTGTCAGGCGCTTCGCCGACCAGGAAATCTTCGTCGAGATCCAGGAAAACGTGCGTGGCGAGGATGTCTTCATCCTGCAGTCGACCTCGTTCCCGACCAACGATCACCTGATGGAACTGCTCATCATGATCGACGCCTTCATGCGCTCGTCGGCCAAGCGCATCACGGCGGTTATTCCCTATTTCGGCTATGCCAGGCAGGATCGCCGCGCTTCCGGGCGCACGCCGATCTCTGCCAAGCTGGTCGCCAACATGATCACCCGTGCAGGTGTCGACCGGGTTTTGACGCTGGATCTCCATGCCGGCCAGATCCAGGGCTTTTTCGACATCCCCACCGACAATCTGTTCTCGGTGCCGGTGATGGCCCGCGACGTCAAGGCGAAGTACAAGCAACTCGGCAATGTCGTCGTCGTGTCGCCCGATATTGGCGGCGTGGTGCGTGCGCGTGCGCTTGCCAAGCGTTTCGACGCGCAACTTGCCATCGTCGATAAGCGCCGTGAGCGTCCCGGCGAATCGGAAGTCATGAACATCATCGGCGCGGTCGCCGGCAAGGATTGCCTTTTGATCGACGACATCGTCGATTCCGGCGGCACGCTGTGCAATGCCGCCGACG
This sequence comes from Mesorhizobium sp. B2-3-14, assembly GCF_006442175.1. NCBI lineage: Bacteria > Pseudomonadati > Pseudomonadota > Alphaproteobacteria > Hyphomicrobiales > Phyllobacteriaceae > Mesorhizobium > Mesorhizobium sp. B2-3-14. Next base: position 122,515 of record NZ_VFVP01000006.1, on the reverse strand, counting down.
CACTGCTAGCCAACGGCGCCACCAGCGTTACCGCCTATATCACCCACGGCGTGCTGTCGGGCGGCGCGGTCGCTCGCATCAGCGGCTCGAAGCTGCAGGAACTGGTGATCACCGATTCCATCCAGCCGACGCAAGGCGTGCTCGACGCGCCCAACATCCGCGTCATATCGATCGCCGACCTGATGGGCGAAGCCATTTCGCGCACAGCGACCGAGGAATCGGTTTCGAGCCTGTTCGACTGAAAACCAGTTATCCCCGCGGCCCAAGTTACCCCTGCGGCCCAAGTTATTCCTGCGGCCCAAGTTATTCCTGCGGCAAGGCCGATGGCGTCGGCGCCTCCAACCGGGCCGGGACTCGCCGCATGCCTTCGCCGGCGTCACGTGCACCGCGCATATAGCCGCGCGGCGAGGAGCCGAGCATGCGCTTGAACATGGTGATGAAGGCCGGCACGCTGTCATAGCCGAGATCGAGCGCCACCCGCGTGATCGGCTCGCCATCGGCGAGCCTCGGCAGCGCAGCGAAGAGGCAGGCCTGCTGGCGCCACGTCGACAGCGACAGGCCGGTCTGGCGCTGGAAGGCGCGCGTGAAGGAGCGCCGGCTCATGCCGACGGTATCGGCCCATTCGTCGATCGTCGCGTGCGGTGAGGGTGCTGCGACGAAACGCCGGCAGAGCGCCGCCAGTTTGGGATCCGACGGGAACGGCAGGCCGAGCGGCCGCTCCGGCAATTGCGGGATCTCATGCAGGAGCAGGCTCATGATCAGGCCACCGCGCCCTTCCAGTTCGCCGCCTTGCGGCAGCTTCTCGGATTCCACGATAAGACTGTGCATCAGGTCGGTGACGCCGACCACGCGCATGCCCTCCGGCAGGCCTGGGATCGCCTGCGGCATGACATAGACCGAGCGCATCGAGACGTCGCCGAGCATCTCGACGGAATGTTCGATGCCGGCTGGAATCCACATCGCATGGTCCGGCGGCACCATCCAGCGCCCATGCCGCGTCGTCACCAGCACGACGCCGACCAGCGCATGCAGCAACTGGCTGCGGCTGTGGTGGTGGTGCGGCACGTGGTAGCCATCCGGATATTCGGTCGGCAGCACCACCGCCGGCCCGACCGCCTGCTCGAGCCACTGCCAGCGCAGCCCGTGCAATTGCTCGAGGTCGGTGTGGCCGGCGCCGAAAATTTCCCTGGTTTTTGCCATTCGATATGGCCCACTTGCGAAACTATTGGACCAAACCACGAAAGAAGTCGCCTGGCAACCGGACTATAAGGCTGCCTGCGGGAAGCGCCCGCCACGTCGCCTGCGGGAACAGCCCCGCCAAAAAGACTACGGAGCCTATCTTGACCGATACGACCGCCACCAGCGTCGCGCCGCCTGCGACCGCCAGTCACGCGTCAGCCCAGGCTACGGCCTTCACCGTTATCCTGGCGGTGAGCCTCTGCCACTCCATCAACGACATCATGCAGTCGCTGCTATCGGCCATCTATCCGCTTCTGAAGGACAATTACGGCCTCGACTTCTGGCAGATCGGGCTGTTGACCTTCACCTTCCAGGTAACGGCATCCCTGCTGCAGCCGATCATCGGCGCGGTCACCGACAAGCGGCCGATGCCTTACTCGCTGCCCTGGGGCATGGCATCCTCGCTGATCGGCCTGGTCGTGCTGGCCTATGCCGGGCACTATTACCTGCTGCTGATCGGGGCCTCGCTGATCGGCATCGGTTCGGCGATCTTCCATCCGGAATCCTCGCGCATTGCCCGCTTCGCATCCGGCGGCCGGTTTGGCCTGGCGCAGTCGCTGTTCCAGGTCGGCGGCAATTTCGGCCAGTCCATGGGTCCCTTGCTGGCCGCCTTCATCGTCGTGCCCTTCGGCCAGACCAGCATCGCCTGGTTCGCCGTCGGTTCGCTGATCGGCATCGTCATCCTGTGGCAGGTCGGCGGCTGGTACAGCCGCCTGCGCGCCGCGCAAGGCAATCGCAAGGCGGCAAGCTTCGTGTCGCCCTTCCCGCGCCGCAAGGTAATGTGGGCCCTGGCGGTGCTGACCTTGCTGGTGCTGACCAAGAACGCCTACATCGCCAGCCTGGCCAGCTACTACACCTTCTATTCCATCCATAAGTTCGGCGTTTCGGTGCAGATGTCGCAGGTCATGCTGTTCCTCTTCCTCGGCTCTTCGGCGCTGGGCATCCTGCTCGGCGGTCCCTTCGGCGATCGCTATGGACAAAAGGCGATGATCTGGTTCTCGATCGTCGGTGTCCTGCCCTTCACCCTGGCGCTGCCCTACGCCAACATGGAATGGACGATGGTGCTGACCGTGCTGATCGGCCTCATCCTGTCGTCGGCCTTCTCCAACATCGTCGTCTTCGCGCAGGAGTTGGTGCCGGGCCGCGTCGGCACGATCGCCGGCATCTTCTTCGGCTTCGCCTTCGGCGTCGGCGGCATCGCGGCCGCGGTGCTTGGCGTCGTCGCCGACATGAAGGGCATCGACTTCGTCTTCCAGATCTGCTCCTACCTGCCGTTCCTGGGGCTGCTGACGGTGTTCCTGCCCAACATGAAGGAAGCCCGGAAGGCGCAAGCGGCCGCTTGAATCATCTGTTCCAGGCAAAAGGCACCCGCCATATGGCGGATGCCTTTTTCTGTTCAGGCAGAGGGCTTCAGGCCTTGAAGAAAGCCAGCAGGTCGGCGTTGATGACATCGGCGTGGGTGGTGGCCATGCCGTGCGGAAAGCCCTTGTAGACCTTGAGCTCGCCCTTCTTGAGCAGCTTGATGCTCAGCAGCGCCGAATCTGCGATGGGAACGATCTGGTCGTCGTCGCCATGCATGACCAGCACCGGCACGTCGATCTTCTCGAGGTCTTCGGTGAAGTCGGTCTCCGAGAAGGCTTTGATGCAGTCGTAATGCGCCTTGGTGCCGCCCATCATGCCCTGGCGGTACCAGTTGTCGATAATGCCCTGCGAGACCACGGCGCCCGGACGGTTGAACCCGTAGAACGGGCCAGCGGGAACATCCAGATATAGCTGCGCGCGGTTGGCGGCGACGCCCGAGCGGAAGCCGTCGAAGACCTCGATCGGCAGGCCGCCGGGATTGGCCGGGGTCTTGAGCATGATCGGCGGCACCGCGCCGAGCAACGCTGCCTTCGCGACACGGCCGCCCGCTCCATACTGGGCGACATAGCGCGCCACCTCGCCGCCACCCGTCGAATGGCCGACATGGATCGCGTCCTTGAGGTCGAGATGCGCGACAAGTTCAGCCACATCGGCGGCATAGGTGTCCATCTCGTTGCCGATATCCGTCTGCGTCGAACGGCCGTGGCCGCGGCGGTCGTGGGCGATGACCCGGTAGCCTTGGCCAAGGAAGAACAGCATCTGTGCATCCCAGTCGTCGCTGCTCAGCGGCCAGCCGTGATGGAACACGATGGGCTGACCGGTTCCCCAGTCCTTGTAATAGATCTGCGTGCCGTCCTTGGTGGTGATCGTGCCGCTGCCTGAGCCTGGTTTGGTCTGCGAGGTCATCTCAATCTCCGTTTGATTGCTGTCGCGATAAACAATATCACGATACCAATATCGCTAACCCAGCTCGAGGTTCTTGTCCATGGAAATATGTATCGCGATATCTTTTTCCGTGGTACATAATGCGTGCGCTTAATCGGCAAAGGAATTCACCGTGCCTCTCCCGCTGGACAATCAGCTCTGCTTCACGCTCTACGCCACCAGCATGGCGATCAATCGCACCTACAAGCCGATGTTGGACGAGATGGGGATCACCTATCCGCAATATCTCGTGCTCAACGCGCTGGGCGAGGCCGACGGCATGTCTGTCGGCACGATCGCGCACAGGCTCGCCCTGGAATCGAGCACGGTCACGCCGCTGGTGAAGCGGATGGAGCAGGCCGGCCTGGTTACCCGCCAGCGCAGCCAGACCGACGAGCGCCAGGTACAGGTCGACCTGACACCGGCCGGCCGCAAGCTGCTCGTCCAGTGCAACTGCCTGAACGCGACCCTGGTCGAACGCTCGGGCATGACGCTGGCCGAACTCGACACGCTGAACCGGCAGGTCCAGGCGTTGCGCGACGCGTTGAGCGGCGACCGGTAGCAACGGCCTTCCCACCCGCCGCTTGCACGCCTGCCCGCCTTCCGCTATAGAGCCGCCACCCGCGTAGACACCCTTGGAGGCAACGCGGCGGAAGGCTGCCTTCCCCTTGTGATCCCGAACAAAGATCCGCTCGCTGCGGTTTCCGGCATTCGGACATCGAGGTCTGGCGGCTTTCGACGTTTACGGCCTGGTACATTGCCAACCGTAGGCGCTCCATAACACGCGAAAGGAAAAGCCATGAGCCACGATACTTACGAGCTCAAGGCCGAAGCGCGCGAACAGGTCGGTAAGGGGTCCGCCCGTGCAGTTCGCCGCAACGGTAAAGTGCCTGCAGTAATTTATGGTGACAGACAGCCTCCCCTGGCGATCGCGCTCACCTACAAGGACATCTACTACAAGATCCACGGCGGCGGGTTCCTGACCACGATCGCCACGATCGATGTCGACGGCAAGAAGATCCAGGTCCTGCCGAAGGACTTCCAGCTCGACCCGGTCAAGGATTTCCCTGTCCATGTCGACTTCCTGCGCATCGGCAAGGACACCGAAGTCAACGTCGATGTTCCCGTGCACTTCATCAATGAAGACAAGTCACCCGGCATCAAGCGGGGCGGCGTGCTCAACATCGTGCGTCACGAAGTCGAGTTCCACTGCCCGGCCAATGCGATCCCGGAATTCATCACCGTCGATCTCACCGGCGCCGACATTGGCGATTCGATCCACATCTCGTCGGTCAAGCTGCCGGCCGGCGTCAAGCCCGTCATCTCCGACCGCGACTTCACCATCGCGACCGTTGCCGGTTCGTCGGCGATGAAGCCGGAGACCGAAGAGACAGCTGAGGCCGCGGCTCCCGAAGCGGCTCCCGCCGCCGAAGAGAAGTAACTCTTTTCACGCCCGGAGGCGACGATGCCAGAAAAGACAGCGCTTGTCTTTGCCGGCCTCGGCAATCCGGGCGCGAAATACGCTGAAAACCGGCACAATGTCGGCTTCATGGCGGCGGACGCTATCGCCCGCCGCCATTCCTTTTCACCCTGGTCGAAGAAGTTCCAGGGCCTGATTTCCGAGGGCACGCTCGGCGGCGAAAAGATCATCCTGATCAAGCCGCAGACCTTCATGAACCTGTCCGGCCAGTCGGTCGGCGAAGCGCTGCGCTTCTACAAGCTCGACCTTTCCGCCCTCACCGTCTTCTATGACGAGATCGACCTTGCCGAAGGCAAGCTGCGCATCAAGACCGGCGGCGGCGCCGGCGGCCACAACGGCATCCGCTCGATCGACGGCCATGTCGGCAATGCGTACCGCCGTGTGCGCATCGGCGTCGGCCATCCCGGCGTCAAGGAAATGGTCCAGCATCATGTGCTCGGTGATTTCGCCAAGGCCGACCGCGACTGGCTCGACCCGCTGCTCGACGCGATCGCCGACAATGCGGCGATGATCGCCAAGGGCGACGAATCCGGTTTCATGAACAAGGTCGCCCTCGCCGTCCAGGGCAAGACCGGCGCCGAACCGGAAAACCCGGCGCGGAAGCAGTCGAGCCCGAAACAGCAAAGTCATGTCCGCCAGGCCCGCCCTCAGCAGCCGGTCGCCAAGCTGCCGGAAAGCGGCCCCATGGCCGCCATGCTGAAGAAACTGTTCGGCAACAAGGACTGAAGCGTAGGCGCATGCGGCGTCACGGGACTTGACGTTCCCAACCCCTATCGCCCATAGCCTCATCAAATTTCGCTTTTCCCGATAGGACCGGACAAAATGGGTTTCAAATGCGGCATCGTTGGCTTGCCCAATGTCGGCAAGTCGACGCTCTTCAACGCGCTGACGAGAACGGCCGCCGCGCAGGCCGCCAACTACCCGTTCTGCACCATCGAACCGAACACCGGCGAGGTGGCGGTGCCCGATCCGCGCCTGCAGAAGATCGCGGCGATCGGCAAGTCGAAGGAGATCATCCCGACCCGCATCTCCTTTGTCGACATCGCCGGCCTGGTGCGCGGCGCCTCCAAGGGCGAAGGCCTGGGCAACCAGTTCCTCGCCAACATCCGCGAGGTCGACGCCATCGTGCATGTGCTGCGCTGCTTCGAGGATGACGACATCACCCATGTCGAGGGCCGCATCGACCCCGTCGCCGACGCCGAGACGGTCGAGACCGAGCTGATGCTCGCCGACCTCGACAGCCTCGAGCGCCGCATCGTCCAGTTCCGCAAGCGCGCCGGCAGCAAGGACAAGGAAGCGACGACCGTGCTGCCGATGATGGAGGCCGCGCTCGAGCTGCTGCAGGCAGGCAAGCCGACCCGCATCCTGCTCGACGGCATCTCGGCGGAAGATCTGCACATTTTGCAGGGCTTGAACCTTCTGACCTCACATCCCGTGCTCTACGTCTGCAACGTCGCCGAGGCGGACGCGGCCACCGGCAACGAGCACACCAGGGCCGTGGAGCAGATGGCCGCAGCGCAGGGCGCCCGCACTGTCGTCATTTCGGCCGCGATCGAAGCCGAGGTTGCGCAGCTCTCCGACGAGGAAGAGATGGAATTCCTGTCCTCGCTCGGCCTCGACGAGCCCGGCCTGAACAAGGTGATCCGTGCCGGCTACGAATTGTTGCAGCTCATCACCTATTTCACCGTTGGGCCGAAGGAGACGCGCGCCTGGACCGTGCACAAGGGCGCCAAGGCGCCGCAGGCGGCCGGCGTCATCCACACCGATTTCGAGCGCGGCTTCATCCGCGCCCAGACCATCGCCTACAACGACTTCGTCACGCTGGGCGGCGAAGTGGCGGCCAAGGAAGCCGGCAAGGCACGCGACGAAGGCAAGGAGTACGTCGTCCAGGACGGCGACATCATGCTGTTCAAGTTCAATACCTGAGGAGGTCGCGGCGGAGCGACCCAACCGTCAGTCGGACAGCACCATCCCTGCCGCAGAGTTCTTGCGGGGGTATTGAAGACCATAAGTCGCCTTACACCCGATCAGCACCCGGTGGAGACCGATGAAAGCCATGTCCCATTATTTGCTATTCGCAAATTTCTAGCTTGCACTATTTTAGCTTGTAGTTAACATGCAGTCGTGCCGCTGACGCTCAGATATACTAGGGCCGCTCTGAAATCCCTGGCGCGGATGCCCGCCAACACGGCTCGGCTGATCACTGCTAAAATCGGCCAATATGCAGCCGAACCGGCCAGCTTGGCGAAAAATGTCAAACGGCTGAAAGGCCGGCCAGGCTTCAGGCTTAGGGTCGGGGACTACCGTATTATCTTCGATCAGGAAGGCACGGTAATGGACATTCTGGAGATCGGACCGCGCGGTAGCATCTACGAGGACTGAGGACATGAACAAGCCCACCATCATTACCACGCCGAATGGCGACCGTATGGCTATTCTGCCACTCGCTGATTACGAGAGCCTTGTTGAAGCGGCGGAGGACGTGGCCGACATTCAAACCTACGATCAGATCAAGCAAAAGATCGCTGCCGGCGAGGAGGAGCTTATTCCGGTCGCCGTCGTCAACCGCATCCTGGACGGCGAGAATAAGATCCGCGTCTGGCGCGAGCATCGCGGGATTTCGGCTCGCGACCTCGCTGAAAAGACTGAGATCAGCGCAGGCTATCTCTCGCAGATCGAGACAGGCACCCGCGACGGTAGCTTCGACACGATCAAGCGCATCGCCGCCGCCCTCAATCTCTCGGTTGACGATCTCGTATAGCGCCCGTTGCGAAAGACGAAAACGGGCTGTCGTGTTCCATGCTCGCAGGCGCTGCCGACGTCGGCACAGGGCCATGTTTATTCGCGCAGGCGAGGCCACTACAAGTGAGCGTAGCTTAGCTACAGCCGACCACCGCCCGGCCTCCGACCCAAACAGTGGCAATATTGGCCCGTGCCGCATTGAGCACGATCTTCTGAAAGACGTCGTCGAGCGTATCGTCGGCGCCGTTGACATGGATGTTCGAGGCGCTCGCTTCGGTGTCGATCAGCAGCGCGTCGAATTCGTGTCCGACGCGAAAACTGCCTGTCGGCAGGTCGAGCGCTTCCGCGCCTCCCGCGGTCGCCAGCCAGAACGCTTCCTGATGCGTGATCGGCTCGCCGGGCGCGCCGCGCTCCTTTGCCGGCAGGCCGGCATGCACGCCGCTCTGCAATGATCTCGAGGCCGACAGCGCGTTCCGGCAACCGTCGAACAGCGATGGGCTGTAGCCGCCTGAAATATCGGTGCCGAGCCCGACATGCATGTGCCGGTCGAGCGCCTCGCGAAGCGGAAACACTGCGTTGGCGAAGTAGACGTTGGACAGCGGGCAATGAGCGACGCCGGCGCCCTTCTCCTTGATCAGGTCCATGTCCTGCCCATCGATGAAGTTCGAATGCGCCAGGATCGTATGACGGGTGAGCAGGCCGAAACCATCGAGGCTTGCCGCATCCGTTTGGCCGAAGCGCGCTTCCACGAACTGCTTTGCCCAATCGCTTTCGGAGCAATGGGTCTGCACGTGGCAACCGAACTCTTCCGCGAGTTCGCCCAGCCCCTGCAAGGCCGCGTCGGTGCAGCTTGGAATGAAGCGCGGCGTGATCACCGGCTGGACAAGCGGCCTCTCGCCCGGATTCAATGACATGACGGCCTCGATGAAGCGCCTGGTATCCGAAACAGCGCTTGCCGCATCGGCATCGCGATAGAAGGGCGGACACTGTTCGGGGTCGTCCATCACCACCTTGCCGACCAGGGCACGCTGGCCTTTCTCAAGACATGTCTCGGCGAGCGCCACGCTCGCCTCGACATGGACGGTGGCGAAATAGAGCGCGGTGGTGGTGCCGTTGGCGAGCAGATTGTCGACCAGATCAGCATAGACCGCGCGAGCATAGTCCAAATCCGCATAGCGGGCCTCGAGCGGGAAAGTGTATTTCCGCAGCCAGACTTCGAGCGGCACGTCCAGCGCCTTGCCCATCTGCGGCCATTGCGGCGCATGGATGTGCAGGTCGACGAGCCCCGGCAGCAGGAACTGCCCCTCGCCAAGTTTCACCAGCCTGCCCGCCCGGCGGGCATCGCTTATCGTGGCCGTGTATTCCGGGTGGCCGGGCGCCAGGATCTCGGCGATACGCCCCTGTGCATCGACGCAGAACAGGTGCTCCTCCAGCACCTCCAGCCTGCCGCGCTCAGGCGTATGGAAGGCGGTGCCGAGCAGCATGAAAGGATCTGCCGTCATATCGTCGCTCCGGTGCTGCTGGCGGGCGGGGCTGCCAATGCGTGGCCTAGAAGAAAACAGTTGGCAAACATTTCCGCCGCTGTCCTTTGCCGCCGACTGATCCCATGATCGGCCGGGGATTTCCAGAGGGGACATCATGGAACGCGTTGCGCCAGAAATCAGTTTGATCGCCCAGCCGGACGGTCCGTTGCCCCTGGGCAAGGCCGCCCTGCTCGGCCTCCAGCACGTGCTGGCGATGGACGTCTATATCGTGCCGTTCATCATCGCGTCGGTGCTTGCCTTCAGCGTCGGCGACGCCGGCGCCTTCATCCAGTCGGCCTTCGTGGCGGCAGGCATCGCAACCCTGATCCAGTCGCAGTTGCTGATGCGGCTGCCCGTCGTCCAGGGACCGTCCTTCGTCCCGATCGGCGCGGTGCTGGCGATTGCCTTTGGCGCCGGCGGCGGCCTGCCGGGCCTGTCGGCCGTGATCGGCGCACTCATTCCGGGCGCCATACTGGTCATGCTTCTGGGATCGCCGACAAAGCTCTTCCACCGCCTCGTCAACCGCTTCGTGCCGTCCATCGTCGGCGGCGCCATCATCATCGTCGTCGGCGTCGCGCTGATGCCGGTGGCACTGAAGGAGAGCGTCTTCGCTGTCCACGGCACCGCCACCGTCGGCGGCAACATCGTCCTCGCCTTCGTCGCCGCGGCGGTGCTTGTCGGCTGCATGCTGATCGGCATGGCGCTTGGCGCGAAAGGCGCATGGCTGCGCCTGCTGTCCGTGATCATCGCGCTTGTGGCTGGCAGCGTGGCCGCCGCCTTCATGGGCCAGCTCGACATGACGGGCGTTTCCGCCGAGACCTGGTTTTCCATGCCGCGCATCGCCTTCCTCAATCTCGACGTGACCTTCTCCTGGTCGGCGACGCTGACCATGCTGATCGTCTACATCGTCGTCCTGGCCGAAACCACCGGCACCTGGTTCGCGGTCGGTGCCGTCATCGACAAGCCGCTCTCGGACGAGCAGCTCGACCGGGGCGCCACCGGCGAAGGTCTCGGCTGCCTGATCAGCGCGCTGCTGTGCAGCACGCCGGTCACCGGCTATTCGTCCAACGCCGGCATCATCGCCATCACCGGCATCGCCAGCCGTGCCGCCTTCGGGGCGGCCGGCATCTTCCTGGTGCTGTTCGGGCTGATCGGCAAGCTTTCGGCGGTCATCGCCTCAATCCCGGGGCCGGTCATCGGCGGCGTCTTCGGTGTGCTGTGCGTCGTCATCGCCATGAACGGTTTTCGGGTGGTGCGCGGGACGCCGCTGACCGAACGCAACATGCTGGTCATCGGCCTGCCCATCCTGATGGCGCTGTTCGCCACGCTGGTACCGCCGGATTTCGTCAAGACGCTGCCCGATATCGTGCAGTACATTCTGGGCTCATCCATCGCCTTCGGCGCCGTCTGGGCGATCGTCCTGCACCAGATCCTGCCGAACGCCCGCTAGGCGATCGGAGGCGCCGCGGCTGGCCCCTACGGCCGCCGCGGGCCCGATCGCGCCGGCTGGCTCACCAGAAAGGGCTTGACCAAATCGCCCGCGGACTGCATCCGGGTTTGCCGATCCATGCGGATCGCGCGTTCTGCAGGGATGCCAGACCATGACCGGCAAGACATGGGCCTATGAGGACTTCGTCGAGGGGATCTCGTTCGATCTCGGCACCAAACAGGTAAGCGCGGCCGAAATCATCGAGTTCGCCAGCGAGTTCGATGCCCAGCCGATGCATCTCGACGAGGAGGCCGGCAAGGCGAGTATCCTGGGCGGCCTCTCGGCTTCAGGCTGGCACACCTGCGCCATGTTCATGCGCATGCTGTGCGATGCCTTCCTGCTGGACTCCACCTGCCAGGGCGCACCAGGAGTCGATCAGGTCAAATGGAAGAAGCCGGTGCTCGCCGGCGATACGCTGCGGGGCAGCCTGGTGGTTCTGGCCAGGCGCCTGTCGAAATCGAAGCCGCAACTCGGCTTCGTGACCATGCGCAGCGAACTGGTCAACCAGCGCGGCGAAAGCGTCTTCGAGCTCGAGAACTCCGTCATGTTCCTGACGCGCGACGCGGGGAATGCGGCATGACGCTCGACGAATTCTTCCGCATCGGCACCACGGTGACGCTGGGCTCGCACAGATTCGAGCCCGAGGCGATCAAAGCGTTCGCCCGCAAATACGACCCGCAGATCTTTCACATCGACGAAGAGGCCGCGAAGAAGAGCGTGCTCGGCGGCCTCTGCGCCTCCGGCTGGCATACCGCCGCCACCTGGATGAAGCTGAACCTGGAGAGCCGCCTGGACGCCGAAGGCTGGGACGGCCCGGTGCCCGAATTCGGCCCCTCGCCCGGATTCAAGAACCTGAAGTGGCTGAAGCCCGTCTTTGCCGGGCAAACCATCACCTTCACGCGCACGGCGCTGTCCCACCGCCCCATCGCGTCCCGCCCCGGCTGGCGGTTGCTGGCGCTCCTCTGCGAGGCCACTGATTCGACCGGCGGCAAGGTGCTGGAGTTCGAAAGCGCGGTGCTGGTGAAGGTGGATAGTCTCTTCCTTCGCCCCGTTTATGGCGTGGCCGAAGGCGGATGAGGGCGGCACCCGCGCTGGTTATCGTGTTGCCTCCCTGCCCTTCGCTATCGCTCCCGGCGTTCGAGATCTTTGAAAGGTCCACTGGACCTTTCAATTTGCCTTCGGCAAACCGGTCTCAAACCCCCTCGAACCCGATCAGCGTTCGCACCGGCACGCCGAGCGCTTCGAGCTTGGCGCGCCCGCCCAAATCCGGCAGGTCGATGACGAAACAGGCGGCGAGAATGTCGGCGCCGATCTGGCGCAGCAGCTTGACCGCCGCTTCCGCCGTGCCGCCGGTGGCGATCAGATCGTCGACCAGGATCACCTTCTCGCCGGGCGCGACGCCGTCCTTGTGCATCTCCATCTCATCCAGCCCGTATTCCAGGCTGTAGGCGACGCGCACGGTCTCATAAGGCAGCTTGCCCTTCTTGCGGATCGGCACGAAGCCGGCCGAGAGCTGGTGGGCGACGGCGCCGCCCAGGATAAAGCCGCGCGCTTCGATGCCGGCGATCTTGTCGATCTTCTGCCCGGCATAGGGATGCACCAGCTCGTCGATGGCGCGGCGGAAGGCGCGCGCATTGCCGAGCAGCGTGGTGATGTCGCGAAACAGGATGCCGGGCTTGGGATAGTCCGGGATGGTACGGATCGAGGCCAGCAGCGTGTCTTCGAGAGAAGGTTTCATGAAGCGGCTCCGAATGATCCGGCTGACAAAGTGAAACGGCGCGGGGCCGATCGTAACCCGGCGCGACCGACAACGGCTAGCGCGATGTGGCGACCGAGACAAGCGCATCCGGCAAAGGAATTGACTACGGGCTGGGAGCAACCACCAGGCGATTTTCCTCCTGTTGGGCGCAGCCACGAAAAAGGGGCGCCCGAAGGCGCCCCGCTCGAACGGATGGCTATCGGCCAAATCCTACATGCCGAGATCGGAACGAAGCTCCGCCCTGGCCACATCGTACTCGGCCTTGAAGTCATCCCGGTTGAGCAGGACGGCGGCAATGACGCTGCCGGAAATCTTGCCCATCTCGACGTCGGACGGATAGTGGATGCCGCCGACGATGCGGTTGTGGGCGAACTCGGCCGCGCGCGCCATGATCTCAGCACGCCTTTCCGGAACCATGTCGGACAGGATGATGCCCATCATCGTGCCGACGGTCGCATGGCCGGACGGCCAGGAACCGGAGCTCGACAGCTTGACCACCGGCTTGACGAGATCGCTGAGCTGGTGCGGACGCGGGCGCTTCCAGACATCCTTGGCCGGATCGACGACGGCGCCTTCGGTCTCCACCACGCGATCGAAGAAGGCGCTGAATTTCGGCAGCTTGTCCTTGTTGAAATTCGGCCCCATGACATCGGCGAAACGCCAGACGTTTTCCTCGGCGTCGGCGATGGCGCGGGCTTCCATCTCGGGTGTGCGCGTGACCTGCATGGTCAGCACTTCGCCAAGCTCGGCCTTGGTCTCAGCCGAATCATTGGCCGGCGGCGGCGGCAGGATCATCGTCAGGTCGACATCCTTGTTGGTGATGAATGGTTTTGCGTCTTCGGCGCGGGCCGCGGAACCAACGACGAGCAGCAGCAGGCCTGCCGCAAGCGATGCGTATCTTTTCATGAGCGTGATCCTTTGATGAGAGCGCCGCAGGATCGCGATGTGTGGTGACGGCCATGTGACACCGCCGAGACGTGGAGGCGCAATCCACTCAAAAAGCAGAAAGGGCGCCTCGCGGCGCCCCATGTTGTGCACTGAACGACCCAAGGCCTTTTGAGATTCAGATCAGGCTGAATCGAAAACGATGGTTTCCGAGAACCGGAGCGGAGCGTACTTGAAGTACGTGAGCACCGGAAGCGCAGGAAGCCATCGTTTGCAGACCGGCCTCACCTGAAGATCAACAGGCCTAGTGCGCGACGGCTTCCCACACCTTGCGCTTGGTCAGGTAGACCAGGGCGCCGAACAGAAGCAGGAACACCAGCACGCGGAAGCCCATCTTCTTGCGGTCTTCCATGTGCGGCTCGGCAGCCCATGTCAGGAAGGCAGCCACGTCGCGGGAATACTGGTCGATGGTCTGCGGCGAGCCGTCGTCATAGGTGACCTGGCCGTCGGAGAGCGGCTTGGGCATCTTCAGCGACACGCCGGACATGAAGTACGGGTTGTAGTGTGTGCCTTCGGGGATGACCATGCCGGCGGGCGGCGTCTGGTCGTAGCCGGTCAAGAGCGAATGGATGTAGTCGGGACCACCGGCATCATACTGGGTGAAGATATCGAAGACGAACTGCGGGAAGCCGCGCTCGACGCCGCGCGCCTTGGCCAGCAACGACATATCCGGCGGCGCCGCGCCGCCATTGGAGGCAGCGGCGGCTTCCTCATTGGCGAACGGTGCCGGGAAATGGTCGGACGGCTTGCCGGGACGGTCGAACATGTCGCCGGCATCGTTGGGACCGTCATGGATGGTGTATTCGGCTGACAGCGTCTTGATCTGCGCGTCGCTGTAGCCGAGGTCCGAAAGCGTGCGGAACGCCACCAGGTTCATCGAATGGCAGGCCGAGCAGACTTCCTTGTAGACCTTCAGGCCGCGCTGCAACTGCGCCTTGTCATAGGTGCCGAACGGGCCGGTGAAGCTCCAGCTCATTTCCTTCGGCTCGTTGATCGGGAAATGCGTCGGTGCCGCCGCGTTGTGCGCCTCTTCGGCCGCGAACGCGCAAGTGCCTGCAACTCCGGTGCCGGCGGCCACGAGGCCGACCAGCGCAAGCGAAGTGAGAATCTTTTTCATGCCAAATCCCCTTAGATTCTCTACCGCTCAGCCCTTGGTCTCAGGTGCTGCCGTGGCGCCCGCCGGATGTCCGCTGCCACCCTTGTTCTTTTCGAGCACCGCCTCGGTGATCGAGTTCGGCAGCCTGCGGGGTGTCTCGATCAAGCCGAGCACCGGCAGCGCGATCAGGAAGAAGGCGAAGTAGAACAGCGTCGCCATCTGCGCCATGAACACATAGCTGCCTTCCGCCGGCTGCGAGCCCAGCCAGCCCAGCAGGATGGCATCGGCCACGAACAGCCAGAAAAACAGCTTGTACCAGGGCCGGTAGACCGCCGAGCGCACCTTGGAGGTGTCGAGCCACGGCACCAGGAACAGCATGACGATGGCGCCGAACATGCACAGCACGCCGCCGAGCTTGGAATTGATCGGCCCGATGTTGAACGTGATGGCGCGCAGGATTGCGTAGAACGGCAGGAAGTACCATTCCGGGACGATATGGGCCGGCGTCTTAAGCGGGTTGGCGACCGTGTAGTTGTCCGGATGGCCGAGATAGTTCGGCAGGTAGAAGACGAAGTAGGCGAAGACGAACAGGAACACGATCATGCCGAACGCGTCCTTGATGGTCGCGTAGGGCGTGAAGGCCACGGTATCTGTCTTCGACTTGACCTCGATGCCGGTCGGGTTCGACTGGCCGACGACATGCAGCGCCCAGACATGCAGAACGACGACGCCGGCAATCATGAACGGCAGCAGGTAATGCAGGGCGAAGAAGCGGTTCAGCGTCGGATTGTCGACGGCGAAGCCGCCGAGCAGGAGCTGCTGGATCCAGTCGCCAACCAGCGGAATGGCGCTGAAGAAGCCGGTGATGACAGTGGCGCCCCAGAAGCTCATCTGCCCCCATGGCAGCACATAGCCCATGAAACCGGTCGCCATCATCAGGAGGTAGATGATGCAGCCGAGGATCCACAGCAGCTCGCGCGGCGCCTTGTAGGAGCCGTAATAGAGGCCGCGGAAGATGTGCAAATAGACGGCGATAAAGAAGAACGAGGCGCCGTTGGCGTGCATGTAGCGCAGCAGCCATCCGGAATTCACGTCGCGCATGATCTTTTCGACCGAACCGAAGGCGAGATTGGTGTCGGCCGTATAGTGCATGGCCAGCACGATGCCGGTCAGGATCTGCGCCACCAGCATGATCGCCAGGATGCCGCCGAAGGTCCACATATAGTTCAGGTTGCGCGGCACCGGATAGGCGATGAAGCTGTCATAGACCATCCTGGGCAGCGGCATGCGGGCGTCGAACCAGCGTTCGATACCGGTCTTCGGCGTGTAGGTCGAGTGTCCCTCGCTCATCGAAATATCCCCTGCCTCAACCGATAAGGAGTTTGGTGTCGGAAACGAATTTGAATACCGGAATCGCCATGTTCTCCGGCGCCGGGCCTTTGCGGATGCGGCCGGCCGTGTCGTATTGCGAACCGTGGCACGGGCAGAACCAGCCGCCGAAATCGCCTTCCTGGCCGAGCGGGATGCAGCCCAGATGGGTGCAGACCTGAACCATCACCATCCAGGCTTCCTTGCCTGGCGTGGTGCGGTTGGCGTCGGTCGCCGGCGCATCGGACGGCAAATTGGCGTTGCGGGCAATCGGATCCTTGAGATCGGAGAGGCTGACGGCCTCGCCGTCCTTCATTTCCTTCTCGGTGCGGTTGCGCACCACGACCGGCTTGCCGCGCCACTTGACGATCAGCGAGCTGCCAGGCGCCAGCGAGGAGACATCGACCTCGACCGAAGCGAGCGCCAGCGTCGAGGCGTCGGGGCGCATCTGGTCGATGAACGGCCAAGCCACGGCACCGGCGCCGACCACGGCGGCCATGCCGGTGGCGACGTAGAGAAAATCTCGACGATTGGGATCGTGGATGTCGGTTGCGCTCACGGGTGCCTGATCCTTTCGCCTCTTCCGCGCCGGTGGCCGAGCCTTGTTCCCCGCTCAATCACGCCAACCCGACAGCGCATGGCGAACAGGCTAGCGAATTCCTCCGGCATTTGGACTTCGGTTTATGCGTGAAGCCCGTTTTTGTCCAGACGGGTGAAGGCACAAGGGCAGATTGTCGCGGGGACAAAATCCCCTCGTGTCCGGCGGGACGGCGAATGGCTGCAAAAGGCGGCTAAACAACCGGGAAATATCAGCAAAATCCAAGGCTCCGGCTTGCCTCGACACAGGGCGCCGGTGTGATCTATCCTCCTTCGCATGGCGCACGTCATCGATCGCGAGCAATGGGCTGTTCGTTCCGACCACTGGAAGGGCGAACTGCAGTGCGGTGCCTACGGCTCAAACTCCTGCCTGATCTTCAATCACCTGCCCGACGTCGGCGGCGGCCCGCGGCTGCACGCCCATCCCTATGCGGAGATCTTCATCATCCGCCAGGGAACCGGCCTCTTCACGGTCGGTGACCAGGAAATCGAGGCTTCGGCGGGGCAGATCCTGATCGTGCCGCCCAACACGCCGCACAAATTCACCAATCTCGGTCCCGGTCCGCTGGAAACGACCGACATTCACGAAAACGGCAGCTTCATCACCGAGTGGCTGGAGTGATTCCTAAAAACTGATTTTACGCGGCGCCCAGCCTCACTAGAACCGCCCTGGGAATATTGTATTCGCGGATCACGGCGTCATGCTTGCGAAGGCCGCACAGTTCGCGCTGGATGAAATAGGCGTGAACGGCCACGGCAGCCTCCTTGAGCAGACGGGGGCGCAACTGCTCGTCGGTATTGTCGCGCAATCTGCCCAGCGTATCTTCGACTCGCTGGCCGGCCCGCCCGAGCGCCGCCGCCTTCTCTGCCAGGATTTCATGGCCAAGCGCGTCGAAGGCCGCGTCGGCGGCCGATGTGCCGGCAAGATGGGATGGCGGACGCAAGGACATTTCAGTTCCCTTTCCTGAACACCATGCGGTGGGTGACGAATTCTTCGCCCTCCACGGGCTGAAAACCAAGCCGTTCATAGAAAGCGAAGGCTTCCGGCGGCGCGCGGGTGTTCAACACGGTGAAATACTGGCGGGCTCGGTCGATCACGGTCTCGACCAGCGTCCGGCCAAGGCCGGCGCGACGGTGACGCGCGCTGACGAACAGGTGGCGGACCCGACCGTGATCCCTGCCCTCGAAATAGGGATCGATGTTCAGCCCGCAGACACCGGCGAGTTCGGCGCCATGCCAGGCTCCGAACAGCGCCTCGCCCCGCTTCAGGAACTTGTTGCGGCCGCTTGCCCAGCCATCGCCCAGACGCACCAGCATCCAGTAGCCTTCCAGCCGGCTCTCTTCCTTCAGCATGTCGAAGGCCGGCACGGTTGGCCGCAAACGCTTGAGCGTGTAGCCGATCTCTGGGCCGATCTCCGGACTGAGCTCTGCCGATCCAACCATGCGCCTACTCCGCCGGCCGCGTCTCTTCCAGCACGCTTTCCTCGTGATAGAGGAACCCGCCGGACTGGCGCTTCCACAGCCGGGCATAAAGCCCGTCGAGCGCCACCAGTTCGTCATGCGTGCCTTGCTCGACGATGCGGCCGCCGTCGAGCACCACCAGGCGGTCAAGTGCCGCGATCGTCGACAGCCGGTGGGCAATCGCGATCACGGTCTTGTTCTCCATCAGCCGCGTCAGATTCTCCTGGATCGCCGCCTCGATGTCGGAATCGAGCGCCGACGTCGCCTCGTCGAGGATCAGGACCGGCGCGTCCTTGAGGAAGACGCGGGCGATCGCCACGCGCTGACGCTGACCGCCCGACAGCTTGACGCCGCGCTCGCCGACAAAGGCTTCGTAGCCCTGGCGGTCCCTGTTGTCGCGCAAAGTCAGGATGAATTCATGGGCCTCGGCTTTTTTCGCCGCCGCGATGACCTGCGCGTCGGTTGCGTCGGGCATGCCGAGCTTGATGTTGTCACGCAGCGAACGGTGGAACAGGGCCGTATCCTGGCTGACGACGCCGATATTGGCGCGCAGCGAATCCTGCGTCACACCAGAGACGTCCTGGCCGTCGATGGTGATCTCGCCGCTTTCGAGATCGTAGAGGCGCAGGATAAGGTTCGCCAGCGTCGTCTTGCCGGCGCCCGAAGGCCCGACCAGCCCGACTTTCTCGCCCGGCTTGACGACAAGGTCGATGCCGTTCAGCACCCCAAACCCCTTGCCGTAGTGGAACTCGACATTTTTCACGTCGATGCGCCCGCCCGCCACGACCAGTTCCTTTGCGTCCGGTGCATCGGTCAGGCCGAGCGGCTGCGAGATCAGCGCCTTGGAGTTCTCCAGCACGCCGAGATTCCGCAAGATGCCGTTCATCTGCATCATCAGCCGGCCGAGCAGCATGTTGAGCCGCAGCACCAGGCTGAGCGTGAAGGCGACCGCCCCGACGGTGATCGAGCCCTCGACCCAGAGATAAACGGCAAAGCAGCCGATCGCCGTGATCATGATGCCCGACAGCGTCGTCAGCGCCATGCGCACGCCGGTCAAGCGGCGGGTGAAGGGCCGCAATGCGTCGAGATAGATGTCGAAGCCGTTCCTGATGTAGCGATCGTCGCCGTCGGCCGCGAACAGTTTCAGCGTCTGCACGTTGGAGTAGGAATCGACAATGCGGCCATTGATCATGGAGCCCGCCTCCGCCGTCGCTTCGGCGTGCTTGCGGATTGCCGGCAAATAGCGCTTCGCCAGAAAGCCGAAGGCGGTGATCCAGACCACCACGAGTGCCGCCAGCCTGAGGTCAAGCCCGGCGACCAGCGCCAGCGTCGTCACCGTATAGACGACCATGAACCAGACGACCTCGATGAAGCTTTCCATCAGGTCGCCCGTCGCCTGCCCGGCTTGCCAGACTTTCGTCGCGATGCGGCCGGCAAAATCGTTCTGGAAGAAGGCGTAGGACTGGCGCGAGACGTGCCGGTGCGCCTGCCAGCGCACCAGATTGTAGAAGCCGGGCGTGATCGTCTGTTCGTCGACCAGCGCCGACAACCCGACCACCACGGTGCGGATGACTAGCACCACCGCGACCATGAACACCAGTTCGGGGCCGGCGGCGGCCCACAGCGCGTGCCAGCTCCGTTCGCCGGGCAATTGGTCGAGAATATCGACCAGCCGTCCGACGAAATAGAACAGGCCGGCCTCGACCAGCGGCGCGATGCCGCCGATGAGCAGCATGGCGAAGAAGGCGAACTTCGCTTGCCCGACATAGTGCCAGAGGAAGCCCGTGACGCTGGCCGGTGGCCGAAGATTCGCCGGCTCCCTGAACGGGTAGACCCAGGTCTCGAACCAGCGGTAGACGGCTGTCATCATGCGGCGGCCATCATTCTGCGGCTTGCCCCTTTGCTATTGCGTCATTGGCGGCTTCGACTGGGACGTCATCGAGCAGGAACCCACCCGACTGGCGCTGCCAGAGCTGCGCGTAGAGCCCGCCTCTGGCGACCAGTTCCTCGTGCGAGCCCTCCTCGATGACGCGACCCTGGTCCATCACGACGAGCCTGTCCATCGCCGCGATGGTCGACAGCCGGTGCGCGATGGCGATGACGGTCTTGCCTTGCATGAGCTTGTAGAGGTTCTCCTGGATGGCGGCTTCCGCCTCGGAATCGAGCGCCGACGTCGCCTCGTCAAGGATAAGTATGGGCGCGTCCTTCAACATAACGCGAGCAATGGCGATGCGTTGCCGCTGACCGCCCGACAGTTTGACGCCGCGGTCGCCCACATAGGCGTCGAACCCCTTGCGTCCATGATGATCCGAAAGTCCTGATATGAAATCCATCGCCTCGGCTCGCCGCGCCGCCTCGAGCAGCATCTCGTCGGTGGCATCGGGCCGGCCATAGAGGATGTTCTCGCGCACCGAACGATGCAGCAGCGAGGTGTCCTGCGTGACCATCCCGATCTGGGCGCGCAGCGAATCCTGTTTCATGCCGGCGATCTCCTGGCCGTCGATCAGGATCCGGCCGCTTTCCAGGTCGTAGAAGCGCAGGAGGAGATTGACCAGCGTCGACTTGCCGGCGCCCGAGCGGCCGACAATGCCGACCTTCTCGCCCGGCTTCACCGCCAGCGACAGGTTTTCGATGACGCCCTTCTGCTTGCCGTAGTGGAAGCGGATATCCTCGAAGCGGATATCGCCTTTGGAAACGATGATCTCCTTGGCATCCGGCCTGTCCTCGACAAGGCGCGGCAACGAAATCGAGGCAATGCCGTCCTGCACCGTGCCGATATTCTCGAACAGGCTCGACATTTCCCACATGATCCACTGCGACATGCCCCACATCCGGAGCACCAGGCCGATGACCACCGCGACCGCACCGATCGTCACCACTTGCCCCATCCACAGCCACAGCGAGATGGCGGTGACCGAGAACAGCAGCAGCGCGTTCAGTATGTAGAGCGAGCCGAACAGCAGTGTCACCAGCCGCATCGACCGGTAGACCGTGTCGAGGAAGCCCATCATGCCTTCCCTGGCGAAGGCGGCCTCGCGGCGTGAATGGGAAAACAGCTTGACCGTCTGGATGTTGGTGTAGCTGTCGACGACGCGACCGGTCATGGTCGAGCGCGCATTGGCCTGCTCCTCGCCGACCTTGCCCAGGCGCGGGATGAAGAAGCGCAGCAGCAGGATGTAGCCGACCATCCAGACGCCGAGCGGCGCGGCCAGCCGCCAGTCGGCCGAACCGACGATCAACAGCATGCCGAGGAAATAGACGACGACGTAGTTCAGGACGTCGATCACCTTGATGACGCATTCGCGCACGGCAAGCGCGGTCTGCATCAGCTTGGTGGCGATGCGGCCGGCGAACTCGTCCTGGTAGAAGCTCATCGATTGCTTGAGCAGGTAGCGGTGCACCTGCCAGCGGATGCGCATCGGGTAATTGCCCATCAGCGTCTGCTGGTTGAGCAGGGAATGCAGCCAGACCGTGCCGGGCAGCGCAAACAATACGATGAAGGCCATGCCGGCGAGCTTCCAGCCCTCCGTCTGCAGGAAGGTCTCGCGGTTCTGCCCCGACAGCCAGTCGACGATGCGGCCGAGGAAGCCGAACATCCACACTTCCGCGATGGCGATGGCCGCGACCAGCACCGCATCGACAAGAATATAGGGCCATGCCCCGCGCGTATAATGCAGGCAGAAGGCAACAAGCGTCTTGGGCGGCTCGACCGGTTCCGCGGCCGGGAACGGATCGAGCTTTCTTTCAAACCAGCTAAACAACAACATAGGTCACGCTTGTGATATCTGTTTTCCGCTTACGCGGCTTGGCGGCGTACGAAGTCCTCGGACCGCATGGCATCGAGGGCCGACGCTCCGGGATCATCCGGAGCGTCGGCCCTGCTTCGCGCTATATAGGGGTTCGCCGGCTTTTCGCCGACAGCCACCTTTGTCGATCCTGACGACATGGCGCCACCAGTCCGGTTTTTCGCGCCTGGCCGGATCAGCCGGATGATCCGGCGCACCAGGGACGGCCGGCTCGGATCGGGTACCGCGCGCGAGAAATCGACATCCGGCAGCATGCCGCGATGTGGACGCCGGCGTACTTCGGCATGAACCGCCGACGAATAGGTGTCGCCGATCAACAGCGCCCAAGCCACCACCTTCGGGTGTTGCAGGCTCCTCGAGCCCGGTATTCTATAGGGATCGAACATCGGTCCGTCCTCCGTGTTGAAATAGAGATAAAAAGGATGATCGACATCGTGCCGCGGGATCGGCGGCGGATCAGTCGGAACGCGTTGGAACGGGGCCATCGACCCCCTCGGCAGCTTGAAAAACATCGCGGGATTCCTTCGAAGACCAGGGTATGGTTTCGGCGGAAATCGGTGCGGAAGTGTCTAAAAGATCAGGAGAAACGTCGTACCGAAACCGCCAGGGCGCAAATAAGCCCACAGGTGGGGCGCTGGATGTACATGGCCATCATGAATTACCCCTCCATCGGTTCGGGTTGACAATGCTGGTCGTATACCCGACTTCGAAAAAAATGGCCACCCGCAGGTCCAGGAATTTCCAAAACCAGGAAGCTGCTGTGGCCGATCTGCCACTTATTAGAAGGACGCGGAAGTGAACCGTGGTCTCCGCATCGCGCTCTACCAGCCTGACATTGCCGGCAATACCGGGACAATCCTGCGCTTCGCCGCTTGCCTCGGCCTCGGCGTCGACATCATCGAGCCGGCCGGCTTTCCGCTCTCCGACAAAGCGCTTAAGCGCGCCGGCATGGACTACCTCGAAATGGCTGCCCTGACCCGGCATGTCGACTGGGACGCCTTCGAGGAGTGGCGCAAGGCCCGCGCGGATCGCATGGTGCTGCTGTCGACCAAGGCTACGACCCCCTACACCGACTTCAGCTTCACCGACCGCGACATCCTCCTGTTCGGTCGCGAATCCGCGGGGGTGCCGGATCCAGTCCATCAGGCGGCGGATGCGCGGCTGACCATCCCGATGCAGCCCGGCGCGCGCAGCATCAACGTCGCCCTTTCCGTCGCCATGGTGGCGGGCGAAGCCGTCCGGCAACTCCGATAGGGGATCGCCGGCAGCGCCGTCAGCGGTGATTTTTGCCCAGGCGCACATCCGCCTTCTCCTTTGGTTTGCACAGTCAGGCTTTCTTGGCTACAAGCTCAACTTAACTTGAGGTCAAGCGGAAAGTGCGAAAATGGCGCCGGTAACGGAATTGACGGTCGGCCAGGTGGCCGCGCGCAGCGGCGTGGCTGTGTCGGCACTGCATTTCTACGAAGCCCGCGGTCTGATCAGCAGCCATCGCACGGCAGGCAACCAGCGGCGCTACGGCCGTGACGTGCTGCGCCGGGTGGCCATAATCCGGATTGCCCAGGAGGTCGGCATCTCGCTCGCGGAAATCGGTGCCGCGCTTGAATCACTACCTGAAGGCCGCACGCCGACGCGCGAGGATTGGAATCTGCTTTCAACGGCTTGGCGCGATAGCCTCGACCAGAAAATCAGCCAGCTAAGGAAGCTGCGCGACGGCTTGACCGACTGCATAGGCTGCGGCTGCATGTCGATCGACAAATGCCCGCTTCGCAATAAGGGGGATCGGCTGGCAAGGGAGGGAACGGGCGCGAGGCGCCTGCTGGCCGAGCGCTAATCCGCGGCTGGCAGCCGCCTTATCGTGAACTCGATCAGATCGCCCGGGCGTTCGAACCAGCTTTCGATCTCGGTCCAGTAGGCCTGCTTGGGGAAGCGCTCGAACCATTCCTTGGCCTTGAGACGGGCGTCCGAGCGCGGCAGGACGAAGGTCTCGCGCAAAAAACCGTCGCGCGGCATGCGTGCGCGCTCGGCCCGGCTTTGATCGAGCCTTTTCTTCAGGCCATCCAGCGGCGGTCTTGCCGGGGTGCGCACGAAACAACTCCTTGCACCTGGCGCATGACCCCGAAATCGGAATCGGGTTTCGGAAAGGATCATGCGCGAAACCAAAGTGACTTGACCCTATCCCTTAAGAGATTAGGGATCGCGCCCGGAAAAGACGAGTCTTTTGTCGACTCACCGCCCCGCAACCGGAGACGGCACTTGGAACGACCTGAAATACCGGCGGGGCTGCCTGCCGACATCGAAGAGAAGAAGATGAAGGCCCGGCTTTGGTTCGAGGCGCTGCGCGAGCGCATCTGCGGCGCTTTCGAGCAGATCGAGCAGGATCTCGGCGGGCCGCTGGCTTCGTGGTCACCGGGCCGTTTCGAAAAGACGCCCTGGGAGCGCGATCACGGCAAGGGCGGTGGCGGCACCATGTCGATGATGCACGGCCGCGTCTTCGAGAAGGTCGGCGTCCACACTTCGACTGTTCATGGCGAGTTCTCGCCCGAGTTCAGGAAGCAGATGCCCGGCGCCGAGGAAGACCCGCGCTTCTGGGCATCGGGCATTTCACTGATCGCGCACCCATGGAACCCCAACGTTCCGGCCGTGCATATGAACACCCGCATGGTGGTGACCTCGCGCCAGTGGTTCGGCGGCGGCGCCGATCTGACGCCGGTGCTCGACCGCCGCCGCACGCAGGACGATCCCGACACGATAGCCTTCCAGCGTGCCATGCAATTCGCTTGCGAGAAGAATGCCGCCGTCGCCGACTATCCGAAATTCAAGGCCTGGTGCGACGAGTACTTCTTCCTGCCGCACCGCAACGAGCCGCGCGGCACCGGCGGCATCTTCTTCGACTACCTGCATCCGGAAGAAGAGAAGGGCGGCTGGAATGCCAATTTCAACTTCGTCCAGGATGTCGGGCGCTCTTTTCTCGTGGTCTACGGTCACCTCGTGCGCGCCAACTTCAACGAGAACTGGACCGATGGCGACCGCGACGAACAGCTCGTTCGCCGCGGCCGCTATGTCGAATTCAACCTTCTTCACGATCGCGGCACCATCTTCGGGCTGAAGACCGGCGGCAATGTCGCCTCGATCCTGTCCAGCCTGCCGCCGGAGGTGCGCTGGCCATAAAAAAATTGTGAGCGCGATGTGAGGCCGCATTGATGTCCCATTGTTGGAATCTGGGCGCGGAATGTGACGCAATGGATATCTTTTTCGTCTAATATCCATCTGAAAAAACTGGGTTATTTATCGCATTCGGGTCGGGAAGCGCCGGTGGTTTGCCTGAGGGCAATTCCAGGAAAATGCGGTTTTCCCTTCGGAATTGCATCGGAACAGGCGAACCGCGACTCGACGCGACCGGACGGCCCGAAGACGATGCGGATCATCTTCGTCAAAGGATGGCCGCTTTCCCAGGAGTATATCAGCATGAGAAAGATCATTGTTTCCGCTGCCGCGGCTGCCTTTCTTGCTTCCGGTTCGGTGGCGTTCGCCGCCGTCAAGCACACCACCGGAACGGTCAAGAGCTTCGATGCGACGGCCAAGAGCCTGGTTCTCGACAATGGATCGTCTTTTACGCTTCCCCAAACCTTCAAGGATCCTGGCCTGAAGGTGGGCGAGAAGGTCAGAATTTCGTGGGACATGAGCGGCAAGGACAAAGTTGCCGAGGCAGTCAAGATCGTGAAGTGACGGCCTGCCCGCCGGGCTAGCGTAAGAGGGCGGAGCAGCGCTGCTCCGCCCTTTCACCGTTGACCGCAACCAATATCACACCATCTGTGTTATGGTTCTCACCCCCGCCCATGATCGGAAAAGTCGGATCATGAGCCAAAAAAGTACCGGAGCCTCGCAGGCTCCACGGAGGAAAAGGAGAAATCCGATGAAGGAATTTCACTGCGGGTCGCTGGTTCCCGGCTGTGAGTGGCATACTCGTGCCGGCGAGGAGGCCGAAGTGATGCGCCGTGCCGTCGAGCATATGCGTGAGACACATGGCGAAACGACCATCCGCGAGACGATGATCGAGGCTATCCGCTCCCGAATTGAGAAGGTCCGCGACGCGGCATGATCCTCATCAGCCTTCAAGTGCCTCCGCGGCGCGCTTGATCAGTGCGTCGCGATCGGGCGTGAAACTCGCATCGATCCATTCCGCTTCCAGGTTCTTGAGGATCTCGCCGAGCTTCGGCCCCGGGGTTGCGCCGAGCGCGGTCAGATCGGCGCCTCGCAGCGGAAACTCGGGCCTTTTCCATTTGAGCGCAAAGGAAAGCAGGCGCGAAAAGCCGCCGGCTTCGAGCAGCGCTTCATTGTCTTCAACGGCCCGCACCCGCGCCGCCGCAAGCGAAAGCCGCAGGCGGTCGACAAATCCTTGGCGGTCGCCGCGATAGAGCCGTTTCGCCAATTCGCCCTCGGTCGTCTTCGGTTCGACCGCGGTTGCCATCGACCAATGGCGCAGGCGATCCGCTTCGGCGGTCGAGAATTTCAGCCGCTCCGCAAGCGTCTTCATGCGCGCCGCATCCGGCGGCACCATCGCCTCCAGCCGCAGCATCGGATCCACCGCCCAGCCCAGGTCCTTCTCGGCCCTGGTCAATCCGTGGATCGCATCGATGCCCCATTTCTCGCTTTCCGACAGCGCGGCGGTCAAGACACCGGCCTGCCGCATCCAGAGCAGCGCCCGCGAGGGATCGGGTGCGGACAAGAGCTTTTTCAGTTCGGACCAGATGCGCTCCGCCGAGAGTTGGGCGAGGCCTTCCTTCAACCGGGCGCAGGCCTTCAGCCCCTCGGCGTCGGGCCGGCCTTCGCCATACCAGGCGAAGAAGCGGAAGAAGCGCAGGATGCGCAGATAATCCTCACGGATGCGTGCCTCCGGGTCGCCGATGAAGCGCAGCCGGCGCGCCTCGATGTCGGCGATGCCGCCGACAAGGTCGACAACGCTGCCGTCGGCCTCCGCATAGAGCGCGTTGATGGTGAAGTCGCGCCGCTCGGCGTCGAGCTTCCAGTCGCGCCCGAACGACACCTTGGCGCGACGGCCATCGGTCTCGACATCGGCGCGCAAGGTGGTGATTTCATAAGGTTTGCCATCGGCGACCACCGTGATGGTGCCGTGCTCGATACCGGTCGGCACCGCTTTGAAGCCTTCCGCCTCGGCGCGGCGAATGGTTTCCCGCGGCAGGCAAGAGGTTGCTATGTCGATGTCGGTGACAGGCTGGCCCATCAGCACGTTGCGAACGGCGCCGCCGGCGATGCGCGCCTCTTCACCGCCTTCGGTGAGCGCGCCAAGCAGGCGCTGCAGATGCTTGTCGAAGAGCCAGTCCGCCCTGCCCGCGATCGAAACACTCACGCATAGAGCCTTTCATACAGTGTGCGGATGATCCCGGCGGTGACACCCCAGATGCGCCGGTCGCCATAGGGCATGTCGTAGAAGAACCATTCGAGATCGTTCCAGATGCGGCTGTCGCGCTTGTGGTTGGCCGCGTCCATCAGGAAGCGCAGCGGCACTTCGAAGGCGGCGTCGACCTCATCCGCGTTCAGGGTCAGCTGGAAATGTGGCCGCACGATGCCTAGCACCGGCGCGATGCGGTAGCCGCTGCCGGCGACGTAATCGGGCATCCGGCCGATGATCTCGATCCGATCCTGGCCAAGGCCGATCTCCTCGAAGGTCTCGCGCAGCGCCGCCGCTTCCGGGCTTGCGTCGGTCGCATCGATCGTGCCGCCCGGGAAAGCCACTTGCCCGGAATGATTGCGGAGTTTTTCGGCCCGTTTGGTCAGCAGAACCGTCGCCTCGCCGTCATGGTCGACCACCGGGATCAGCACCGCGGCGTTGCGCAGCGGCTTGCCAGGGTTGAGGCGTGGATGGCCGGGATTGAAGCGGTGATCACCATAGTCGCCGCCGGCATGCGCCTCCGGCTGCGCGGCAAAGCGCGCGCGAAAATCCGCCGACGAAAACGGCGCTGGCGATACCTGGTCCATCATGCGCTCAACCGCTTCAACTGATCGGCCGGCATGATCGGAAACACGGCGTTCTTGGAGCGCACTGAAAACATCGTCCTGCCGTCGATTTCGATCTCCTCGCCATGCCCGACCAGTTCGTACATGACCGGCCGCGCCACAAGCGCCTCCAGCCTGCCGCGCACCAGCAGATACGGCTTCAAACCGCCGGTCCCGTTCTCGTCGACGAAGCGCAGCGGCCGCTCCGGTCCGGCCTCGATCACGTCGCCGACATTGGTGCGGAAGGTGATGACCTGATCCTCGCCTTCGCCCGAAACATCCATCTCGACGGCGACGAAAGGCGCATCGGCGACGCGGATGCCGACTTTTTCCACCGGCGTCACCAGATAGGTCCTGCCGTCGGCGTCCTTGCGCAGCACAGAGGAGAAAAGCTGCACCAGCGGCATGCGGCCGATCGGCGTGCCCAGGTAGAACCAGGTGCCGTCGGCCTTGATTTCCATGTCGAGATCGCCGCAAAAGTCGGGATTCCAGCGCTCGACCGGCGCCGCGCCCTTGCCTGCGCGGGCCGCGCGCGAGATCAGCGCCTCAAGGCCCCGAGCCTCGGTGGCCTGCGTAAGGCTTTGTTGGCGATGTTCGTGGTGTTCGCTCATCGTCACGAAATAGTCACTGTTGTTCCGCTTGTCAGCCTAAGTCTGTGATTTAAGTTCAACCATAGGCGCTCCGCGAGGCCGAATCGCGGCAGCCTATGGTATGGTGCGGGCCAGCATTTCCAAACCATGGCATTTCCAACCAAAGGGGTCGATGCGGCATGAGCGTGATGGTCAAGGAAAGCCCGATCAGCGAAACGGACATGGTCGCCGAGGCCGAGAAGGCACTTGCCGACATCTCCAGGATCCGTGACGGGGTTGGCCGGGTGATCTTCGGCCAGGAGAACGTGGTCGAGCGTACGCTGGTGGCGCTGCTGGCCGGCGGCCATGCGCTTCTGGTCGGTGTGCCGGGCCTCGCCAAGACCAAGCTGGTGGAGACGTTGGGCGTCGTGCTCGGGCTCGATTCGCGCCGCATCCAGTTCACGCCCGACCTGATGCCGTCCGACATTCTCGGCTCCGAGGTCATGGAGCAGGACGAGACCGGCAAGCGCTCCTTCCGCTTCATTTCCGGGCCGATCTTCGCCCAGCTGCTGATGGCCGACGAGATCAACCGCGCCTCGCCGCGCACGCAGTCGGCGCTGCTGCAGGCGATGCAGGAATATCATGTCACCATTGCCGGCGCGCGCTATGACCTGCCTTCCCCCTTCCATGTGCTGGCGACGCAGAACCCGCTGGAGCAGGAAGGCACCTATCCGCTGCCCGAAGCCCAGCTCGACCGCTTCTTGATGCAGGTCGACATCTTGTACCCCGAAATCGAGGCCGAGCGCCGCATCCTGCTGGAAACCACCGGCGTCGAGGACGCGAAAGCCCAGAACGTGCTGCAGCCGGCGCGGCTGAAGGAGATCCAGACACTGATCCGCCGCATGCCGGTACCCGAAAGCGTCGTCGAGGCGATCCTTACCCTGGTGCGCTCGGCGCGTCCGGGCCAGGGCAATGCCGACACGGACAAGCATGTCGCCTGGGGTCCGGGCCCGCGCGCCAGCCAGGCGCTGATGCTGTGCACCAGGGCGCGCGCGCTCTACGACGGACGCCTGGCGCCTTCGGTCGACGATGTCAGGGCGCTGGCCGAACCGGTGCTGCAGCATCGCATGGCGCTGACTTTCGCCGCCCGCGCGGAGGGCACCAGCGTGCGCGACGTGGTGGCGAAGCTTGTGAAAGGCATTTGATGGCGCGTATCGGCGAAGTCCAGGCCCCGGCAGCGACGCGCGATGCGCTCGCCCGAGGCCGGTTGCGGGCTTCGCTGGTTCCCGACCTGCTGGTCGAGGCACGCCGTATCGTCAACACCGTGATCGCCGGCTGGCATGGCCGCCGCAAGCGCGGCATCGGCGAGAATTTCTGGCAGTTCCGGCCCTACGTCGAAGGCGACGCCTCGCGCATCGACTGGCGCCGCTCGGCCCGCGACGACCACACCTATGTGCGCGACCGTGAATGGGAAGCCGCCCACACCGTCTGGCTGTGGGCCGACCCCTCGCCGTCCATGCTCTACAAATCGACGGGAGCCGGCGTTTCCAAGCAATCGCGCGCCCTGGTGCTGACCTTGGCCATGGCCGAGCTTTTGTCACGCAGCGGCGAACGCATCGCCTGGCCTGATCTGACCGATCCATTCACCGCTCGCAACGGCGCCGAGCGCATCGCCGCCCAGCTCATGCATGCCGGCGAACTGCCGGCAAAACCCGATCTCTCCAACATCAGGCGCTTCTGCGACATCGTCATCGCCAGCGATTTCCTCGACCCCGTCGAGGAAACCATGGCCTGGCTCGACGTGCTCGCCCGCCATGGCGTGCGCGCCCATCTGATCGAGGTTGCCGACCCGGCCGAGGAAACCTTCCCCTATGCCGGCCGCACCGAGTTCACCGATCCCGAGACCGGCGACAAGCTGACCGCCGGCCGCGCCGAGATGCTGGCCGATGAATACCGCCTGCTCTACACCGCTCGCCGCCAGGAGCTGGCCGGCTGGTGCAAGCGGCTTGGCTGGAGCTTTACCGTCAACCATACCGACCGGCTCGCGTCCGACGCGCTGGTGCGCCTGCACATGGCGATGACCGCCGATGGCGGGCATGCCGGTATCATTGCCGGCGATCAGCCCAGGCTGATCGCCAAGGGCGATCAGCCTGGAAAGGCGGTCGCATGAGCTGGCTGCCGCTCTCCTTCGGTGCCCCCATGGTGCTGTGGGGCCTGCTGGCGCTACCGGTGATCTGGTGGCTGCTCAGGCTCACCCCGCCCAAGCCACAGACCGAGGTGTTCCCGCCGCTGAAGATCCTGGCCCGTGTGCTCAAGCGTGAGGAAACCCCACAGCGCAGCCCCTGGTGGCTGACGCTGCTCAGGCTTCTGATGGCTGCCCTCGTCGTCGCGGCATTGGCCGAACCGGTGTTCAACCCGCGCGAAAAGCTGCCGGCCGAGGGTGCCGCGCTTGCCCTGGTCATCGACAATGATTGGGCGAGTGCCGCCGACTGGAACAAGCGTGTCGCCACCGCCGAGCGGCTGATCAAGGACGCCGGCTCGAATGGCGTGCCTGTTATCATCGCCTTCACCGCCGAAAAGCCCAATGCCGAGATCGGCCCCTTCGATGCCGCCGCCGCGCTCGACCGGCTGCGCGCCGCCAAGCCGCGGCCGATCCCCACCGACCGGCCCGCCGTCTATGCGCGCGTCGCCGGCATGCTGGAAACCTTGCCTGGCGCCAGCGTCGCCGTGCTGGCCGATGGCCTGGCGGCAAAGGGCGACGAGGCCGCCTTCAACACGCTGTTGTCGAAAAATGCCGCCCGAATCGCCTGGGCGGTGGCCGACCGGCTGTCGCTGACTGGCCTGACATCAGCCGAAAACCAGGTTGATGGCTTTGGTTTGACCGCCATCCGCGCGCCCGGCGATCCCGCCCCGGCGCAGGTCACCGCCGGCGCATTCGACGACAAGGGCCGCCGCATCGCCGATGCGACCCTGACCTTCGCGCCGGGCGAAGCCACGGCCACCGGCACCATGGCGGTGCCGTTCGAATTGCGCAACGACTTCGCCTCGATCGCGCTTGATGGCGAACGGCATGCAGGTGCCGTGCGCGTGCTCGACGAAAGCTCCAAACGCCGCCGCGTCGGGCTGTTGTCGCAAGCCGAGGCCGACCAGGCGCAGCCGCTTCTGTCGCCGCTCTACTACATCAGGCGCGCGCTGCAGCCCTTCGCCGATCTGGTCGAGCCCTCCAGCGCCGATCTCGCCGACGCCATCCCGCAGATCCTCGACCAGAAGCCGGCGATGATCGTCATGGCCGATATCGGCACCATTCCCGCACAGGTCCGGCAAAGACTGGTCGACTGGGTCGACAATGGCGGCACGCTCGTGCGTTTCGCCGGCTCGCGGCTGGCCGCTGCCGGCAATGACGACGATTTGCTGCCGGTCCGCCTGCGCACCGGCGAGCGTTCGCTCGGCGGCGCGCTGTCATGGACCTCGCCGCAGCCGGTCACCGAATTTCCCAAGGCCGGCCCCTTCGCCGACCTGGCGCCGCCGACCGAGGTCACGGTGACCAGGCAGGTGCTGGCCGAACCGACACCCGACATCGTCGAGCGCACCTGGGCGGCCCTCGCCGACGGCACGCCGCTGGTGACGGGGCTGAAGAAGGGCAAGGGCACGCTGGTGCTGTTCCATGTCACGCCCGAGGCGACGTGGTCGAACCTGCCGATCTCGGGCAGTTTCGTGGAGATGCTGCGCCGCATCGTGCAATTGTCGCGCAACCAGGGCGCGGCGATCGCCAATGCCGAAGCCGCCGCCACGTCGCTGGCGCCCTATCGGATGATCGCGGCCGACGGCTCGCTGGTGCCGCCGACACCGGATGCACGGCCGCTGGTGCCGGGCGCAGGACCACTGCCGGTCACCTTCGAGAACCCGCCTGGCCTCTACGGCTCGGAAACCGGCGTCTTCGCCCACAATCTGCTCGACGCCTCAAGCACCTTCGCCCCGCTGGCGCGCCCGCAAGTGACGGTCCCGGTCACCACCGTCCAGTACGCCTTCGATGAGTCGCGCAACCTGAAGGGCGCGCTGGTCGCGGCGGCTCTGTTGCTGATGCTGCTCGACACGCTGGCTGTGTTGTGGATGGGCGGCCTGTTTTCGCGCCGGCCGCGCCGGGCCGGGGCGGCCGCGACCACAGCCGCCGTGCTGATCGCGCTTGGCGTACTGTTCGGCCATGCCGATGTCGCGCGCGCCGACGACGCCAAGCCGGGCGACCAGGTTGCTATCGAGGCGATTTCGAAAACCCGCATCGCCTATGTGCTGACAGGCGT
Source organism: Mesorhizobium sp. B2-3-14 (assembly GCF_006442175.1). Taxonomy (NCBI): domain Bacteria; kingdom Pseudomonadati; phylum Pseudomonadota; class Alphaproteobacteria; order Hyphomicrobiales; family Phyllobacteriaceae; genus Mesorhizobium; species Mesorhizobium sp. B2-3-14. The sequence continues at coordinate 89,842 of NZ_VFVP01000006.1, read as the reverse complement.
CCCGGGTGTCGATTCGATCAGCCGCGCCGGGCTCGAGGGTCTGACCCGCTTCCTGATCGAGAAGACCGCCTTGGAGCCGGGGGCGCCGGCCGGCGTCGATATCTCGAAGGACGAACTGTCGTTCTATCCCCTGATCTACTGGCCGATCGATCCGGCGGCACCGATGCCAAGCCAGGCCGCGATCGCCCGCATCGACGCCTATATGCAGCAGGGCGGCACCGTGCTGTTCGACACCCGCGATCAGTTTGCCAACGGCATCGGCGCCGATTCCACCAGCCCGGCGACCGAGCGGCTGCGCGACATCCTCGGCAACCTCAACGTGCCGCCGCTGGAGCCGGTGCCGTCGGACCATGTGCTGACCAAATCCTTCTTCATCCTGCCCGAGTTTCCCGGCCGCTTCGCCGGCAGCCCGCTCTGGGTCGAGGCATCGCTCGATGCCAGCAATGCCGACAACCGGCCGGTGCGCACCGGTGACGGCGTATCGCCGATCATGATCACCGCCAATGATTTCGCCGGCGCCTGGGCGGTCGACGAGAATGGCGATCCGCTGCTGCCGACCGTGCCGAACGATCCGATGCAGCGGGTCTACGCGCTGCGCGCCGGCGTCAACATCATGATGTACATGTTGACCGGCAACTACAAATCCGACCAGGTGCATGTTCCCATCCTGCTCGAACGGCTGGGGCAGTAGGATGACGTTCTTACCCTCCACGGCGGGTCAACTCTCTCCACAACGGAGAGGATGAAGCATGAACTGGTCGATCTCCTTCGAACCGCTTCTATCCTGGCCGCTTCTGGCCCTGGTGCTGGTACCGTTGGCGCTGCTGGCGCTCGTCGGCCTGTGGTTTCGCCAGCGCGGCGCGGTCCTGCGCCTGGTCGCCCTGCTCGCGCTCGCCGCCGCCCTCTTCAACCCCGTATTCCTCAACGAGGAGCGCGAGCCGCTGAAAAGCGTCGTCGCGCTGGTCGTCGACCGCAGCCAGAGCCAGGACATTGGCGACCGTACCAGGCAGACCGACGAGGCCGTGGCCGGGTTGCAGCAGCGTCTTGGCCGCTTCAAGCAGTTCGACGTCCGTGTCGTCGAGGCCGGCAAATCCGACGCCGCCGAGGAGCGCACGGAAACGCGGCTGTTCGGCGCGCTGGAAGGCGCCTTCCGCGACGTGCCGCCCTCGCGCATCGGCGGCGCCATCATGGTCACCGACGGCGAGGTGCATGACACGCCGTCGGGCACGCCCGAGTTCAACGCCCCCCTGCATGCCCTGATCACCGGCAACGACCATGAGAAGGACCGCCGTATACGTTTCGAGAACGCGCCGCGTTTCGGCCTCGTCGGCAAGCCGCTCGACATGAGCTATCGCGTCATCTCGACCGAAAACGAGACCGGACCGGTCGATGTGCGCGTCTCGGTCAATGGCGAGCAGGTTTCGGTCGAGCATGCCACGGTCGGCCAGGCCATGCCGCTGCAGGTGACCATCCCGGGTGCTGGCCGCAACATCATCGAACTTGCCATCGACCGTGAGCCGGGCGAACTGACCGACACCAACAACCGCGCCATCGCGCTGGTCGACGGCATCCGCGAGAACCTGCGCGTTCTGCTCGTTTCGGGCGAACCGCATGCGGGCGAGCGCACCTGGCGCAATCTGTTGAAATCCGACGCCTCGGTCGATCTCGTCCATTTCACCATCCTGCGGCCGCCGGAAAAGCAGGACGGCACGCCGATCAACGAATTGTCGCTGATTGCCTTCCCGACCCGCGAGCTGTTCGTCGAGAAGATCAAGGATTTCGACCTCATCATCTTCGACCGCTACCAGCACCGCGACGTGCTGCCGATCCTCTATTACGATTACATCTCCGAATATGTCGAAAAGGGCGGCGCGCTGCTGATCGCCGCCGGTCCCGAATATGCCGGCGAGGCTTCGATCGCACGCACGCCGCTGATGTCGGCGCTGCCGGCCATGCCGACCGGCGAGGTCGTCGACAAGGCCTTTTATCCTCGCCTCACCGAACTCGGTCAGCGTCACCCGGTGACGCGCGGCCTCGACGGTTCGGCCACCGAGCCGCCGCACTGGAGCCGCTGGTTCCGCACCATCGGCGTGCAGAACCCGCAGGGTGAAGTGGTGATGAAGGGCGCCGACAACCGGCCGCTGCTGCTGCTCGACCGCAAGGGCGAAGGCCGCGTCGGCATGCTTCTGTCCGACCAGGGCTGGCTGTGGGCGCGCGGCTTCGAGGGCGGCGGCCCGCATGTCCAGCTCTACCGGCGCATCGCCCATTGGCTGATGAAGGAGCCCGAACTCGAGGAAGAGCGGCTGACCGCCGAGGGACGCGGCATGGTGCTGGAGATCCGCCGCCAGACCATGGCCGACGATCCCGGCCCGGCGCAGATCATCACCCCTTCCGGCAAGACGCTCGCCGTCAAGCTCGACAAGTCCGAGCCCGGCGTCTTCCTCGGCAGCGTCCAGACCAGCGAGATCGGCCTCTTCCAGATTGCCAATGGCGATCTCACCGCGCTTGCCCATGTCGGACCGGTCAACGCTCCGGAATTCGCCGACGTCGTCTCCACGCAGGAGCGGCTGAAGGCGCCGGCGGAAGCTACCGGCGGCAGCGTGCGCCGGCTGGCGTCTGCCACGGGCAGCGACGTGACGCTGCCTTCCATCGTGCCGGTGCGCTCGGCCGGCGAGGCGTCGGGCAGCGACTGGATCGGCCTGCGCACCACCGACGACAGTGTGCTCAAGGCCGTGTCGCGCGTGCCGCTGTTCGGCGGCTTCCTCGGCCTCGGCCTGTTGCTCCTGGCGATGGGTTCGATGTGGTACCGCGAGGGACGGTAGAGCGGTGCGCTCTTTCTTTCTCCCCGTGTAGTGACGCGGAGAAAGACGCCGTCGCGAATGGTTTCGCCAATTGTCGAAACCAAGGCTATGACGAGCCCCTCCTCACTCCTCCGGTTCCGTCGTGAACAGCAGCGGGTAGCCCTTGGCCTTGCCGGCATCGGTGGCCCGTGTCGCCTTGGTCTCGGCGACATCCCGGGTGAAGACCGCGACCACGCAGACGCCACGCTGGTGCGCGGTGATCATGACCCGGTGCGCCTGGTCCTCCGAGAGCTTGAACTCGCCCTTCAGCACCGTCACCACGAATTCGCGCGGCGTGAAATCGTCATTGACGAGGATGACCTTGTAGAGCTTCGGCCGCTCTGTCTGCGGCTTGACCTTGGTGCGCGGTTTTGTGGTGATTTCAGGCATTCGAACCGACTGTTTTCGCGATCAGCTTAAGTCCGCATTTTGCCACGGGCGGCAGTGATCGTCCATTTACGGACCGTCGGCGGGCGGGCCCGGTCCTTCAGGATCATGTGGGGAATTGTCGGTCGCGGTTCAACGGCCCTGACGGCCGAAGACGCGGCGCGTTGCTTCGGCATCCGCCCGGCGTTCCAGCCATGCCGCGATCGGCCATCCGGCTACACAGATCAGCGTCACGCCGGCGAGCACGATCAAAAGCCATGCCTGCACCGGCGTGATGTAATCCCAGTTGCTGGAAATCGCCGGTGCGAACAGCGAAGGCTCGGTGCGCCCGCTTGCAGGGTCCGGCACGGGGCTGGCGGTGAGCAGAATCAGCACCCTGGCCACGCCGGTGGCAACCAGGCCGCCAATCACCATGGAGCGAAAAATGGACGAAAGCCGCTTCTTCATGCGGATTGTCCTACAGGGCCGGCATTGCAAACGGGTTAAGCACGATCGAGATGCGTGGCTGGAAGCCGCCGGCGTTCAGCTCTTCGATCATGCCTTGGCAGAAGGCCGCCCCAGCCGGTTTGCGGCTGGGGCGGCCTTGCTAGAACTAACCTCGAAGCTGATCAGGGCTTCTTGGGAGCAGCCTTCGCCGGGGCCGCCTTCGCGGGAGCCGCCATCGCGGGGGCCTTCTTGACCGGGCACTTGTGCTTCTTGGTCACCTTGCAGACGGTCTTCTTGGCGACCTTCTTCGGAGCGGCCTTGGCCGGAGCAGTGGTCGTCGCGGCAGCAGCCGGAGCGGTGGTCGTGGTGGCAGCGGCCGGGGCAGCGGTCGTGGTCGCGGCAGCGTTGCCGAGAACGGGCATCGAGAAGGCGAGAGCGACGGCGAGACCAAGGGCGGACAGGAGGGATTTTTTCATGGCTTCGTTTTCCTTTTTTGTGCGGGTCGTTTGAGTGTCACTGGACCGGGTCGTTCGGTGTCACTCCAAGCAGCTTCAAAGCATTGGCGAGCATCCGGATGCCCTGCGCCTGTTTCTTGGCGGCGCAGTACCGGTTGCCCTTTCTCTGAAGTGCCTTTGCCGCGGTGACCTGCGTTGCCGTGGCATGGGTTTCGAGGGCTTCATCAAATTGGTGGCTGAGATTGGCGCACCGTTCGCTCCGGGTCAGCGGCGCCTTTGCGTCTGATTGGTCGACAGCGGCAGTGAGCAGGCCAAGGCCCAGCAAAACTCCCAACAAACTGATCGACAATCTTGGCATCGGTTTATCCGTGAACCCGGAGACTAGCGTCGCAGCCGATGACCTGACCGCCACGGCACCGTTATGCCGGCCTACCTTTTCAGGAGTTTTTCCCGATTGTAGAATTTTGTTTCTGAATTGTGTCTGGCCAGGTCACGCCAAGCTGGCCGTTGCTTCATGTGGAGACGGCGGAATTCATTTTTCCTTGAAAAGCAAGGCACTGGCCAACATACGGCCCGAATTCTATCGTGTGGCTCACGAGCCAAAAATGGCGTGGCTCGCAAACCAGACAGGGCAGCTGTGAAATCCGAGACACACATACTGATCGTCGACGACGACAAGGGCATTCGCGACCTGCTTCAGGAGTTCTTCCAGAAGCGGGGTCTGCACACCTCGGTTGCCGCCGACGGCACCGAGATGGAAACCATCCTGCGCCGCACGCAGGTGGATCTGATCGTGCTCGACGTGATGCTGCCCGGCAGGAGCGGGCTGGAACTGTGCCGTGACATCCGCGCCCAGTATACGACGCCGATCATCATGCTGACCGCCGTCACCGAGACGACCGACCGCGTCGTCGGGCTCGAGATGGGCGCCGACGACTATGTGCCCAAACCCTTCGACCCGCGCGAATTGCTGGCCCGCGTCCGCGCCGTGCTGCGGCGCAATGGCGCCGCCGAGCCCAAGCGCGCCACCACCAAGCAGATTTACCACTTCGCCGGCTGGACGATGGACTGCTCGCGGCGGCGGCTGACCGCGCCCGACGACGTCAGGGTCGAACTGACCATGGCTGAGTTCAACCTCCTGCAGACCTTCGTCAAGAGCGCCCAGCGCGTGCTGACCCGCGATCAGCTCATCGAACTGTCCGGCGGCGACAGCGACTATTCCTTCGACCGCAGCATCGACATCCTGGTCTCCAGGCTGCGGCGCAAGATGGAAGATGATCCCAAGACGCCCAAACTGATCCTCACCGTGCGCAGCGGCGGCTACCAGTTCCTGCCCGAGACGACCTCCGAATGAGACGTTTCCTGCCGCAGACCTTGCCTGTCTGGGTGCTGCTGATCGTCATTGCCGGCCTGCTGATCAGTCAGGTCGCGACGCTTTATATCGTATCGCGCGACCGCGCTGCCGCCAATGACGTGGTCGACCTCTACCGCCTCAACGACCGCGCCTTCTCGCTCGTGCAGCTGATGCACGACGCCACGCCGGAGGAGCGCAAGGCGACGGCGACCGGGCTGTTCAACTCCACCTACGCGCTCACCGTCTCGGACACGCCCGCCGTCACCTCCTCGATCGCCGGCGACGACGAACTGGCCGAACTGGAAGACATCCTCGTTGGCCGGCTGTCGAAGTTCGGCATCACCGACGCGCGCGTGCGGCGCGATCCGGCGACGCGCGAAGCCGACGATGCCGGCGGCGCGGCGCCGGGACCCGAGATCGGCCAGGTCGAGCGGGATCTTCTGGTGCTGGCCGCCGATTTCGCCCAGAGCGACAAGCTGACGGCTTCGCTGCGCTTCGCCGACGGCCAATGGCTGAATTTCACCGAACCGATCACGCCCGTCGGCCCGATCCTGAGCGTCGATAGCCTGCCGCTCTATTCGCTGATCGCGGGGCTGGTGGTGATCATGTCGATCTGGTCGCTGCGCCGGCTGACCGCGCCCTACCGGATGATGGAAACCGCCGTCAACCGGATCGGCAACGACCTAAAGAGCCCGCCGATCGCCGAGAGCGGCAGCCGCGAGGTGCGCGCAGCCGCCAAGGCGATCAACGCCATGCAGGCGAGGCTGCGCGAATATGTCGAGGATCGTGAGCACCTGGCGGCGGCCCTCGCGCACGACCTGCGCACGCCGATGACCAGAATGCGGCTGCGCCTGGAACTGTTGCGCAGATCACCGGCGCGCCAGGCGCTCGCCCACGATCTCGCCGACATCGAAAGCATCGCGAGTTCCGTGATAGACTTCGCCAAATTCGAGGTCACGGAAGAGAAGGCCGAACGGATCGATTTCTGGTCGCTCGTCGAATCGGTCGCCGACAGCTACGAGACCGTGTCCTTCGACAATGACGACGTCCGTTCGCGAGGCCTGATCTGCATGGCGCGGCCGGTGGCTCTCAAGCGCTGCGTCACCAATCTGGTGCAGAACGCCGTCACCTACGGCAAGCAAGCGCATCTCAGCCTCAGCCGCTTGGACGGCACGATCACGCTCGCCATCCGTGACGAGGGACCGGGCATTCCCCAGGCCCAGATCGACGCCGTCTTCGGCTCCTTCGTGCGTCTCGAACAGTCCCGCAACCGCCAGACCGGCGGTCTCGGGCTGGGGCTGACCATTGCCCGCAACATCGCGCGCGCGGCGGGCGGCGAAGTGCGCCTGTCCAACCATCCAGACGGCGGCCTGCTGACCGAGTTGCGCCTGCCGATGGCGGCTTAGGACATAGCCGCCTGAAGCGCGTCGCGCCGAAGCGGATCAGGCGCCGCGCTTCAGTCTTCGTTTTTGTGCATGTCGTCTTCCCAAAACCGAGGTCACTTTTGGGCGACATGCATCAGCGCCGCAGCACCGCGCTCAGCACGTCGCGGATGCCGATCGCGCCGACGAAGCGCGACTGGTCATCGAACAGCGCCACGGGTGCGGTCTGCGACCGGTGCATGGCCAGCATCACGGTCTTCAGCGAGGTGCCGGGATTGGCCCAGAACACTTGCGCCAACTCCTCCGGCTGGCCCTCGACATCGGCGCAGGACACCCATACGGCCGGCTTGCCGTCGCGCTCGGCCGCCGCCACCAGCCCGTGTTCGTCGATCTTGAAGCGCGTCGTCTTGCGCCGGTCGAGCCACACCCAGCCGTCCTTGCCCTGTTCGAGATCGCGGCGGTCGCGCATCACGTTCCAGGCGGTCAGCACCGAGAGCGGGTTCACATTGGCGATGAAGTCGCGGACATAATCGTTGGCGGGGCGCAGCACGATGTCTTCCGGCGCGCCGGTCTGGACGATACGGCCGCCCTCCATGATAGTGATGTGGCTGCCGATCTTCAGTGCCTCCTCGAGATCGTGGCTGACGAAGATGATGGTCTTCTTCAATTCCGCCTGCAGCTGCAGAAGTTCGTCCTGCAGCTTGGTGCGGATCAGCGGGTCGAGGGCCGAGAACGGCTCGTCCATCAACAGGATAGGCGCCTCGGTGGCGAAGGCACGCGCCAGGCCGACGCGCTGCTGCATGCCGCCCGACAGCTCATGGGCGTATTTGTTCGACCATTGGTCGAGATTGACCAGCTTGAGCTGGCGATGCACCCGCTCCTTGCGCTCGGCGTCCGGCACGCCGGCGAGTTCGAGGCCGAGCCCGACATTTTCTTCCACCGTGCGCCATGGCAGCAGGCCGAACTGCTGGAACACCATCGCCACCTGCTTCTGGCGCAGCCGCCGCAGGGTCGGCTCGTCGCAGGTGACGACATCGACCGTGCGGTCACCGTCCTTGACCAACACTTGGCCGCGCGACACCACGTTGAGCCGGTTGACCGCGCGAAGCAGCGTCGACTTGCCCGAACCGGACAGGCCCATCAGCACCGAGATTTCGCCTTCATGCACGGTCAGGCTGGCGCCGGCGCAGCCGAGCACATTGCCGGTCTTCTCGAGGATTTCGGCCCGGGTGGCGCCCTTGTCGATCATCGCCAGCGAGCCGGCCTGGTCGGCGCCGAAGACGATATCGACATTCCTGAAATCGACGGCGACGGTCATTTCTTGCCTCCAACGCCAATGCGGGTCATCCGGTCGAGCACGATGGCGAGCACGACGATAGCGAGACCGGCCTCAAGGCCCAGATCGATGCGGCGCGAACCGAGCGCCCGGTTGATTTCCGTGCCGAGCCCGCCGGCGCCGATCAGGGCCGCGAACACCACCATCGACAGCGACAGCATGATCGACTGCGTCAGACCCGCCATGATGGTCGGCAGCGCCGAGGGCAGCTCGACCTTCCACAACAGCTGGCTCTTGGTGGCGCCGAAGGCCTCGCCGGCCTCGATGATCGACTTCGGTACCGAGACGACGCCGAGATGGGTGAGCCGGACCGCGGTCGGGATGACGAAGATGATGGTGACGATCAGGCCGGGCGCATTGCCAAGACCGAACAGCGTCAGCACCGGGATCAGGTAGACGAAGGTCGGCAGCGTCTGCATCAGGTCGAGCACCGGCAGCATGATGCGATAGACCTTCGGCTTGTGCGCGGCCCAGATGCCGAGCGGCACGCCGATCGCCATCGCCGCCGCCGCCGCCGCGACAACCAGCACCAGCGTCTGCACCGTCTGTTTCCAAAGGTTCTGGTTGACGATGAAGATCAGCCCGATGAAAACGCCAATGGCGAGCGGGCGCGAACGCTGCAGCAGCCAGGCGATGACGGCAATCACCAAAGCGAGCAGCACCGGCGGCACCATCAGCAGGATGTTGACCAGCCCGTCGAGCAGAAAATTGAGGCCATTCGAGAACGCCCTGAAGACGGTGTCGAAATTGTCGGTAAGGAAACCGAAGAACGCCTTTCCCCAGGCGCCGATCGGGATCTTGTGATCGACCATGAACTTGGAAATCGGATCCATCTCACCCCTCGTTTGCCAGAGCTCTGCCTTCGGCCCCGTACTGTCGCGACGTCATCTTGTCACAGGATACGAAAAAGGGCAGCCTTTTCCACAAAGACTGCCCTCTGTTTCGGTCACGCCGAAATCAAAGTCGGCTCAGCTTCCGAGCGCGGTCTTGACCGCCGCCGCAGCGTCGCCGCCGTCGAAGGTGGTCACGCCGGCGATCCACGGCTTGACCGCATCCGGGTTTTTCTTCAACCAGTCGGTTGCCACCTTGTTGGCATCGCTGCCCTTCAGGATGGCGTCCATCATCTGGCCTTCCATATCCAGATTGAACTTCAGGTTGGCGATGAACTTGCCGACATTCGGGCACTCGGTCATGTAGCCCTTGCGCACATTGGTCGAGACGGTGGCCGCGCCGAAACCGCTGTCGCCCATGCCGTCGAGATAGGTGATCTTCATGGCGCCCATCACCGGATGCGGCGTCCAGCCGAGGAAGGCGATCCACTCATTGCTCTTCATCGACTGCTCGGCCTGCGTCAGCATGCCGGCCTCCGAGGATTCGACCAGCTCGAACCCGTCGAGATTGTCCTTCGGGTTCTTGATCATGTCGAGGATGATGCGATTGCCGTCATTGCCGGCCTCGATGCCGTAGATCTTGCCGTTGAACTTGTCCTTGAACTTGCCGAGGTCGGTCAGCGACTTGACGCCGGCATCCGCGACATAGGTCGGCACGACGATGCCGTAACCGGCGCCGGCCAGGTTCTGGCTGACGGTCTCGACCGAACCGTCGGCCGTATAATCCTTGATGTCATTGGTCATCGACGGCATCCAGTTGCCGAGGAAGACGTCGAGGTCCTTGTTCTTCAGCGACGCATAGGTCACCGGAACCGAGAGCTGGATCACCTGCGGCTCGTAGCCGAGCGCGGTGAGCAGCACCGAGGCCAGCCCGGTGGTGGCCTGGATGTCGGTCCAGCCGACATCGGAGAGGCGAACCGCCTTGCAGCTTGCCGGATCGCCGGCGAAGGCGGCGCTCGTGGACAGGAAAGCCGCCAGGCCTAGGCCGGCGACGAAGGAATTCATGCGCGACATCTGTATTCTCCCATTTCGATTCTTTGGCGAAGCGAAGTTACGGTTTTTGTGCCCGCCTTGTTTCGTCAGCCAAACACCATTCTGGAGTGGTTTCAAGCGCTAAGACAATCACGATCAACGGCGCTGGCTGGCCCATCAGCGACACAGCTGACGCTTTCCGCGCCGAGCCCAAGCGCAATCTGCCTCGGCAATGGCGGCTTTTTCAGGGGAATGCGGCGCCGGCCCCTCCCCGAGGCCTGGCAAGTCGGCTTAAAAGAGCGGCATGGCCAAGCTTTACTTCCACTACGCGACGATGAATGCCGGCAAGACGACCATGCTGTTGCAGGCGTCGTACAATTACCGCGAGCGCGGCATGACGACGATGCTGTTCGTCGCCGGCCACTACCGCAAGGGTGACACCGGCCTGATCTCGTCGCGCATCGGGCTGGAAACGGAAGCCGAGATGTTCCGCGACGGCGACGACCTGTTCGCCCGCGTCGCCGAGCATCACCAGCACACGGCGGTGCATTGCATCTTTGTCGACGAGGCGCAGTTCCTGGAGGAGGAGCAGGTCTGGCAGCTTGCCCGCATCGCCGACCGGCTCAACATCCCGGTCATGTGCTATGGCCTGCGCACCGATTTCCAGGGAAAGCTGTTTCCCGGCTCGCGCGCGCTGCTGGCGATCGCCGACGATCTGCGCGAAGTGCGCACCATCTGCCGCTGCGGCCGCAAGGCGACGATGGTCGTGCGCCTCGGTCCCGACGGCAAGGTGGCCAGGCAGGGCGAACAGGTGGCGATCGGCAAGGACGTCTATGTCTCGCTCTGCCGCCGGCATTGGGAAGAGGAAATGGGCCGCGCCGCACCTGACGACTTCATCGGCTTTATCAGCCGCTGAATGGGGCTCGCTGGGGCGTCGGCGTGGGTAGCTGGCTGCCACCTCTTGTCGGCCGCGCCGTTCTATGGTGCCTTTGTTAAGGCCAGCGCCCTATTTTCCCACCCTCAGCCAGAGCCTCCCGGGGTCAGCCATGCTTCGAGCCGCCTTGTCCGCCAGCCTTCTTTTGCTTGCCACCTCCGTTACCGCCCGGGCCGGGGGCGATCCTGTGCTGGGCAAACATGTTTTCAACCGATGCATGGCCTGCCATGAGGCGGCGTCCGACCGCGACAAGGTCGGCCCGCATCTGATGGGCGTCGTCGGCCGCAAGGCGGGAACCGCCGAAAGCTTCCTCGGGCATTATTCGGACGCCATGAAGAGCGCGGGTGCTGCCGGCCTCCTCTGGGACGAGGCAAATCTTGCCGAATACCTCAGATCGCCCAAGCTGAAGGTGCCCGGCAACAGGATGGCCTTTGGCGGCCTCAGCAATGACGACGACATCGCCAACGTCGTCGCCTATCTGAAGGCCGACCCCAAACCCTGAGCAGACGCCGTTCGTCGTCGGACGGGCCGGCTTGTGCCGCCGTGTGGGGCTGCAAATGGCCAGTTGTTGTCGAGTTTAGGAGCCATTCGCTTCCGCGTGGATGGATTGCTTTGCCGGCATGAAAGTTCAAAACCAGCTGAACAAGGCTTGGCCTGCCAGTTGATCACGCCATGACCACGGCTCCATTGGCTTTCAAGGGTTCGGCCGGATATTTGTTTTCGCGCCACCCACTGTCTTCACGTCTTTCAATCCCCTGATACCCCACATATATTCGCCGCTGTTCGCAACCAGCGAGCGGAAGCCGAAGCGGGAGGCCCCTATGGCGACATTGCAGAATTTCGATGCCGAAATTGCCAAGACCAAGCAGGTCGTCCAGGACATGCGCACCAAGATCGAGCAATCCGGCACCGTGCTCGACACGCTTGCAACCACCGACAAGAAGATCGGCGACGCCAACTTCGACATCGAGAACGCCCGCATCGAGGATGTACTGAAGCAGCAGAAGGTGATGGAAGGCAACATCGCCGACCTGATCATCGGGTTGGAGGACGCCACCAATGTTTTCGGCGCCGAGTTCGAGAGCATGAAGAACTATACCGGCTGGGAAAACTTCGTCGGCGTTTTTTCGGCGCAGCGCAAGCAGCGCATGCGCACCGATCGCGTCCGCAACATGTCGCTGGCCGGCAACCTGCAGGAGCTGCTGGCCAAGTCCGATACCATCGTCGGCATATTGAAGGCGCAGAAGGAAATTCTCGACCAGCGCTACAAGACCTCCGAGGCCAGCCTGTCGCAGGTGATCGAGCGCCGCAAGACCACCATGACCAACCTCGAAACCGTGCAGAAGCGCATCGAGGAGCTCAATCCGATGCTGCTCGACATCGAAAACAGGATCGCCGCCTCGACCAGCCAGAAAGACCGCACGCAGCTCGAGGGCGAGCGTTCCAAGCTCGCCACCGAATACAATGAAAAGCAGGCGAAGGAGCAGGAGCTGCTGGCCGAAAGCCAGACGCTGGAGCGCTATACCTCGATGTTCCAGACCTTCGTCGATTCGCTCAACAACCAGATCGCCGCGCAGTCGACGCTGATCAACAAGCTGACCATCGATACCGAACAGCGCATCGTGCTCTACAAGGCGCTCGAGGACTCGCTGAAGACGGCCGCCCAGCAGGACGTCGCCCACAAGATCAACACGCTGGGCAGCCAGGTCGACAACACGGCCGAGGAAACCATGGCCGGCATCGGCGCCGCCTCGCAGAAGCACATCGGCGATCTCTTGGAGATGCACGAGAAGAACATGGTCGCCAGCGCCGACATCCAGCGCCGCAAGAAGCTGGCCGACGATGCCTTTGCCCGCCGCTTCGACGAAGTGCTGAAGAAGCACAATTCGGCCAACTACGTGCAGTCATAATTGCCGCGCGCACCGGTGCGACAATCCCAGGACTGACAGCATGCCCCCCGAAAACGACGCCGCGGCGCGGTATTTCTCGGCAATCACGGCCGCGCTCAGCGGCCTTGAAGTGTTCATGCGCGACGACCGCTCGCCGCTTTACCGACACGGCATCGTCGCCAAGATCGTTGCCGAGTACATCGCTCGGCTCGACAAGTCCTTTTCCTGCTGGCGCAACCGGCTGGGCTTCATGGACACGTTCCGCATTTCGCGCGCCGAGAGCGGCTACCCGGTGTTCCAGAACCTGCTTGAACTGGAAAACGACCGCCTGCAGGCCGACGCGCGGCTCGCCAACATCCCCCAGGCCGGCGAGCTGCGCGAGGAGATGGCCGACTTCATCCTGCGCCACAAGGAGTTTCCCGAGGCGCTGCAGAAATCGATGGCCGAGCGGCTCTATCTCGAAGACGTCAAGAGCGAGCAGACCTTCGGTCCGTTCACGCTGGCGCAGACGGCCAAGGTGTCGGTCAATCCGAAGACGGCGCGGCCTTATTACCTCGTCCACTGGGCAAGCTTCGACGGCAGCGCCAACCTGCCTCTGGTCTACATGGTGACGGTGGAGGATTCCTCGGAAAGCATGGTCCGCCAGCTTGTCGACCGGAGCGGCAAGCTCAACGACAAGGTCGACATTCCGCTGCCCGTCGACGGCCTGCTCAACCCCGAGCTTGCCCACCGCTTCGACGATTTCACCGAGAAGAATTCGGCCTATACGCTGTCGCCGGCGACCATCGCGGTCAATCTCGACAAGGATTTCGAGCCATTGCACCCCAAACAGCTGAGGCGGGTGGTGCTTGGCCCCTTCTACTCGGCAGGCATCACCGACAACAACTCGACGGTGACGGAAGTGCTGGCCAAAGTGCGCAAGCCCGAAAATGCCTGGCTTTTGACCTGGACCATCCAGGAAGTCTATTCCAAGGGCGAGAAGCCCGGCCGCAAGGGCCTGTTCTCCAGCGAGAAGACGACGCAGGAATTCTTCATCAACACCGACGACCTGGAAGCCGCCCGCCAGGGCGTGTCGAGCTACGAAAACCACGCGCTGATCCCGCACGAAGCCTACCAGGCGCTTTACGCGGCCGGCGAAGCACAGAAGATCTTTGGCGGCTACAAGGTTCACATCCTGTCGAATGGGCAGGTCATCTCAGACGTCTGACCGTCACACCGCGGAGCACCCTTCATGGACACCGGCCTGACCACCATCCCGGAAGCGGCTATCGAAAAACACCGGGCCACCGCGCAGAGCTTCATCACCCGCATCGTCGTGCTGGAGGATCCATCGCGCGAATCCGGTACGGCATTGGCCGGCACCAACCGCCGCTTCGTCTCCACCGTCTCGGTCGGTCAGGTGCGCCGCACCCGCGAGGTCGAGCTGTCGAAGACGGTCGGCGCCGTTCATCCCGACGACCAGTTGCTGACCATCCCGCAGCACACGCTGCTCTTTCGCGCCCGCCGCGGCACGGCGATCGCGCTGGCGGTATCGGACGTCTTCGCCGAAGGCTCCGATCTCGAAAGCCTGCAGGCCAGGAACACCCGCGCGCCGCTCGAAGGCGACGAGGCGTCCACCTTCAAGAAACTGCTGTCGGCTTCGGCCTATATTTCGGCCTTCAGCCTCGCCTCGTATCTGTTCCAGCTCATCGACGGCGACGGCGAGGCGCCGAACGATATCCCCGAGCCGGACTTCCTGTTCGACACGCCCCAGGATGCCGTGAAATCGATCCTGGCCGGCCTCGACAAGGCGATAGCGGGCTCGACGGACGACGGCGACCTGACGACCAGGACGCGCGCCTTCGCCCGCGTCGCCATCGACGGGCTTTTGGCGCGCAAAAGCCGCTTCGACGGCATCGGCCCGTTCGAGAACGCCCATATCCGCATCGACGCCGACGACTTCACCCTCGACGGCTTCGACGTGGCGCCGGGCAAGCGCTCCAAGCCGCTGGTGATGACCTTCAAGAAACCGGAAGAGGTCGTCGGCAACCACATCGCCAAATACCAGTCCGTCAAGCTCGCCAAGATGCTGATGGCCTATGATTTCGAGCGTGAACTGAACCCGTTCGTCGAGCTCGGCGGCTTCCTGTTCACCTTCATCGGCGACGGCGCGCCCGGCACCGGCAAGACGACGCTGATCCAGATGATCGCCGGCCTTGTCAACGGCTATTGCCAGGTCGCCGGCTATCCCTTTGCCTATGAAAATTTCGGCGTCGACCAGATTTCGTCCTACCAAGGCAAGTCTGGCCAGAACTGCCGCCAGTTCATCAACAATGTGTTGAACCCGCGCGTCATCGGCTTCGGCACCATCGACGACATCGACCAGGTGGCCGCCCGCCGTTCCGACGACCGCGCATCGGCCGGCCAGCAGGAGATCACCGGCGTGCTGATGGACGCCTTCGCCGGTGCTGCCACCGTGGTGCGTGGCAATTGCTCGTTCGGCATGTTTTCCAACTATCCCGAAAATGTCGACGATGCGCTGCGCCAGCGCGCCGGCGCCCGCTGGCTGGTCGACGGGCCGCAGACCCGAGACGACTATATCGACATTTTCGTGCTGCTCGCCGGCAAGAACCACGAAATCCCCCTGGGCAAGCACGAACTCTACGCCGCGCAGGAGATCCAGCGCGCCGTGACCGAAGCCTATGAAGAGCATGAAAAGCCGCGGGAGGACGGACTGGTGCGGGTCTACGAGCGCTACATGAAGGAAAATGGCGCGCCCAGGACCATGGCCGACATCGGCACCTACCTGCACCTGATCAAGGACGCCGAGCCGCGCTTCACCGGCCGCGCCATCAAGAACGTCACCGACGCCATCAAGATGCGTGCCATGGACATCGAGCTTCCCGACGACTGGTTCGAAAAGCCGGAAGCCTTCATGCACAAGAGCTACGACGACAAGAAAGCGATGATCGAGGAATTGCGCGGGCCGTTCTCGCTTGCCATGGTCATGCAGGAGATCAACCGCTACGCCGATTCCGAGTTCCGCTATTCCGACAAGTCCGACGATGCCGCGGTGGAGAAGCTGCTGCGCGACGCAAGGCTGCGCGAACGCGCAGCGCGCGAGATGGAGGAGATGAAGAAGAAGGGTCTGTGGAATGCGTGAGGCGAGCTCTTCTTCCTTCTCCCCGTTCACGGGGAGAAGGTGCCCGAAGGGCGGATGAGGGGCAGCGCCATGCGTGGTGGAAACGAGCCCAAGGTGGCAAGAGCCCGCGAGCTTCGGAAAATCGAGAACGATGCCGAGGAAAAGCTCTGGCATGAACTGCGTGGGCGACGATTGAATGGCCACAAATTCATTCGCCAACTGCCCATCGGGCCCTATTTCGCCGACTTTGCCTGTCGTGAGGCTAATCTGGTCGTGGAGGTCGATGGCAGCCAGTATGCAGGTGGATCCCGGGATCGCTACAGGGACGAAACGATGAACGCTAATGGTTGGTCGGTATTGAGGATTTGGCACGCTGATGTTTTGAGCGGCCGAAAGAGCGTATTGGAAACCATCGTTGCGGCCGTGGATGGTCGGCTGAACAAGAAGATGATTGGCATCGACGCGAAGTTTCTGCCTTCAATCTTGGAGACGAGATGATGAGCGTTTGCGCCGCCCCTCATCCGCTCTTCGGGCACCTTCTCCCCGTGAACGGGGAGAAGGCAAGATGAGCAAAAAACCCGATCTCCTGCGCGACAACGAACTCATCTACGGCCGGCTGCTCACGGTCGACGAGCCGCATCTCATCCAGCGCTACAACAAGGCGCTGGCGGCTTTCGGTCTCAAGCCGACAAAGCTGAAGAGCTTCCAGATCGACCGCACCGGCTTTTCGCCCGAAGTGGCCGAGGAGTGTGGCGACTACGATTATCTGGATCCCAATGAGGTCAACCGCCGCTTCATCATCCTGACGCCGTCGCAGATCGACCTGCCGGTGGTGCACACGGCCTTCTCGAACACCTCGCAGCTGATGTTCGAATTCATGTCCAGGAACCAGCGCGCCAT
Source organism: Mesorhizobium sp. B2-3-14 (assembly GCF_006442175.1). Taxonomy (NCBI): domain Bacteria; kingdom Pseudomonadati; phylum Pseudomonadota; class Alphaproteobacteria; order Hyphomicrobiales; family Phyllobacteriaceae; genus Mesorhizobium; species Mesorhizobium sp. B2-3-14. Next base: position 72,956 of record NZ_VFVP01000006.1, on the reverse strand, counting down.
AGACGCGCTGACCATCAAGGACGTGATCTACGGCGAGATGGAGGATTCCGTTCCCAAGGTCAACGACATCGAGGACCTGCTGTCGATCAGCCAGGTCGAGTTCAAGGTGCTGTCGGCCGAGGACGTGCTGGGCAAGGCGGCCGAGCTCGGCAAGCTCGTCGACCGGCTGAAGCAGGAGCCCGACGCCTGGCGCGACAATGCCATGCTGACCCGCATGGTGGAACTCGCCAAGGTCTGCGGCGACATCAGGGAGAACGCGCTGGTGCCCGACCAGGTGATCTTCCGCCACAACGCCTACTGGACCAGCCATTTCGGCGGCCTCTACGTGTTCGTCGATCCCGACATGACGACGGTGATCAGCGATCCGGCGGCTCCAGGTTTCCGCCGCTCGCGGCCCTGGCAGGTGAGCTATCTCTCCATCAAGGACGCCGACAAGGTGTTCAAATTCCTGGCCGCCACCGGCCGCATCGAACTGCCGCGCGCCTCCTGGATCGAAACCTCGGGCTATCTCGAGCACCGCGCCGAAATGGTGGTGCGCGCGCTGATCCGCGACGCCGAGCCGAACCGCAATTTGACCGATGTCGACAAGGTCTGGCTGCAGACCTGGATCCAGAGCCATGCCGACCTGATCACCAGGGACGGCAATTTTCCCTTCCTCAACGCCGCCAAGCGCGAGATCGCCCAGCTCGGCCACCTCAAGATCGAGGACGTCTTCCCGCAACAGCGCTTCCTGGTGGTCCGCGCCAAGCCTGATCATCCCGACGCCTGGCTGACCAACCGGCTGATCTCGGATTTCGTGCCGTCTGACTTCGTATCGCGCTACATCTTCAACAAGGACGGCTTCTACAAGGACTATGACGGCTTCAGCGACGCTTGGCGATCGCATGTTGTGGACGTTCTGAAAACCACATATTTGAAGGAAAAGGTGGCGTTTCGCACACGCCTCTACGGCCTGACCGACTAGAACGATATAACCGTCATTCCGTTCTAACTTGTTGTTTTGGTGCATGATGTTATCCAAAAAGCCTGCAACTTTTTGGCATCGTGCTGAGGGGGTGATACAGCCATGCTCGACCCGATCGTGAACTTCTTCGTCAAGCTGTTCCAGTGGATCGGCCGCGGCATCGGCCTTCTGATCGGCGTGATCCTGTGGCCCTTCTTGTGGGCCGGCCGCTGGTACACGCAGCGCGGCTGGATCCTGAAGGCCGTCGTCGGCCTAGCCTTGCTGGTGCTGATCGGCCTTTACGCCAACTTCTTCTACGCCACCCAGTGGTGGAACAGGTTCAACCCGAACTACCCGGACACCTATACGTTCGAGAAGCGCAACGTTTCCGCCGGTGAACAGGTGGCCGCCGGCGCCGGCACCGACACGGCCAAGACTTGCGGCAACTCCGGCATCGCCCAGGTGGCGGCGGACCTGACTGACTTCAACGTCAACCAGAATGCCTGGATCTCGTCGATGATCCTCTACAAGCTCGGCCTGTTCGGCATTGACTGGGACAACACCCCGTGGATGGACAACAAGGCCTCTTTCCAGCGCGGCATCAACCAGGCGGTGCGACGCACGGCGACCGAACTTGCCGACAATCTCGGCCGCGTGCGCACCACCTCGCAGATCGATGCCGACCTGCAGGACGCGCGTGGCAATCTGCAGTTCGACGAGTATACCTGGTATTTCGGCGTGAGCCCGTTTGGACCGAAGACACCGACGCCGAGCTACTATCGCGACGCCGTGCGCAAGCTGCGTTCGTTCAATGCCCGGCTCGCCACCTGCCAGGCCACTTTCGATGCCCGCGCCGACAATCTGAAGCAGTATATCGATCGCATCGCCAGTGACATCGGCTCGACCTCCGCCATCCTCAAGGAGCGTGCCGAGAACCACAACAATGGCTGGTTCGACACCCGCGCCGACGACCGCTACTGGTTCGCCTATGGCCAGCTCTATGCCTATTACGGCCTGATGAAGGGCGCCCAGGCCGACTTCGAGGACGTCATCAAGGAAAAGCACCTGCAGAGCCTGTGGGATACGATGGACGCGCAGTTCGTGTCGGCCCTGCGCATCCAGCCCTTCATCATCGCCAATGGCCGCGAGGACGGCTGGCTGCTGCCCACCCATCTGACGACGATGGGCTTCTACGTGCTTCGGGTGCGCTCGAACATGGTTGAAATCAGCAACGTGCTGACGCAGTAGCGCTGTCCCACGGCAACACTCGCGATGGCGGATTTGCGTCGTCGCGTCTGTCGCATTCCGTGCATTGTGCGGCTGTTTTGAGACGGCGGAAGCGCCCCTGCTCTGGCTTCTATACGGCGCGGCAAGCGGAGCCATAAAGAACCGGGAATAGGTCGGCCGCCGCAGAGGAATTTTCTCTATAGGAAACATAGTTGCATGAAAGTTGACGCCGCCGCAGCGACAGGGTTAGATGCCCTGCGCGTCCGGCTCCAGCCTTCTTGCGAGTAAGATCAACCCCGTCCCCTCCACCGTCCAATCCAGAGGAACGCCGTTATGGCCGAAGTGAAGTCCGACATCGAGATCGCGCGTGGCGCCAGGAAAAAGCAGATCCAGGAGATCGGCCAGAAGATCGGCATCCCAACCGAACATCTGCTGCCCTACGGCCACGACAAGGCCAAGATTTCGGCCGAGTTCATCAAGTCGGTGAAGGGCAACAAGGACGGCAAGCTGATCCTCGTCACCGCCATCAACCCGACCCCGGCCGGCGAAGGCAAGACCACCACCACCGTCGGCCTCGGTGACGGTCTGAACCGCATCGGCAAGAAGGCGATCGTCTGCATCCGTGAAGCTTCGCTCGGCCCGAATTTCGGCGTCAAGGGCGGTGCCGCCGGCGGCGGTTACGCGCAGGTCGTGCCGATGGAGGACATGAACCTCCACTTCACCGGCGACTTCCACGCCATCACCACGGCGCACAACCTTTTGTCGGCCCTGATCGACAACCACATCTACTGGGGCAATGAACTCGGCATCGACACCCGCCGTGTGGTGTGGCGCCGCGTCATGGACATGAACGACCGGGCGCTGCGCGAGATCATCTGCTCGCTCGGCGGCGTCGCCAACGGCTTTCCGCGCGAAGCCGGCTTCGACATCACCGTCGCCTCGGAAGTAATGGCCATCCTCTGCCTCGCCACCGACCTGAAGGACCTGGAAAAGCGCCTCGGCGACATCATCGTCGCCTATCGCCGCGACAAGTCGGCGGTCTATGCCCGCGACCTCAAGGCCGATGGCGCCATGGCCGTCCTGCTCAAGGACGCCATGCAGCCCAATCTGGTGCAGACGCTGGAGAACAACCCGGCCTTCGTGCATGGCGGCCCGTTCGCCAACATCGCGCATGGCTGCAATTCGGTCGTCGCCACCACAACGGCGCTCAAGCTTGCCGACTACGTCGTCACCGAAGCCGGTTTTGGTGCTGATCTGGGTGCCGAAAAGTTCTTCGACATCAAGTGCCGCAAGGCCGGGCTGAAGCCGGCCGCCACCGTCATCGTCGCCACCGTACGCGCCATGAAGATGAATGGCGGCGTCAAGAAGGAAGACCTTGGCAAGGAGAATGTCGAAGCCGTCAGGAAGGGCTGCCCGAACCTTGGACGCCACATCGAGAACATCAGGCAGTTCGGCGTCCCGGCGGTCGTTGCCATCAACCACTTCTATTCCGACACCGACGCCGAGATCCAGGCGCTCAAGGACTATGTCGCCTCGATGGGCGAGGAAGCGATCCTGTGCAAGCACTGGGCCAACGGCTCCGCCGGCATCGAGGAGCTTGCCAACAAGGTGGTGGCGCTCGCCGAATCCGGCGCCTCGCAGTTCGCGCCACTCTATCCCGACTCCATGCCGCTGTTCGAGAAAATAAACACCATCGTTCAGCGCATCTATCGCGGCTCGGAAGCCATCGCCGACAAATCGGTGCGCGACCAGTTGAAGGCCTGGGAGGATGCCGGTTACGGCAACCTTCCGGTCTGCATGGCCAAGACACAGTACTCGTTCTCGACCGACCCGAACCTGCGCGGCGCGCCGACCGGCCACACCGTGCCGGTGCGCGAGGTCAGGCTGTCCGCCGGCGCCGGCTTCGTCGTCATCATCTGCGGCGAGGTCATGACCATGCCTGGCCTGCCGAGCAAGCCGTCGTCGGAAAAGATCTTCCTCAACGAGGCCGGCCAGATCGAAGGCCTGTTCTGATCTTCATCTCGACAAGAACAAGAAGGGCGCCGCATCGCCGCGGCGCCCTTCTCGTTTGCGGATCGTCCTACGCGGCGCTGCGCGACAGCGCCCGCTGGTTGGACGCATGGATCGTGTCGCGTTCCGGCAGCGCGCCGGTCTCCAGGCAGTCGATCCATTCGGCGGTCTTGAGCACCGCGGCGAAGCGCGACTGAAGGATGATGCTCACCACGCGATGGATCTCCTCGGCCGAGGCGTAACCGGCGCTGTTGGCGTAAGGCACCGAACCGGTCGCGTCGGACAGGAACTCGACCGCGAAGCCCATATGCACGGCATGGATGATGGTCGACAGGTCGCAATTATGCGTCATGTAGCCGACGACCGCGATCGTATCGATGGCGTTGGCGCGCAACCAGTCCTCGAGGTCGGTACCGGTGAAGGCGCTTGGCAAGTTCTTCTCGACATAATGGTCGCGGCCGCGCCTGGCGATCTCGGGATGCAGTTCGCCGCCATGGCTGCCCCGGGCGAAGATCGGCGACGTCTCGGGCGCCATCTGCTTGACGACCACGACCTTGATGCCTGCTGCCGATGCGGCATCCATGGCACGCGTCACGTTGACGACGCTGTCGCGGAACGGCGGATACTGGATCGCCAGGTTGCCGCCGTCATAGTCATTCTGGACGTCAACGACGAGCAGCGCGCGGCGCGGCGCGGTGTTGGCTGGGGCAGACATGATATTTCCTTTCAGGCTTGAATGCGATGGACCGAAGATAGCCTGCTGACCGAGGCGCCAACAGTGGCCCGATTGACATCATACGAAAGAATTGGGACAATCCTCCTTCACACTGGAAACGCCCCATGACCGCTCCCATCATCGCCGTCCTCGCCTTCGACGGCATCAGTCCGTTCCATCTCTCCGTGCCGTGCCTGGTGTTCGGCGCCGACCGCACCAGGCTCGGCCTGCCGCGCTTCGACTTCCGCGTCTGCGGGGTGGAGGAAGGGTTGATCCAGACCGACGCCGGATTGAGCATCCTGGTCCCGCACGGGCTTGCCGCGCTCGAAGACGCCGATATCGTCATCATCCCGAGCTGGAAGGATCTCGGAGCGCCTGTGGCAAAACCGCTCGAGGAAGCGCTCGGCCGCGCCCACCGGCGCGGCGCGCTGATCGTGGGCCTCTGCCTCGGCACCTTTGCCCTCGCCGCCGCCGGCCTGCTTTCGGGACGGAAGGCGACCACGCATTGGGCCTATACGGATCAGTTGCAGGCTCTCCATCCCGACATTTCGGTCGATGCGGACGTGCTTTACGTCGATGACGGCGACATCGTCACCTCCGCCGGCGTCGCCGCCGGGCTTGACTGCTGCCTGCACATCGTACGCGCACGCTATGGCGCCGAGGCGGCACTGCGGCTCGCCCGGCACATCGTGCTTTCGCCGCACCGACAGGGCGGACAGGCGCAGTTCATCGAACGCCCGGTAGCGCCGAGCCCAGCCGCCGACCGCTTTACCCAGGCTCTCGACATGGTGCGCGCGACATCAGGCGAACCGCACAGTCTCGACAGCGTCGCCGACGCCGCCGGTCTCACCCGCCGCACCTTTACCCGCCGTTTCCACAAGACGACAGGTACCAGCTTCGGCGACTGGCTGGCCGACCAGCGCATCGCGCTGGCGCAGAGGCTGCTGGAGACGACGGACAAGCCAATGGACATGGTCGCCTTCGAGGCCGGCTTCGGCAGCGCAACTTCCTTGCGCCAACATTTCGCCGCGCGGCTAAGGACATCACCCGCGCAATATCGGCGCGAGTTTTCCAGACGGGCCGTGTCGGCGAACGCATGACGAACCTGCCGGCGGCAATGATTGGGCACGCAAGCGCGCTTAGCCCCGCCTGACCACCCGCGCCGGGTTGCCGACCACGGTCGTGTGCGCCGCCACGTCGCGCGTCACCACCGCCCCGGCGCCGACGATGGCGCCCTCGCCAATGCTGACGCCGCCAAGGATGACCGCGCTGCCGCCGATCCAGGCATTGTCACCGATCGTGACCGGCCTGGCGATCTCCAGCCCCGCCTGGCGCCCTGCCGCCTCCTTATGGTGCTCGGCGCAATAGATCTGCACATTGGGGCCAAGCAGCGTCCCCTCGCCGAGGCGCACCGGCGCGGTGTCAAGAATGGTGCAGCCGGCATTGAGGAAGGTGCCGGCGCCGAGAAAGATGTTGAAGCCGTAGGCGCAATGGAACGGCGCCTCGATGCGGGCACCCTCGCCCACGCCGCCCAGCAGTGTCCGCAGGGCCGGCCCGAGGTTCCCGCGTCGGCGAGGCGGCAGCGTATTGTGCTCGAACACCGCATCCGCGGCCACGCCGCGCAACGCGCCAAGATCGTCATCCAGGCACGTATACCATTCACCATCAGCCATTTTCGCGCGTTCGCTCTGAACCATGGCAGTGCCTCCGTTTTTTTTACATCACTGCGGACACGCCAAGGCGATGACTGACGTGAAATCCATAAACCAGGATGCGCGGCCTTGCTGATTGGCGGCATTCCCGATCTGCTCCGGCAATGAAAATAGTTCAGGACCGATGTCGATTTCCGGGAAGCTCATTCGTCCTCGGTAGGAAGCCGAAGAAATTCGCCCAGGCAAGGAACAAATGCGATGACAATCACCATCACGGCGTTTGAACGATCGCCCGATGGCGGCAAGGGACTGGCCCGCGATACGCGTGTTCGCTGGGCGCTGGAAGAAGTGGGGCAGCCTTACGCGGTTCGTTTTGTTTCCTTCGCGGGCATGAAGGCGCCTGATCATCTGGCCATCCATCCTTTCGGCCAGATCCCTACCTATGAGGACGGTTCTCTCTCGCTGTTCGAGACCGGCTCGATCGTCTTTCATCTTGCCGAGCAGCATGCGGGCCTGCTGCCGAAGGAGCGCAACGCCCGCGCGCGAGCGATCACGTGGATGTTCGCCGCACTGAACACCATAGAACCGCCGATCCTCGAACTGACCACGGCAAGAATTTTCGAAGCCGACAAGCCCTGGAGCGAGGCGCGCTTGCCGCTGGTAAAGGACCGTGTTCGCGCCCGGCTGGACTGTCTCTCGGCTCATTTGGGCGTCGCGGACTGGCTCGATGATGCGTTCAGCGCCGGCGATCTACTGATGGTGTCAGTGCTGCTGCGACTGAGGATGTCAGGCATTCTGGATGAATACCAAAACCTGGCCGCCTATGTGGCGCTCGGGGAAGCTCGGCCCGCTTATATCAGGGCTTTCGCCGCGCAATTTGCGATCAACGCTCCATCAGCCAACTGACTTGCCTCGATCCGCCGTGGCTGTGCGCTTGTGAGTCTGCGGCCTAGCCAAATATCCGGCCTATGGTAGCTTGCCGTTTCAAGGCTGTACCGGCCCGGGATCGAGGGGGGATCGACCATGCTCTACATTCTTGCACTCCTGATCGGCGTCATTGCCGGCCTGCGCGCCATGACGGCACCTGCCGCCGTTGCCTGGGGCGCCTATCTCGGCTGGCTGCCGGTTGCCGGCACCTGGGCGAGCTTCATGGGCCATTGGGCGGCTGTCGGCATCTTCACCGTCCTGGCCATAGTCGAACTGGTCACCGACCAGCTGCCGTCGACGCCAAGCCGCAAGGTGCCGCAGCAGTTCGGCGCCCGCATTCTGCTCGGCGCGTTCAGCGGCGCGGTGATCGGCGAGACCAGCGGCGCCACCATCGTGTGCCTGATCGCCGGAGCGATCGGCGCGGTCATCGGCACGCTGGGTGGTGCCGAAGCGCGCGGCCGGCTGGCGGCCGTTTTCGGCAAGGATCCGCCCGCGGCCTTCATCGAGGATGCGGTGGCGATCATCGGCGGCCTCCTGATCGTGGCGGCGGTGGCATGACGGCCCAGACCTTGAACGCAAGGACCTTCGACGCCATCATCATCGGCGCTGGCCAGGCGGGGTCGCCCCTGGCGGGCCGCCTGACGGCAGCCGGCATGAGCGTGGCGCTGATCGAGCGTAAGCTGGTCGGCGGTACCTGTGTCAACACCGGCTGCATGCCGACCAAGACCATGGTCGCCAGCGCCTATGCCGCCCATCTGGCGCGGCGCGCTGCCGACTATGGCGTGACGTTCCCCGGCTCCGTCGGGGTCGATTATAGCAGGATCAAGGCGCGCAAGGACAAGGTAACCAACGACGCCCGTGGCAATCTGGAGACCTGGATCGCCGGAATGGAGCGATGCACGCTCTATCGCGGCCATGCACGCTTCGAATCCGCCAACACGGTGCGCGTCGGCGACGACCTGTTGACCGCCGACAAGATCTTTCTCAACACCGGCGGCCGCGCCTCGGTGCCGGACCTGCCCGGCATCCACGACATCGACTATCTGACCAACTCGTCGATGATGGATCTCGACGTTTTGCCGCGCCACCTGATCGTCGTCGGCGGCAGCTACATCTCGCTCGAATTCGCGCAGATGTTCCGCCGCTTCGGTTCGGAAGTCACCGTCATCGAAAAGAGCCCGCGCCTCACCGGCCGCGAGGACGAGGACGTCTCGGCCGCCATCCTGTCGATCCTCGAAAACGAAGGGATCGCGGTCCATGTCGGCGCCGATGACATCGGCTTCGCCAAGCAGGGCGGGGACATTGCCGTGAGTTTCTCCACGGGCCAGCCGCCCGCGGTCGGCTCGCATGTGCTGCTGGCGCTGGGCCGAACGCTCAATACCGACGATCTCGGCCTCGACAAGGCGGGCGTCGAGGTCGACGGACGCGGCGCGGTTGTCGTCGACGACCAGCTGCGCACCAGCGTGCCAGGCATCTGGGCGATGGGCGACTGCAACGGCAAGGGCGCCTTCACCCACACCTCCTACAACGACTATGAGATCGTCGCCGCCAATCTGCTCGACAAGGATCCGCGCAGGATCAGCGACCGCATCGAGGCGTACGCGCTCTACATCGATCCGCCGCTCGGCCGTTGCGGCATGACCGAGACGGCGGTGAGGAAATCCGGACGTCGCGCCCTGGTCGGCCAGCGGCCGATGACCCGTGTCGGCCGCGCCGTCGAAAAGGGCGAGACGCAGGGTTTCATGAAGATCCTCGTGGACGCCGACACCAGGGAGATCCTCGGCTGCTCCGTGCTCGGTCCGGGCGGTGACGAGGCGGTGCATTGCGTGCTCGACCTGATGTACGCCAAGGCGCCGGTCGACACACTGGCGCGCGCCGTGCACATCCATCCCACCGTCTCGGAGCTGCTGCCCACCATCGCCCAGGAGCTGAAGCCGCTGGCGTGAGACTGTCAGCCGCAGCCCCTTCTGTCGTCGCCTGTGTCTTGCCGAAGGCTCCGCGATTTCACGGTCGTCATCACGCATTTATTGCTGGGGCCGCGCCGGCTTCAAGATATCGTGTCGGGCACGAAGCGACATCGTTTCAGCCCTTGAAGGATCGGTCTGCGTCGGGCCGGTAGAAGAGGAGACGTCCGCTCCACGCTTTCTGCATTGCTGCATTGCGGCAATGTCTGTTGCGCCCGGCAGGGGTCTCGCGCAGTCTGAATTGAACCGATTCAGTCTGGACCTTCCATGCCTTTGCCGATCCTTGCGCTTGCCATTGCGTCCTTCTGCATCGGCACCACCGAATTCGTCATCATGGGCCTGCTGCCCGAGGTCGCCGCCGATCTCGGCGTAACGATCCCCGCCGCCGGCCTGCTGGTCACCGGCTATGCGCTGGGGGTCGTCTTCGGCGCGCCTGTCGTGGCCATGGCCACCGCGCATTTGCCGCGCAAGCCCGTGCTGGTGGGACTTGCAGCCCTGTTCGTCGTCGGCAACCTCTTCTGCGCCATCGCGCCCAATTACTGGCTGCTGATGGCGGCGCGCGTCTTCACCGCTTTCGGCCATGGCGCCTTCTTCGGCATCGGCTCGGTCGTCGCGGCAAGCCTTGTGCCGCGCAACAAGCGCGCCAGCGCCATCGCGCTGATGTTCGCGGGCCTGACGCTCGCCAACATCCTCGGGGTTCCCGCCGGCACCGCACTCGGCGAAGCCTTCGGCTGGCGGGCCACCTTTCTGGCCGTGGTCGGCATCGGCCTGATCTCGGTCGCGGCCATCGCCTGGCTAGTGCCGTCCGACGTCACGGAACCGAGCGGCGGCGGTCTGCGCGCCGAAGTCCGTGTGCTCGGCAAGCTGCAAGTGTGGCTGGCGATGCTGATCGCGGCGCTGACCTCGGCCAGCCTGTTCGCCGTTTTCACATACATAAAGCCATACCTCACCGGCGTGTCGGGCCTGTCGACCGCGGCGGTCACCTGGGTGCTTTTGCTGTTCGGCGCCGGCATGACCATCGGCAACATCATCGGCGGCAGGCTTGCCGACTGGAAACTGATGCCGACAGTGATCGCCACCTTGCTGCTGATGGCCCTGCTGTTCGTCGGCTTCATGCAGTTCGGCACGATCGCCAGCGTTGCCATCGGCATCGTCTTCCTCTGGGGCCTGCTCATCTTCGTCGTCGTGCCACCTCTGCAGATCCGGGTCGTCGAGGCGGCTTCCGAAGGACCGAACCTTGCAGCCACGCTCAATCAAGGCGCCTTCAATGTCGGCAATGCCGGCGGCGCATGGATCGGCGGCGTGGCGCTGTCATCAGGCGTTTCCTATGCCGGTTTGCCACTGGTCGGCGCGGTGCTAGCCCTGCTGGCGGTCGCCGTTGCGGTGCTGTCGGCGGCGCTGGACAGGCGCGCGCCTGTCACGCTTCACGCTGCCGCGGAATAGGCCCTTGCGCCCATAGCGCGGCGGGCTGGACCAATCGACATCGGTACCTTCCAATGGGCATGTCTTCTCGCTTTCATGGAGAACGTCATGCAGAAATCGATCGAACGCATCGCCGGCGACAGCGACGGCGTTTCCTACGAATTCCCGGTGCTCCGCTTGGCCGGCGCCGACAAGACAGCACCTTCGGCCTACCTGCAGGCAGCGCTCCATGCCGGCGAATTGCCTGGCGTCGTCGCCATCGATGCATTGATGCCGATGCTGAACAAGGCCGAGGCCGAGGGTCGCATCAGGGGCAACATCACCATCGTGCCCTGGGCCAACCCGATCGGCCGCGCGCAATACCACTTCGGCGAGCACCAGGGTCGCTTTCATCTCGGCACCCGCACCAACTTCAACCGCGGCTTTCCGCTGCTGGCCGCGCCCGACGCCAGGCTCTTGCCGGACGCCACCTTTGGCGGCGCCGACCAGCGGCTGAAGTCGCGCCTGGTGCAGCTTTCGCTCGGCCATGACATCGTGCTCGACCTGCACTGCGACGATGAGGGTCTTGCCTATCTCTACGTCCACACCAGCCTGTGGCCCGGGATGGCCGATTGCGCCGCCGCCATGGGCGTCGATGCCGTGGTGCTGTGGAGCGAGGACACCGACGGCACCTTCGAGGGCGCTTCGATCATGCCCTACCAGAACGCATCGGCCGATGTGGCGAAGTTCGACAGGCGCGTCGCCACCACTGTCGAATATCGCGGCATTCTCGATGTCGACGGCGCGCTGGCCAAGTCCGACGCCGAAGGCCTCTACCGGCTGCTGGTGGCGCGCGGCGTGATATCCGACACCGCCCTGCCCGCGCCCGGCCCCTTCAAGGGCGTCGCGGCACCTCTGGAAAATATCGACATGATGCCGGCGCCCCGTGGCGGTGCGGTCCTCTACGACGTCAAGCCCGGCGACCGCGTCACCAGGGGCGCGCGGCTCGCTACCATCGTTCACGCGCCAGGCGAAGCCGATGGCCGCACGGAAGTGTTCGCGCCGCAGGACGGCATCATCCTGACCCGCCGCTCGCGCCGCATCATCCGCTCCGGCGAAGACCTGTTGAAACTGGTTGGCGACAGGAAGAGCGCCGATGCAAGGTCGGGCACGCTGGAGGATTGAGCCTGCGTCGAATCCAGTTGCGCGGCCGCCCAATCGCCGCTAAGGGAATCGCCATGAACATGCGTTCGATCAAGACCATTTGGTGGTGGGCCTGCTGACAGCGGCCTGTTCGAACGCGTGCGCGTGAAAATAGAGGGTGGCCGCAACGGAATGTCCGGGCGGCCATTTGTTTTTTAAAGCCATTCCCGGGTCCGTTGCCCAAGTAGCTGATGGAGACGGCAATGACGTTGAAGGTTCTGGAAAACGGCGCTGAAAGCTTCGCGACGGCGGGTGGCATCACCATCACCCGCGAGCGCCACGACCGCCCCTATGAAGGCGCGATCGACACATATGTCGAGGGGCTGAACTCGCGCCGGGGCGCGGTATTTTCCTCGAACTACGAATATCCCGGCCGCTACACGCGCTGGGATACGGCCATCATCGATCCGCCGCTGGTCATCTCGGCACGCGGCCGCGCCATGCGTATCGAGGCGCTGAACGGCCGTGGCGAGGCGCTGTTGCCGGTCATCGGCAGGACACTGGGCGGCCTCGCCGAGGTCACGATCGCCGAGACCTCGAAAAAGCTGATCCGCCTCGATGTCGCCAAACCCGGCCGTGTCTTCACCGAGGAGGAACGCAGCCGCGTTCCCTCGGTCTTCACTGTGCTGCGCGCCATCACCGCGCTGTTCAAGACGGCGGAAGACGCCAATCTCGGTCTCTACGGCGCCTTCGGCTACGACCTTGCCTTCCAGTTCGACCCGGTCGACCACACGCTCGTGCGCAAGCAAAGCCAGCGCGACCTGGTGTTGTTCCTGCCCGACGAGATCCTGGTCGTCGACCACTACTCGGCCAAGGCCTGGACCGACCGTTACGACTATGCGGGCGAAGGTTTTTCGACCGAAGGCCTGCCACGCGACCAAATCGCCGAGCCGTTCAGGACCGCCGACCGTATCCCGCCACGCGGCGACCATGAGCCCGGCGAATACGCCAATCTGGTGCGCCGCGCGATGGACTCGTTCAAGCGTGGCGACCTGTTCGAGGTCGTCCCCGGTCAGATGTTCTACGAGCGCTGCGAGACCCAGCCCTCCGAGATTTCGCGCAAGCTGAAGTCCATCAACCCGTCGCCCTATTCCTTCTTCATCAACCTGGGCGAGAACGAATACCTGATCGGTGCGTCGCCGGAGATGTTCGTGCGCGTCAACGGCCGCCGCGTCGAGACCTGTCCGATCTCCGGCACCATCAAACGCGGCGACGACGCCATTTCCGATAGCGAGCAGATCCTGAAGCTGCTCAATTCGAAGAAGGACGAATCCGAGCTCACAATGTGCTCGGACGTCGATCGCAACGACAAGTCCAGGGTCTGCGAGCCGGGTTCTGTACGCGTCATCGGCCGCCGCCAGATCGAGATGTATTCGCGCCTGATCCACACCGTCGACCACATCGAGGGCCGCTTGCGTGAAGGCATGGACGCTTTCGACGCGTTTCTCTCGCACGCCTGGGCGGTCACCGTCACCGGCGCACCGAAACTGTGGGCCATGCGCTTCATCGAGCAGAACGAGAAAAGCCCGCGCGCCTGGTATGGCGGCGCGATCGGCATGGTCAACTTCAACGGCGACATGAATACCGGCCTTACCTTGCGCACCATCCGCATCAAGGACGGCATCGCCGAGGTTCGTGCCGGCGCTACATTGCTCTTCGACAGCATTCCAGAGGAAGAAGAAGCTGAAACCGAACTGAAGGCATCCGCCATGCTCTCCGCGATCCGCGACGCCAAGACGGGCAATTCGACCAGCACCGAGCGCACCACGGCGCGCGTCGGCGACGGCGTCAACATCCTTTTGGTCGACCACGAGGATTCCTTCGTCCATACGCTGGCCAACTACTTCCGCCAGACCGGCGCCAATGTCTCGACCGTGCGCTCGCCGGTGCCGGAGGAAGTCTTCGACCGGCTGAAGCCCGACCTCGTCGTGCTGTCACCCGGACCCGGCACGCCGAAGGACTTCGACTGCGCCGCGACCATCAAAAAGGCGCGCGCGCGCGACCTGCCCATCTTCGGCGTGTGCCTCGGCCTGCAGGCACTGGCGGAAGCCTATGGCGGAGAACTCAGGCAGTTGCACATTCCCATGCACGGCAAGCCGTCGCGTATCCGCGTCTCGAAGCCGGGCATCATCTTCTCCGGCCTGCCCAAGGAAGTCACCGTCGGCCGCTACCACTCGATCTTCGCCGATCCGGTACGCCTGCCCGACGATTTCATGGTTACGGCCGAGACGGAAGACGGCGTCATCATGGCCTTCGAGCACCGCAAGGAGCCGATCGCCGCGGTCCAGTTCCACCCGGAATCGATCATGACGCTCGGCCACAATGCCGGCATGCGCATCATCGAGAACATCGTCGCGCATTTGCCGCGAAAGGCCAAGGAAAAGGCAGCCTGACGCCAATGGCCGAAGCCGAGAACACGATGGCGATCGCAGCCAGGGCGGCCGCGAAGCGCAAGGTCGCCAACCTTGCCTTCTGGTCGATCGTGGTCGCTTTTGTCGTGCTCGCGCTGAAAGCCGCCGCCTGGTACGTGACCGGCTCCGTCGCGCTCTATTCGGACGCGCTGGAATCGATCGTCAACGTCATCGCGTCGATTGCCGCTTTCTGGGCGATCCAGGTCAGCCACAAGCCGGCCGACCAGGATCACCCCTTCGGCCATCACAAGGCCGAATATTTCTCCGCCGTGCTGGAAGGCGTGCTGATCGTGCTCGCCGCGCTTTTGATTCTGAACGAAGTCTGGCGCTCCTGGCAGGCCCCGGCGCCGCTCGAACAGCCTTGGAAAGGCCTTGCCGTCAACGGCGTCGCCACCGTCATCAACGCCTTCTGGGCCTGGATGCTGATCCGCACGGGCCGGGCGGAGAAATCGCCGGCGCTGGTCGCTGACGGCAATCACATCATGACCGATGTGGTGACGTCGGTCGGCGTCTTCGGCGGCCTCGTCGGAGCGATCCTGACCGGCTGGCAGATCCTCGACCCGGCATTGGCCGTCATCGTCGCGCTCAACATCCTGTGGCAGGGCTGGCATGTCATCGGCTCGTCGATGAACGGCCTGATGGACCGGGCCGTCGACACGGCGGAGCACATGCGCATCCGCGACATCATCTCGGCCAATTGCAAGGGCGCCATGGAGGTGCACGACCTCAAGACCCGCATCGCCGGCCGCGCCACCTTCATCGAGTTCCATCTGGTCGTAGACGCCGACATGTCGGTCGGCGCCAGCCATGTCATCTGCGATCGCATCGAAGACGCGCTGAAGGCCGAACTCCCCTCGGTGCGGGTGACCATCCATGTCGAGCCCGACGACGAAGCCAAGCTGCCCAAGGGCACGACCGCGGTGCCGTTCGCCTGAGGCGGGTCACTGTCGCTGACCTTGGAAGAGCAATTCCAAGAAAAGCGTGAGCGGCTTTCCGTCCGGAATTGCGTAAAAACAAAGAGCTAACCGGAGTTTCTCGACTTCGTCATCCTTGGGCGAAGCAGGAGCGCAGCTCCGTAGCGGCGACCCAAGGATGACGAAACGCTGGTTACGGCGCGCAGGCGGATTGTGGCATTGGCTCCAGCCGATAGACCTTGTCGTCGGACATCGTCTTGCCGTCGGCCGCCTTCGAGCACAGGTCGACGACCGCCAGGCTGCTGTTGGGGTTGGCAAGCGTGATGGCGCCGTTGGCACCACGCTTGAGGAAGATTTCCTTTTGCGCGATGTCGCAGGAGAAATTGCTCGTCTTCGAACTCGCGGCACAACGCCATTGATCGGCCTCGCCCTGGCATGAATAAGTCTGCGTGACCTTGGCTCCCTTCTGCCGCGTCGTGACCGAGACCACGATGTCGGCGCCGTCGGGCCAGCTCGCGGCGTCGCCTCCCGAGGCGAAGGACGCCAGTTCCACCGGTCCTCGAAACACCCGGATCGACTGCGTCAGCTGCTCGGGATGCGAACTCATATGCGCAGCGTCATAGTCGCGCCCGTAGCAGAAGGCCTGGTCGGGTTTGAGCCGCTCGCGCAGCGGCGGCCCGAGCGCCGGGTCGATCGGATCGATGCGGGCGAATTCCGCCTTGCAGGTCGCCGCCGGCATCGGATCGAGGCGGAAATTGTCGTCTTCCTTGCCAAGCGCCTGCCTGTCGTATTCAGCCGCGCCGAGTTCTTCTTCCGAACCGGCGTCGAGGTAGATGTCGGACGACAGGTCCGACAGGATCAGCCGGCCCTTGCCGTCGACCTTCAGCGACGCCAGGGTACGGTCGCAGTCCATGCCGCAACGGATCGGGCCCGATTTGCCATCTTCGGACTCGTGATTGCACCAGCCTCCGGCCCATTCCGGCGCCTTGGCGCCACGCACCGTGGTGGTGAGGAACCCATTGTAGGAAGTATCGGAATTCGCGTTCGGTTCCTCATTCGGACGGCTGACCGGATCACGGCCGTAGTAGAAGAAAATCCGCGTCACCTTCTGCTTCGGACGCGCCTTGAGGTGCGCCGCGTCATAGACCCGGCCGAAACAGGCGTCCGCCCCGTTGGGGCTGAGTTCGGTGAGTTTGAGCGCATTGTCGGCAAAAGCAGAACCCACAAGTCCGCCAAGCAGTGCGGCGCCAAATCCGGCGCTGGCAACCGTCTTCCATTCCCTGAACGCCATGTGCCCCTCTCCGCATCGACAGGACGTAACGTCAATTTATGCTAGTATTGCGGCCGCGGCCACGCAAATCGCGCTGAGCCGGCAAGCCAGGGAGGCACGCCATGCGCCGACGTGACATGTTCCACGCGGCTCTCGCCGGAGCCGGGACGCTTCTAGGCCTGCGGGCGGTGCAGGCGGCAACCACCGAGCCTGCCAGGCTGAAGGTCGCCTATCACCTCAGCGACCTCGACAAGGTCAATTTCGTGCTCGGCAACATCAAGAACCACTATGAGGGCACGGGCGGCAACGTCGATATCGCGCTGGTCGTGCATGGTCCGGCGCTTGCCGGCTTCAAGTCGAAGGGCATATCGGCGGCGGTTTCGGGGCGCTTTACCGGTCTTGTCCAGCAAGGGCTCGACCCGCATGCCTGCGGCAACACCATGCACGGCATGGATATTACGCTCGCCGATTTGCTCGACGGCTTCCATGCCGCCGACAGGGGTGGCGTCGTCAAGCTCGCCGAACTGCAAAGCCAGGGCTATGTCTATCTCAGGCCTTGAAGCGGCACTGACTTGAATGCAAGGGTGGCAACACCCGCCAAGAAACTTGGATCCCCCGGAGGAACAGCAGTGCCAGAGACAGCCCTTGGTCTTGTCATCCCCGACCTCGCCGGCAAGGCGGTGCTGGTCACCGGCGCCTCGACCGGCATCGGCGCGGCGCTCGCGCTCGCCTATGCCGAGCAGAAATGCAAGGTGGCGCTGCACTACAATTCCAGCCGCGACGCCGCCGAGAAACTCGGCCAGACCATTCGCGGCGGCGGCGGTGAGGTCTTCCTCGTCCAGGGCGACTTTTCTGTCACCGCCGATGTCGAACGCGTCGTCGAGGACAGCGCGCGGCATTTCGGCCGGCTGGACGGGCTGGTCAACAATGCCGGCGGCATGCTTGGCCGCGTGCCCTACGCCGAGCAGACCGAGGCGCATTACGACGCGGTGATGGACCTCAACGCACGCTCGGTGCTGACCGCCTCGCGCAAGGCGATCCCGTGGCTGAAAAAACCGGGCGGCTTCATCGTCAACACCTCGTCGATCGCCGCGCGCAACGGGGCGGGCGGCGGCGCCGGCCTTTACGGCTCGGCCAAGGCCTTCGTCTCCAACGTGACGCGCGGCATGGCCAAGGAACTGATCGGCTTCGGCATCCGCGTCAACGCCGTGGCGCCGGGCACCATCCTCACCCCCTTCCACGAACGCTATTCGACCGACGAGCAGATGAAGGGCATGGTCGCCACCATCCCGCAGGGCCGTGCCGGCACGGCGCAAGATTGCGTCGGCGCCTATCTGTTCCTCTCATCGGACCTGTTGAGCGGCTACGTCACCGGCCAGGTGATCGAAGTCAATGGCGGCCAGTTGATGCCTTGACCGGCGACCGGCATACTGGACACACTCCTTTCGCGCCAACCCAGGGGGAGACGAGGACATGTATGGACTGATCGGCAAGATGCGGGCGGCGCGTGGCCAACGCGACGCAGTCATGACCGTGCTGCGTGAGAGCACTGGCGCCCTGCCCGGCTGCCTGAGCTATATCATCGCCACCGATCCGGCCGATGCCGACGCGATCTGGGTGACCGAGGTGTGGACCGATCAGGCGAGCCACAAGGCCTCGCTGCAGCTTCCCGAAGTCCAGGCGGCGATCGCCAAGGCGCGCCCCTTCATCGGCGGCTTCGAATTCCAGGTGGAAACGCATCCGGTGGGCGGCTTCGGCTTGGCTGAAGCCAAAACGGGCTAAGGCGGGCGCCCGAGGCGGAAACGTGCTTTTTCAGGCGCACTTGCGTTCGCATTTTTCGCGTCTGGGGTTAAGACCAGAACATGGATTCCGAGGCCGAGCAGCCATCTTCCGACCAACCCGCCATCGAGCGCATGACGCGGCTGAGCAAGCCTTGGCAGTGGCTCATCCTGCTGGTCATCTCCGCGCTCTTCGCCGGCGCGCTGGAACTCGCCGCTTTGCCGGCGGCGCTGCTGATCGGACCGATGCTGGCGGCCATCGTCGCCGGCACCAACGGTGCCGCGGTGCGTGTGCCGCGGCTTCTGTTCGGCGCCGCCCAGGCTGTCGTCGGCTGCCTCGTCGCGGCTTCGATCTCGGCCGATATCTTCCCGGTCTTCTACAAGGAATGGCCGCTGTTCCTCGGCGTGGTGATCGCCACCGTCGCGGCCTCGAGCCTGCTTGGCTGGCTGATCAGCCGCTGGCGCATCCTGCCGGGCACCACCGCCGTCTGGGGTTCTTCGCCGGGGGCCGCCACCGCCATGGTGCTGATGGCCGGCGCCTTTGGCGCCGACCAGCGCCTTGTCGCCTTCATGCAGTATCTGCGCGTCATCTTCGTCTCGATGACGGCAGCCCTCGTCGCCAAGATGTGGGTCGACACCTCGGGCATCGAGGTCCCGCCCGTTATCTGGTTCCCCGAGATCGATCCGCAACCCTTCGCCGCCACCATCGGCATGGCGCTCATCGGCGGCCTCGCGGGCAGGCTTTGCCGGCTGCCTTCGCCCTTCTTCCTCGGCAGCTTCATCTTCGGCACAGTCATCCATCTCGGCCTCGGGGTGCCGATGCAATTGCCGCAATGGCTGCTGGCGGTCAGTTACGCGATGGTCGGCTGGGCGATCGGCCTGAACTTCACCAGGCCGATCCTGCGCCACGCGGCACGCGCTTTGCCGCAGATCATCGCTTCGATCATCGCGCTGATCGCGTTTTGCGGCGGCCTTGCCTTCCTCATCAGCCGGCTCGCCGGCGTCGACCCGCTGACCGCCTATCTGGCGACCAGCCCTGGCGGCATGGACAGCGTCGCCATCATCGCCGCCGCCGCGCAGAACGTCGACATCTCCTTTGTCATGGCCCTGCAGTCGGCGCGCTTCCTGATCGTGCTGCTTGTCGGCCCGAGCATTGCCCGGCTGGTAGCCAGAAGCATCAGGGAATGATGAGGGCTGCCACCAGGGCACCGCTATCGCGCGGCTGCCAGGCGTTCGGGCAGGAAATCGACGAAGACGCGCACCTTTGGCGACAGATGGCGATTGGAGGGCCATAGCATCCGGAACTGGCCACGGCCGTCGACATGATCGTCGAGCACGGTGCGCAGCCGGTCCTCGCGCAACGCGTCCCGCACCAGGAAATCGGGCATGCAGGCGATGCCGAGTCCGGCGATCGTGGCGCCTTTCAAAGCTTCCATGTTGTTGCAGGTCAACATTGAACGGATCAGCGGTTGGGCGCTCCCGGTAATGAACGGCCAGTCCAGCAGCCTGCCGCTGTTGAGATAGCGGAAGTTTATGCCGAAATGCCTGATGAGATCCGCCGGCACACCGGGAGTGCCATGGCGATCGAGGTAGGAGGGAGCCGCGCACAGCAGCATGCGGAAGGGCGCAATGGGTCTGGACACCAATCGTGAATCAGGCAGCTCGCCGCTGCGGATGGCGACGTCGATGCCTTCCTCGATGACGTCGACGATCCGGTCGTTGAAATCGACATCGAGCTCGATCTCGGGATAGCGGGCCATGAACTCCGACAGCACCGGCAGCAAAAGATGGTAGGTGACGATCGGGGTGGAGACGCGCAACCGCCCACGCGGCGTCTCCCTTGTCCGCGACAGCATCGCCTCGGCATCGTCGATGTCGTCGAGGATGCGCCGCACGCGCTCGTTGAACAGCTTGCCCTCCTCCGTCAGGCCGATTCGTCGCGTGGAGCGCTGCAGCAGCCGCACGCCGAGTTCCTGTTCGAGCCGCGCGACGCTTTTGCCGACCGCTGAAGCGGAGATGCCGAGCGCCCGGCCGGCGGCGACGAAGCTGCCGAACTCGGCGGTGCGGGCGAAAGCCAGAAGGCCGCTGAGGCGATCCATCATGCTGCTCCATTCGAGCGTTTCAGTCCGTTATGTCAGGATATTTAATACTATTATTCCTGATCTGTCTCTGACCTATCTTGGTCCGCATGATCGGCGCCGCGGTTGCGCGCCGGCGCAGACCGCTCAGATAGGAAAAACCCATGACCTTGAAGACCACCACCGGCCCGGCCGGGCGATGGCTCGTGCTCTTGTCGGTATGCCTTGCCGCGATGACGATGCCTCTGACCTTCACCGGCCCGGCCGTCGCGCTCTCCCGCATCGCGGCCGATCTCGGCGGCAGCCCGATCACGCTCAACTGGGTGACCAACGCCTTTATGCTGACCTTCGCCGCCAGCCTGATGGCGGCCGGAGCGCTGGCCGATAATCATGGCCGCAAGCGGATCTTCCTCGTCGGTCTTGCCCTCTACATATTCGCTTCGCTCGGCGCGATGCTGGCGTCCGACATCGCCTGGTTCGACATCTTCAGGGCCGCGCAAGGGCTCGGCAGTGCCTTGGCCTTCGCCGGCGGCGCCTCCGCACTTGCCCAGGAATTCGAGGGACCATCGCGGCTGCGCGCCTTCTCCTTCCTCGGCACCAGTTTCGGCATCGGGCTGGCCTTCGGCCCGATCGCCTCCGGCCTGCTCATCGCCGCCTTCGGCTGGCGGTCGATCTTTGTTCTGGTGATGGCGCTCGCGGCTGGCTCGGCAACCCTCGGCCTGCGCACCATCAGGGAATCGCGTGATCCGGATGCTTCCGGCCTCGACTGGGCGGGCGCCGCCACGTTCACCTTCGCGCTGGCCTCGCTGACCTATGGCGTGCTCCAGGCACCCCAGAGCGGCTGGACCGACCCGCTGGTGGCAACGCTTCTCGGCGTCGCCGTCCTTTGCTTTGTGCTGTTTGTCGTCGCCGAGCGGCGCGTGCGCCGGCCGATGCTCGATCTCACCCTGTTTCGCTTTCCTCGCTTCGTCGGCGTCCAGTTTCTTGCGGCGGCGCCCGCCTATGGCTTCGTCGTCCTGCTCGTACTTTTACCGATCCGCTTCATCGGCATCGAGGGGATGAGCGAGATCAAGGCCGGGCAATTGATGATCTGCCTCTCCGGACCGTTGCTGTTCCTGCCCTTGCTCGCCGGCCAGCTGGCGCGCTGGATTGCTCCGGCCACGATCTGCGGCGTCGGCCTGCTCGTCGCGGGGGCCGGCCTGATCTGGCTGAGCCTGACGCCACCGGTTGAGGTTGCGCTGGTCGCGCCACTGATTCTGATCGGCGTCGGCATCGCCTTGCCTTGGGGGTTGATGGACGGGCTCGCCGTCAGCGTCGTGCCGACGGAGCGGGCCGGGATGGCGGTCGGCATCTTCAACACCACCCGTGTCGCTTGCGAAGGTGTGGCGCTGGCCATCGTCATGGCGACGCTGTCAGGCTTCACCGCCGCGCAACTCGCCGCTCGGGGCGCTGCGCCTTCCAGCGACGCGGCCGCCGCGGCGCAATTGCTGGTGATCGGCAATCTCGGTGGAACCGTGCACCGTTTGCCGGCGGCCGGCGCCGCCGTGCTGGTCGAGGCCTACGAAACGGCGTTCGACAGGCTACTGATCGTGCTGGCGGCAATCACCATCGTCACCGCCCTCGTCGTCTTTCTCGGCCTGCGCCGCGGATCCGCGGCGGAGCACCAGACCGTATCCCTGCCGGCCTGCCAGGAAGGGTAGGCGTCAGCCATTCGCAGGCCGGCTGAATATCAATGCACCTTAGTCCAGCCTGTGCATCAGATCGTCATCCAGCCAGCGGCCGAAGAAATAAGCCAGCTGCTTGTGCCACCACGGCCAGTCATGGCTGACGTCGCCGCCCCAATAATCGACCCAGGCCGGAATGGATTTGTCGCGCAGGATCTGTTCCAGCTGGCGGGTCTCGACCAGCATGCGCTCTTCCCATGCGCCCTGTCCGCAGCAGAAGATCAGCCTGAGCGCTTTCAGCCGCGCCAGCAGTTTCGGGTCGACGATCCCTGGCAGATAATCGAGCGGCGAATTGTAGAAGATGTCGCCGTCGAGCGCCTTGCCGAAGAAATCGCGGGCCGAATAGACACCCGACAGCGAGATGACGCCGCTGGCGAGCTCGGGAAACCGGAAGACGAAGTTCGAGGAATGGTAGCCGCCCATCGAACAGCCCGAGAACAGCGGCTTCAACCGCCGTCCGCCATTGGCTTGCGCGGCGGTTTCCAGAAATTCCGGCAGCGCCTCCTCGCGCAGATAGCGGAAATAGGCCTCGTGCCGCTCGATGCGATGCGCGGTATCGACATCCCTGGCGAAGAAGGATTCTGTATCGATGCCGTCGACGGTGAACAGCTGGATGCGGCCGGTATCGATGAACTCGGCGAGCGCCCCCACTCCGCCGGAATCCTCGAGCTGGTAGAACCGGCCCTGCGAGGTCGGGAACACCACGACCGGCCGGCCGGCATGCCCGTAGCGCTTGTACTCCATGTCGCGGCCGAGATTGCGGGCGAAGACCTTGTGATAGGAAATGTCCATGCCTCAAGCCTTTTCGGCGTGGATATAGGCCACCGCCTCGCGCAGATCAGCCTGATCCTTCGAGCGCATCTGGTAGGCGTAATTTCCCATGGCCCGGCTGAAAACCTCTTCTATCGGCTGATGATGGACGATCTTGTCGCGGTGGGCGGCTAGCACGTCCGCATGGCTGTGCAAATAGTCGAGGTGGCGCTTGCGGCTGGCATAGGCGGTGAAATACTTGCCCTCATAGGGGCCGCCGACGGCATCCTTGACCACCATGTCCGCCCATGCCGCGTAGACATCGATGTCGAACGTGTAGTTGATCGCGTCGGTCATCCAGGCGCCGGGCGGCCGCATGTTGACCTCCAGCGCGATGATGCGGTCGTCCCTGGTCTCGAACAGTTCGATGTGGAAAAAGCGCTCGCGCACGTCGAATGCTTTCAGGATCTTGCGGCCGGCCTCCTCGACGGCAGGCCTGATCCGGGGAAAGCAGGTGTAGCTCATGTGGCGGTCCTTGTTGACCACGTCCATGACGCTCTGGTCGTAGCGATGGCTGGCCGCCAGCACCACCTCGCCGTCGCGGTTGATCAATCCGTCATAGGTCACAACCAGCCCTTCGATGAACTGCTCCATGACGAAGGTCACGTCCTCCGGCTTGTCCCGGAAGAACTGGTCGAGCTCTTTCGGATTGGAGATCTTGAACGTGTTCGAAGCGCCGGAGCCCGAATCCGGCTTCACCACCACGGGGTAGCCGACGCGGCGGATGAAGGTCATAGCGCCGGCCCGGTCGGAGCATTTGCGCTGCGCGATCGTCTCGACACCGCTCTTGCGGAAGAAGGCGCGCATGCGGCTCTTGCGCTTCAGATTCTTCACGAAATCGAGCTTGGTGCCGTAGATGTTGAAGTCGGTGCGGATGTTGGCTTCCAGCTCCAGCCAGTGCTCGTTGAGCGATTCGAACCGGTCGATGCGGCCCCATTTGTGGATGAAATGACCTATCGCCCGGAACACCGGCTCGTAATCCTCCATGTCGGCGACGCGGTAGTATTCCGAAAGCGCCTGCTTCAGCTTGCCGTCGAGCGCATCATAGGGCGCATCGCCAATGCCGAGCACGGTCGCGCCGGCCTTCTTCAGCCGGTCGCAGAAATCGGCGCCATTGGCGGGAAAATGCGGCGAGAAGAACACGAAATTCATGAACGCCCCCTGCCGACGGCACCCCGCCGGAAGCCAAGTCTGGCGCATTTGCGGCGCGCGGGGAAGAGCATCCGCGTTAAGATAAAATTCGACGGGGGCCGGCCCGCTTGCCTCCAACAGGCCGCTCCTGTATGAGAGCGGCCATGAACACGCGCCCCACCACCGCTTCCCGTCAGACCGGCTTTGCCGGCGAGACCGTGCGCGCGCTTGCCTCGACCCTGCTTCTTCTCGGCCTTATCGGCGATCGCCGGGTTCGCTGAAGGAGCGCCCGGCGGTCGAACCGCCGCGCAAGCAAATGCTCCTTGGCAAATCATATCAAGCGAACGAAATTCTGGTAAAGGCGCCGCTTGGCTCCACATCCGCCTGAAAGGTGGACCCGCCAGCCGCCGGGAGAAACAACGATGAACGCACGAGAAGACATCCGCGCCAGCGAGGCCGCGACCGGCAAGCAAGTTGGCCGGGGCATGCCGGACGCAGCCCGCAAATATCAACCCTACCCGACCGTCGGCCTCACCGACCGGACCTGGCCCTCGAAGGTGATCGACAAGGCGCCGATCTGGTGCTCGGTCGACCTGCGCGACGGCAACCAGGCGCTGATCGATCCGATGGGCCACGAGCGCAAGGCGCGCATGTTCGGCCTGCTGCTCGACATGGGCTTCAAGGAAATCGAGATCGGCTTCCCCTCGGCTTCGCAGACCGATTTCGACTTCGCGCGCTGGTGCATCGAGCAAGGCAACGTGCCGGCCGATGTGTCGTTGCAGGTGCTGGTGCAGTGCCGGCCTGAACTGATCAGCCGCACCTTCGAGGCGCTGAAGGGCGCCACCAACCCGATCGTGCATTTCTACAACTCGACCAGCGAGTTGCAGCGTCGCGTCGTCTTCGAGAAAGATGTCGGCGGCATCAAGCGTATCGCGACCGACGCGGCCAAGATGATCACCGACATGGCTGCCAAGGCCGGCGGCGGCTATCGCTTCGAATATTCGCCGGAGAGCTTCACCGGCACCGAACTCGAGGTCGCTCTGGAGATCTGCAACGCCGTCACCGAGATCGTCAGGCCAACACCCGACAACAAGCTGATCGTCAACCTGCCGTCGACGGTCGAGATGTCGACGCCCAACATCTATGCCGACCGCATCGAGTGGATGTGCCGCAATCTCGACAACCGCGAAAACCTGATCATCTCGCTGCATCCGCACAATGATCGTGGCACCGGCATCGCCACCACCGAACTCGGCTTGATGGCTGGCGCCGACCGCGTCGAGGGCACGCTGTTCGGCAATGGCGAGCGCACCGGCAATGTCGACATCGTCACCTTGGCGCTCAACATGTACACGCAAGGCGTCGATCCGGGCATCGACTGCTCCGACATCAACCGGATGAAAGATGTCTACGAATATTCGAACCAGCTGAAGATTCCCGAGCGCCACCCCTATGTTGGCGAACTCGTCTACACTGCTTTTTCCGGCTCGCACCAGGACGCCATCAACAAGGGCATGAAGGCCTTGAAGAAGGCCAACACGCCACACTGGGAAGTGCCATACCTGCCAATCGATCCGGCCGATGTCGGCCGCAGCTATGAGGCCATCATCCGCATCAACTCGCAGTCGGGCAAGGGCGGCATTGCCTATGTGCTGCAGGCCGATTACGGCCTCAATTTGCCGCGCAACCTGCAGATCGAATTCAGTCAGGCTATCCAGGCGATCACCGACGCCGAAGGCAAGGAAGTGCCGGCCAAGCGTATTCATGACCGCTTCCTCGAAACCTATGTCGACCAGCCTGGCGCCCGCCTGAAATTCCTCGATCATCACACTTATCCGGCCACCGAGGTGAAGGGCCGGCGCGTGGTCGAGGCGGTCATCCTCGACGACGGCAAGGAAGTGACGATATCAGGCACCGGCACCGGCCCGATCGACGGCTTCGTCGATGCGCTGTCACGCCATGTCGGCGTCGAGATGTCGGTGCTCGATTATTCCGAGCATTCGATGCAGCGCGGCTCGAATGCGTCGGCTATCTCCTATGTCGAGATGGAATATCCCGGCGGCAAGCTGTTCGGCGCCGGCATCAACACCAACATCGTCGCTGCCTCACTGGAAGCGGTAACGTCAGCGGCCAATCGTATCGTCGGCCGCAACGCGCGATAGTTTACCGTCGGCGCGAGAGCCGGGATTGGCTCTCGCGCCGCCATCCTTCGGGCCTGAACAAGGTCTTGGCATCCATGGGATTCAATAAGGATTGCTCCGGCATCCTGGCTATCCTGTCGCGCGCGGCTCATTAACCACCGGGAAAATATCCGGTGGGGTACGCGATCGCATAATGGGTGTATACTTGTATGGCGGTGCGGGCATTATATGATCCGTGCCTTAACCTGTGCCGACTTCGAGAGGATCGACACTTGCAGCATGCCACGCCTGCCGCCCCCGCAGTGCGCGAAACATTGGAGCGACTGCTTGCCAGCGAAACGTTCGGAAGATCCGAACGGGCACGCAAGCTGTTGCGTTATCTTGTCGAGCGCGAACAGGCAGGCGAAGCCGACAGGCTCAAGGGCTTTTCCATCGCCATGGATGTCTTCGGCAAGGACGGCGATTTCGATCCTTCGACCGATGCGGTGGTGCGGGTTCAGGCCGGCCGGCTGCGCGACTTGCTGCAGCAATATTTCGCCAATGAAGGTGTTGCCGAGCCTGTCCGCATAGCCATTCCGCGCGGCGGCTATGTCCCGGCCTACGAGCTCAATGCGATCCGCTTGCCTGAGACGGCCGAACTCGCCATCCAGACGGGAGCGGCGGCGGCTCCATCGGCGCAACGCGGCACTGCCGAGAGTGCCATTGCGGCCCCTGCCTTACTGGCACCGATGGTTGCGCCGGCGCCGTCGGTGGCACGTCACCTCAGATTCTTCTGGATGGCGATCGCCGTCGTCATCGCCATGCTTGGTGTTCTGATCCTGCGTCAGGGCAGCGGTGCGTTGCTGGCAGGCGGCGACCTTGCGGCCACGCTCGAGACCGCAGGCCTCACCGGCAGCATCGAGCCGTCTCCCGCCAGCGAGGCCTTGCCGCTCGTCTACATCGCCGTCAAGGCCAGTGGCACGGATGCCAGCCGTGTCGCCGCATCGCTGCGCGCCGGCCTGAGCGGTTTCGATACGATCGACTTCATCGGTCGCGACGCGGTCGCCACGACCGATCCGGCCACCAATGCCACAAGCTTCATCTTCGATATTCTGCCTGGGCCGGATACGGGCGAAATCACGATTGAACTGCAGAGCGTGGCGACCGGACGGGTGCTTTTGTCGCGCAACCTGACCGCCGCCGATAGCGCACCGACCGCCGTCGAGAACCGTATAGCCGGCATCTTGACGTCCGCTCTTCCCGCTTCCGGCACCATCTACAGCTATATCGAACAGAGCGGCATTCAGACCGTCCTCACTCAATGCCTGACGCTCAACGACAAATATTATCTCGACCAGAACGCCCGGACCCACGAGGCCGCCTATCGCTGCCTCGAAACCCTCGCCGAACGCGGCGCCAAGTCACCGCTGGTCTACTCGGAACTCGCTTCGCTGCACCTGGAGGCCGTGAACGACCACTACGCCTATCCGCCGGATGCCACGATCGAGAAGGCGATGACATTTGCCCATCGCGCCGTGCAAATGGGACCGACCAGTCCTTATGCGCATCGCTCCTACGGCTACATCAATTCGCGTCTTGGCAACGCTGACGAGGCGCTGCGCTGGATGCGCAAGGCCTATGACCTCAATCCCTACGATCTCGCCATGGCCGCAGCTTACGGCTATGGGTTGATTTTCGCTGGCAGGTATGCCGAGGGGACGCCGATCCTGGCCCAGGCGGTGGACGCCTCCAGCGGTCATCCGACATGGTGGGATTTCGGACTTTTCGCCGGCGAACTCATGCTTGGCGACACGAACAAGGCCGCCATCGCCAGTTCCTCTTTGAGAACAACCGCAACCAAATCGCACTATCTTGCAGCCCGGCTGATCGGTGCCAAGATCGCCGGCCAGGACAATCTGGCGCGCAAGCTGCTCGACGAGCTAACCGCCAAATTTCCGAAATTCACCGCCGATCCGCGCGCGACCTTCATCGACCGGAAATATCCGCCCGATCTGACCGAGCGGCTGGTTGGGGCCCTGCGCGCGGCGGGCCTCGGCAACGCGAGCTGACGTCCCACCAACGGGTTGTTTGGACCAACCGAATTGTTGGCCGCCGAAAGTAGGTGGCAAACCCCCGATACGACGGATTTGTCGGCTTTGTCAGGCGACTTCGCAAGGTCGAGAGAGCGCAAACGCCAGTCGTCGCGAAAATTTTACTGGCCATCGTGCTGGACAAGGAGCAATCCAGCCGCATTCCCATCTTCCCGTCCCGTAATCTTCCCGTCCCGTAATAAGCTTTCACATTTCAATGATCGCATCGCTTCACGCCACCGAACAGGGTGCTGGCTCGAAGGCCATCGCCCTGCTGCATGGTTTTGGCGGCTGCCACGGTGTCTGGCACGAAGTGATCCCGTCGCTGTCGCCTGCGGTGCGCACACTCGCTTATGACTTGCCGGGGCACGGGCTGTCGCTCGATTTCCCCGGCGCCGGTCTGGCCAAGGTGGCGGCAAGGGCCGTCCTGACCGATCTCGCCGCGCGATCGGTGAAGCGCGTTCATCTGGTGGGCCACTCGATGGGCGGCGCGGTGGCGACGCTGATGGCACTGGCCGAACCCGAGAGGGTGGCCTCGCTGACACTTCTGGCGCCGGGCGGCTTCGGCCCCGAGATCAATGGCCCGCTGTTGCGCCGCTTTGCCGCCGCAAGGGACCCCTCCGACATCCGGGCGTGCCTAAGCGCGATGTCGGGACCGCTGACGCGCCCCGTCGACCGCACCGTGGATACCATTCGCGACATGCGCGGGCGACCCGGCCAGGTGGAGCAACTCATCGAGATTGCTGCCGCCATGACCAGCGACGACCGGCAGGGCGTCATCCCGCACGACCGGTTGGACACACTGACCATGCCGGTGATGGTGGCATGGGGGAGCAATGACCCGATGCTACCCGTTACCCAAATGGATGGTCTGCCCGCGCGATTTCACGTGCACCACGTGCTGGAGGCTGGCCATATGCTGATCGAGGAGGCGCCCGATCTGGTCGCCACGATCATCCAGCGCAACATGAACCGCCGCGCCAGGCCCTTGCGCCCGAAACTCGCTGCGACCGGCTGAGACGTCCCGCGCGGCACCGAGCGGGCGCTCTGCCATGTTGATCTCGCGAGTGCATTTTGCCTTCGGCTGTGTTAACTGCCTGTTAACCAAACCCGCGAGGCCACGCCGATGAAGGACGCAGGCGAGAAGATCGATCCGTCAAAGAAACTGTCCGATGCCATCCGTGATGTGAAGAATGCCTTCGCTGACCGCGACGATGTCGTCGTCGACATGCGCGAGGCGCACCGCATGCGCCTGGACCTGCTGGCCGCGGACCTCGCGCCCATCTTTGCCGATGTTCCAGCCGACATGGACAATTTCGACTTTGTCGTCTCCTCGGGGCTGCAGCCGCGCCTGTGGATCGACGCCGTCAGCCATGTCGCGATGGGACGCGACCGTCGCACCTACCGCTTCCTCAAGGATACACGCATTGGCCGGGTCGTGCTTGCCGAGTCGACCGAGATGAAGCCGGTCGCCGATTCCGTGACGCGTTATGTGGCCGAGCGCATCGTCGAGCGCCAGAGGATGATGGAAGGTGGCGTCGAGCCGGCGGTCGCCGGCATGAAACGCGCCGAGGTCGCGGAAGCCGAGCCACCGCTGCGAGCATCGACGCAAGGCAAGGGCTGGTCGGCCTTCCTGTCGGGGCTTGGGCTGGTCGCCGCCGGCGCGCTGGTTGGTCTGGCGGTGTCGGCCGCGCTGCTGTGGGACCGCATCTCGGCCATGGTTCTCAACTGGCGGCCATAGCCTCGCCGGGCTCGACCCCGAGTTCCAGGCTCTGCAGATCGGAAGGCGGTATTGACGGTCCGGTCAGACCGCGCCGCGTCAGGTGGATACGCCAGTTACCCTTTTCGCCGTCGATGTCGAACAGATTGTACTGTGCTGCCGGGTGATTGCCGCCCGGCGCCTGGCCGGCGGCGGCGACCCCGACGACCGGGATCTTTGCACCGCGAAGCCCAATCTGGAACAGCGACGGCAGATGCGAATGGCCGTGCAGCACAAGCTCCGCGCCATGGCGGCGGACGATTTTGTGGAAGCGGGCGATGCCGAACAGCCGCTTGTGCTGGGAGACGGCGCCCCGCAGGGGCGGATGATGGATCATGATCGCGCGGAACAGCCCTTGCTTCGCCGTGCTCTCGAGTATCTTGCCGAGCCGAGCCGCCTGCCCCTCCATGAAAAAACCATTGGCCATGAAGGGCGCCGTGGCGCGGGCCGTCGAAACCCCGATCAGCGCGATATTGCCGCGCACGCGCAGATAGGGGAAGGCATTGCGGTCGACCGGCGTGTTGACACCGTCGCCGCTCATCCACGCCGCCCACGACCGGCAGACCTTGTCGAATGCGCCGGGCACATAGGCGTCATGGTTTCCCGGCACCACCGACACCACATGCGGTGGCCCCAGCGTCTCGAGCCAGTGTTTGGCCATCTCGATCTCACCGTCGAGGGCCAGGTTGACGAGGTCGCCGGTGACGGCGAGATGGTCCGGATTTTGCGCCTTGATATCGGCGACGATGGCGTCGATGACGGCGTCGTGCATGTGGCGGCGGCGGTTGCGCTGCCAGTTGACATAACCGAGCACGCGCTTGGAGGCGAGATCGCGATAGGATACATCGGGCAGCGGCCCCAGATGGACATCGGAAATATGCGCGAGCCTGAACATCCCTCCTTCATAGGCGACGTGCGCGCCCCTTTCCACCCACGGTTTCGCTACTGATGGCGAGCGACGAGGAGGCTCCGTTCCGCCAGACCGGCTGGGCGGGTTTGAGGGCGCGGCTGTTCCATCTCTATTTCGTGCTGCGGCGGCCAATGACGCTCGGTGTGCGCGGCCTGATCCACGATGCCGCCACCAATTCCGTCTTCCTCATCCGCCATACCTATGTGCCCGGTTGGCAGCTTCCCGGCGGCGGCGTCGAGGTCGGCGAGACGATGGCCGAAGCGCTGGCGCGCGAACTTTACGAGGAAGGCAACATCCAGATCACGGACGCGCCGATTCTCAAATCGATGCATTTCAACCGCCGTGCCAGCCGGCGCGACCATGTCGGCTTCTACCTCGTCGAGCATTTCAGCCACACCGCACCGAAACTGCCAGACCATGAAATCGCCGAGGCCGGCTTTTTCCCGCTCGGTCGCCTGCCGGAGGGCACGACGCCGGCAACGCTGCGGCGGATCGCCGAAATTTTCGCCAACGTCCCAGCATCGCCCTATTGGTAGTCAGGCAGCAGCCCTTCCAAACCGCGCCCGATCATGCGGCGCGCCATAGTCGAGCGCCGGCCCGACCGGCACGATCCGGGTCGGGTTGATGGTCTCGTGGCTGCCGTAATAATGCGCCTTGATGTGGCGCAGGTTCACGGTCCCGGCGACGCCAGGCACGCTATAGAGGTCGCGCAGATAGTTCGACAGGTTCGGATAATCGGCGATGCGGCGCAGGTTGCACTTGAAGTGTCCGACATAGACCGGGTCAAAGCGCACCAGGGTGGTGAACAGCCGCCAGTCGGCCTCCGTGATGCGATCACCCACTAGGTAGCGCTGCCTGGAAAGGCGATGTTCCAGAGTATCGAGCGCCGAAAACAGCGTGCCGAACGCCTCCTCATAGGCCGCTTGCGTGGTGGCGAAACCGGCTCGATAGACGCCATTGTTGACGGCGGGATAGACCAGCCCGTTGATCGCGTCGATCTCGCCGCGCAAGGCCTCGGGGTAGAAGTCGAAGCTGGCGTCCCCCCATTCGTCGAAGGCCGAATTGAGCATCCGGATGATCTCGGAGGATTCGTTGGAGACGATCGTCTGTTCCTTCTTGTCCCACAGCACCGGCACCGTCACCCGGCCTGAATAGGCAGGATCGGCCTTGGTGTAGATCTGGTGCAGGAAGTCGAGACCATAGAGCGTGTCGCCGGTGGCGCCGTCCTCGGCGAGAAACGTCCAACCGTCCGCGCCCATGAAATGGTGAACCACCGAGACGGAAATGATGCCTTCCAGCCTCTTCAGCGTGCGAAAAATCAGCGTCCGGTGCGCCCAGGGACAGGCGAGTGAGATGTAAAGGTGATAGCGGCCGGGCTCCGCCTTGAAGCCGCGACTGCGGCCTTCGGCGGGTTTGCCGTCGTGCGTGATCCAGTCGCGCCATTGCGACTGCGCCCGCACGAACTTGCCGCCACTGTTCTTCGTGTCGTACCAGCGATCCTGCCATTTGCCGTGGACGAGCAATCCCATGAATTGTCCTTTCGGGTTTCCCGTCATGTAGGGCGCGATGCGGCAAGGCGGAAAGCATCCAGGGCTGAACAGATCGTCAATCGGTAGTGCCAGCGAACGGGTCGATTGCGGCGGCGCAAAATTGATGCTAGCGGACACTCCGCATGTTCGACTTTGCTTTGATCCGGTTTGACCGACGACGAAAGGGCGCCCGCGCTTGATGAAGCGCTGACTGGCGAATGCTGCCGTTTGCAGCAACCTTTCCTCCTCTACCGGAACGCAAAGACCATGAGCCTTGCCGACGTGAAATACCTGCCGGAAACTCCGGCGCATGACCCTCAAATCGAAGCCATTAACGACGAGGCCTTCGGCCCCGGCCGTTTCGTGCTGGCCGCCTACAAGATCCGCGAGGCCGGCGGCCACGAGCGCGCCCTGTCCTTTGTCGCGGTCGACGGCGACCTCGTCGTCGCCTCGGTGCGCATGACCCGCATAGCGGCGGGGGCCGGCCGGGCGCTGATGCTTGGGCCACTCGCGGTACGGCCGGCCTTCAAGAACCTCGGCATCGGCCGCCGGCTGGTAGCGATCGCGCTGGAGGCGGCCGCCAAGGCTGGCGCGCCGGCCGTCATCCTGGTTGGCGACGAACCTTATTACGGGCCGCTCGGCTTCAAGCGCATCCCCCGTGGTCAGATTTCGATGCCTAGGCCTGTCGACCTCGACCGCCTTTTGTCGCACGAGATCACGCCCGGCGCGGTTGCCAGGCTTTCCGGCGAGGTCGGTCACGCCAGCCAGGCCAGGGCCGCCGAGCACGTCTAGGCGATGGCTTGACCCGGCCTTTCAATCCGGGCCTGATCCGTCCCTGTTTGATAGCAAGCCCATTCTCACGGGAAGGATGACGCCATGAATCCCAGCGGCCAGATAGCAATCGTGACCGGCGGCGGCTCCGGCCTTGGCGAGGCAACCGCTCGTGCGCTTGCCGCCAAGGGAGCCAACGTTGCCATCTTCGATGTCGGCATCGAGCGCGCGGCCAAGGTCGCGGCCGAGATCGGCGGCATCGCCGTCCAGTGCGACGTCGCGAGTGCCGACAGTGCCGTCGCCGCCCTGGCCGAGGCTGCCGCCAAGCTGGGCGAGCCGCGCATCCTGGTCAATTGCGCCGGCATCGCCATCGGCGTGAAGACGATCGGCAAGGATGGACCGCATCCGCTCGACCAGTACCGCAGGGTGATCGAGGTCAATCTGATCGGCACGTTCAACATGATCCGCCTGGTCGCCGACCGCGCCGCGAAACTCGAGCCGCTGCGGGGCGGCGAGCGCGGCGTCATCGTCAACACCGCTTCGGTCGCCGCCTATGACGGCCAGATCGGCCAGGCGGCCTATTCGGCTTCGAAGGGCGGTGTCGTCGGCATGACGCTGCCGGTGGCGCGCGATCTCGCCCGATCCGGCATTCGGGTCTGCACCATCGCGCCCGGCATCTTCAAGACGCCGATGATGGCCGGCATGCCGCAGGAGGTGCAGGATTCGCTGGGCGCCGCCGTGCCTTTCCCGTCGCGCCTCGGCGAACCATCCGAATATGCCGCGCTTGCCCTGCACATCGTCGAAAACCAGATGCTGAACGGCGAGACCATCCGCCTCGACGGCGCCATCCGCATGGCGCCGAAGTAAGGCGTGTCGCCCCAAGCTGCGAAGCGGTTTGCGCGGGCACCTCCCCTTGCCAAGTCCGGCATCATCGGCTGACAAGTGGAATAGGAAATCAACTTGGCAGGGCGAGAAACCTTGGACGATCGAAAGAAGGGTGTCATCCGCGAGACCGACGCCGAGGCGATCCGCCTGGCGAAAACGCTTCTGCGCAGTGCCCGTTTCGGCGCCCTGGCGGTGCTGGAACCGGGGACCGGGGCGCCGCTGGCGAGCCGGGTCGGCGTCGCCACCGACATTGACGGCGCACCGCTCATCCTGGTGTCGATGCTCGCGGCGCACACGTCGGCCCTGCTTGCCGATCCGCGCTGTTCCCTTCTGCTCGGGGAGCCCGGCAAAGGCGATCCGCTGGCGCATCCGCGGCTGACGCTGGCCTGCCAGGCCTCGCGGCTGGAGCGCGGCTCGCAGGCCCAAGCTCGCGCCGCGCGCCGCTATCTCAACCGCAATCCCAAGGCGAGCCTCTATGCCGGGCTCGGCGACTTCTCAATCTTTCGCCTTGAGCCGCAGGGCGCCAGTCTCAACGGCGGCTTCGGCAAGGCCTATCTGCTCGACCGGGCCGATCTGGTCACCGCCGGGCCGATTGTCGAAGAGCTCGCGGCGAGCGAACAGTCAGCCGTCGAGCACATGAATGCGGACCATCTCGACGCGATCGCCAACTACGCCCATCATTTTGCCAAGGCGCCAGGTGCTGGCTGGAGCATCGCCGGGCTGGACGCCGATGGCATGGATCTGGTGTCCGGGGACGATGTTTGCCGGGTATTCTTTCCGCAACCACTGGCGACTGCGCAGGAATTGCGTCCCGTTCTGGTTGAAATGGCGAGGGCCGCCAAGGCGGCATCCTAGGCGCAAAGCGAGATTAAATTGCATTTGATCAAAAGCAACGCTTGAGATTTGAAAGAAATGTTCTAGGCTTTAGGTGTGGTGCTGACTCGTCGGCACCTTCACACGTGAATTTATGGATTCAGGCGCCATTGCCCCCATGGCGCCTCGATGAGCAAACAGCATGGGGCATCAATGGTCTCGACAAAGCTAATCGCCAACGCCGAATCAGCTGCCGAATTTCTGATGCTGATGGGCAACGAAAAACGGCTGTTGATCATGAGCTATCTGATCGACGGCGAAATGTCGGTCGGCGCCATCGCCGAAAAGGTGATGCTTAGCCAATCCGCCCTCTCGCAGCATTTGGCCAAGTTGCGGGCGCTGGACCTCGTGGACACCCGCCGCGATCGCCAGATGATCTACTATTCCTGCAAATCCGATGCCGTGCGCGAACTGCTCGTCATGCTGGAAGGCATTTTCGGCGGCGGCAAGGAGGATCTGTCCCAAATGGCGCAGAGGTTGCGCCGCGCCGGGACTTGACCGGACGCTGCCGCGGTCGTTTACCTCGCTGACGATTTCCGGAGCGCGGTTGGTGTGTCTTTCCCGGCGCACGGACCGCGCTTTCGATTGTTGAGCGGGACATGGACCCAATTCGCATCGGCGATCCACGCGATCCGCGCGTCGCAGCCTATCTCGATATTCGCGAGCGCGATCTGGCGGGCCGGCAAGGCCGCTTCGTCGCCGAGGGCAAAGTGGTGCTCGACCTGCTTTTGTCGTCGAGCCGCTTCACCGCCGAATCCATCCTGATCCTGGAAAACCGGCTTGGCGGCCTGGAGCAGGTGCTGCGCAAGGCGCAAGCGGATCTGCCGGTCTACGTCGTCGCCAGCGGGGTGATGGACGCGATTGCCGGATTCCACATGCACCGCGGCATCCTGGCCATCGGCCGCAAGGAGACGCCGCATCCGGCCGGGTCATTGCTGGATGCCTTGCCCGCTCAAGCCCTGATCGTCGTGCCTGTCGGCATCGCCAACCACGACAATATGGGTTCGATCTTCCGCAACGCCGCCGCTTTCGGCGCCGATGCGGTGCTGATGGACGGGACATGCTGTGATCCGCTGTACCGCAAGGCGATCCGGGTTTCGGTCGGCGCCGCGCTCAAGCTCCCTTTTGCGTCCTTCACCGACACTGCGGGCTTCACCGCGGAGCTCGACCGCCGGGGCTATGACCAGTTCGCATTGTCACCGCGCGGCCGGATCGACATACGCGATGCACGGCGCGGCGAGCGGCTGGCACTCTATCTCGGCACCGAGGGCGAAGGCCTGCCCGAAAGCCTGCTTGCCCGCCTGCAAACCGTGCGGATCACCATGTCGAAGGGCTTCGACAGCTTGAACGTCGCTGCCGCCTCGGCCATTGCCCTGCATCATTTCTCGCGCTGACGATCATGTGAGCCAGGACACGGCGAAAGCGTCAGCCTGCACGGCGTCAGTTGGCTTCTGCTTTCTGCAAGGCGCGCACGCGATCGGCGAGGCTGCGGTCGTTGCCGGCAGAGCGATTGTCCTGCGGCGCGGCGAGCGCCTTCGCGATTGGTGAATCGGGGCCTTCGAGCTTGGCCGTCAGGTGGACCACCTCCGCCGCCAGCTCATTCATCTGCTCGCGCAGCGCGGCACCATTGCCGTTCGTCAAACCCGACGATGCCGCGGCGCCGAGATCCGCCTTGAGGCGCTTGTTCTCGCGCGCCAGCGCCGTCAGCCTGGCCTCCAGCCGTTCGCGGTCGCCGTCAAGCTTGGCAATCGCCCGGTCCAAATCGTCGCGCTTGCCGGCCTCCTCGTGCCGGGCCGGCTCATCTGGCTTGCCGACCAGCCGCAGGGCCGGTGCGCCGTCCTCGGTTTTCGATTTTTCCCGCAACCGCGCCAATTCCTTTTCCCGCCGATCAAGCTTGTCCTCACGGTCGGCGAGCGTTGCGAGCAGCCGCTGGACCTTCTTGTCGAGTTCAGCGGCCCTTTTCTTCTCGGCCTTCAGGGCATCGCGCGCGGCCTTGCTTTCGGCCACGATCTCCTGGCTGCGCCGATCCGCTTCCTTGCGCTGGCCGCGCAGCAGCACGATATCGCTGGCAAGCTTCTGCAATTCGGATTCGCGGGCCACGAGTTCGATCTGGCGGCTGCTGGAGGCAAAACTGGCGTCGTCATACATGTGCTCCAGCTTCTCGAGATCGAGCGCCCGCCTTTCCAGCTTTCGTTCGGTTTCCTTGAGCCGCTCCGAAAGCTGATGCAGTTCCTCTTCGCGCTGTCGAAGCGCTTCGTTCTTGGCGCCGAGTTCGGCGAGCGCGTGGTCCTTGTCCGTGCGCTCGACCGCCAGCGCCTTCAGCGCCTCGCGGCCGCGATTGATCTCGACGAGTTGTTCGGCCGCCTTCTCGCGCAGCGTCTTGACGTTGATTTCGAGGCGCCGCGTCGCCATGGCGTATTCGGCCCGGATCCGGTCCTTGTCGGCCTGGATCTCGGCTTGCGTCAGCGGAATGGAGGCCTCGATGCGCCTGCGGGTCAGTGCGATGGCACGCCGCCAGACGGCGGGAGCCACCATCAGCGCCAGAAAGCCGGCACAGAGAAAGCCGAGGGCAAAGAACAGGACCGACTGAACCAAAGGACTACCCGTTATCGACGACAACTTGGAAGGCTGGACCGTGCCATCTTGGCATGGCGGAAATCCGGCACCGCGGCAAGGGCTTGCCGCGGCCCATTCGGGTCGTCGGTTGAGGAATCCGGTCGAACCGTCCGTGATTCGCTCATATCGGCCGGATCAGAACGGATTCCAGGTCGCCCGCTCGGTCAGCTTCAGGTAGCCCAGATTGACGCCGAGCCGGGCGCCGACGCCGGTACGGATCGGCACCAGCAGCACATTGTTGTTCTTCAGCACGTTGAAGCCGACACCCGCCACCACATAGGCCGAACCGGCGACGCCGCCATAGCGATTGTAGAGGTTGCCGACATCGTCGAGATTGTAGACCAGCATCATCACCCGTGACCCCTCGCCGCCGAAATCCCAGCCCAGCGACGGGCCTTGCCAGAACACTTTGTGATCGCCGGCATTCTTGGTGTAGAGCGTGCCTTCGCCATAGGTCAGGCCGCCGATCAGCGCACCGGATCCCTCCTCCCCAAGCAGGTAGCCATTGGGCAGACCGTAGGAGGCGAAAATCTTCTCCACGACGGTGGCCAACCCGCCCGACGTCGCGCCGAAGAACTTGTGGCCGGAATCGACAATCTCCTGAGCGGTGTACTCCTGCGCCCGCAGGGGCGATGTCGAGAAGACGAGAACGCCCATGAGCGCGATCGCCATTGAGAGGACACGGAGAAAACTCCGGTCATAGATTCGGGAAAACATGCTTCCAATCTCCGTCATGAAGCACTTTCGCCGACGCCTCGCATCCGTACAGCTCTTTAGGCGGCCGTTAAGGATGACTGTTAGGGGCAAACTATGCCGTAATCCTTTTTCAACCATTAAACTCCCACATGAAGATGGCGGTTCGAAGGCTCTTGGCCGCTCGAGCGGACACGCAGCCTGCGTGAACGCGCCATATGCCATGACGGCAATTTTGGATTTGTTGCTGCACGCACGGGCGCTGTGTATTCAGAAAGCCTTGGGTTGAAGCGTGATTCGTGTGGGCAGGCGCGAAGATCGATCGCTCGGCCGTCAAATGGAAGATTTTGCAGGGATTTCGCCGATGGCCGATCTGTTCACCCTTACCGCTCCCGACCTGGCGGCACTTTTATGCAGCCGCGTCTGCCACGACATCATCTCGCCGGTCGGCGCGATCAACAACGGGCTTGAACTGCTCGACGAGGGCGGCGCCGACGAAGACGCCATGCGGCTCATCCGTCAGAGTGCAAAAAACGCTTCGGCGCGTTTGCAGTTCGCCCGCATCGCCTTTGGCGCGGCCGGCTCGGCGGGCATGATGATCGACACCGGAGATGCCGAGGCCGTCGCCATCGCCTTCCTCAAGAACGAAAAGCCGGAATTGGTCTGGAATGGAACCCGTGCGCTGCTGCCCAAGAACAAGGTCAAGCTGCTGCTCAACCTGCTGCTGGTCGCCAACGCCGCCATTCCGCGCGGCGGCAAGCTGGTCGTGACGCTCGAGAATCTCGAAACCGAGCCGCGTTTTTCGCTTTCGGCAAGCGGGCCGATGCTGCGTGTGCCGCCGAAATTCCTCGAACTGCATTCCGGCCACAAGCCGGAAGAGCCGATCGACGCGCATTCGGTGCAACCTTATTACACGCTGCTGTTGGCCCGCGAGGCCAACATGACGATTTCGATCCACGCGACGCCTGAAGAAATCGTTCTTTCAGTGGCCTGAAAGTCGGCGCCGGCAGCGCGACCAAACGAAGTATTTCAGTCTGAAATATTTCATTGACGCCACAATCGCGGCGCGATGATCTTTGCCCGCTCGTCGACACCGAAGCATCCGCAAGGAAAAACCCGCCGAACGGTTTCTTTGCAAAAATTTTACCTAACGGCTTTTCGGCTTCTTTACCAGATCGGTCTAGGCTGCACCGTAGATGCCCCGCACGACTGGATCGCCCAAGGGCAAAGAGGACGCGGAAATGAAACGCTGCATGTTCGTCGACGATTCAAGCGTCATCAGGAAGGTTGCAAAACGCATCCTGGGCGGTTCCGACATGATGGTCATCGAGGCGGCCAGCGGGCTTGACGCACTGGAGATGTGCGCCGCCGACATGCCCGACATCATCGTCATCGACGGCGCCTTGCCGGATATGCAGGCGGTCGACCTCATCCGGCGCGTGCGCGCCATGGAAAGCCCGATCCGGCCGCAGATCCTGATCTCGCTGGTCGAACTCGATATCGCGTCGATCATGCGAGCCAAGCGCGCCGGCGCCCAGGGCTATCTGTTGAAGCCCTTCAATCGCCCGCAACTGCTCGAACGTTTTCGCGCCTTGAAAATCGCTGCCTGAACGGAAGCTGTTCCAGGCAAACCGCGCGGTGGTCTGTCGTGTCGCACAAAAACAAATAATTGCTCCACAATGCAAAAAACCCGGCCAAGCCGGGTTTTTTAGAAGTGCCTTGCCGGCTGCGCTCAGGCGCTGACGCGGATATCTTCCGGTTCGCGCAGCACATAGCCGCGGCCCCAGACGGTCTCGATGTAGTTCTGGCCCCCGGACGCGGCGTCGAGCTTCTTGCGCAGCTTGCAGATGAAGACGTCGATGATCTTCAATTCCGGCTCGTCCATGCCGCCATAGAGGTGGTTGAGGAACATTTCCTTGGTGAGCGTGGTGCCCTTGCGCAGCGAGAGCAGCTCCAGCATCTGGTATTCCTTGCCGGTGAGGTGCACGCGCTGGCCGCCGACTTCGACGGTCTTGGCGTCGAGGTTGACCACCAGGTCACCGGTGGTGATGACCGACTGGGCGTGTCCCTTCGAGCGGCGCACGATGGCGTGGATGCGCGCCACCAGCTCGTCCTTGTGGAACGGCTTGGTCATGTAGTCGTCGGCGCCGAAGCCGAGGCCGCGTACCTTGTCCTCGATGCCGGCCATGCCGGAGAGGATGAGGATGGGCGTCTTTACCTTGGAGAGGCGAAGCGTTCTCAAGACCTCGTAGCCGGACATGTCCGGCAGGTTGAGATCGAGAAGGATGATGTCGTAGTCGTAGAGCTTGCCCAGATCGACACCCTCTTCGCCGAGGTCTGTCGTATAGACGTTGAAACTTTCCGATTTCAGCATCAGCTCGATGCTTTGTGCGGTTGCACTGTCATCTTCTATCAGCAGAACACGCATTTCATTCCCCTTTTCTGCCGCCGGACCATTTCACGACCCGTCCTGTCCCGGAGCAGTGGTTGCCTTGTGCAGAGGCTGCCATCGAATGGTTAACAAAACCTAATTTCCCGTCCAATACGGTATCAGATTTTTTAACCCCTTTCTACACCCTCTTGAATCTAATAACGAATCACAGACCAAAATTCCTAATGCAGCACATTAATAACCCGGACTAAGTGACTCCAGGGACTCATCGACGCGGCTTCGCTTCGGCGGCCGGAATTTTTACCCGGCCTTAAGCCCTGACCCGTATGATTAACAATGCCCGTAAACGAATGGTTACCGTCGGCAAAAACTTTAGGGTTTTGTTTCCCATAGTGCGGGGAAAGCCGGTGGATACGGGCAGCGCTTGGACCTTTCCAGGTGGTTTGGACGATATGTGCGGGTGTGCGTTTCCGGGAGTACCGAATCATGAAGTCACGTGAAAACCTCGTTCGGCTGAAGCAATTTCAGGTGAATGAGAAGCGGCGCCAGCTGCTGCAGCTCGACATGATGATCGCCGAGTTCGAGCGCATGGCCGTCGAATTGGAGCTTCAGATCACCGCCGAGGAAAAGAAAGCCGGCATCACAGATATCAATCATTTCGCCTATCCGACCTTCGCCAAGGCGGCGCGCCTGCGCCGCGACAATCTCAGGAACTCGCAAGGCGACCTCGCCCAGCAGCGAAGCGCCGCCGAATCATTACTCGGCGAAGCTGAAGCGGAGCTTTCCAAGGCTGAGATGCTGGAATCGCGCGATACCAAGGTTCGCGAGACCGAAACTGGCGGCCGCAGCGCCATGATCGGCTGAGTCGGCCGACATCGGCGCTATTTGGCGCACAAGCGCGCGCCCTGTCAGGCGACAGCTCGAACCGGCAACAGCAAGCCGCCGCGGAAGCGCTGCTGGCACGCAAGACCTACGCCGCCCAATCCTCCTTTTTGGCGCTGGCCCTCGCCCGGGCATCCCTAATATCAGGCCAGGTCGTGGGCGAGTTCGGTCAGTTCATATTCGACGCGTGGCAAGCGCGCCATTGTGCAGCCGGCCTTTGCGCAGCGCGCAGACCACCAGACCGAGCCATTTGCTGGCCAATAGACCGTTACTCTCCAAGCAGGAGAGATTTAATGGGTGCCATTACCCCAAAATTCAGTTGGCGGACCCGACGTTCTTGTCACCGCTGAATTGCCCGATCCCACGCCGCAGGCCGGCGGCGTGCTGGCGTCACTGCTGAACGTCAACGACGCCGCGCGCGCCGACGCCAGTTCGCGCGATATCAGGGTCGAGCGCATGTCGGTGGTGCCCGACCGCCCGCGCTCGGCGGCTTGATCGACGCGCAAAAGCCTGCCGTCCATGTGGCCAGGACTTTTCCGCTCGACCAGGCGGGAGCCGTCCACGCCTTTCTCGCAACCAAGCCGATCGGCAAGGTAGTGCTGACGGTCTGAGCGGCGACACTGAAAGCAAAGGGCGCGGCATGCCGCGCCCTTTGCTTGTGGTGAGACCGGCCTAGTGCCGGTATTGCTGGATACGCGTGGTGCGCAGCCCGGCAAGGCCATATTCGTCGATTGACGCTTGCCAGGACAGGAATTCCTCCGTGGTCAGCTTGTAGCGCTGGCATGCCTCTTCAAGGCTCAGAAGCCCGCCGCGCACTGCTGCAACCACCTCCGCCTTGCGCCGGATAACCCAGCGACGCGTGTTCGTCGGCGGCAGATCGGCAATCGTGAGAGGGCTGCCGTCAGGCCCGATAACATATTTGACTCTAGGTCTAACCAGATCGGTCATCGTACTCTCTACAAAAAACTCAAAGACCCAATCCCCGCCACGTTACCGCCACAGCTTTAAAAATTGCCTAAGCAGACCCTAATGACTAGGTAAGGATCGTGAACGCCGCGTTAGTCTTTTAGCGGGCATTTGAAATATACGGCCGGAAGCCCCGTTTTAGCCGGGAGAAATGTGCCCGTTCGCAGCGTCCGCCACCCCGGGGTCGTCCTGCAAGCTGGCGCCGCATGAAAGCTTGACCTATATTCTCGACATTGGCATTTGAGCTGCCGCGAAATGAAAGCACCATGAACAGTCTCGACCTCCCCAGACGCCCCGAAGAGACCCGCGTCGTCGTCGCCATGTCGGGCGGCGTCGATTCATCAGTGGTCGCCGGCTTGTTGAAGCGCGAGGGCTACGATGTCGTCGGCGTCACCTTGCAGCTCTATGATCATGGTGCGGCAACGCATCGGGCCGGCTCATGCTGCGCCGGCCAGGACATCGACGATGCCCGTCGCGTTTCCGAGACGCTGGGTATTCCCCATTATGTGCTCGATTACGAGGAGCGGTTCCGCAAGGCGGTCATCGATCCGTTCGCCGAGAGCTACGTCGCCGGCGAAACCCCCATTCCTTGCGTTTCCTGCAACCAGACGGTCAAGTTCGCCGATCTCCTGGCCACG
Source organism: Mesorhizobium sp. B2-3-14 (assembly GCF_006442175.1). Lineage (NCBI taxonomy): Bacteria > Pseudomonadati > Pseudomonadota > Alphaproteobacteria > Hyphomicrobiales > Phyllobacteriaceae > Mesorhizobium > Mesorhizobium sp. B2-3-14. Next base: position 29,674 of record NZ_VFVP01000006.1, on the reverse strand, counting down.
GCCAAGGATCTCGGCGCCGACGCGCTGGCCACCGGCCACTACATCCGCTCCGGCGCCAATGGCGCCCACCGGGCGCTTTACCGGCCGGTCGATGCCGACCGCGACCAGAGCTACTTCCTGTTCGCCACCACGCAGGCGCAGATCGACTACCTGCGCTTTCCGCTCGGCGGCCTGTCGAAGCCCCAGGTTCGCGCCATCGCCGAGGAGATGGGGCTGACGGTGGCCGCCAAGCAGGACAGCCAGGACATCTGCTTCGTGCCGCAAGGCAAATATTCCGACATCATCGCCAAGCTGAAGCCGACTGCCGCCAACCCAGGCGACATCGTTCATATCGACGGCCGTGTGCTCGGTCGCCACGAGGGCATTCTGCGCTACACGATCGGCCAGCGCCGTGGCATCGGCATCGCGTCCGGCGAGCCGCTCTATGTCGTCCATCTCGACGCCGAGCGCGCCCGTGTCGTGGTCGGCCCGCGCGAGGCGTTGGAGACGCACAAGATCTATCTGCGCAACATGAACTGGCTGGGAGACGGAGGCCTCGCCGATGTGCCCGCCGGCGGCATCGAGCTGTTCGCCAAGGTGCGCTCGACCAGGCCGCCACGGCCGGCCGTGCTGCGTCACGAGGCAGGTGTGGCCTCGGTCGAACTGGCCGACGGTGAATCCGGCATCGCTCCTGGACAGGCCTGCGTGCTCTATTCCGACGATGGCAACGAGGCCCGTGTCTTAGGCGGCGGCTTCATCGTGCGCTCCGAGCGCGGCGCCGAAGCCGAAGCGATGCTGAGCCGGCTGGCCGCGAAGCCGGCGCAAGTTCCCGCCGAGTAGCTCTCCCCTGCCAATCGTACCAGGAGTGCGGCGTAGCCTTCCTTCAGGCCGTGGATTTGGTGTGGGTGACGGTGCCGGCCGTCAGGATGCGCAGCACCCTGATCGCTTCCTCGCCGCTGGTGCGTGGTTCGGCGCGCGTTTCGATGCAGTGGATGAAGTGCTCCAGTTCGCGCGTCAGCGGCATGCCCTGGGCAACCGCGACATAGGACGGCTCATTGGTGGTGAATGCCCACTGGCCGCTGTCCTGCCACACGGCGTGGCGGTAGACCGCAAGCTTGCGCTCCCATGGCTCGACATCGTCGAACACCGCCATCGCCTTGGTTCCGACCACGGTCAGCCGCCGCTCGCGATAGGGGTTGAGCCGCGATGTGAAAAGATGGCTGCGCAGTCCGTTGGGAAAGCGCATGTGCAGATGCGCGAAATCGCTGAGATTGTCGAGGAGTGCCGCTCCCTCGCCGCGCACCTCGATCGGCTCGGTGCCGGTGATGGCCAGGATCATCGACAGATCGTGCGGCGCCAGGTCCCATAGCGCATCGTTCTCGGTATGGAACTTGCCGAGCCCCAGCCGGTGCGAATGGATGTAGCGGACCTCGCCGAGCTCGCCCTTGTCGATCAGCCCTTTCAACGTCTCGAAGGCGGGATGGAAACGCAGGACATGGCCGACCATGAACACGCGGCTATTGTCCTTGGCCGCCTGCACCGAGCGCTCGGCATCGGCCACCGTCAGCGCGATCGGCTTTTCCACCAGCACGTCCTTGCCGTTCTCGACGGCGCGCACGGCAAGATCGGCATGGAACTGCGGCGGCAAGGCCATGATGATGGCGTCGATGTCATCGCGGACGAACAGTTGGTCCGGCTCGATCGCCAGGCAGTCCTGTTCGCTGGCGAAACCTTCGGCGCGAGCCCGATTGGTGTCGGAAACCGCGTGCAATGCGCCGAGCGCCTTGAGGGTGCGGATGTGGTTGGAGCCCCAGTATCCGCAACCGAGGACTGCAATGCGCGGCTTCATCTGTTTCAAACTCTAAAAACTCGTGGCCGAGACATAGCGACGTGCCCCGTCGAACTCAACCCCGGCGGCACCAACCAGCTGTTCGTGCGGCAAAGCTTTTCCCCATCGAGAATAGCCCTGATATCGAATGCATCGAAGCTTGACAGGCTCGCCCTCCCAACCTTATATCCGCGCGACCTTGGCGAACGCCTCGAAATGCCTTTCGATTTAAGGCGGATTTCGGGCCTGTCGCCGCCCTGGCGGGGTAGCTCAGTTGGTTAGAGCACGGGAATCATAATCCTGGGGTCGGGGGTTCAAGTCCCTCTCCCGCTACCAATTTCTAGAATAATTTCAGATGCTAATGGGCTCCGGCGCCCGAGAACCTTGGCTCGGTTTGCTATCCACGCAGCCATACCCGTTTGAGCGCGTAACGATCGAGTTCGCGGCCGATTTCCACGCCGCCGCGTCAGCATCAGCGTGCTCAGGCTCTTGCTCTGCGGATCCTGCGCCAGCGACCGCATCACCTCGCCGCCCAGCGGCAGATATCCGAACAGTTCGGCATGTCGCCACGCGGCGTGCGCGCTAACAAAGGCTACAGGCTGGCCAGCGACATAGCCGAAGGCGCGGCCGACACCGCCTATGGGATGGCCTTGCCGAACTCGAACTCGATCCTGACGGAGTGAGTGGCCCCTGGCGTGCTCCTACTTGGCCAGGCGCGCGGCGTGCCACTTCAAATGGTCGTCCATGAAGGTCGAGATGAAATTATAGGAATGATCGTAGCCTTCCTGCATGCGCAAGGTGAGCGCGATGCCGGACTTCTTGCAGGCATCTTCGAGAAGCCATGGCCGCAGGCCGTCCTTGAGGAAGCCATCGGCGGTGCCCTGATCGACCAGGAATTCGCCGAAGCGGTGCCCGTCTTCGATCAGCGCTGTTGCGTCGTAGGCGCGCCAGGATTTCTCGTCCTTGCCGAGATATTTTTCCAGAGCCGGCCGCGACCAGTCTGCCGTCATCGGCTGAACGATCGGTGCGAACGCCGAGCAACTTCTGAAGTGCTCGGAGTTCTTCAGCGCGATGGTCAGCGCGCCATGCCCGCCCATGGAGTGGCCAAAAATCGACTGGCGCTCCATATCGGCGGGGAACTGGCCGGCGATCAGGGCCGGCAGCTCGTCGACGATATAGGAGTGCATCCGGTAGTTCCTGGCGAAGGGCTGCTGCGTCGCGTCGAGATAGAAGCCGGCGCCCGAGCCGAACTGCCAATTATCCTTTTCGTCGGCCACACCCTCGCCGCGTGGGCTTGTGTCGGGGCAGACCACGATCAGGCCGAGCTCGGCCGCCAGACGCCGGTATTCGCCCTTGTCCATGACATTGGCATGAGTGCAGGTGAGGCCCGACAGATACCAGAGCACCGGCAGTGGCCCATCCTTGGCCTGCGGCGGCACGAAGACGGCAAAGGTCATGTCGCAGGCGCAGGCTTCGGAAGCGTGTGAATAAACACCTTGCACGCCGCCATGCGACTTGGACGTGGAAACGACTTTCATCAGCTCTGCCTTCTCGTCAAGAAATCCCGGCCCGGCATAGCGGCCGGATGCATCGCTCGCAACCGCGAGCCGCTAATAAGTCCCGGCGGCGTTATCGAGGTGCACCCCGATAATGCCGCCGGTAGACGCCAGGCTTTGCGAACACGCTGACCTAGCCGGGAGGCTGGAGGCCAGCGAAAAGCCAGACGTTTCGATGGCCGGCGATCGGGCCGGCAGGGCGCCGGACTTGACGATTGCCCTTAGTGCCTGATCATCCCGGCGTCGACATTCAGCGTCTGGCCGGTGATCCAGCGGGCATCCTCGCTGGCCAGGAACGACACGACATCGGCGATATGTTCGGGCTGGCCCTTGCCCTTCATCGCCTGCAGCATCTCGACGAAGCCGAACGCCTCGTTGTGCGGGCTCGCCTTGACGCCATCGCTCTCGATCAGGCCGGGCGTCACCGCATTGGCCGTGATGTTGTACTTGCCAAGCTCGGTGGCCAGCGCCCGGGTGAAGCCAATGACGCCGCCCTTGGCCGCGACATAGGCCGCCATGTTCGGCGTGCCGGCAAAGAAGGTGTTGGAGGCGATGCTGATCACGCGTCCGGCCTTGCCCGCCGCCCGCATCTGGTCGGTCGCCGCGCGGGTGACGATGAAGGTCCCCGTCAGGTTGACGTCGATGATCTTGCGCCAATGGTCGAGGTCGACGTCGTCCCAGGCGACGAACGGCACGATGCTGGCATTGTTGACCAGGATGTCGACGCCGCCGGTGAGTGCCTGTATCTCGCCAAACAGCGCTTTCACCGAAGCCGGATCGGCGATATCGGCTGCGATCGCCTTCGCCTTGCCGCCGATTTCGGCGGCCGCGGCCTTGGCGCCCTCGGCATTGATGTCGCTGACGATGACGGTCGCGCCGTCGGCCGCCAGCCGCGCCGCGATCGCCTTGCCGATGCCCTGTGCCGCCCCCGTCACCAGCGCCGTCTTTCCCGCAAGCCGTTCAGTCATGAAATTTCTCCCTCAATGCGCAGTCTGTTGATGTCTGTTCAGGCGTCGGCGTCGATCACCGCCAGCGCCGCGTCGATGCCCTTGCCGACCGCAAGCTTCTGGCCAGCCGCGTTCATGGCGCCGCCAAGCGCCGTCAGCGCCGCGATCGCATAGATCGGCTGTGCCGTCGGGCCCATATGGCCGATGCGTGTAAGCTTCCCCAAGGTTTCGCCGCGACCCGACGAAAACACCACGCCGTAGCGGGCGCGCGCTGCCTGGCGAAGTGCTTTCTCGTCGACACCGTCGGGTGTGCGAACGGCCGTGGTGCTCGGCGAGGCGATTGCATCGCTGGCGGCCCAGATCGACAGGCCCATGGCGACGACGCCGGCCCGCATGGCCTTGGCCGTCAGTGCATGGCGCGCCCAAACCGCTTCTGGCCTCTCGTTGAGATAGAGATCGAGCGCCACATCCAGGCCGTTCACTTCGGCCACCGAGGGCGTGAAGGGGAATGGCTTGTCGCGCGACCAGGCGTTCTCCCAGTCGACGATGCTCAGCATCGAGGCCCGGGGCGCCGCCTTGTTGGCCTTCATCTTGGCCCAGGCGCGGTCGCTGACCCCCATGATCGTCAGCGCTGGCGGCGCGCCAAGACATTTGCCCGGGCCGGTCACATAGATGTCGGCCTTGCAGTCGTCCGGATGCGTCTTCATGCCACCGAAAGACGAGACGGCATCGACGATCAGGTAACCGCCATGCGCCGACACCAGCGCGCCGATGGCATCGATCGGGTTGATGGTGCCCGACGGCGTGTCGTGATGGCAGACGGAGACGACAGTGATTTCCGGATGCGCCTTCAGCATGGCGGCAACCGCCTGCGGGTCGATCGCCTCATTGTAGGGCACTTCGATTTCGAGGAGATGCGGTGTATAGCGCTTCGCCCAATAGCCGAACCCCTTGCCGTAGACGCCCGAGGCAAGGTTGAGCACGACGTCGTCCGATGTGATCAACGACGCCGCCGCCGCCTCGAGACCCAGCACCGGCTCTCCGTGCAGGATGACTGGCTTGTTGGAAAGCCGCATAGCTTTTTGAGCCTTGTCGACGACCTTCTCGTAGAAGAGCTGGAAGGCCGGGTCATAGTCGTAGAGCACCGTGCGGCCGAGGCCTCGCAGCACCTCGGCATAGGCATTGACTGGCCCCGCCGTCAGCGTGAGGACCGGATCCGCGTGATCGGGATAGCGCATGGTCTTGGTCTCCGGATTGGCGGCGATCAGCCGTAGAACTGTGTGCCGGTTTTGTAGGTCTTGAAGTTGTCCATGTCGTGCGAGTACATCAGCTCGGCGCCGTGATCCTCGGCAAGTTTCTTCACCCTGCGCATCGAATTGACGCCCGCGACCGGGTCGATATGGAAGGCGGCCTGGCAAAGCGTTTCCAGGCTCTTCTGCGTGTAGGCGGCGTCGATCGTGAACATGATCGGCTTGCGCTTGGGAAACTCGACCAGAAGGCTGTAATGGCCGATCGAGTGGCCGGGGGTGGAGATCAGTTTCACGCCTTTTGCCAGTTCGATGTCACCTTCGATGCCCTCGAAAGTCGAGTTGGCCCGTGTCGTGCCTGCCAGCAGTTGCGCGGTCGCGCCACGTGCCTCCGCCGCTTCCGCCGAGAAGCTCAGGTCCGAATAACCGAGATGTTCGAAGGGCTGCGGATTGCAGGCTTGCGGCACCTCCGAACGGTGGCAGATCTTCTTGGCATGCGGAAAATACTTGTTGCCGCCGCAATGGTCGAAATGGAAGTGCGAGTTGACGACGACGTCGATGTCCTTCGGCTCCAGCCCGAGCAGCGCCAGCGCGCCGGGAATGGTCTGGTGCTTTTCCTGGATCGGCTTCTCGAAGGGCAGCACCTTCATGACGTGGTCGTAGTCATAGCCGGTATCGATGAGGAAGCGGCCCTCGGCATGCTCGATCAGGATCGAATAGACGGGGAAGCGCACTTCACCGCCCGGGCCGCGGTTCCAGAACACATGATAGCCGTCGAGGACAAGTGAGCCGCCATCGAGCAGGTAGACCTTGGTATCCGACATTGTTGCCTCCTTTTCCGGCGCGGGTTCCATCCGCGCGTCTGGTTTTTCTCAGCGCGCCCCGCGCTCGTATGGAATGCCCAGTGCCGCCGGCAGGCTGGCCCGCCGCCCGAACAGCACCAGCATGATCATCACCGCCAGGAACGGCAGCATCTGGATGACATCGGTCGGTATGTTGATGCCCGCCACCTGCATGGCCGTCGTCAGCGACAGGCACACGCCGAACAGAAGAGCGCCAAACAGCACCCAGATCGGCCGTCCCCGCGCCAGCATCGCCAGCACGATGCCGAGAAAGCCGGCGCCATTGGTGATGAACGGAATGAACAGGCCCGCTCCGACATTGGCGAGGTAGGCGCCGCCAAGCCCCGCCAGCGCGCCGGTCGTCAGCACCGCGATGGTGCGGGTCCTGATGACGTCGATGCCGGCGACATCGAGCGCGGCCGGCTTGTCGCCCGCTGCCTGCAGGTTGAGGCCGAGCTGCGTGCGGCGGTAGAGGTGGCTCATGGCGAACACCAGGGCGACCGCCAGATAGACGATCAAGTGATGCCTGAAGAAGGCCGGGCCGATCACCGGAATGTCCGACAGCAGCGGAATGACGGTTGCGTCCGCCGCCGGCAGGCGGGGATAGCTGCGCGAAAACTGGAAATGATGGAGCAGCGCCGTCAGGCCTTCGAGACCAAGCGTCAGCGCGATGCCGATGACGATCTGGTTCAGCCCGATGCGCACGCAAAGCAGCGCCATGATCAGCGCCACCGCGACGCCGCCCGCAGCGCCGGTGAGAAAGCCTAGCCACAGCGATCCCGAATAGAACGCGCCGACGAAGCCGAGATAAGCGCCGGCCAGCATCATGCCCTCGATGCCGATGTTGAGCACGCCGGCCTTTTCCGACATCTGCTCGCCGAGCCCGGCAAGCAGCAGCGGAATGGCGGCGGTGACGGCGCCAAACAGCAATGCGCTGAGAAAGACTTCGCTGAAGAGCCCGGTCATGCCCTACGCCTTTCTCGACTGATGATAGCGGTGGTCGACATACTCGGCCAAGGCGAGCACGATCAGCACGATGGAGACCAGCACCAGCGTGAAGTGATTGGGCACGCCAAGCCGCCGCGCCGCGCTCTCGCCGCCGATCGACAGCACGGAGAGCAGGAACACGAAGCCGATCGCGGCAAAGCCGTTCATGCGGGCGAGAAACACGGCCGGAATGACCGCCAGCCCATAGGCGGGGTTCCAGTCGGCGCGAACATTGCCTTGCACGCCGATGATGTCGACAGCGCCGGCAAGGCCGGCGAGCCCGGCGGAAATGGCAAAGACGGCAATCGTCAGGCCGGGCACGCCCAGCCCCGCATGAACCGCCGCACGCGGATTGGCGCCGACGATCCGCAATTTCAGCCCGAATGCCGTACGCGTCATCACCAGATGCACGATGATAATTGCCGCCAGGCCGAGCAGCAGGCCACTGGTTATGGTGGTTTCGAACAGGCGCGGCAGCCGGTCTTCCACCGGCAGCGTGCGGGTCTGCGGCACGGTCGTGCCGGGATCGCGAAACACCAGCTTGACCAGCACATTGGCGAGCGACGTGCCGAGGAACGTCATCATCAGCGTGGTGATGATCTCGTTGACACCCTGATAGGCGCGCAGCAGCGCCGGCACCAGCGACCAGATCATGGCCACCAGCATGGCAATCAGGAACGCGCAGAACAACGCCAGCCAGGCTGGCATGACCTGCACCAGCACGGGAGCGCTGGCCGCCGCCGTGACGGCGCCGAGCAGGAACTGGCCGTCGCCGCCGAGGTTCCACATGCCGGCGCGAAAGGCAACGATCAGGCCGGCGGCGAGAAACAGCAGTGGAGCCATGCGCGTCAGCGTCTGCTGGATGCCGAGCGGCGAGAAGAGGCCCTTCTCCAGCACGTAGCCATAGTAAGCGAGCGGGTCGACGCCGACGGCAAGCAGGATGCAGCCGGCGATGACGAGAGCGGCAAGGATCGGCCCAAGCGTCATCAGCAGCCGGTGCACTAAGTCTCGCCGCGTGGCGGCGGCGCTCGTGGCATCGAGTGCGGTGGCGCCGGCGGTGGGTGCAGTGTCGATGCTCATGCGGCAAGTCCGATCATCAGGCGACCGACCCTGGTCCGGGCGTCGTCGGCATTCGCCACGGTGCCGACCAGCACGCCATTGGCGATGACGGCGATGCGGTCGCACATGCTGAGCAGTTCCTCGAGGTCGGTGGAGATCAGGAGTACGGCGAGGCCGCGTGCCGCCGTGTCGCGGATGCGCTGGCGCGAGGCCAGCGTGTTGGCGAGATCGAGCCCATAGGTCGGCTTGTTGAAGATCACCACCTTGGCGCCGTCGGCCAATTCCCGCGCCAGCAGCACCTTCTGGATGTTGCCGCCGGAGAGCCGCGCCACCGGTGTCTTCAGGCTTGGCGTACGCACATCGTATTCGCGCACCAGCTCGGCGGCGCGTTTGTCGATCTCGGCGCGCTGCTCGACGCCGCTGCGCCAGAAGGGCGCCGCCCCGACCTGCTTGAGGAAGAAGTTGATGGAGACCGGGAACGTGCCGACGGTGCCCTCGCCCAGCCGGTCGTCAGTCAAATAGCGAAGGCCGCGCTGGCGGCGTTCGCCGACGCTCAGGGCCTCGATGGCGGTGCCCTCCAGCCGGACCGAGCCGCTGGTCGCCGCCCGTTGACCGGCCAAGGCCTCCGCCAGTTGTTTCTGGCCGTTGCCATCGATACCAGCGATGCCGAGTATCTCGCCCGGGCGGATGTCGAAGGAGATCGACGACAGGCCGGGTGCATTGTCGGTCGGCGCGACCGTCAGATCCGCGACCTGAAGCAGAGGCGCGGCACTGGCATCGACAGCGCGGGCCGGACGTTCGACCGCTTCGGGATCGTCCTCCTGCTTGCCGAACATCAACTCCACGATCTCGGAAATAATCTCCTGCTCGCCGAGTGCGCGAAACCGCTCGGGCGGGATCTCGCCCACCTTGCGGCCGAGCTTGAGAACCGAGATGCGGTCGCCGAAGGCGGCCGCCTCCTTGAGCTTGTGGGTGATGAAGACGATCGCCAATCCCTGTTCGACGAGGCGCCGCATCAGCGCGCCAAGTTCCTCGATGCCCTTCGGCGTCAGCATCGAGGTGGATTCGTCGAGGATCAGCAGCCGGCTGTTGCGCACCATGGCGCGCAGGATTTCGACTTGCTGCTGCTCACCGAGCGAAAGTTCCGAAACTTTGGCATGCAGTTTTACCGTGATGCCGAGGCTGCTGGTGATCTCGGCCACGCGGGCCGCAAGCTCTTCGGTCCTCGGGCGCTGCCACCAGGGCCCGCCAAGAAGCAGGTTCTCGGCGACCGTCAGGGTGGGCACCAGCATCATGTGCTGGAACACCGTTCCGATGCCAAGCGCCAGCGCATGGCGTGGCGAGGTGATCGGCGTCGGCTTGCCGTCGACAAGTATGCGCCCCTCGTCCGGCTGCTGCAGGCCCGACAGCATGCCGATCAAGGTGGATTTTCCCGCGCCGTTCTCGCCGAGCAGTACATGCACCTCGCCAGGATGGATCGACAGGTCGACGCTGTCGTTGGCGACGATGCCGGGAAAGCGTTTGGTCACGGCTTCGAGCGCGACGATGTCGCGGCTGTCGACGGGCGATGAAGAAAGACTGCTCATGAAAGCCCAGCACTGGAAAACGGGAAATATCCGGAGGGGCGAACCGATCGCCCCTCCGGCAGCCGACTTCTGATCGCCTTACTGGGCGACGCTTGTCATCAGTGCCCTGACGGCGGCCGCGTCATAGACTGGCTCGACCTTGATCTTGCCGGAAATGACGTCCTCGCGCAGCGCCTGGATTTCGCTCCAGACCTTGTCGGGGATGGCGGCGGTCTTCAGCAACTGCACGGAATCGTCCTTGAGGCCGATCGAATAATGCTTGGTACCGAACGTGTCGGCCTTCAAGTCGGCGATCATCGCCGCGTAGACCGGTTCGATGTTCCACACCACCGATGACAGCAGGAAGCCCTTGTCGATTGGCGACTTGTCGCCGATGACGTCGATGAAATAGACCTTGCCGCCATCGGCGGCCTTGGTCGTCTCCACCGCCTGGAGCATGCCGAAGCTGGAGCCGTTGCCCTGGCCGAAAATGATGTCGGCGCCCGAGGCGATGACGCTTTCGGTGACGCGCTTGCCGCCGGCAGCGTCACTGTAGGCGGCCGGCCCGATCACCGCATAGGTGATCTTGACGTCCGGGTTCTCCGCCTTCACTCCTTGCGCGAACGCCGCCGACTGCGAGTTCCACGATGGCGGTTCGCCGGAGACGACGATGCCGACCGACTTCGAGCGCGACATCTTGGCGGCGAGACGGCCGGCCAGATAGGCGCCCTGGTGGCCGCTCAGCGTGTAGTCGGCGACGAGGCCTTTCTCGAGCCCGTTCGGCGTATCGACGATCGCTACCGGAACCTTCAGTTCCTTGGCGATCTCGGGCGCCGAGGTGTTGTAGCCGCTGGCATGCGCGATCAGCAGGCTGGCGCCGTCGGACGCGAGCTCGCGCAGCGTCGGACGGACATCGCCATAGCCGAGGCCCTGGGCCACGACCACCTCGACGCCGGCTGCCTTGCCAGCTGCCTTGGCGGCGTCGATGCCTTGCTGGTTCCAGCCATAGTCCGTGCCTTCTTCAGGCGTGAGGATGGCGATCGACTTGACTTCGCCGGCAAGCGCGCCGCCCATCAAGATACCAGACAGTATTAATGCACTTACGCTACCCTTCAGGATCTTTAACATGTTACCCTCTCTGTTTGATTTCCAATCGATATTTTTATTGTTATTGCGCACAAGCGAGATAGACTGCCTGAGAAAGCTACCCATGGAGCTCAGGCAAAGTGAAAATCCGTTATGTCCTCCCCGTGATGTTGGCGTTCACATCGCTTGCCAACGCCGTTGAGTTGCACCACGTGATCGTCCGCAAAGGCACCGACGGGCTCGATATGGTGCCGTTGACGATTTCGAATGCCGGCAAGGAAGGCGTGTCCTGCAACGCCGACTTCGCCCACTGGTATTCAGAAGGGATCGCCACGATAGAGCCGGGCATGAGCGCTCGTGTCGAACTCTGGTTCGATCCCAAGACCGGCACCTTCACCATCCTCAACGACAAGCGCGAAAACCTGCCGGTCGAGCGCCTGTGGTGTGGCCTCGCGGGTCGCGCATATGCCACGCGCGGGCAGATCGCGCTCGACCGAACCGACGCCGCCAAAGGCGAGCGCGAGGTGTCCTGCGGCATGGAGCAGGACAGCCTGGCATGCCGGTAGGCGCTCATTGATCGGTCCGTCCGGGCCATCGTGCCCTATTCCTTCGCCAGGAACTTGTCGGTGAAGACGTCGTCGGCCGATAGCGCGGCTTTGAGCACGCCCTGGTCGGTGAGCGTCTTCAGCGTTTCCTCCCACTGCGTCTTCGTCATCCAGCCGAGGCCGTGATCCTTGGTGTCGGGGCTGGTGAAGGTGGAGGCGATGTCGGCGTTGATCTGCGCCAGCAGCACATCCTTCTTGTCGGCATAGCCTGGAGCAGCCTTGGCAGTGATCTCGGCGGCTTCTTCCGGATGGGCGACAACATAGTCGAAGGCTTCCCTGTAGGCCTTGACGAAACGGGCGACGACGTCCGGCTTGTCCTTGATCATTGTCTCCGAGGTGAACAGGCCGGAGCCATAAGCCTTCCAGCCATGGTCGGCGCCCATCATGATGCTGAGCGAACCGGGACCGCCCGCCTTGGCCTCCAGTTCGGGAACCTCGGCGTCGACATAGCCGACCACCGTCTGGACCCGGCCGAGAAGCAGATAGCTTTCATAGGGCGGCGAGACGCTGTTCAGCGTCATGTCCTTTTCGGTCAGGCCGTTGGCCGCCAGGAAGCCCTTGAAAAAGATGTAGGTCGAGCCCGCTGGATGAATGCCGATGGTCAGGCCCTTGAGATCGGCCGGCTTGGTGAGCTTCACCGTCTTGGCGAGCGACATGATTGCCAGCGGCGAGTGCTGGTTGACGGCTGCCACCGCCACCACCGGAACGCTCTGCGAGCGGGCCACGGCGAGCGTGGGAAGATCGCCGAAACCGAAATCCGCGTTCCCGTTGCCCACCAGCCGCATGGCATCCGGCGAACCCGAACCCTTGCGGATTTCGGCGACGTCGATGTCGTTCTTGGCGAAGAAGCCTTTTTCCTTGCCGACGAAGAACATGGCGTGGTTGCCGCGCACCACCCAATCGAGCTGGACGGTGACCTTGTCAGCCGCCAGCGCCGCGTTCGAGAAGCCAAGCGCGCCGGCAAAGGCCGCAAGCGTGGCTACCTTGATAAGTGAGCGTCTCAGCATTTTTGTTCCTTTTTTATTGACGGTGGTTGATCGAGAGGCCTAGGTCCGGCTGAATTTCGGTGCCCATGGCACCACGATGCGTTCGAGGATTTCGGCGGCGTAGTAGAAGGCGATGCCGAGCACGGAGACGAGCAGCAGCGCCGCGAAGACCAGTGCGGTGTCGAGCTGGGTCGAGGCGAACTGGATGACGTAGCCCAAGCCGTCCGAGGCGCCGGCGAATTCGCCGACGATGGCGCCGATCACGCTCAGCGTGGCCGCGATCTTGGTTCCCGCCATCAGGTTCGGCAGCGAATGCGGAACGCGGATCCTGAACAGGATCTGCGTCGGGCTGGCGCCGACCGAATTCATCAGCGACAGCAGCGAGCGGTCGACCGACTGCATGCCGGCCAGCATCGACAATGTCACCGGAAAGAAGGCGATGACCAGGATCAAGCCGATCTTGGGCGCGAGCCCATAGCCGAACCAGAGAATGAAGATCGGCGCCAGCGCCACCTTCGGCACGTTCTGGAACAACACCACCAGCGGATAAAGCGCTCGCCCCAGCCAGTCGAAGCGCACGATGACCAGCGCAATGGCGACGCCGACAACGACGGAGACAAGGAACCCGAACAGGATCTCGCCTGCCGTCACCAGTGTCGCTTGCATCAGCGTAGCCCATTGCGCGACCAGCGATTGCGCGATCTCGGACGGGGCAGGAATGATGAAGGCGGAGATAGCGAAAATCCGCACCACGGCTTCCCATACGACGATCGTCGCCAGCAAAAGTATGACCGCCGGCAGCCAGCTCCCGGTCGCGGCCACCCAGCCGGACGCAAGCCGCGAGTCGGAGGGATTGGTGATGGGTTGATCGCTCATGACACGCCTCCCGGTTGGTGGCTGGCGCGCAGCATCGTGCGCAGTTGAACCACCAGCCTGACGAACTCCGGATCTTCCGTCACCGACAGATCGCGCGGATAGGGCAGGCCAATATCGAGGCTCTCGGTGATCCGGCCGGGCTTGATCCCCAGCACATGAACATGGCGAGACAAATGAATGGCCTCGTCGATGGAGTGGGTGACAAGAACGATGGTCTTGCCGGTGCGCTGCCAGATCTCCAGCAGCGACTGACCCATCTGGTCGCGGGTAATGGCGTCGAGCGCGCCGAACGGCTCGTCCATCAGCAGCACCGCCGGATCGAGCGCCAGCGCCCGCGCGATGGCGACGCGCTGGCGCATGCCGCCTGACAATTCGTTCGGACGCTTGTGGGCGCTGTCGCCCAGGCCCACCAGCTCAAGCATCTCCTGTCCGCGCGTCCGTAGTTGCGCGCGCGAAAGCGACTTGTCGGCGATACCTAGCAGCATGGAAGCGTTGTCGACGGCGTTCTTCCACGGCAAAAGGTTGGCGTCCTGGAAGACGAGGCCGATCATGCGCTTGCGCGCCGCCTCGACCGGCGAAAGCCCGGCGATCGAAACGCTGCCGCTTGTCGGATTTACAAGTCCGGCCAGAACCTTCAGCAAGGTGCTCTTGCCGCAGCCGGAAGGACCAATGAGAGAAACAAACGATCCCTTCGGTACCGAAAGATCGATGTTCTGCAGAACCAATTGCCTGGCCATGACCACCGAAACGCCCTTGGCGGAGATCAGGTCGTCGTGACGTATATGGGCCGGCCGGCCACCGGCTGCCCGGATGGTTTCAACACGCATGGCTTGGTCCTCCATGCGGTACCCCAACCCGACCGGCCTTGTGAGCACGATGTGTCATGGCTACTCCCGGCCCTCCAGGATGCGACGCACCGCGACGAGCTTGCGCGCCCGTTCGCCTTGCAGCGCCTTTGTCTGCTCGGGCGTGTAGGAGAACATGCCCTCCCCCGACTTGATGCCGAGCTTCGACGCGTTCGTCTTTTCCAGCACCATCGGCGCGACATCGTCGCGATTGGAGAGATCGGCGTTGAGGAACGACGAAACGGACTTGTAGATATCGAGGCCCGCCATATCGAGCAGCGCCATCGGCCCGATGACCGCGATCTTGTAGCCGATGCCCCACGAGACGCAGGTGTCGAGATCTTCCGGCTCGATGACACCGCGCTCGACAAGGTCGACCGCCTCGCGCAGCAACGCATAGAGCACGCGGTTTTCGACGAAGCCCGGAACATCCTTCTTCACCACCACCGGCAAGAGGCCGATCGAGCGGATCAGGTCGCGAATCGTCGTCACGATACGCGGCGCGGTCTTTTCGCCTGCGATCACCTCGATCATCGGGATGATATGCGGCGGGTTCGACCAGTGCATGCCCACCATCCGCTCGGGATAGGAGATGTGCGCCTGCAGCTTGGTGATCGGGATGCCCGACGTGTCGGACGCCACGATTGTGTCCGATGCGATCAGGCTGTCGATCGTGCGATAGACATCGGCCTTGATCGAAATGTTTTCAGGAACGTTCTCGATGACGAGGTCGGCGCCCGATACCGCGTCTGCGATGTCATCCGTGAAGCGGACCGTTCCGGCGCCGGCCGGTGGCGCCGCGATACCCAGGGCGTCGAGAACGCCCTCGGCCACGCCCAGCATGGACCCCGCGCGCTCGATCGCGGCCGGGGCAACATCGTAGGCGACGACCTGCAGGCCGCCCCTGGCGAGCCGGGCGGCCATGCCAGGCCCCATCGTACCCAGACCGATGATGGCGATACGCTGGATCATTATGCTGCCCTGCTTTGCGTTGCCGCTTTTGATGCCGCGACGAGATCGGCGGCTTTCTCGGCAATCATGATCACCGCCGCGTTGATGTTTCCGCAGACCAGGTCGGGCATGACGGAAGCGTCCACCACTCTCAGGCCGTCGACGCCACGAAGCCGCAATTGCGGGTCGACGACCGAGGCCGCGTCGGCGCCCATCCGGCAGGTTCCTGCCGGGTGATGCACGGTGATGGAGGTCTTGCGGATATGCTCATCGATTTCGTCGTCGCTCTGGCACTTCGGGCCAGGGAAAAACTCCGCCTCGATGAAGGGCTGCATGGAGGGCTGCGACGCGAGGTCCCTCGCCACTCGGAAGCCGGCCCGAAGCGAGGCCCAGTCCTTCGGCGAGGCGAGGAAATTCTGGTGGATCAGTGGCGCCGCGAGAGGATCGGCCGAGGCCAATTTCACCGCGCCCCGGCTTTCAGGCTGCGTCGCCACGATCCGTGTGGCGAACCCGTCCGGAAACGGCGCCTTGAACGGCTCCAAATACGGCCACGCGGCGAGCGGGGCGGCCGTGAACAGTAGTTGCACATCTGGCAACGGACGCTCCGGGCCGCTTTTCAGGAACGCGACGACCC
This sequence comes from Mesorhizobium sp. B2-3-14, assembly GCF_006442175.1. Classification (NCBI taxonomy): domain Bacteria; kingdom Pseudomonadati; phylum Pseudomonadota; class Alphaproteobacteria; order Hyphomicrobiales; family Phyllobacteriaceae; genus Mesorhizobium; species Mesorhizobium sp. B2-3-14. Next base: position 13,681 of record NZ_VFVP01000006.1, on the reverse strand, counting down.
CGCCGGGCACATCTCCCGAGAAACCTCGTCCCGTGAAGTAGGTCTTGGCGAAATCGAACCCGATCCGATCGGCACGCATGTTGCGAAGGAAAGGGCCGCCCGGAGCCCGGCGCCGGTACATGAGAATGACCGAGACGTGATCCTGCAGGTTCTTGCCGACCGCCGGCAGGTTGACCCGCGTCTGGATACCGTGCGTCGCGAGTTCCTCTGGCGCCCCTATGCCGGACAGCATCAGAAGTTGCGGCGTGTTGATGACGCCGCCCGAGAGCAGGACTTCCTTGCGGGCGACGACCGACCGTTGGCCGCCGCCATGGTTCACAACCACGCCGGTGGCGCGCGTGCCCTCCAGCGTGATCTTCGTCGCCGTCGCTCCGGTCAGCACGGTCAAATTGGGCCGCTTCAGGGCTGGCCGCAGATAGGCGGACGCGGTCGAGCTGCGCCGACCTTTCGAGATCGTCATCTGGAGGCGGCCGAAACCTTCCTGCCGCTCACCATTGTAGTCGTCCGTCTGTGGATATCCTGCCTGCACGCTGGCCTGCGCAAACGCGTCGATCAGCGGGTCCTTGTAACGGCAGAACTGGGTGCTGACCGGACCATTGCCGCCGCGAAAATGGTTCGCGCCTCCTTCCCAGCTCTCCTGCTTGCGGAAATAGGGCAGCACCTTGTCGTACGACCAGTCATGGAGCCCGCTGGCCGCCCAACGATCGTAATCGCCGCGATTTCCCCGCACATAGGCCATGGCGTTGGTCGACGACGACCCGCCAATCACCTTGCCGCGGGCGCACTCGACCCTGCGTCCGCCAACATTGTCTTCCGGTTCGCAGAAATACATCCAGTCGTGGCGACGCTCGGTCAGGATCTTGCCCCAGCCAAGCGGGATGTGGATCATGGGGTCGCGATCCCAGCCGCCGGCCTCGAGCAGCAGCACCGAACATCCGGGGTCGGCGCTCAGCCGGTTGGCGAGCACGCAACCGGCCGATCCGGCCCCAACGATGATGTAGTCGTAACTTTCCGCGTGCGGCATGGTGCGTTTCATTGTCTTGGTCCGGCGCTCCTGCGCCAGGGAACTATTGAAACCGAGCCTGGACCATCCCGGCCGGGGCCGGATGGACTAGGTATTCCTCAAGGCGGCCGGCACTAGGCCAGGCCGGCCTCTCTCAGACGCTGCGACCAGTGATTCCATCCTCGATCGATCTGGGCGCCGACGAGTTTTCCTGCCGTCTTTATCTCGCCCGGCGACAGATATTTGATGTTGCCGATCCGCAGGCCGGCCGTGAGCGCTGCCGCTTCCTGCTCGAGATAGAACGCCCGGAAGACGACCTCACGCACGGAGTTGCCGACATTGACGACGCCATGCCGCGCCATGAGCACCACTGTCTGGTTGCCGAGACTTTCGGCGATATCAGCGCAGATCCCGGGGCTGCCGCCGAAGAGATCCGTCTCGTCGCCATTCTTGTCGCGAATCTCGTAGACCGGGACTTTCTCGCCGATGAAAGCTCCCATGTGGGTGACCGGCCGAAGCGGCGTATCGACGAAGCAGTACGGCAGGACAGCGGGAGAATGGGTGTGGAGCACACACTGGACGTCGGGCCGCGCCTTGTAGATCTCGCTGTGGATGTAGCGCTCAAGATAGGACGGGCGATTGTCCGACGTCTCGCCGTCGAGATTGAAACGCTGGATGTCGTCGACGGTTATCAGGCTCGGAGCAAGCTTCTGCGCCAGGAAGAAGCTTTGGGGATCCTGGGGGTCACGGGCACTGATGTGCCCGAACGTATCCATGATGCCCTCGTTCAGAAGGATCTTCGTCGCCGTGACCAGCTCTTCGAAGACGGTCTGGTGTGCTGGGCTGTTGTCTTTCATTTCCAAATTCTCCCATTGCGCGGCGCTGGCGACCATTTTTATTCTTAGTTATCGGTCGCCGGCGTCGCGGATTTCACTTGTTTTCGTAGAGGCCAACGATCCGGTTTTGCTCGATGATGTTCCCGGCGTATTTCTGCAGGAACTCCTCCCTGGTAGGCGTCCCTTCGACCTTGGTGTCCAGGGCATAGACCCAGAAGTAATAGTGATGTTCTCCATGGCCTGCAGGCGGCTGGGGCCCGTAATACTGCTTGCCGCCGGCGCCGTTTGGCCCGACGCGAAACTTTTCCTGCGCGTCCGAAAGATCGGTGGTCGACGGATCGATGCCGTAGACGACCCAATGGGTGAAGCCGTTGGGCAAGGGCGCGTCGGGATCATGGCAGATGACCGCGAGTTCCTTCGTGCCCGCGGGGACGCCGCTGACCGTAAGCCTGGGCAACACATTGCCTTTGTCGCCGGCATGCTCGTCGCGCAACTTCCCGAGCGGCTTGAAATCCGCTGACGTAATCTTGAGGTCCTTGATGTTCAGGGGCATGGAATTCGTCCTTCGCCAATTTCGATCGAACTAGACACCGGCCTTGAGGTCGGCGACGGATTTGCCCCCGACGCGCTGATGAACGCGCGGACCCGATGCGACGGCCACGCAGATCAAAAGCTCATCGGGGCGCGGGCCATCCGGCACCGAAAATGTGACGGCATCATAGTGGGAACGGATGTAGAGCTCGTCCTTGTGGGCAAGCGGGATATCGATGGATGTGCCGGCTGCGGCGACCTTGCTGACCGACGAGATCCAGGCCTTGCCGCCGCCCACTTGCTGGCGCAGCGGATCTCCGAACACCGTGGTGATGCAGGCGACGACATGTTCCTGCTCGCCGGATGTGCCCGCGATACCGCCTTTGCCATAGCTTTCGACCGGCCTGTTGCCGAGCAGCGCCACCGCCCGCTCGCCGAGCGCATGACCGATGGCTGAACTGGGATTGGTCAGGTCGGACAGTTCGGCGACGAACTTTCCGGCGAACGGATTGCGGATGACCACGCCAGTCGCGACTTTGACGAGGGTCTCGCCAGGCTGGCCGCCATCATGCCGGCTTTCCTGGACCGAGGCGTACCACCCCCTGACATCGTAATCCCGTTCGACTTCACTGGAATAGTTCATCTTTATCTCCTGAAGGGAGCGCAGCTTGCGCGCGCGCCGATTAATGCGTTGAGCGGCTCGTCCGATGCTACTGCGGCCATGAGAAGACGCCGCGCAGCGGGTCGTAGCGGGCTGCTTCCAATGCCGCCGGCGTGAACATGTTTCCCTTCGAGAGCGAGCGGTTCGCCGCATAGTCGCCGGACAGCGCCTGGCAGCGATCGGTGATCGGGCGAATGCGCTTTTCCCACGCGACGAGCGCGTCCTCGACCGAAGAGCCAGTCTGCAAATCTTGCGACAGGCTGAAGGCATTGACCATCGCGCAACCGGCGCCCTGGGCAAGAGCCGGACACATCGCATGCGCGGCATCTCCCACCAGGGCGACCTTGCCTCTTGTCCAGCTGTCAAGCTTGGTCGTTTCGTACTTGTCGTACCTGGCTGTTTTCAGCTTCGCCGCCTCGATCAGGCACGGCTCCAGGAAAGGGAACATCTCGACCCAGACCTCGAGATCGATCGGCACCTGCGACCCCCGCGGATCGGCGGCTGGAGCCATGAGGCCGAGATAAAGCTCATTCTCGTTGCAGGGCGAGTAGAGGATCCGCTGAACGCGCGGCCAGAAGTTCCACATGTCTATGGTGTTGTCCCACTCGCCGTGACCGAGTTCCTTCTTCTTGCGAGGCACGATCAGCCGGATGAGACCGTCCTTGGAGACCCATCGGTCCTGCTTGAAGCCAATGGAGTCCCTGACCTTGGAGCCAACGCCGTCGGCGCCGACGATCAGGTCGGCTTCGAGAACCTCTCCCGTCTGAAGCGTCAGGCGGCCTTCCGGATCGGCGGCGACCGCTTCGGAGTTGACCGATACGTCGACACCCAGCGCGCGGGCGCGGTTGACCAGGGCGTCATGCAGGTGGCTCCGGGTCATGATGCGCCACGGGAGGCCGTTGAACGTCTCCTTGGAAACCGACTTGTTATGCATCCAGGTCTCGTAGGTCGGGGGCGTATGCGAACCTTGGAGAACATCATCCAGGGCGCCCAGTCCTTCGAGCACGCGAAGGCCATTGTGCCAGAGATAGATGCCCGCGCCGAATGCCCGCAGCTCCGAGCTCTTTTCGTGCAGCCTGACATCCCAACCGTTCTGCCTCAGAGCGATGGCGGCGGTCAGACCGGCAAAGCCGCCGCCAGCGACCTCGGCACGGCGCGCCTTACCCTGGGTTTTGTTTACATTGGCCATTTTCTATCCTGATGCTGCGTACAAGAAGACGGCGTGCTGGGCCGTCAGGCGTCGATGAAATTCGTGATCGCTTTCAGCGTGATCTCGGGAGATACCTCGTTGACGTAGTGGTCGGCGCCCGGAACGACGACCACGGGCAGATCGGGCCGCAGCCGGCTTGTTTTTGCCAGCGCCGCCGCCGAAACCAATTTGCTCGCCTCGCCCCGAACGATAAGGACGGGCTTCGCCACATCCCGATAGGCGGGCACCAGGTCCGATCGCAGGCCCTTGGCCGTCTGGGCCATGGCCGCGGGCGACGCCAATGGTCGCAGCCCGCCGTCGACCCGCTGATAGCCGCTCTCGGCTCGGATCCTGATGGCGTCGGCGGGAATGTTCGGATAGCGGCCAGCAAGATAGGCTTCGACGGCCTTGATATCCTCGAAAAGCTGGCTTCCCGCGTTTACCCGGGCTTCCAGCGCATCCAACGCTTCGGTCTCGATATAGGGCGTGAAGTCGATTGCGATGACCGACCGCACCAGTTCCGGATGTCGCACGGCTGCCGTGACGGAGTTTCTCGCGCCAAGCGAATGTCCGACGAGGATGGCAGGACCCCGGTCGAGGGTGCGGATCAAGCCGGCAATGTCGTCGGCATAGTCATGCGCATCGTAACCGCCTTCCGGCTTGTCGCTGTGGCCGTGCCCTCTCTGGTCGACGGCCACGGCGGTGAAGCGATCCGAGAGCCGAGCCATCAACGGCGTGAAGACCGCGGAATTGGAGGTAATGCCATGGAAAAACAGCATCAACGGGCCGTTGCCCGCCTCGCGCGCATTCAAGGTGATGCGGCCGGTGTCGATGCGTCGCGAGCCAAATTGGTCGGAAGCTATCCCTGCCGCAATGTTCATGATCCTCACCGTCACTGCCCGTCTCGGTCAAAAGGATCATACAGCCAGAAGGACGTCAAGCAGATTGTCTGACATTCTTGCAATCTTCAGATTTGACAATCTGGCTATTTTCCACGGCGTGACGTATGCTGGTTAGGAGATTGCGACTCAAACCGATGAGACGTTAGAGATGCCTCCAGATTTGAATTTGCGAATTTCCCCACGAACAGTTCAACGCGAGACCGTCGACAAGTTACGGCTCGCCATCTTCTCCGGATTGTTCCAGCCGGGAAGCCGCCTCATCGAGAGTCAGCTGTGCACACAGCTTGGCATCAGCCGCCCTTCGCTAAGGGAGGCTTTGCGCAGTCTCGAGGCCGAGCGCCTGATCGAGATCGTCCCCAACCGCGGGCCGTCGATACCGTCGCTTACGTGGGAAGTGGCAACCGCCATCTACGAGGTTCGAGAGCTGCTTGAAGTCGAGGCCGCGGGACGCTGCGCGTCGAGAATTTCCCCGGAGCAGTTGCTTGAACTCGAGAAATCTCTTTCCGCGTTCGAAGCGGCGGCGTCCAGCAATGACAGCCTGGCACAGGTCATGACCGCCGCGGACTTCTATTCGATCATACTGGCCAATTGCGGCAACCCGATTCTTGAGGAGGTCCATCGTGGCCTTGTGGCCAGGATCAGCTTCTTTCGCGGACGATCGATGTCCTTGGATGGCAGGGCACAGAGCAGCCTGGCGGAGATGAAGGAGATATACGAATCCATCGCCGCCGGCGACGAGAAGGCCGCCCGCAAGGCCTCCAAAAATCACCTGTTGAAGGCCAAAGCGGCAGCGAAGATGTCCATGGACAGCGCGATTTGAGTTTTTCGAAAGACAGTTGCTCCGCCTGAAACCCGAAGCCTTTGACGATGTCGCGGATCGACTGTCCGCGAACGGTCGATGCGTAGGCCACCTCGTGCCGGCGCCAAACTTGCCGACCATCCAAATACGCAAGCGTCAGATGGAGTGATGATGAGCTGGGCGAATTTTGAGCGCGAACGGGATGCCGATATCGTCATCGTCGGCGGCGGGTCGGCTGGCGCATTGCTTGCGGCGCGACTGAGTGAAAAGCCGGACAGCCGCGTTCTGCTGATCGAGGCAGGCGAAGAAGCGGTGGATCCCGACATCTGGAACCCCGCCGCATGGCCGGCACTTCAGGGCCGTGGCTACGATTGGGACTATCGCACGGAGCCGCAAGCCGGGACCGCTGGCCGGGTGCATCGCTGGGCGCGCGGGCGGGTGGTCGGCGGCTCGAGTTGCCTGCACGCGATGGGTTACATGCGTGGTCATCCCCGGGACTTCCAGGCATGGGTCGACGCGACCGGCGATAACAGATGGAGCTGGGATGAATTGCTGCCCGCGTTTCGGGCTATCGAGGATCACCCGCTCGGCGGCAACGGCCTTTACGGCAAGGGCGGGCCGATGCCCGTCCATTTGCCGGCCGACGAGGTCAGTCCGGTCGCGCGCGCGTTTATCGAAGCCGGCGCTTCGCTCGGCCTGCCGCGTCTTGAAGGGCACAACAGCGGGGAGATGATCGGCGTCACCCCGAACTCCTTGAACATTCGCGATGGGCGGCGGGTTACGGTGGCGGACGCCTGGCTCACGCCGGCTGTTCGAGGCCGCGAGAACCTGACCATCCTCACGGGATCGCGAGTGCGGCGGCTTAACCTGGCGAGCAATCGGGTCCACGGCCTCGAAATCGTGGGGCGACAGGGTCCGGTCGAAATCCTCGCGGATCAAATTGTCCTTTGCGCCGGCGCGCTGGAAAGTCCGGCTTTGCTGATGCGCTCGGGCATCGGTCCGCACGACATGCTCGATACCGCCGGCGCTGGCTGCTTGATCGATATGCCGGAAGTCGGTCGAAACCTTCAGGATCACCTGCTTGGCGCCGGCAACCTTTATGCGGCTCGCAGGCCCGTTCCTCCATCGCGCCTCCAGCACTCGGAATCGATGGCCTATATGCGCGCCGACGGGTTCACCGGTACCGGTCAGCCCGAAATTGTCGTTGGTTGCGGCATCGCGCCCATCGTGTCCGAACGCTTTCAGGCGCCTTCCGCCGGCACCGCATATTCGCTGCTGTTCGGGATCACCCATCCGATGAGCCGCGGCAGCGTGCGCATAAGCGGGCCGGAGCTCGATGATCGGTTGATCATCGACCCCGCATATTTGCAAAGCGGCCGGGACCGTGCGCTGTTTCGCCAGGCGCTCGAGGCAGCCCGGACGATCGGACATCGGGATGAACTCGCCGGCTGGCGCGAGCGCGAACTCCTGCCAGGCAGCCTGAACAGCGCGGCTGACATGGACGACTTCATCGCGCAGTCGGTCATCACGCACCATCATCCCTGTGGCACTTGCAGGATGGGCAAGGACCCGGACGCCGTCGTCGATGCGGATCTGCGGCTGAAGGCGCTCGACAATCTTTTTGTCGTCGACGCGTCGATCATGCCCAGTCTCACCGCGGGACCTATACACGCCGCGGTTCTCGCGATCGCCGAGACCTTCGCTCGATCGCGCGCCTGAGAAATAGCATATCGCCGGCAAAGCAAGCACGACCTGGCGACACGGCACCAACGGCGTTTCAGCGATAGCTAACGGAACCGAATGGCGATCGCCGAATTTTGCTTCAGGCGGATTACGGAAGGGACCCCGTATTTGGAGCACCTGCATGAGCAACATAAGCGCCGAAGTCTCTGAGAAACAGAGCAATCTTCGGGCAAAAGGGCCATTCCAGCGGCTGCTGCGCACAATCGGGCCTGGTTTCATCACAGGCGCTTCGGACGACGATCCTTCGGGCATCGGCACCTACAGCCAGGCGGGCGCCCAGTTGGGGTTCAATGTCGGCTGGACGATGGTCTTCACCTTTCCGCTCATGGTCGCGATCCAGGAGATAGCAGCGCGAATAGGCCGGACGACAGGTCGAGGTATTTCCGGCAACCTCGCACGGCACTACCCATCTCCGCTGATGTATTTTGTAGCCTTGCTTTTGTTCACCGCCAACGTGATCAACATCGGGGCGGACCTGAGCGCGATGGCTGATGCATTGTGGTTGCTGGTGGGCGGCCCAAGCTCGCTTTACGTCGTTGCGTTCGGCGTGGCATGCGTTTTGGCGATCGTCTTCCTTGACTACAGCCGCTACGTCACGGTCCTGAAATGGACAACGCTGAGCCTCTTTGCCTACGTGGTGGCCGCGTTTCTGGCTGATATCCCATGGGGCGAGGCGCTCAAGGGAATCGTTGTTCCGCATGTCGAATGGAGCCGGGCGTTCTTCACGACGCTTCTGGCCATACTCGGCACCACGATTTCTCCCTACCTGTTCTTCTGGCAGGCATCGCAAGAGGTCGAAGAGGAGAAGATCGACCCGAAGGCCAAGCCGCTGAAATGGGCACCGTGGCAGGCGCCGCGCGCGTTCCAGCGCATTCGCGCCGACACCTTGGTGGGCATGGCTTTTTCGAACCTGATCGCCATTGCAATCATTGTCACGACGGCCGCCACCCTGCACAAGGCGGGGGTGACCGACATCAATTCCTCCACCGACGCAGCCAAGGCACTGGAGCCGGTCGCGGGCAAATTCGCCTTTGTGATTTTTGCGATGGGGATTATCGGCACTGGCCTTCTCGCCGTGCCGGTTCTCGCCGGCTCGGCCGCTTTCGCCGTGGGCGAGGCGCGCCGCTGGCCAGTGGGGCTGGAGCGCAAGCCGAAGCAAGCGATGGCGTTCTATGCGACCTTGGCCGCCGCCGTGGTGCTGGGAATGGGGATCATGCTGACGCCGATCGATCCCATCAAGGCGCTTTACTGGAGCGCCGTCATCAACGGCATATGCGCGGTCCCCGTAATGGTCGTCATGATGCTGATGACCGGGCGTTCCGAAATCATGGGCGAATTCCCCGTCGAGGGCTGGCTGCGCTTTCTCGGCTGGCTCGCGACGACTGCGATGGGATTGTCGGTTATCGGCCTCGCGCTGCAATGGGCCTTTTGAAATGACCGACCGGGTCAGGCTCCGGTATGACGCTGAGCGCCCGCAGGGGACGAGGACCTTGGCATCCGCCGGCAGTCGCGTACGGCACCCTCGTTGGTGATGGCCGCTTGGCATCTACTCGTCAACGTGCGCTCAGCGCGACCATGCGATCGAGGGCGGCGCCAAGGCCTTTCAGCGACACCGGAAAACTCAGCTTGGTGTCGGCCGCGGTGGTGACGTCGAGTTTCAGCTCGGTCCCCGCCTTGAGCTTCTGCATCAGCGCCCGGTCGATCGGAAACAGCGCCACGCAGCCGTTCGGCAGGCAGGTCCTGAACTTCAACGCCCCGACGGGCGGCTGGTCGTCGATCTGGGGCGTCACGCCGGGCTCGAACAGGATGCCGAAGGGCAGCAGCAAGGTTCCGATCAGCCCGCCCTTCTGCCCCACGCGCAGTTCAACGGCCAGAAGCCTCTGGCCGTTTTTCTGCGTCTGGTCCTGCGTGACCGTGCAGACCCGGGCATTGTCCTGCATCCCGCAGGCGAGCTGCCAGTCCTGATAGGTTTCCTGGAGCGACGATGCGCCATTGGGAAGCGAAGCCTGCTGCTGTTGCGCGAAAACGGCCGGCACCGAAGCGGCGAAGGCAGCCGCGCAGATGACGGCTGCCTTCAGGAAAAGCTGTCTACGAACCAATGAATACTGCCTTCTCTTGGGTGCCGGGCAAATGCCCGAAGTAGCGGCTCGAGGACCCGTGTTTATCGTCACGTACAGACCCATTCACGGATCTTGCATTGGGTCCCCCCTGCCTCGCAGGCCTGCAGGGCGAGATCCTCCGCTTCCCGGCGGGTCTCGGCGGAGTTCACGCCCCACGGGGTGAACCGGTGCTCCACTTTGTCTGCCACGGCGAGCGCGCCGCAATGCTTGTAGGGAAATCCGGTCTTATCGTCGTCCGTCCAATGACGGTGATTGCGGAACACGGTAACGACGTTGCAGGCCTTTCCACCGGCATTCTCGCAATATTTCTGCGCTATGTCCTTCGCTTCCTGCCGCTTGTCGGCGCCCCAGAAGAAGCCGTATTTGGTATCGGTCTGGGAGTAGGCGATTGCCGCCCAGATGCCTTTCTCCTCCTGCGGTGGCTCGGACGGCTCCACCAGATCGGCCGAGACGACCTGCCCGCTCCACAGCAAGGCCATGCACAAGACTGTCAAACGTCGCGATTTCATGGTCCGCAATCCTTTCCAGGGCGCCTCGCCCATTCGCCTGACATTCTCACTTGGCCGCCGATGCGATGGAAATCACCACGCATGTGTTGCCCGTCGGCAGCAGAAGGGCTTCGCCCGTGTTGCCGCCAAGCTCGTACACTTCGACCTGTCCGAGATGATCCGTGATCTTGCTGCCTTGCGGAAGCGCGGACGTGACATCGGCGCAGGGGCTGGCGAACGGCGCCACCCGCACCATGGTGCCTTCGCAACCCGTGGCGGTGGGCGAAGCAAAAACGATGCCGGCGGCCGGCCCGCTGTAGTGCTCGGTCGCATAGTCCAGGCCGACAAGCGCCTGCACGGCGTGCTTGTCGGCGGCCTGGTCGCTCCACAGCGACTTGACGCTGTATTTCGAGCCGGTCGTCAAGAGCTGTCCGAGCACTGGATAGACGGTCGAGCAGGCCTGCACGCCGGATTGCTTGACGTGTTGGAGGAAGGGCGAGTCCGGCAGCGCGGGCGGCGCCGTGCCGGCCTGAGCGGCCGTCGGCGTGCCGACGAGACCGGCGATCGCGGCATAGTTCGCTGCGGCGAAGCCGATGCCCATCATGGCCAGCCCCAGCGCACACAAACCGATGACGCGCGGCCAACGCCGCGGCGGCTCGACGGTCCTCTTGCGGTCCGGCTCGACGGTCGGGTTGCTGCGCGTCGCGGAGATGAACGGGTCTTGCTGGCTCACGGTGCTGCCTCGGTTATTTGACTGGCGCAAGGGCCTCGGACAGCCCCTTGAGCGTTGCGGTGACGGTGACGGTCTGGCCATCGACGGTCGGGTAGGAAATCGCCGGCGTCGCCTTCTGCGCTATCTCCTGGCGCATCAGAGGTCCCACCGGCAGCATGCCGACACAGACCATTTCGTTGCAGCCGTTCAAATGCACGTCGATGGATTCGGCGCGCCCCTCGAACTTCAGCGATACCAGCCCATCGCTCCTGGCGTTCGGCGCGGTGCGCAGGATCATGTAGGGTTTGCCGTCCTGGGTGGCGGCGAGCGACCAGCTGAACGCCATCTTGCCCGCCCCGTCCTCGATCACCTGCGAGACGTTGCAGACCTTCTTGCGCGCCTTGAGGTTCTCGTCGCAGATCAGCGTCCAGTTCTCGAAGGGGCGGATGGTGCGCTGGTATTGTCCGAGCTTCACGTCCGGCGGCACGACCACGTCGGAGGGCTTGACCCTATAGGGCGAAGCCGTCTGCGCGGCAGCCGGCGCCAGCCCGCCGGCAAGCGCCAGGCAGGTCAGGAATGCCATGGCTAGTCCGGGAAAACCAAACGGGTTTCCCGGATACGAGCCTGGCCTGACATGGCCGGTTCGCCTGTTCATTCCCGCCCCAGGTCCCCGCCTCAGTTCAAGGTGAAGCTCAGCCCGGCGCCGACACCGACATTTCCACCCGCCGCCGTGCCGGACACATTGCCACGGATGCGGCCGTCCTCGCTGGTGTAGCCCGCGCCGAAGGCAAGGGCGCTCGAGTCCCGCCAGAAGCCACCGCCCGCCGCCACGCTCAGCTTGCCAGGACGGTCGTCGTAGCGGAGCGAGGCTGCCGCCAGACCGATTGCCGCCGCCTGCCGTGCTTCGTCCCGGATGCCGCTGATGTCGGAATTGAGCTGGCTGAACTTCTGGTCGGTATAAGTGTTGGCTTGTTGCAACGTCGTGACAGCAACCTGGTCGGTATAGGTCTTGCTCTGAGCCAGGTTCAGGTTCAGCTGGTTGACGTTGACCGCGTCGGTGCCGGCAACGCCGGGGCCGACATTGGAGATGACGACAGGCGCATTCGGATCGCCGCCCTGCAGCGTGATCTTGTTGATTTTGGTCGTCGATCCGTCCGGATTGGTGACGGTGTCGTACTGCACGGTGTTTTGGACGGTGCCGCCGATGCCGCCGATCGTTTTGGTCAGGTCTTCGATCGCTGTGTTGGTGGCGTAGAGCTGCGAGCCGTTGATCGCATCGGTGCTGTCGGAAGAAACGCGTCCGGCGGCGACATTGGTGATCGTCCTCTCCGCGCCGGCATCGCCGACGCTGACGGTGCCGTCCGGGGTCGTGCCGGCAAAGGCGTAGGTCTTGCCGTTGATGACCGTGTTGGACGTGCCGACGGCGGTCTGCGACACCGAGCCGGAGCCGAGCGCCACATCGCTGGCATTGTTGGCCTGCGCGCCCTGGCCGAGCGCCACGGCGCCCTGCCCGGTCGCCGTCGAACCATGGCCCGCGGCCAGGCTGTCGGTGCCGCTCGCCACGCTCTCCGGCCCGATCGCCACCGCGTCGGTGCCGCCGGCAAGGCTGTCGGCCAGCGTCGAATTGGCATGGAAATATTTGATGCCGCCGCCATTGTTGATGGTGGTGAGCGCATTGTTGACGGCGGTGAAGCCGTCATAGACGGTCGAGTAGTTGTTGCCCTGGATGTTGTAGGTCGGCCCGGTGATCGAGCCGTCGGGATTGACCGTGGTGCCGCCGCCGAACAGGTTGGAAACGTTTTGTGAGACACCGCGCAACTGCGAGACGTTGACGCCGTCCGTATCGGCCGAACCCGCCGCGACATTGGTGAGCTTGCGCTCCGCCCCGGCGGCACCGAAGGACACTTCGCCGGCCGATGTCTGCGCGGCGCCGAGGGCAAAGGCTGTGTAGCCGGCCTGCGCGCCGACCGTGGTGATGGATGACGCGCCCAGCGCCACGCTGTTGGCGAAGGTGCTTTGGGCGCCGGCGCCCAGTGCGATGGATTGCACGCCGGCGGCGGTGGAGTCGGTGCCGAGCGCGATGCCGTCGGCCAGCATGACATGGGCGTTCTGCCCGATGGCGGTGCCGCCGGGTGCCGTCTGGTCGACGACGGCTCCATTGCCGATGCCGACGCCATTGTCGCCATTGACGACCGTGGTCGGGCCAACCGCGACCGATTCCGCTCCGACCGCCAGCGAGTCGCCGGCTGTCGAATTGGCATGGAAATATTTCGTCGAGGTGGCGGAGACCGCCGCGATCGCTCCCGCCAGCTGGCGCACAGTCACGGCGTCCTGGTCCTGCGTGCCGTCGGCCACGTTGGTGATCTGCCGGTAGGCCGTGGCGGTACCAACCGACACGGCGCCGAGCAGCGTCTTGTCGGTCGTGTTGTACTGGATGAAGTTGGACGGGCCGGCCGCGATCTGCCCGGAAGCCGGAGCGATCGCGCGGTCAGAGACCGAACCTTGACCGAGCGCCACGCTGCCGTCGATGCTGGCCGCGCTGTCGCGACCGAGCGCAAGCGCGCTGACGCCGGTCGCGGTCGCCTGGTAGCCGACTGCGGTGGAACCGACGCCTTGCGCGAAGGAATCGGTCTGCGCCAGGCCGGTCTCGTTGGTGCGGGCATAGCGGATGCCCTCGCCATTGGCGTTGGTGTAGAT